>CALBMM010000072.1 GCA_937896535.1 uncultured Pseudomonadota bacterium
CCTCGGGCTCGGCGCGTGGATCGTCGTCTCGGATTCGGGAAAAAAGGATGCCGACAAGCCCGCGGCCGCTCGACCCATCGACGACGATCGAGCGGTCACCGAGGAGGACGAAGCGCCGATCGATCCGAACGCCTACGCCGACCCGGCGCTCGCCCGTCGCGTCGCGTCGCTCGAGGCCGAGGTCAAGACGCTGCGCCGACAGGTCGCGATGATGCAGGGAGCGCGTGCCGCCTTCGCGCCGCGCGACGACGCCGAAGCGCTCGACGCCCCCGCGCCGGCGCCGGCGTTCGACTCGGCCGTCCGCGAGATCGTCGAGGAGGAGCGCACGCGCGAGCGCGAGGAGCGGGACGAGCGTCGGCGCGAGCGGATGGAGGAGCACACCGAGGAGATCCTCGACGAGCTCGTCGCCGATGCGGGCCTCGACGCGGGTCAGCGCGAGGCGATCTCCCAGGCGTGGTCCGCCGAACGGGAGAAAATGTTCCCGATGTTCCAAGAGGCGCGGGACGGCGACCGGGATTTCCGGGAGGTCCGTGAGGAGATCGAGGCGCTGCACAAGGCCACCGACGCCGAGGTCGAAAAGCAGCTGTCGGCCGAGCAGTACGACAAGTACCTGGAGGCCCGACCCCGCGGCCCGGGTCGAGGTGGCCGCGGCGAGGACCGGGGCAACCGGGGCCCACGCGGCGGCTGAACACCTCACCAGGGGTGCCGCCGTTCCCGCGTTCGGCGCGTCCTCCCGCCGACTGCGCATGTCGGCCCCAGCATCGCTATGATGCACGGGATGGTCGAGCGCCGAGTCTGGTGGCTGCGCGCCCCCGACGGGAGTCGACGAAAGATCGGAGCAGCGGGTCTGCTGATCGGTCGCCGACCCGATTGCGACATCGTTCTGCGCGCCGCCGAGGCCAGTCGCGCGCAAGCGCTCGTGCACCTCGCCGGTGAAGAGCCGCACCTGGTCGCGATGGGTCGCGCGCCGACGAACGTCAACGGACAGGCGGCAGACGGGTCCACGAAGCTCGAGCCCGGCGCGACGATCGGCGTCCCGGGCCTGGAGCTCGTGGTCGACATGGAAGAGGACGACGCGCCGGCCCCCGAGCCGACGTGGGTCGTCGAGCATGTCGGTGGAGAGCTGTTCGGCGTGGGCTCGGACGAGCTGTCCGTGGGTGGCAGCTCGACCGACGCGCTGTCGATTCCGGGCTTGCCTGATGCCGCGCTGAAATTCCTTTCGACGGCAGGTGCGCTATCTGTCGAGTTGGGGACGGACGCCCTGATCGACAATCGCCCGTGCGGCGTCGGCGACATCGAAGGACTGCGATCGGGCAACATCGTCCAAGTCGGCGGCCACAAGTTCCGCGTGGTCACCGGCGGTGACCAGAGCGTCAAGAGCACCGCCGGGATCAGCACGCATCCGGACGGCCTCGAAGCCGTGCCCACCGTGGCCCGCCTCGAGTTCTTGCCGCGAGGCGGTCGGCTGCACCTCGAGCTGCGCGGCGCGACGCTGTCGACGTATCTCGCCGATCGTCGCTGCGACCTCGTCGCGTGTCTGCTGTCTCCCCCGCCGCCCTACAGCGCCGGGGAATACGTGCCCGACGACATCGTCGCCGGCCGCGTGTGGCCGGGACAGACGAAGTCGCGAACCGATCTCAATGTGCTCGTGCATCGCGTGCGCAAGGACCTCGTGCGGGCCGGTGTCGAGGGCTGCACGCTGCTGGCGCGCGCGCCCGGTGGGGGGGCGACTCGGTTCGCCGTCGCCGGAGACGCGACCGTCGTCGTCGAGTAGATGGCGCAGGTCAGCGCCGGGATCCTGTTGTACCGCCACGCGGACGGGCAGCTGCAGTTCTTGTTGGTGCACCCCGGCGGTCCGTACTTCGCCCGCAAGGACGAAGGGGCGTGGTCGATTCCCAAAGGACTGGTCGACGGCGAGGAGCCCCCGCTCGATGCGGCGCGACGCGAGTTCGCCGAGGAGACGGGAATCGATCTTCCCGACGGCGAGTATCACCCGCTCGGTGAGGTACGACTGCGCAGCGGCAAGCTCGTACGCGCGTGGGCGACGCAGGGCGACTGCGACCCCACCGCGATCGTCAGCAACACGTTCGAGATCGAGTGGCCGCCCCGCTCGGGTCGGCGCAAGTCGTTCCCCGAGGTGGACCGCGCCGCGTTCTTCGACGCCGAGCGGGCCAAACGCAAGCTCAACCCCGCCCAGGCCGCGTTCATCGACCGCGCCTGCGCGCGCTTGCTTCGCGACGATGACACCGCGGTATCGTAGGTTGCGGTCCGTATGACGGGTGCGGCATCGTCGATCGCCGTGGGAGAGCCGCCAGAGATCGAGCAGGCGCGCGAGCGGGCGCAGTCGCGACTGTCGGTAGGGTTCGCCGAGGACCGCATCGACGCCGACGAGCTCGATCGTCGCCTCGACGCGCTGCAGGAAGCCGACACGGTCGCCGCGATCGATGCGTTGGTCGCCGACCTGCCCGCCAACCTCCCCGCCCCGCTCGTTCAGACCTCGCTCGCGCTCGCGGATGCACCACCGACGAGCATCGTCTCGGTGTTCTCGGAGTCGCAGCGCCGAGGCTCGGGCGCCGTGTCGCCGAACACGAGTGTCATCAGCGTGTTCGGCTCGACGATCCTCGACCTGCGCGACGTGGCGCTGCCGCCCACGACGAACATCGTGATCAAGGCTGCGTTCGCGAGCGTGGAGATCTACGTGCCGCCCGGACTGGCGGTCGACCTGCAGTGCACCGCGATCCTGGGCTCGGCCGAGCACGACGAGCCCAGCGTGGCGCCCGAGCCCGGCAGTCCCGTCGTGCACATCCGCGGCTGGATCGCCTTCGGGTCCGTCGAGGTGCTCGAGCGGCTACCGGGCGAGCGCTGGCGGGAGGCACGCAAGCGCCGCAAGGCCGCGCGCAAGCAGCTGGCGGCCGACCGCGCCAAGGCCCTGCCACCGTCGCGGTAGAAAAAAATCGCACCGGCGGATCGATCCGGCTCCGGTGGTCACTCGTCTTCGGAGGGGCACCTGGTCGCCCTTCGCCACCTTGGGACTAACACAATGATTCGAAACATTTGCCTTGCCAGCCTGACCGCGGCCGCCGCGATCGCCGCCGCCTATCCGAACACCGCCGAGGCCTGCGGCGGCACCTTCTGCGACGCCGGCCCGACCGCGATGCCGGTGGACCAGACGGGCGAAAACATCCTGTTCGTGATGGACGAGGCCTCGGTCGAGGCCCACATCCAGATCCAATACGACCCCGACGCCGAGGCGGCCCAGTTCGCGTGGGTGGTGCCGATCACCGAGGTGCCGACGTTCGCCGTCAGCTCCGAGGCGTTGTTTCAACGACTGCTCGCCGGCACCGTGCCGGCGTACGGGTTCAACACCCAGTTCGACTCGTGCGGCGGCGACGGCAGCGGCGACGGCGGCTTTCCCGGCGGCACCAGCGGCGCGGGTGGAGACGACAGCGGCGGGTTCGGCGACAGTACCGGCGGCGACGGGCCCGAGGTCGTGTTCGAGGACACGGTCGGCGCGTTCGAGATCGCCGTGCTCTCCGGTGGCACCGCGGCCGAGGTCATGACGTGGCTGACGGACAACGGCTACCAGCAGGACCCTGCGGCCGAGCCGATCCTCGAGGAGTACCTCGCCGAAGGCTACCTGTTCGCCGCGTTCAAGCTCACCAACGGCGCCGAGGTGGCCGAGATCCACCCGATCGCGTTGACCTTTCAGAACCCCGAGGCCTGCGTGCCGCTGCGCCTGACCCGGATCGCCGCCCAGGACGACATGGAGGTGCGCACCTTCTTCCTGTCCGACAACCGGGTCGTCCCGCAGAACTACCAGCACGTGCTCGTCAACCCGCTCAAGCTCGACTGGGATGCCAACGCGGCCAACTACAACGAGGTGATCACGCTGGCGGTCGACGCCGACGGTGCCGATGGCCACGCGTTCGTCACCGAGTACGCGGGCACGAGCGGCGTGGTCAACGGCTTCGGGCTGTACTCGTCCGCGTGGGACTCGACCCCGTTCGCCGCCATCAACCCGATCGGCGTGATCGACGTGCTCGAGGCGCAGGGGCTCGTGTCGTGCTTCGACGACGGGTTCGGCGGCAGCGACACCGGCTTCGGCAGCGGCAGCGTGTGTCAGTACAACCACACCCTGCTGCGCGGGATCTTGCAGCAGTACCTGCCCGTTCCCGAGGGGCTGACCGAGGCCGACTTCTACGGGTGCCTGGCCTGCTACGAGGGGCTCATCGATCAGACGGCATGGGACGGTCCCGCGTTCGCGCTGGCGCTGCAGGAGCGGATCATCGACGCCGGTCAGCACGCCGAGCAGCTGCTCGCCGCGTATCCGTACCTGACCCGGATGTACACGACGATCTCGCCGGCGGAGATGACGTTCGACCCGTTCTTCCACCAAAACCCCGACTTACAGGACGTCGACCTCACCAATCAGGTCGCGACCCAGCGGATCACGTGTGACGGGTCGGCGATCTGGACGCTCCCCGACGGACGCGAGGTGTTCTCGCCGAGTCAGGGCAACTTCCCCGACTTCCCCTCGGAGATGCCGTGGGAAGAGGAGATCGAGGAAGCGCCGGCGATCGGTCCCACGATCGACATCGTCAACAACACCGAGCTCATCAACGTACAGCTCGAGACGCACAACTGTCAGTACAACTACCCGACGGCCGAGGCGTGTGGGAACCCACCCGACGGTACGACCGGAGGCCCCGGCGGCAGCGACGACGGCGGCACGAGCGGCTCGCCGGGACAAGACGACGACACGTCCGGCGGCGACGGATGCGGGTGCACCGCGTCGGGCTCGCCCGCGAACGCGCTCGGCTTCGGCCTCGCGTTGCTGGGTCTGCTGGGCCTGCGTCGCCGCAGGTCGTAGTTGCGAGGACGCCACCGAGCGTCGAAGGGCCGGCCTGCTACCCTCCGCGGTAGCAGGCCGGTTCTGCATTTGGAGGCGACATGTCCGATCCCGATCTGAGCTTCATGCGCGCGCTTTGTCTGGGCCGCATCGCCGAAGACCTCGTGTTCCCGTTCCCACAGATGGCCGAGGACCAGCGCGAGATGCTCGGCACGATCATCGACTCGGTCGACTCGCTGCTCGGTCCGCTCGCCGAGGACTTCCGCAAGTGGGACCACGAGGGCGAGATGCCCGCCGAGTTCATCGACCAGCTCAAGGAGTTCGGGCTGTTCGGGCTGGTGATCCCGGAGGAGTACGGGGGGATGGCGCTGGGGTCGGCCGCCTACTCGCGCACGCTGCAGCAAGTCGCGTACCACGACGCATCCGTCGCCGTGACGATCGGCGCGCACAGCTCGATCGGCATGCGGGGTCTGCTGCTGTTCGGGACCGACGCGCAAAAGGACAAGTACATGGCCAAGCTCGCCTCGGGCGAGATGATCGCGGCCTTCTGTCTCACCGAGCCCGGGGCGGGGTCGGACGCGGCGTCGATCAAGACGACCGCGGTCAAGGACGGCGACGAGTGGGTGCTCAACGGCAGCAAGCTGTGGATCACCAACGGCGGGATCGCGGATTTCTTCACCGTGTTCGCCAAGACCGGCGACGCTACCGAGCGCGGGCGCCTCGCGGCGTTCATCGTCACCAAGGACATGGAAGGCGTCAGCGTCGGGCCGCACGAGGACAAGATGGGACTGCGGGCGAGCTCGACCACCGCCGTCTTCCTCGACAACGTGCGCGTGCCCGCCGAGAACCTGCTCGGGCCCGACAACGCCGGCTTCAAGGTGGCGATGTCGATCCTCAACAGCGGCCGCACCGGCCTGGGCGGCGGATCCGTGGGCGCGATGAAGCGCCTGATCCACGAGTCGAGCCGGTACGCCGCCGAGCGCAAGCAGTTCGGCGAGCCGATCTCGTCGTTCGGCCTCGTCAAGCAGAAGCTCGGTCAGATGACGATCGACTGCTACGTCGCCGAGGCGACCGTGAACCTGGTGGCCGGTCTCATCGACCGCGGCCACGAGGACTACGCGATCGAAGCGGCGATCAGCAAGGTGTTCGCGTCCGAGGCCCTGTGGCGCACCGCCGACGAGGCGCTGCAGATCGCCGGCGGCAACGGCTTCATGCGCGAGTACCCGTACGAGCGGTTCCTGCGAGACTGTCGGATCAACCGGATCTTCGAGGGGACCAACGACGTGCTGCGCCTGTTCATCGGGCTGACCGCGATGAAGGACGTGGGCACGGAGCTGCGCGAGCTCGCCGACTCGGTCAAGTCGGTGTTCGACGATCCGATCAAGGGCTTCGGCGTCATGCGCGAGTACGCGTGGCGGCGCGCGTCGCTGGCGACGGGCATCGGACGGCCGAACCTCGGCGGGCTCTCGGACGAGCTGCGCGAGCCGTCGGTCGTGTTCATGCGAGGCGCCCGGTCCCTCGCCGGCGCGGCGGACCGGATCCTGCGCAAGCACGGCAAGCAGATCATCGGCAAGCAGTTCGCGACCAAGCGTCTGTCGGACATCATGGTGGACCTGTTCTGCCTCGCCGCGACCCTGTCGCGGGTCGACGCCTCGATCCGCAAGCACGGGGCCGAGGCCGCCAAGGCCGAGATTCAGATCGTCGAGGTCTTCTCGGCGGCCGCCGCCCGGCGCATCGACGACAACCTCGCCCGCATCGACGACAACGAGGACGAGCACATCAAGGCGCTGGCGCTGCACACCGTCGAGGCCGGCAAGTTCGACTGGGATGTGATCTAAGGTAACGCGTGGCTTCCCAGAGGTTCCCTACGACGACCGGCCGGTGGCTCAGACGCACCCGGACTCGTCGCGCCGCTTGGCTGCCTCGAGCTCCACAGCATCTCGTCGATCGCGTGGGCGCGGCAACGCCCGCTTCACCGCGATCAGGTGGTCGCGACTGATGACTTTCACGGTGTGGCCGAGCATCGTCATGTCGACCTTGTCGACCTTGTCGTAGTCACCGATCGGCGGCTGCTCGGGCAGCACGTCGAGGCGTCCCAGCCGTGATTCGATGAGGATCATTCGGAAGCCGGCAAGGCGTTTCGTCGTCTCGCCGAGCAGTGAGAGGTCGGGGCGAGTGGCGTGGCGAGGATCGTGGGGAGCGAGTGCGTCGAGCAGGCGCTGCAGATTCGCCTCGGTGAAGGGCGCGAGGACGTCGAGGGCGACCGTCATCCGCGTCGCCCCGTGCAGCACCGCCGCCACGCCGCCCACGATGGCAAACTCGAAGCCTCCCGCGAGCAACGTGCGAAGCAAGGCTTCGTTGTCCTGCGGATGCCGATTCATCGCCGTCGAGGGCGCGAGAAGTAGATCTGCAGCATCTGCTGCAGCTGCACGAAGCGGTCGTGGGGCGTGAGCTCGAGGTTGCGCTCCAACAGGTCGATGTCGATGTCTTCGGCGACGGCATCGCTCCAGCGACCCTCGTCCCGTGCGAGCCATTGCTCGCGCAGGCTCTCGAAGGTCAGCTCCGCCGGATCGCGATCGCGCTCCACTGGTGTGATCGTAGCCCAGCGGCCAATCCAACGCGACGATGGCCCCGGCGGGCATTCGGGTTCGACTGGGACGTCCTCTGAGCCGTGCGCTATGGTAGTTCGTGGCGTCGCCTCCCCCTCGCGCGTACGAAGAGGTTCCCTACGACGACCGGCCGGTGGCCGAGACGCACCCCGACCGGCTGTGGCTGACGGCGCGGTCGCAGGGGATCGCGCTGCCGCGGCCGGAGCAGATGCGGGTGCTCGAGCTCGGGTGTGCCCACGCGGTGAATCTGATGCCGATGGCGTTTCACCTGCCGCAGGCGCAGTTCGTGGGCATGGACCTTTCGCCGGGGCAGATCGCGCGGGCGTCCGAGCGCATCGACGCGTTGGGCCTGCCGAATCTGAAGGTCGAGTGCGGCGACGTGATGGACTACGACCTTCGCGGCGAGCACTACGACGTCGTCATCGCGCACGGGCTGTTTTCCTGGGTGCCGGATCCGGTCCGCGACCGCGTCTTGACCTTGTGCAAGGAGGCCGTGGGCGACCGGGGGCTCGTGTACATCAGCTACAACGCGATGCCGGCGTGGGGCGTGCGCGAGGGGATCCGCCGTGCGCTGCTCGAGATCGTGGGGGACGCCAAGACGCCCAAGCTGCAGGTGGCGCGCGCACGCGCGGGACTTCAGCGACTGGCCGAGGTCACGCCGCTGGAAGGCACGGCCGAGGGGGCGCTCATCGCCGAGGAAATTGCGGGGCTGGTGGACAAGCCCGACGCGTACTTGCTGCACGAGTATCTGGTCCCGCACGCCCGCGCGTACTGGCTGCGCGACTTCGTGCGGATGGCGGCGGGCGCCGGGCTGTCGCTGATGGGCGACGTGGCCGAGACCGGACTGGCGCCGGACGTGCTACCGAACACGCGGGCGGCGCTGTCACCTCTCGTCGAAGGCGAAGCCCTCGCGACGGAGCAGCTCGCCGACATCGTCACGTTCCGGCAGTTTCGCGCGTCGTTGCTCGTGCCCACCGGGATCTCCCGTCAGCCCGACCGCGCGCAGGGGTGGATCCGCGAGACGTTCGCCGCCGCCGCGCCGGACGAGGCCGACGACGCGCCCTCGGAGGTGACCGCTTGGCTGCGTGCGCGCTGGCCCGCCGATGCTTCGTTCGCGCAGATCGTCGACGGGACGGGGAAGTCGCCCGACGAGGTCCACCGCGCCCTCACCGACGGCTGGGACGCCGCGACGATCCAGCTGCGTGCCCGCGCGCTGCCGATCGTCGCCACCGTCGGCGAGCGACCGACCGTCAGCGAGCTCGCGCGGTTCGAAGCCGCCGAGCTGGGCTTCGTGACCACGCCGCTGCACGAGTACGCACCGATGGACACCTTTCACGTCCGCCTCGCGGCCGCGGCCGACGGCACACGCGACGCGGGCGCAATCGTCGACGCGCTGCTGGACGACATCGGCGCGGGGCGGCTACAGCTGGCGACGCGCCAAGACATGACCCGCGCGCAACTGCGTGCCCCGCTGCGCAAGATGGTCGACCACGCGCTGCAGCGCCTGGCGAGCGTCGGCCTGCTATCGGGCTGAGTCGGCTCGGCGCTGGCCTCGGGCGCGTCAGGCGCCGCCTGCATGGCGGCTTCACGTTTCTTCATGCGGGCCGGTCTGCGGTCTTCACAATCGACGTCCACGTTGAGTCCACAAGGAGGTCATCGCGACCATGCTCGGATTCATCGTTGGAACCATTTGTCTGATCGGCTTCGCCAAGATGTGGCGACGTCACCACGGCTACCGGCGCTACGGCTGGGGTCACGACGGCGGCTGGGGTCATCACCGCGGCGGCTACCACGACCACCACGGCCGCGGCTGGGGCCCCGTCGACTACGTGCTGCGCCGGCTCGACGCCACGCCCGAGCAAGCTCGGGTCATCCGCGGCGAGGTCGAGGACGTGATGACCAAGGGCCGCGAGATGCGTCGACAGTGGCGCAACGCTCGAGACGACGTCGCCAAGGCGCTGCGCGCCGAGACCGTCGACGCCGAGATCATGGGTGAGGCGTTCGCTCGTCAGGACGAGGAGATCGCCGAGCTTCGCAAGGCCTTCGTGGGTGCGCTGAGCAACATCCACGACGTCCTCGACGAGCGACAGCGTCGTCGCCTCGCCGAGCTCGTCGAAAACGGCCCGCAGTTCTCCGGCTATCGCCCCTATCGCTGACGCTCACCCTCGTTCGACAAAAGGACACACGACAATGAAACGCAAGATCGTCATGGGACTTCTGGCCGTCGGGGCCATCGTGGGCTTCGGCTCGGCGTTCTCCCACGCCCGTCACGGGCACCACCGCTGGGAGAGGGCCGCCGAGGTCTGCGTCGACGCGGCCCTGTCCGAAGCCGCCGGTGACTACGCCGGGCGCCCGGAGCGAGTCGACCGCATGGAGCGTCGCGTCGCCGAGCTGTGCGCCGAAGAGGCGCGTCGCCGCGGGCCCGCGCGGTAGTCCGTCCACCACTGCTACCCTGGGTTCGCCGTGTCCGTCCGCGTGCTCCTGATCGACGACGACGTTCGTCTGTTCGAGTTGCTGTCCGGCTATCTCGAAGACAACGGCGTGCACGTCGAGCACGCGACGACCGGCGAGGCCGGATTGCGGGCGCTCAAGACCGACACGTTCGACGCGGTATTGCTCGACGTGATGATGCCGGGCATCGATGGTCTCGAGACGCTGCGCCGGATCCGTCGAGACGACCCGATCCCGATCCTGATGCTGACGGCACGCGGCGACGAGTCGGATCGCGTCGCGGGACTCGAGCTGGGGGCCGACGACTACGTGCCCAAGCCCTTCGCCCCGCGCGAGCTGCTGGCCCGGTTGCGGGCCGTGCTGCGACGGATGCGGCCCGCCGCGACCGGCGAGCGCCTCGTGGTCTCGGGGCTCGAGGTCGACGTGCCGGCGCGTACGGTCCGCGTCGAAGGACGGATGCTCGACCTGACGGGCCTGGAGTTCGATCTGCTGCTGGCGCTCGTTCGCCGAGCCGGGCGCGTGGTCCCGCGATCGGCCCTGCTGTCGGAGGCCGGCCGCGACGACGTCGTCGTCGGTGAGCGCACGATCGACGTGCACATCTCCAAGCTGCGCAAGAAGCTGGGCGACGACCCCAAGAGCGCGCAGCGCATCAAGACGGTGCGCGGCGTGGGCTATGTGCTGTCGGACGACGGCTCATGAGGCACGGACGAGGACCCGGCGGCTGGCGGTTTCACCACCACCGGCGGCGTTGGGGCGGACCCGGCGCGTACCTGCGGCACCGACTGCGGCGACGGATCTTCGTGTGGTTCGGCGTGTCGATCCTGCTGACCGGTGCGGCGTCGGCCGCGATCATGTGGATGGTCGCCTCGCCCGGGAAATGGTTCGAGCGGGAGATCGACCACATCCGCACGTTCGCGTCCCACCGCTTCGCCGATGTCTGGGACGAGCCCGACGCCCGCGCTCGGCTCGCGCAGGGCATGGCCGACGACCTTCGTCTCGGCGTGGCCGTGCGCGACGACACCGGCATCATCGTCAGCCGCCACGGACTGGCGTGTCGCGACGACGTGTACACGATCCCGGTCGTGCGCGACGGCATGACGCTCGGCCACGTCGACGCGTGCCTGGCCGACGGACACCATCCGGTACCGCGAGCCGGGATCATCTGGATCTTGGTCGCCGGCGGGGTCTTGTGGGCAGCCTCCGGCGCGATCGCGCTGCGGTTGACCCGGCCCCTCGTGCATCTGGTCGAGGTGACGCGGCGCATCGGCGCGGGCGAGCTCGATGTCGCCGACGCGGTACCTCGCTTCGGGTACGGCGAGTTCCGGGTGATCGGCGAGGCGGTGCAGGACATGGCGGCGCGGATCCGCAAGCAGCTCGACGATCAACGCGAGCTGCTCGCCGCGGTCAGCCACGAGCTGCGTACCCCGCTGGGCCATCTGCGGGTGCTGATCGATCTGTCGGCGCAGGCGGGCGCCGACCCCAAGTGGGTGACCGAGCTCGAGCGCGAGGTGTTGGCGATCGACACGATGGTCGCGCAGCTGCTCGCCAGCTCGCGCGTCGACTTCGGCAATCTGCAGCGCCGCGAGCTCGATGCGGTCGAGCTGTCGCTACGGGCGCTGGAGCGGGCCGGTCTCGATCCGACGCTGCTCGACGCCGAGGTCGAGTCGATCGACGTGCAGGCCGACGCCGCGCTCGTGCTGCAGGCGCTCGCGAACATGCTGCGCAATGCCGCCGAGCACGGCGAGGGGGTCGCGGCCCTCGAGGTACGCGCCACCGACCGCGAGGTCACATGGCGTGTGCTCGACGACGGTCCCGGCTTCGGCACGGGGCTCGCCTCGGCGTTCGATGCGTTCGCCCGCGGTCCCCAACGCAAGGCCCGCGCGGGCTCGCTGGGCCTGGGCCTGGCCCTCGTCCGCCGAATCGCCGAGGCGCACGGCGGGGCCGCCACCGCCACGGACCGCCCCGAAGGCGGCGCCGCAGTCCGCCTGACCATTCCGCGCAAGGGACCGGTCGCCGAAGAGGACTAGCGCTATCCTTCGTCCATGGCGAAGAAACCGGTCGAGTGCTCCGAGTGCGGTGACGAGTCCGACGAGCTGACCAAGGTCAAGGACGAGGGCCATACGCGCTGGCTGTGCACCGACTGCCTCGAGGTCTTCGAAGAGCAGAAGGAGATCGCCGAGGAGGCCGGCCGGGCCATGCGCGGGATGATGGAGTACAAGGGCCGCTGACGCGGCCCTGCACCCGAGATCGGCACTGCCGTCACTTGCCGAACGTGACGGTGAACTCGAGCTCGTCGCCGACCTTGGCGATGTGCTCGATCGCGAAGTTGGCGGGCTTGCCGTCGTGGAACGTCGGGGCGCGCGCGCGGTCTGGCATGAACGCCAGTTGGTGCGGCAGCAGCTGTGACGGACATGCGCCGATGCTCTCGATGAGGTCGACCGTGGGTGCGGCCACGGTCGGGTCCTTCCCGTTGACGTGGTACATGTAGATCCCGTCCAAGGGCAGGTTGTCGTAGTCGAATGCCGTCGTGCTGCGACCCTCCCGATGGGAGACGGTGACCTTGCCGCGGTACTCGACGACGAAGACCTCGTCGGGATGCCCCACCGGGTCGGGCTGGATCACGACGACGGATCTCTCCGCGCCCGCGCTCATGGCACGCGGCAGCCTCAGGGTCGTCTTGGCATCGCTCGGCGTGAGGTGTCGCGCCTGCGCCCAGCCGAACCGCCAACGCGTGAACGCGCTGGGCGCGGAGAAGTACGGGTCCTGGGCGCCCATCAGATCGAAGCGTCCCAGATAGCCGTCGGCGGTAGATCCCCTGCACTGGCTGTCATCGGCGGCGGCGTACAGCTCCGCCCCGTGTCCCACGAAGTGACCGAGCTCGTGCGCGAAGATCGAGGGCACCTGGTTCATGTACATGTAGTGGACGAAGGAACGCCCGGCGACCTCGAAGGGCCACGCCGTACCCTTCCATGCGGAGTTGAACGTACGGTTGCCGCCCCCGTGCAAGTGGGGGGATACGAACGCGACCGTCGGCGCGCCATTGCCCGCACGTGACCACTCGATGAGGGCGTCGTACGCCTTGCGGTCACTTCCCTCGAGCTTGGAGAGCGCGTCCCTGGCGTAGTTGCGCTCGGCCACCTGACAGTAGTTGCGATGGATATTGGCGTTGTCGGTCCAGGCCTCCGTATCCCCGGTGGCGTTCTTGAACACGATCGTCTCACCGGTCTTGCCCGGTGGGGGATTGAACCGACACTCGTAGCCCTTGTAGTCGCGCACCTCGGGGAACTTCGCTCCGTTGATGAGATTGCCGGTCCTTGCGTCGTATGTCGGATGCGGGACGCCAGCGGTCCAGTCGAACCCGTGGTCCATCTCGACGATCTGGTAGCGAAACTGGACGTCGACGTTGCCGTGGGTGGCGCGTGACATGTAGCGACTCGTTCGCGCGATGAAGTCGTCGGCCTCCGCTCTGTCGATGGGATCGCTGGTTCCTGCGAAGTTGAGGAACAACACCGGAACCCGGACCTCGAGCTTGCGAGTGCGGGTGATCGAGGCCTTGCGTCGGTTGGTCGAGAAGACCCACTGTCCGTTGGTCGCGCCGCCGGTCCAGTGCACGCCGACGTCGGCGAAGCCGTCGCCGTTGACGTCACCGGCGAGCGCCACGTTGTCTCCGACGTACGCCACGGCATCGCCGGCCCCGGTTCCGAAGTACACGGCGCGACCGGTGGTGAAGTGCCGACCGCCATCGGCGTCGTTGAGGGACACCGCCCACTTTCCGGTGTGGCCACTCCCGGTCCAGTGGACCGCGATGTCGTCGTGCCCGTCGCCGTCGAAGTCCGCGACCATCACCTGGTTGTCCCCACGGTACGCGAGTGCGCTGCCACCGAAGGACAGGGCCGTCCCCTTGTCGAAGTTGCCCTTGGTGTCGTTGCGCGAGGCCGTCCACTTGCCCGCGTGGGGCCCACCACGCCAGCGCACACCGATGTCGTCGAAGCCGTCGCCGTCGAAGTCGCCGACGATCGGGTCGTTGTCGCCCTGGTAGGCGAGGGTCGAGCCGCCGAAAGTCACGCGCTTGCCCGACTTGAAGTTGCCCTTGCGATCGTTGAGCGCGACGTACCACTGCCCCGCATGCGGCCCGCTCTTCCACTGCACCCCGACGTCGTCGAACTCGTCGCCGTCGAAGTCGCCGACGATGACGCGATTGTCCCCCTGGAAGGCGAGCGCCGAGCCGGCGAACGTCACCGACTTGCCGGCACCGAACTTCCCGGACTTGTCGTTGAGGGAGATCGTCCACTTGCCGGCATGGCCCGACCCCGTCCAACGGACACCGATGTCGTCGTGGCCATCGCCGTTGAAGTCCCCGACGAAGGGCTCGTTGCTACCCAAATACGAGGTTGCCGCCCCGCCGACGGTCGACAGGACACCGGTCGCGAAGTCCGTTTCCTTGAACGTACGCTTGTTGCGGGCGCTGAGCGCATCCACGGTGGCCGCGTCGATCTCGACCGACTGCAGCTGTGGAATTTCGCGGGCATATCGCCAGCCGTCGGCGAAGGCCGAGGTGGGCAAGAGGGCGACGAGGCCGAAGATGGAGACCAGGGCTCGGGGGCGCATGTGACCGACGCACGTGCCCGGCGTCCCGTTCCTCTCACCTCGATCGGACTCGGGTCACTCGGTCTTCGGCGCCTCGGCCCCCTTGCAACGGCCCCGCTTCGTCTCTCCGCCGGCAAGACACCAGTATTCGGGGTGCAATGCCGTGTCGAGCTGCAGACGGAACTCGCAGGCCTCGGGGTCTTCGGGAAGCTCGTGGACGCGGAAGAACTCGAGGCGGTCTTCGAGCTCGGCGCCCGCCTTGGCCCCGTTGAGGGACATGAAGAAGGCCGTGTCGTCGTCGCGGTGGCCGTCGCAGTCGACCTTCACGTCGAGGTCGGGGGCGACATGGGGCATGTCGGCCTTCACGTCGATCTGGATCGTGACCTGGAGCGTGCGGTCGTCGTCGTCGCGGTGGATCCGGGACTGCAGGCTGCGCACGTGGATCGTGGCCGCGCCGGGGTCCAGCTCCGCGGCGGGACACTCGGGCGGCAGCGGCTCGTCCGCGACCACGCTCTCGCAGGTCGAAGGCGCCGGCGATGCCGACAGCCAAGCGGGCGGCCCTCGATCGTCGTCGCAGGCCGCCACCAGCAGCGCGCCGCCGCACAGGGTCGCCAGACCGATCTTGTTGCCCATCCCCGTCATTGCAGCACGTGCGACTCGAACGGAGCCACGGACATTCCAGATCCCGTGTCGCACGATGCTCACGCCGGCCCCGCTGCAACCGGGCCGGGACTCGTCCGTCGCCCCTACATCGCCACTACAGGGGGACCTCGTCGAACCACATGTCGGGGTCGAGCCCGTTGTGGGCCCACGACACGATCGCCGTGCGCTCCTTGGCGGAGCAGGTCGCGCGGTCGGTGCAGCTGCTGGCGATGTCCACGCGCGAGAGTGTGACCTCGCCATCGCCCACCTCGAGGGCCAGGCCCGCGACGATGGCCCCTTGCGCGAGCATCGGCGCGGGCAGGCGGCTGTCCGGTGGAAGGTCGATCTCGTCGTCGAGGAAGCCGACCTCGAGGGTGCCGTCGGCCTCGAACAGGGAGATCAGCGCCGGGACACGCACGCTCAACGATCCGTCCTGCGTGTGCACGTCCACGATCGCGCGCGCGCGGTGACCGACGTCGCTGCTGCACGCCGGCGACTGTTCCACGAACTGCACGCTGGACAGCTCGACCACGTCGATCTCCAAGATCCCGGCGAGGTTCGAGGTGCCCGGCCGCGTCACTTCGACCCGGGCGTGGGTCGCGCCGAGCGTCTCCCACGCCTCGGGTGCGTCGGCCTCGGACACGGGAAGCAAGCTCTCCGGTGGGCACAGCGGGCCCTCCGTGTCGAAGGCGACGCATCCCCCGGACGTCACCATGGCCCACGCAAGCGATCGAACAAGCCAAGTCTTCATACCCTGCGAGTGCCACCGACGGACGTTGCGATCACGCAGGACGGCAAAATACGCCGCTCTATGTAGCCGGATACCGCCGCCGCGACCCCGCTCACGTCCCGCGTCCGACACGAAAATGCACGGACCCGTGCTCGTCGCGACGACGCGTGCGTCTGGGGGAACGACCGCGCCGGACGCGGTCTTGGACAGGAGAACATTCAGATGCAAATCGCCGTTTTCATGCTCGCGATCTCGGGGGGTTTGGCTGCCGCCGGCCGGCTCGCGTTCGCGGTCAAGCCCGAGCTCGACCCGCACTCCGGATTGGTGGCGGCGTGATGCGACTGCAATCCATGGCGACGATCTCCGTGCTGGCGCTGGCACTGGTCGGGGGGTGCGACGACACCAAGAAGGACGCGACCGATGACAAGGCCAAGGATGGTGCCCCGTCCGCCGAAGGCAAGTCCGCCGGTGCGGCCAAGGACGAGCCCGCCCCGGCCGAGCCCGAGGGCCCCGTGTACAAGACCGAGGGCATGGTGGGTGAGGTATCCAGCCCGCTCGTCGACATCGACCTCGGACCGATGGAGCTCGCGGGTCTGGTGATCACCGCGCCCGAAGACGCCAAGATCGAAGCCAAGAGCCCCTCGGGCCACAAGCTCGTCTGGGCCGCCGGCAACTACTCGATCACGATCCGCGAAGGCGGCGATCTCGAGCAGAACAAGGAGACGTTCAAGATGCTCGATCCCGAAGGCAAGTACGTCCGCGAAGATTCGGACGTGGTGATCTTCGAGCGGTCCAGCGGCGGCTCCCACCTGCTGGCGGCCACGGTGGAGGTCGACGGCAAGGCCTACACGTGCAGCACCGTGGCCACGGCGATGTCGTTTCAGCGCGACCAGGCCGACCAGATGGTCGAAAGCTGCAAGACGCTGCGCAAGAAGGGCTGACATGCCGGACCGGTCGCAGTGCGGGGTACATTGACGACCGATGGCCGCGCCGTGCCCTGACGATGACGCGCTCGCGCGGTTCGTGGAGCGAGAGCTCGACGAGCCGACGCGGGCCGACATCGAGCGACACTGCGAGACCTGCGAGCGATGTGCCGACACGGTCGCGTATCTGGTGCAGGCCTTCGCCGCGTCCGGGCCCGCGCCCGCCGAGGACGACGCCCCGGCGTTCCCGCGACCCGGGCAGACGCTGGGTCGCTACACGATCCTCGACTGGGTCGGGGCGGGGGCGATGGGCGCGGTGTTCTCCGCGTTCGACCCGGAGCTCGACCGTCGCGTCGCGCTGAAGATCCTGCCGCCGCGGGCCGACGACGACGCGCTGCCACAGCGGGCGCGGTTTCTGGCGGAGGCGCGGGCGATGGCCAGCGTCTCGCATCCCAACGTGATCGCCGTGCACGACGTGGGCACCCACGGCGACGCGGCGTTCTTCGCGATGGAGCTCGTGGAGGGGTCCACGCTCGCGCAATGGTTGGGCGCCGGACCGCGGTCGCGCGACGAGATCGTGGAGGTGTTCGCGGCGGCCGGACGCGGCTTGGCCGCCGCGCACGACGGAGGTCTGGTCCACCGCGACTTCAAGCCGGCGAACGTCCTCGTCGGCGACGACGGCCGCGTGCGGGTGATCGACTTCGGCCTCGCGCGCTTCACCACCGATACCACCGACACGCCACTCGGCGACGAGGACGTGCCACTCGACGAGCGACCGCTGACGCGGACCGGTACGATCTTGGGCACGCCCGCCTACATGGCGCCCGAGCAGCTCGAGGATGCGCGGGCCGACGCGAGGGCGGACCAGTTTGCGTTCTTCGTGTCGCTGTACGAGGCCCTGTACGACGAGCGCCCTTTCGCCCTGGCCGACTTGCGAACCCGCCGCGAGGCGATCGCGGCGGGACGGATCACCCTCGGCCCAGGACCGCGCGGCGTCCCGCGGCGAGTGCAGAAGCTGATCTCGACCGGCCTGGCCGCCGACCCCGCGGCACGGCATCCGTCGATGCGATACGTGGTCGAGCGACTGACGTATCGGCCGTGGGCACGCTGGGGTCCGATCCTCGCCGGGGTGGTGGCGACGCTGGGGATCGGCGTGGGCGTGCGTGGGGCGATGATGGAAGGCGCGGGTCCGCGCTGCGATCCGGATGCCGACCGACTCGGCGGAGTGTGGGATGCCGATCGCCGCACGTCCCTGGTGGCGGCGGTGACCGCAAAGGCGGGGCCCGACTCGGCCGCCGCCCACGCCGCGACGTGGCTCGCGGACCAGCTCGACGAGTACGCGACGCGGTGGTCGACCGCGAGTCAGGCCGTGTGCGTCGCGAGCGTGGAGCGGCACGAGGTGTCGGCCACGATGACGGAGCTGCAGCTGTCGTGCCTTCGGCGGGCCAAGCAGCAGCTCGCCGCGAACGTGGACGCGGCGATCGAGCAGGGCCCGGCGATCGTGCCGCACGCCTACGACGTCGCCGCAGCGCTCCCGGCCGTCGCGGCGTGCGAAGATCCCGATGCGCTCGCGTCGGGTCCTCCGCCGCCGTCGGCGACGCAGGCCGATGCGGTCGATGCCCAACGGCAACGACTCGCGCAGGCGCGGGCCGGCTGGGCAACCGGTGCGTTCGAGCGCGCGAGAGAGCTGGCGCAAGAGGTCCAAGCGCACGCGGAGGAGATCGGCTACGCGCCGCTGCGCTACGAGGCCACGCTGCTACGGGCCGATGCCGCCGGACGCATCGAGCGCAACGAGGAGGCGCGCGAAGGCTACGAGCAAGCGCTCGACGGCGCGCTGAGCATCGACGACCACACGACGGCGATCGCCGCATCGGCGGCGTTGGCCTGCTTTGCCAGTGCCAACCTCGGCGAGCCGAAGGTCGGCGTGGCGTACGGGCAGACCGCGATCGGCCTGGCCGAACGCGACGAGGCGAGCGCGCCCGACCGTGCCCACGCCCATCGCTGCCTCGGGCGCGCGCTGCGACTGGACGGCAGACTCCAGGAGGCCGAGACGCACCAGCGGCGGGCGATCGAGGTGCTGCGCGACGCCGGGATGGCCTCGACGATCCGGATCGCGAAGACGCACGTCGAGCTCGCCCACACGCTGTCGCGTCAGCGCCGCTTCGACGACGCGCGGGTCGAGCTCGAAGCCGCGCTGGCGATCTACCGCAAGGACTTCGGTCGATCGCCGGACACGGCGTCGATCGCCGCCGAGCTCGCCGACATCCTCGGTCAGTCCGGCGACACCTCGCAGGCACGCGAGAAGCTCCAGGAGGCGCGCGAGGCATGGTCGGCCGTCACCGGGCCGCGCTCGGCCAATGTGGGGATCTGCTGGGGCAAGCTCGGCAACCTCGACTATCGCGACGGTCGGTACGACGAGGCCAAGACCGCCTTCGAGACCGGGCAGGAGATCCTCGAGGAGGTGCTCGGGCCCCGTCACCAGATGACCTTGGCGATGGAAGCGAGCCTGGCCAACGTGCTGTTCATGCAGGGCGAGCATGCGGCCGCGTCCGAGGCCTACGAACGACTGCTCCCGAAGTTCGATGCAGCGACGGGGCCGAAGCATCCGGCCGCGGCCAAGGTGCGCGCCTCGGCGGCGGGGGCCTTCAACGAGGCGGGCGACTTCGCGACCGCACGGGAGACGGCCGAGGCGGGGCTTCGGGCTTGCGCGGAGACGACCGACATTCCCGACGACACGTGCGGAGATCTGGCGTTGGCGTCCTCGCGGGCACGGCTGCAGCTCGGCGACCACGATGGCGCGCGCACGCAGCTGCTGGAGGGGGAGCGGCGCTACGAGGCGGCGCAAGCGTGGTCGGACGACGTGCGACGTACCGCCGACGAGCTGCGCACGGAGCTCGGCTTGCCGGCGCGCGCTCAGCCTTGATCGCCGGCCCGCGACTGCAGCAGTCGCGCCACCGACAGGTCGAGCTGACTACGCACGAGCTGCACGAGACTGCGCACCGTCTCGTCGCCGCCGCCGACCCGCTCCCGCAGGGCGGCGTGGGCCCCTTCCACGAGGCGACCGCGTGCCTTGTGCAGCCAACGCGAGGCCGTGGTGCGGTGCACGCCGAACATTGCACCGAGATCGTCGACGGTCAGGTGCTCGACGAGCTGGCCACGCAAGAGCCGACGATCGCGCGGGGCCAGACGCTCGAACGCGTCTTCCATCGCGGCCTTGACCTCGTCGCGGTACTTCGATCGCAGCAGCTGCACTTGTGGGTCCGGATCGTCGCGACCGATCTCCACGAGGACCTCGGGGGCGACCGCGACTTCTCGCTTGGTACCCTTGCGGCGCAGCAGGTCCACGGCCATGCGGCTGGTCACCACGCGCACCCAACCCTGCAGGGATCCGCGGCCGCCGTACCGCAGCAAGTGCGGCTCGCCGTCGGGCCCGCCCGCGAGGAGCTTGACCCAGGCTTGCTGCGCGAGCTCGTCGGCCGCGTGCCCGGTCGAGGCGGCCTTGCGCAGCGCCCGGTCGACGTCGCCGCCGAAGATCTCGCGCATGCGCGCGACGCCGGCCTTGTCTCCGTGACCGGCGGCGAACGCCAGGTAGGCATCCTCGACGCGGAGATCCGCGAGCGGCGTGCGGGGATCGACCTGCTCGAGCTGTGCGCCGAGGTGGCGGCACAAGGCGACCTCGTCCACGCCGAGTCCGGGATGGGCGGTGCGGGCCTTGACGAGTGCGGCGTGCAGGGCGGCTTGCAGCACCGCGTGCGCGTCGCCGCGGGGCTCGACGTCTTCGACGGATCGATCGACGAATGCATCGGCGAGGGCGAAGTCGTCGCTCACGCGTTCCATCATACGCACGGTCGGCGAGGTCAGGGACGCACGAGTCTCGCGAACAGCTCTTGGACCGTCCGACCAAGGTCGTCCGTGGTGCCGGCGTGGACGTCCGAGACCTGCAGGCCCGCGCTCTTGGGATGCACGAGCCAGTGAAAGCGCTCCTTGTTCGGCAGCATGGCGATCTGGCCACCGGTGGCGTCACCGCGGCACACGGCGGTCATGGCGGCGAGGTGCCGCTGCACGTCGGCGAGGTTGGCCGCAGGCGCGAGCGCGTGGGCGCGCGCTTGGTCGAGCTCGAGGTGACACGCGATCACGTCGTGGGCCGGGCAATAGGCGACGATGCCCACGTTGATCTGCTCGCCCCGGTCCACCCGAGGGACCCAGCGGACGATCGCATAGTCATACGCCGCGGGCACGCTCGGCCTCCTCGCGCAGGGCTCCCAGCGCCGCGGTGCGACGGACCAGGAAGTCGATGTAGGCCTGGCGCCGGGTATCGGCGCCCTCGACCAGCCATGCCGCCGGCACGCGGGCGACCGCCGCTTCGATCGCCTCCGGCGTCAGCCGCTCGCGCAGGATCGCCTCGGCATCGCCGAAGTCCGCGGCGCGCGGTAGCAGGACGTGGTCCTTGACCAGCGGAAACTTGCGCTCGGGGTTTTCGACCGTACCGTCCCAGCCGTGGTGCCAGTACATCGCCGCGCCGTGGTCGATGAGCCACAGCCCATCGCGCCACCACAGCAGGTTCGTGTTTCGCGCGGTACGGTCGACGTTCATCACGTACGCGTCGAAGAGCACGAGCGTCTCGACCATGTGCGCCGGCAGCGGCATGTCGGCGGCGGGGTCGAAGGCGAGCGCCCCCTCGAGGTACGTCATGCCGAGATTGGGTCCGAGGCTCGCGAGGAGGATGTCGCGGATCTCCTCGTCGCGCTCGGTCTTGGCGATCGCGACGTCGAGATCGAGCACGGACAGCCGTGGCATGTTCAAACCCACGGCGCGAGCGAGCTCGCCCACGATCACCTCGGCGACCAGGACCGCGGCGCCCTGCCCTGCGCCACGCCACTTGGCGATGAGGGTCTCGCCGGTATCGGCCTCGACGATCGCGGGCACCGAGCCGCCCTCGCGCAGTGCGACGGCGTAGCGCACGATCTTGGCGCGCGGCAGGTCGGTCGTGGACATCGCCGGACGGTACCGTACTCCGGCGGGCCTGCGGATCCCGCAGTGCACCTGCGAGCTCGGCGGGCCACGTGGTCGCGCCGGACGCAAGGGATTCGGTTCTCCCGGCGGCATGCACCGTGCACAATGGACGCGGGCACGCATGGCTCACTCCCTCGTCTCGTGTCTGTTCGTTTCTTTCGGTGTGACGCTCGGCGCGCTCGCGCTGCCCTCTTGCGGTGACGACGGGGGGAGCGCGGGCGAGACCGCGAGTGGCGATGTCACGGGCCAGGGAGACGGGGCCGACTCCGCGTCGACCGGCCCCGGCGGCACCGTCGACATCACCGACGCCGAGTTCACCAACCGCGCCGCGAGCTGCACCGCCTACGTGGGCACGTACACCGCCTCCGTGACCGACCTCGGCCGCAGCATGGACTTCACGGCCGTGGTCGAGATCGCCGCGACCGGCAGCACGTGCGAGGTGACGAGCAACTCGATCCCCAACCACGACTTCGACGACGGTGGTGCCTTCGTGACGCCGACCGCCGAGGTCACGGGTGCCTACTACCTCGCCGCCGCGCCGACCGAGGCCGCGTCACCGACGTCGTTGTCGCTGCAGTACGACGACGCGATCTTCCTCAACGGGGTCAAGCTCGATGTCCTCGCCGCCGCCTGCTACGGCGTCGGCGGCGAGCCGCTCGGCCAGGAGAAGATCGGCTGCATGCAAGAGGGCACGCCGTGGCGCTACGACCCGATGTACACGGGCAACTCGTTCGGCACCGACGGCCACAACGCCCACACCCAACCCACCGGCGCCTACCACTACCACGGCAACCCCAACGCGATGTTCGACGCCTCGGGTGCCGCCGCCTCGGGTGTGATCGGCTTCGCCGCCGACGGCTTCCCGATCTACGGCCCGTTCATCGACGACGGCGGCACGATCCGCAAGGTGACCTCGGGCTACACCCTCAAGCCCGGCGCGCGCGTCTCCCAAGCGGGCGAAGGCGCCTTCCCGGCCGGCGACTACGACGGCACCTTCGTCGACGACTACGAGTTCACGGCCGCCGGCGACCTCGACGAGTGCAACGGCATGACCCGCGACGGCACCTACGGCTACTACGTCACCGACGCGTACCCATGGGTGATCGGCTGCTTCACGGGCAGCCCGGACGACTCGTTTAGGAAGGGGATGTAGCGATCCAGTCAGCTCGGTGGGACCCACTCCGCGCCGGAAGGGCTGCCGGCGTCGAGCCAGTCGAGCAGCAGTTGCTGATCGTCGGGCGTGATCGTCTCGCCGTCGCCGACGTCGCAGGCCCACGGGGGTGGCATGAGCTGCGAGGTGCCTGGTTCGCGGGTGAGGCGGTCGCGGATCGATGTCCCCGCTGCGCCGCGCCAGTTCGCGAGCGTCGCCAGGGGGAACGCGGAAGGGATCGCGCCTTCGATGACGTCGGTGCCGAAGTGGCAGCCGCAGTTGTCGGTGATCACCTCCGCGACGTCTTCGGGGATCTGCGTGGCCGCGGTGCCAGCGTCGACCGTGCCCGGATCCGCCACGACGATCTCCTCGATGCTGCAGCCCATGCCGAGCGGTTCGCCTTCGGACGACAGCTCGCCGCCGGCGATCCAGCCGAGCAGGATCCACCGATCGAGCGGGTCCATCTGCATCCCCTGCGGCATGTTTCCGCTGGAGACGCGGATCGCGATCTCGCTGTTGTCGGGACGCCCGATGTCGACGTACGGCCGACCCGACACGGCGCGGGAGCGGAGCACCGACATCGAGCCGGTGGTGAAGTCGAGGGAGGCGTACGGCCGTACCGGTCCGTGACAGTCCGTCGCGCCGCACGACGCCATGAGGATCCGCTGAATCTCCGCCGGCACCTGGGGATCGCCGCCGTCGTCGAGACGCTCGACGCCGCAGCCGAGCGCCACCACGCCCACCGCGCACATCAGCCACCGTTCCACGTCCACGACCCGATCATCATACGCCGTGAACGACCCACCTTGATCCGGCTCGTGCCAGCACACCGCCGATCCTCGCGATGCCCGTTTGCACCGCCGCCAGCGGCACGCCCGCGTAGCACAGGCGGAAGAACCCGGGTTCCGCGATGCGGCACGCGTGGCCCGGGGTGAGGTTGACGTTCGCGTCCTCGAGCAGACGACGCCACAGCTTGCCCTCGGCCTCGACCGTCGGCGCTTCCAACCACGACCGCAGATCGCACACGACAAAGAACGCGGCCTCCGCCGGCACGTACGGGATCCCGGCGTCCCCGAGCGCCGCCGTCACCGCGCCGTACGTCTGCCGCAAGTCCGCCTGCATCGCCGCGACGTACGCGTCCACCGAGGCCTCGTCCGCCACGAGCTGTGACAAGAGCCACTGCGTGTGACCCGAGCACGCGGCCCAGTACGCCAGCTGGTCCACCGCCGCGATCACGTCCGCGTTCTCGGAGACCAGCACGCCGCACCGCAGGCCGCTCGCGCCGAAGTCCTTCGAGAACGCCCACACGATGTGCACGTACTGCCCCAGCGACGGACGCACCGACGCGGCCGAGACGAACTCGCGATCGCCGAAGACCGACAGCGCGTAGATCTCGTCGAAGACGACGTGCACCTGCTTGGCCTCGGCCCACGCGACGATCGCCTCCACTTGCTCGCGTGACGCCACCTTGCCCAGCGGGTTGTCCGGATTCGTGAACAGCAGCGCCCGCACCTCGCAGCCCGCCCCCGCCATCGCGCGGTCCAGGGCTTCGGTCGTCAGCGCGAACCCTTCGTCGAAAGTCGTGTCCACCGTCACGATCCGCAGCCCGTCGCGCGTCTCCAGATCGGCCCAAAAGCCCGCGTAGCTCGGCGTGGGCACCAACACGCCCTGCCCCTCGTCGGCGAGCGCGTGGAACAACAGCTCGAGCACCGACCCGGCGCCGGCGACCACGGCGAGGTTGTCCGCCGCGAAGCGCCGCCCCAGGAACGCCCGTCCGAGAAATCCCGCCAGGTTCTCGCGAAACGCCTCGTTGCCGATCATCGCGTCGTACCCGAGCACGTCCGTCGGCACGCTCGTGTACGCGCCCAGTCGCGTCATCAAGTCGCCCGCGCGTCGCTTGTTCTCCGCGATGCACAGCGCGACGTAGCCGTCCGGGCGCAGCGTCGCGTCCCACGCCTGCGCCGCGCGGGCGAAGTGCTCGCCGATGTAGCCGGCGAGCGGAGGCGTATCGATGAGCTGCTGGCCGCGGCGAGAGAGGGTCGACATCGCCTCGGTGCTACCACGGCCCCCTGGCCGGCGCCGATCATCGTTCCACCGCGAGTTTGACCGCGCCACGAAGCCACCGTTAGGTTTCGCGGATGTCCGGGGGGAACCGAACGCTGTGGGCCGTTGGCCTGTCCTCGCTCTTGGCCGCATGCAACGCCGATCCGGCGGGCGAGAGCACCTCGTTCACCACGGCGCCCGAGCCCTCGAGCTCATCGTCGGCGACGACCACGAGCGGCGACCCCGACACCGGCACGCCCACCACCGGCGTGACCAGCACCGGCACTTCCGCCGACAGCACCGGCGAGCCCGGCGACAGCTCCGGCACGTCGACCACCGGACCCAACACCGTCGAGTGCAACGGGGTCTTCCCGGCGTCGTGGCCCAACGGCTCCAGCTGCGGCACCGAGTTCCCCGTCCACATCCACCAGTACGGACCCAACACTGTGATCCTGCGCCAGTCGCTGTGCGCGACGCAGCACGGGCCGTTCATGTACCTGCTGTTCGGCGACGACCAGGTCATGCTCGTCGACACCGGCGACAACGTGCCGGAGATCCCGGTGCTGCTGGCCGACGCCGTGCAAGGCGTGATCACCCAGTGGCTGTCGGTCAACGGCGGCGACTCGTTGCCGCTGGTCGTGGTCAACACGCACGCGCACGCCGAGCACGTCGGCTACAACCCCGACTTCGTCGACCTGCCCGACACCACCGTCGTCGGCGCGTCGCAGGCGTTGGTCCAGGACTTCTTCGAGATCCGCAACTGGCCCGAGGACATCGGCACCTACGACCTCGGGGGCCGCCGGCTCGACATCATCCCGATCCCGGGCCACCAGGGCACGCACATCGCGATCTACGACTACGAGACGGGAATCCTGCTCACCGGCGACACGCTGATGCCCGGGCGTCTGGTCATCAACGACTTCGGATCGTACGTGCCGAGCATTCAGCGGCTGGTCGATCACACCGAGACCCGCGACGTGTGCGCCGTGCTGGGCGGCCACATCGAGATGACCTCCATGCCCGGGGTCGAGATCCCGTTCGGCGCGATGGAGCATCCCGACGAGCACGAGCTGCGGCTGGGTCGAGAGCATCTGCTCGAGCTGCGCGACGCGGTCGTGGCGATGGGGCCCAACCCCGTGATGGAAGTCCACGACGACTTCGTCATCATGCCGCTGTGATGCCGTAGGACGCCGCGGGCGCCGTCGCTTCGAAAAAACGCACCACCCCTTCCGGAAAGCCGGATGTGGGTGGTGTCTCACGTTGTGGGAAGCGAGTCCGGCGGCGAGCCGCCAGGGCCGCTCGCGCCGAACACACGCGGCGCGTGGCGGGAGGATGAAGATGCGAGCGCAGTGGGGACTGTGGGCGGTGACGTGCGCCCTGACGACGATGGCCTGCGGGGACGGAAGTCCCGAAGACACGGCCGACACCGCGATCGATCCGATCGGCGGTGCCGGAACCGGTGCGGAGACCGGCGACGACGACGGCATCGACGACGACGGTCCCGGCTACGACCTCGGCGGCGCCGACGACGGCGCGACGCCCGGCGTCGACGAATGCGACGTGGACCCGCCCGCGCCCTTCGAGATCCCGACCGACCCCTCGTGTCAGACCGAGCCCGCCGTCGGCATGTTCACGCCGGTGGTCGAGTGGACCAAGTCCGCGTGGGCCGACAACGCCTCCAACGAGAGCGTCACCACGCCCATCGTCGTGCAGCTGACCGACGACGACCTCGACGGCGACATCGACGACGACGACACCCCCGACATCGCGTTCGTGACCTACAACGGCGGCGGCGTGCTGCGGGCGATCTCCGGGGACGGCACGACCGAGGTGCTCAGCGTGCCGGTGCCGGCGTTCAACCGCCAGACCGGCATCGCCGCCGCCGACATCGACGGCGACGGGATCGTCGAAATCATCGGCATCGACAACAACAAGCAGGTCATCGCGTTCGAGCACGACGGCACGGTCAAGTGGACGTCGCAGGCGCTCGGCGGCAACGTCGTCACGCACGACAACTCCGCGGCGATCAGCGACATGAACGGCGACGGCTCGGTGGAGATCATCGCCGGTCGCGCGATCCTCAGCGCGGCGGGTCAGCTCATCGCCGCCGGTGAGCACGGGACCGGATCCTTCGGTGCCAACGGCAGCCTGTCGTTCGCGGTCGACGTGGACGGGGACGGCCAGCAAGAGGTCGTCGTCGGCAACGCGCTGTACCGCATGGACGGCTCGGCGATCTGGTACAACGGCCAAAGCGACGGCTTCCCCGCGGTCGCGGACTTCGATCTCGACGGCATCCCGGAGATCGTCGTGGTCTGGTCGGGTCAAGTTCGGCTGCAGAGCAGCGTCGACGGCACGGTGCTGTGGACGTCGAACATCCCCGGCGGCCAAGGTGGCCCGCCGACGGTCGCGGATTTCGATGGCGACGGCTTCCCCGAGATCGGGGTCGCCGGCGCATCGAGCTACACGGTCTTCGAAGGCGACGGCGTCCAGCTGTGGACCAACGTCACGCAGGACCTGTCGTCGGGGATCACCGGCTCGTCGGTGTTCGACTTCGAGGGCGACGGGATCGCGGACGTGGTTTACGCCGACGAGACCCGGCTGTGGGTGTACTCGGGCCACGACGGCGCGGCCAAGCTCGCGTTCGAGGAACACTCGTCGGGCACGCGCATCGAGTACCCGATCATCGCGGACGTCGACGGCGACGGCGAGGTCGAGATCGCGTTCGTCAACGAGCAGTACCAGGCCAACTACCGCGGCCTGACCGTGATCGGCGACGCCAACCATAGCTGGCGACCGGGTCGCAAGATCTGGAACCAGCACGCGTACCACATCACCAACGTCGCCGAGGACGGCACGGTGCCCAACGTGGCCGCCAAGAACTGGACGAGCTTCAACAACTTCCGCTCCGGCGACCTGTCGGCTCCCGATGGTCTCGCCGTGCCCTCTGTCGAGCTGCATGCCCCCAGTCCGTGCGAAGCGTCGTGTGAGGCCGACCTTCGTACGGTCTGGGTGCAGGTCGGCAACGGCGGGGCCGGGGCGCTGTCGAGTCCGGTCGACATCGAGGTCTACGGCGTCGCGTTCGACGGTACGCAGACGCTGCTGGACACCGTGGCGTTCACCGATGTGCTGCCGGCCGGCCAAGTCGCCGAGGGCATCGCGATCGCGGTCGACCCGCAGGCGTATCCCGAGATCCGATTCGTGGCCGTGCCGTCCGAGATCGTCTGCGACCTCGTACCGGCCGAGGTCACGGTGGCCGTGCCACCATGCCCCGAAGGCCCCCTGCCCCAGGGCTGACACCCGACGTAGTGGCCAGCGAGCGCCGACACGGCGGCGGGTGCTCGGGTCCCCGCGCTACGTGAAAATGGCGACGATCGCGGTACGTTTGGTCGCAGCTGATGGCGGGGGTATCCTCCGAACGGCCGCTCTCGCCACCCCGTACGCATGAAGGTCGTCCGATTCGAAGTCGCCTCCGGCACGTTCGCCGCGTTCGGCGGCGATGCGCCCGCCGGCCCGGACGCCCTCGATCAGTGGTACGTGACGCGACTGGCCGAGGCCGGGGCGCTGGGTCTGGGGCTGGGACGGCGGGCCGAAGGGCGCAGCCCCGAATGGACCGTTGGGCTGGCGACGCCCGAGGAGCTCGAAGGCAATCTCACACGGATCGAGGAGGCATTCGCCTACCCGATCGCCGTGCCCGAGGGTGGCCTCGTGCTCGGCGACCCGCTGGCGGCCGCGACCGCGCGCGTGGCCGTGCAGATCCCGGCCGGGGCCTACTGGGCGGGCCTGTACCCAGTCTCCCCGGAGGAGAGCTTTGCGGACTTCGTGCTGGTATTTCTGCCGGCGGCGGAGCTTGCAGAGCTGCGCTGGTCGGAGCTCCCGCGGCTCGATGCCGCCCGCCGGACGCCGGAGGACGCGATGACCCCGGTTCCCCTGCCCCCGTACGACGACGATCTTCCCGAAGGTGATGCGGCCGACTTCATGGCAAGCTTGTTTGGCTCTTTGGACAAGAAGAAGAAAGCGGCTCCCGGCGAGCCGGTCTCCCCGTTTCATCGGGGCCTGCAGGCGCTCATCGATGCGGAGCTGCTCGAGCTCGTCGATGCATCGAGCTTGGGCAAGCTCGCCGATCGGCTCGAGGACGATGCCGCGTCCGATCCGTTCGTCATGGGCCATCTCGGCTCGTGGCTCGTCGATCAGCCCGAGGTCGACGATGTGTTCGGTGACGACAAAGAGATAGAGGCGATCGTTCGTCCGCTCGTCGGGTGAGCGTGGATGTCCGAGCCGCCGTCGTTCACGCCTACGGTCTCGGCGCCCGACCACGACGCGCCGACGCTGGCGGGTGACGGGGAGACGGATCCCAAGGCCACGCCGACCCGGGTGCGGGCGCGCGGGGAGACGATCGGACGCTACGTCGTGCTCGAGGAGCTCGGACGAGGCGGTATGGGTGTCGTGTACGCGGCCTACGACCCGCAGCTCGACCGCAAGGTGGCGGTCAAGGTCGTGTCGCCGTCGATCGCGAGTCGGCGCGAGAGCGCCTACGGCGAAGCCGGGCAGGGTCTGCTCGCCGCGCATCGGGCGGGTCTGGTCCATCGCGACTTGAGGCCCGACAACGTGATCCTCACCGAGGCAGGACGCGTGGTGGTGCTCGACTTCGGCATCGCACGGCAGGGATCGGCCACGGCCCCGCACGACGTCGCGGATGCCGGCGGCGCTGATCGACGCCGGGAAGTGACGCGCGCTCAGCCGCGCAGCGCTTCGATGTCCGCGACGGTCTTGGGGATGTGGGCCGTGAGGTTTTCGTGGCCGTCGGCGGTCACGAGGATGTCGTCCTCGATGCGTACGCCGATCCCCCGCATCGCCGCGGGCGCACGGGCCTCGTCCTCGGCGATGTAGATCCCCGGCTCGATGGTGAGCACCATGCCGGGCGCCATCGGAACGTCGGCGCCGTCGCGGCCCACGTAGCGGCCCACGTCATGGACGTCCAGGCCCAGCCAGTGCGACGTCCGGTGCATGTAGAACGGCTGGTACGCCTCGGCGGCCACGAGCTCGTCCACGTTTCCTTCGAGCAGCTTCAGATCCACGAGCTCGGCGGTGATCCAGCGCAGCACGTCGGCGTGGATGCCGTTGATCGTGGCGCCGGGTCGCACGGCGTCGATCGCCTTGAGCTGCACGCGCAGCACCGCTTCGTAGACGTCCTTGGCCGCGGGCGAGTACTTGCCGCTGACCGGGGTGGTGCGCGTGACGTCGGTGGCGTAGCCCTCGATCTCTGCGCCGGCGTCGATGAGCATGAGCTCGCCGTCGGCAAACGGCGCGTCGTTGTCGACGTAGTGCAGGATGCAGGCGTTGGCCCCACCGGCCACGATCGTGCCGTAGGCCCAGCTCCACGCGCCGTGGCGACGGAACGTGTACTCGAGCAGCGCCTGGATCTCGTACTCGTGCATGCCCGGGCGAACCTGCTGCATCGCGGCCACGTGGGCCTCCCCGGTGATCTTCGCGCCGTGCCGCATCAGCGCGAGCTCGTCGGCGGTCTTGACCAGCCGGTACTCGGCCAAGAACGCGTGCGCATCGACGATCGTCGCCGGCCCGAGCCCGGCCTTGCGCCCCACCCTCACCTTGTCGAGCACGCGCTCGAGTCGGCTCTGCTTGCCGCCGACCCGACCGAACGGGAAGTACAGCCGGTCGACGTCTTCGAGCAGACGCGCGAGCTGCTTGTCGAGCTCGGCGAGGGGATGGGCGAAGTCGGCCCCGTAGCTGTCCTTGGCGCCCTCGACCCCCGCACGTCGGCCCGTCCAGATCTCCGCGTCGCGATCCTTGGGCGCCACGAACAAGTGGTAGCCCTCGTCGACCCCGCCCTTCTTGAGCAGCAGCCACGCCTCCGGCTCGCGAAAGCCGCTCAGGTACCAGAAGTCGGACGCGGGCCGGAACGGGAAGTGTGTGGTGTTGGAGCGGGTGACCTCGCTGTGCGTCGGGAGCAAGATCGCGCTGCCGTCGTCGAGTGCATCGGAGATCGTGCGGCGACGTTCGGCGTAGACGTGGCGGGGCAGCTTGAGCATGGCAGCGTAACGAGGGCCCGATCATAGCGGCGCCACCGGACGCGACGAGCCGGACGCGACGAGCCGAGCGCGCGAAAGTGGATCCGCATAACTACGTATTTGCCACCGCAGCGGCAAAAAGATCGAAGTGGCCTCCGGACAATCCGAAAAGGGCGGTGTCTCACAGGTAGGGCCAAGGGGGGCGGGGTGGCTGTACTTGCACAGAGCGCGTGGGCTGGCGGCACGCCGATCCCGAACGTGACCATGGGCGCCCAAGGAGCCGAAATTCGCCAGAAGCTGCAGGTCGCCGAGCACCTGTACCAGTGCGGAGATCCGGTCCGGGCGGCGCGCCTGTACCTCGAGATCGCCACGGCGTACGCGCGCGCACAGCGCACGCAGGAGGCGCTCGCGATCTGCCACCGCGCGTTCCATGTGGACGTGACCGGCTTCACCGAGGCCGGCTGCGGCGAGGTGCTGCGCGCGATCGGACAGCCGGCCGCCGACCTTGCCGGCTGGGCCGCCGAGCATCACCTCGCGGCCAGTCGCGGGGGCGAGGCGACGCGCATGGCCGAGCTCGCCGCCGAGCTCGACGGCCTCGATGCGGTCCGCCTGGTCCGTGTCGCCGAGATCCTGCTCGCCCGCCACATGTACCCGCAGGCGATCGACGTGCTGTTCGACGCGGGCGCCTGTCTGCTCTCGGACGGAAACAACGCCGACTACATCGCCGTGGCCGAGCAGATCCTGTCGATCGATGCGTACCACGTGCCGACGCTGCGAGAGCTCGCGCGCACGCACCTGCGGGTGGGCGAGCCGCACCTGGCGGTCGAACGTCTCGCCACCCTGCACAAGGCCGCGCCCGAAGATCCGACCGGCTACGAAATCCTCGCCCATGCCTTCGCCTCGATCGGTCGCGTGCCCAAGGCGCTGTCGATCCTGACGCGCCTCGTGCACGACTACCGTCGCGACGGTCGGACCGACGACGCGACGACCCTGCTCGATCGGGCGAAGTGGTGGCGCCACGGCGACGAGCCGTACCAGCGCGCGCTCGTGGCCCTGCGCAACGCCCCGACTCCGCCGGCGACGCCGCCGCAGGCCGCCGCCCCGCGGGAAGCGACCGTGATGCTGTCGATCGACGACATCATGGTCGAAGAGGAGCGCGACCTCGAAGGCACGCTCATCCTCGCGATCTCCGACCTCGCATTCGTGGAAGCGACGCGCCGCGGCCGGGTCACCCCGCCGAAGGCACCGCTGGCCAAGCGCAAGTCTCCGCCTCCTCCCCCGGCGCCACCCACCACTTCCGCCACACGGCGCCGGGGGAGCTTGCCGACCTCGGCCGCGGCGCGCGGCGAGACGCGGATTCTCGACCTCGCCGATCTCGAGTTCGAGGCGGAGGCGCTCGACGTGGATCCGGTCACGCGGCCGGAGATGACCTTCGACGGGGAGCGCGGACCGGCGACCGACCCGGGCCTGTCCGACGATGCCGACACGGCGGTCCGTCGCAAGCCGGTGCCGACCCCGGTGCCGCGCCGCACCTCGCCGCCGCCGCTGCGGGCGACGAGTGCGAAGGCGCGCGGTCGCAAGACACCGCCGCCGCCGCCGCCGCCGCCACGCCACCGCAAGTAGACGTCAGCTGTTGTCGCGGATCTGCTGGTCGAGCTTGCGCTCCATCGCTTCGAGCTCTCGCATGCGACGGTCGAAATCGTCGTCGGCCGGCAGCGCCTTGGCCTGACGCGTATTGCCCTCGACCGCCTTGGTGTCCTTGCCGGCCATGAGCCGGTAGCCCAGATAGCCGGCCCCACCGAGCACGCCGAGGATCAGCAGCGGCTTGAGCACGCTGATGAACAGGCCGATCGCGGCCAGCCCGCCCAGCACGATGAGTCCGCCCTTGATGAGGGCGCCGGTGCCCCCGGAGTCTTCGTCCTTGGCCATTCGCGAAAAGAATAGCCCTTTGCCGTCACAAGTCGCGGCCACGCCACTCTACCGGTACGCCCCCAAGGGCACCGCGTTCGCAGGCGACGCTGCCTTTGTGCGTTCGTCAACCGTCGAGTCGGCAGCGCCGCTTGCGAGCGCGGGATCCTGTCCGAGGGGGCGTTCCCTTCCCCCGGGCTCCGGGACGCACCTGTGGGATCCGCGCAGCCCCTACGGCCGCAACGGGTCCAGCGGCTTGCCGAGACTCCGCACGCGATCGCGCCCTCGACGACGCGATCGAGCGTTGCGAGCCGAAGTAGACCGCAGGGGCACGCGGGGCAGGGAGCGCAGAGCCGGGGGGTCGCGACGACCCCGGCCAATCCCACACGCTCCCGGTCGATGGCGCGCCGAGCTACGCCGGGGCGATGACCCCGACGACGGCGCCGGCGTTGTCGGCCACGATCGCGAAGCGGCCGACGCCTTCGATCTCCATCGTGGGGTTCTTGATCTCACCGCCGTTGGCCTGCACGCGCCGACCGACGGCGTCGGGGTCGTCGACGGTGATGTACGGCAGCCACATCGCGGGGGCTCGTGGGATCGGCGAGGTCATCACGCCGCCGCAGCTACGGCCGTCGTGCTCGAGCACGTAGTAGGGACCCGTCGGCATGTCCATCTTCTTGACCTCGTAGCCGAGCACCTTTTCGTAGAAAGGCAGCACCGTCTCGGCGCTCTTGGCCCACAGCTCGTTCCAGTGAAACGCCGAGCTGGAGTTGTCGTCGCCGTCGGCGCCCTTGAAGAGGAAGAACGTCGCCCCTTCGGGGTCGGCGACCAGCGCCGCTCGCCCCACGCTCGGGATGTCGAACGGCTCGACGATGACCTTGCCGCCGTGCTTGGTCGCCTTCTTCGCGGCACCGTCGACGTCGGAGACCGACACGTACGAGGCCCAGTGCGCCGGCACGCCGTCCATCTTCGGGTTGACCACCCCCGCCTGCGGCGAGTCCTTGGCCGTCAGCATCGTGTACTGAAAGTCACCCATGTCCATCTCGGTCGAGCTCCACCCGACGGTCTCGGGATAGAAGGCCTTGGCCTTGTCGATGTCGGGGGTGATGAGCTCGAACCAGACGAAGTTTCCGTGCTTGTACGCCATTTTCTGCAGTCCTGTCGGGGGATTGGGGAGTTCGAGGCGGGGCGCTTCCCCGCCGCTTCGACCCCACGACGCACGAGCTCGCGGCGGATCGACAGTCGACTGATCTTTTTTTGTCGGAAGGGTCGCGTGACCGGTACGCGGGCCACCCGTCCCGCCGACGGGCCACCGATCCCGCCCGGACGCCCGCGCGGCCGAGCGATCCCGGACGCCGTGCTCGCGTGCCCCGACGCCGACGCCGACGGGCGGCCAATTAGTCGGCAGACTTGCCGAAGCGCATGAAGCTCTTGAGGTGCTGCAGCTCCTCGGGGGCGAGTCCACCGTCGGCGGCTGCGACCGCGAACGCCTCGTCGATGAAGAGACTGCGGGTGTCCTCGTCGATCGCGGCGAAATCGAAGCCGTCCATGTCCGGAGGCTCGGAGAGCCACTCGGAGGCCTGCGCGCGCGCATCGTCGCCGAGGTCGAGGCCGGCGAGCACCTGCTCGAGCACCTTGCGCTCCTGCGGCTGCACCTCGCCGTCGGCCCAGGCGAACGAACACATGAATCGCATCAGATCGAGGCGCTCGGCTTCGGTCAGGTCGCTGGGTTCCATGGCCCGGAGTCTAGCGTCCCGCGTCAGCGCGCGTGCCCCACACGCCGCGCCCCCGCTTTTGGAGCACGGCCTCGTCCTCGTCGCGGTGCCGCGAGCCCTACCCCAGCGTCTTCGCGAGGGCGACGAGCTGGTCGAGGGCCTTGCCCCAACCGTCGGCGAAGCCCATGTCGGCGTGCGCCTTTTGGCCCTTTTCGTCCGCGTGCATCGCGATCGCGGTGTACTTGGTGCCGGCACCGGCCGGCTCGAGGATCACGGCGGCGGTGAAGCGAAACGGTGCGTTCGGATCGTGGGGCACCGGGCGATAGCCGGGCCCGAGCGCGTCGGTGAACACCAGGCGCTTGCCTTCGACGACCTCGAGGTAGCAACCGGCGTTGGGAAACTCCTGGCCTTCCGGCGAGCGCATCGTCGTGTGGAAGATGCCGCCGGGGCGCAGGTCGATCTTGCAGTCGACGGTCGTCCACGGCGCAGGGGTGAACCACTTCACGATGTGCTCGGGCTTGGTCCATGCCTCCCACACGAGCGAGGGCGGCACGTCGACCACGCGTTCGAGTACGAGGTCCAACTTCGGATCGATCTTCCAGGACGTTGTCATCGGTTCGTTTCCTTCATCTTCAGCAAGTAGTCGTCGAGCTGATCGAGACGGCGCTCCCAGACCTCGCGACGTTTGGCGAGCCAGTCCTCGGCCGCCTGCAGGCGCTGCGGCACGAGCCGGTACGTTCGAACCCTGCCCGCCTTCGTCGACTGCACCAGACCGGCTCCCTCGAGCACTTTGAGGTGCTGCACGAACGACGGCAGCGCCATGTCGAACGGCGCGGCCAGCTCGCTGACCGCGGCGGGGCTGCGACTGAGTCGCTCGACCACCTGGCGTCGCGTGCTGTCCGAAAGGGCGCGAAACACCCCATCGACGGTCTTGGCCGCTGCCGTCACGCCCCCAACGTACGGCGAAAAAATACTTAGGTCAATGCCTAAGTTTCAATGTTCTTGCTTCGGGTCGTCGCAGTCCTGGCGGCAGCCGGCCGCGATCTCTTCGGCCTCCAGCTGCACCGTGACGTGGGTGATGCCGAAGCGCTCGCGCATGATCCGGTCGATGGCGTCGATGACCGACTTGGGGACCACCTCCGGGGTCGTGGCCAAGTGGGCGGTCAGCGAGGTCTCGTTGGTCGACAACGCCCACACGTGCAGGTCGTGCACCGCCCAGACTCCCGGCAGCTCCAGCAGCGTCTCGCGGACCTTCGCCGGATCGATGTGGCTGGGCACGGCGTCGAGCAACAGCGAAAACGACTCGCGCAACAGCCCCCACGTGCCGGCGATGATCACCACCGAGATCGCCAGCGTCGTGGCCGGATCGATCCAGTCGTAGCCGGTGAAGACGACGGCGATGCCCGCGATCACGACACCGACGGAGACCGCCGCATCGGCGACCAGATGCATGAACGCGCCTTGGATGTTCATGTCCTTGTCGCGCCCCGCCCAGAACATGAGCGCCGACACGCCGTTGATGCCCACGCCGATCCCCGCGACCACGATCATCGTCACGCCCTCGACCTGCACCGGCTCGAAGAAGCGCCCGATCGCTTCCCACCCGACGGCCCCGACGGTCAGCACGATGATGAGCGCGTTGAGCACCGCGGCCACCACGGTCGACTTGCGCCAGCCGTAGGTGTGACGACGCGTGGCATCGACCTTCGCCAGCCACGCCGCGCCCCACGCCAAGCCCAGGCCGAGCACGTCGCCGGCATTGTGGGCGGCATCGGCGACCAGGGCGGTCGAGCCCGCGAGCAGACCGTACACGACCTCGATGACGACGAACGCCACGTTGAGCGCGACCGAGACCGCGAACGCCTTGCCGTGCGTCGGCAGGTGGCCGCCGGTGTGGTCGTGATCGTGCACCATGCCCGCTGCCTCGCGGGGCAGCCTAGCCCGTCGCCTCGCCGATCGCGATCATGTGCTTGGGCCACATCAGCCACTGCAGCTGCGCGAACGGGGGCTCGCGCCAGTCGCTGACCACCACCTTGGCCAGGCCCGCCTTCTTCATGCAGACGCTGCCGCGTGCACCGCCGGCCGTCAGCCATGCGACGAACATGCCCAAGTCGGGCTCGTGACCCACCACCATCGCGCGCCCCGGCGACTGCGCCCGTTGGGTCACCGCCGCCAGGATCCGGGAGGGTCGGGCGCCGCACGCCAGCGCGTCGTCCACGTGAACCTGCACCCCGAGGGCCTCGCCGGCAATCTCCGCGGTCTGGCGCGCACGCACGTAGGGGCTCGTGACGATGAGATCGACTTCGACCCGCAGCGCGGGCCAGGCCGCGATCGTCTGGTGCAGGCGGGCGATACCCTCGTCGGTCAGCGGCCGTTCGGCGTCGCTGGCGTACATGCCGTGGTCAGCGGCGATCGCGTGGCGGAGAACGTACAGGTCCACCCGGCCAGTATCGGCCAGCCGTGGACGCGGCGCCACGGTCCCACCGTGCCTCGGGATCCGTGTACCTTCGCAGGGCGATGGCCGATTGGATTCCCTTCCTGCAGGAGCTCGCGACGCGAGCCGACGAGATTTCGACGCGCTACTTCCAGAGCACGGACCTGCAGATCGACACAAAGCCCGACCGCTCCCTCGTCACGAAGGCCGACCTCGAGGTCGAGGCCGCCGTTCGAGATCACGTGAAGGCGACGCATCCGTCGCTCGGCGTGTTCGGCGAAGAGCATGGGGAGGACAAGGGCGACGGTGGCACCCGCCTCATCGTCGACCCGATCGATGCCACCGCCAACTTCGCCCGGGGAATCCCGATCTTCGCGACGCTGCTCGCGATCGAGGAGGACGGCGAGGTCGTCGCCGGGCTCGTCAGCTCCCCCGCTCTGCACCGTCGTTGGCACGCCGCCCGCGGGAAAGGTGCGTGGTGTGGCGGTCGGCGACTGCGCGTGTCGGGCGTGCACGAGATGTCGGACGCCCAGATCTTTCACGGCAGCCTGTACGGCGCCGAGGCCGTCCCGAACACGGCGAAAGTGCCCACGCTGCTGAAGGCGTCGTGGCGCCAGCGTGGCGTCGGCGATTTCTGGCAGCACGTGCTCGTGGCCGAGGGCTGCGGTGAGGTCGCCGTCGATCCGATCGTCGCGCCGTGGGACATCGCGCCGCTGCAGATCCTGGTCGAGGAGGCGGGGGGTCGTGCGACCACCGTGGCCGGCGAACGCTCGATCTACATGGGCAGCCTCATCAGTAGTAACGGGCACTTGCACGCCCGCGCGCTCGAGACGTTCGCCGATTGATCGCGGATGTGACCAGACCCGCAAAAAAAATCACCCCGCCCCCTTTGCACCGGTGCGGTTGTTCGGTTAGCTTGGAAAACTCGGAGTCTGCACCGTGAAGTACGTCCGCGAAATGATCCGCATTGGAGGTCTCTTGTGACCTCGTGAGCGCATCACGTCGTTGACCGTACGTACGGTGATCAACCCGCTCGCGAGGCCCTCCTTCGGCCAAGCAGCGGGTTTTTTCATGCCTTCGCGCCGATCACCGTGCTCGCACCGCACGGGGATCCTCGGCGATTTGTCTCGTGATCTCGGTGCCCTTGACCCCTTCGAGTCCTACTCATGTTCGACGGCAGCAGATCCGTTTGGCGACTGATGGAAGGCGCCCGAGCCCGCTATGCGGCGGCGATCGGGGCGCTGGTCGTCGCATCGTGCTTCTTGTACCTGGCCCCGCTGGTGCCCCAGGCCGTCATCGACGGCGTGCTCACCGAAGACGCACCACGTTCGACCATCGTCGACACCACGGTGCGCCTGCTCGGCGGCGCCGACTACGTGCGTGACCACCTGTGGGTCCCCGCGCTCGCGATCGTGTCGTTGACCGGCCTCGCCGGCATCTTCACCTACTTGCGCGGTCGGCTGTCGGCGCAGGCGACCGAGCACATCATCGTGCGCTTGCGTGACCGGGTGTACGACCACCTGCAGCGGCTGCCCTGCACGTTCTTCGACACCGCCGAGACCGGCGATCTGATCCAGCGGTGCACGTCGGACGTCGAGACCGTCCGGACGTTCTTGTCCAATCAGGTCGTCGAGATCGGCCGGGCGCTCATCATGCTGTTCGTCCCGATCCCGCTGATGCTGGCGATCGATCCGCGGATGACGGGGATCTCGCTGCTGTTGATCCCGTTCATCACGGCGTTCTCGGTCGTGTTCTTCCTCCGAGTCCGCGCCGCCTTCAAGCGCGCCGACGAGGCCGAAGGCGAGATGACCGCCACGATTCAGGAGAACCTCACCGGGATCCGGGTCGTGCGAGCGTTCGCGCGGCAGGCACACGAGCAAGACAAATTCGGCGAGCGCAACCGTCGCTACCAGGAGCTGGACTTTCGACTGTACCGGCTCATGGCGGCGTTCTGGTCCGTGTCGGACCTGATGACGTTCGGCCAGTCGATCCTCGTCGTCGGGGCGGGGGTCTACTGGATGGCCGACGGCACGCTCGCGGTCGGGGCGTTCTTCTACTTCTTCACCGCGGTCGGGATGTTCATGTACCCGCTGCGGCAGATGGGGCGCATCGTCACCGACTTGGGCAAGGCCACGGTCGCGCTCGGACGTTTGTCCGAGATTCTCGACCGTCCTCTCGAGCCCCGCCCCGTCGCGCCCACGGCCCTGACCGCCCCCCGCGGCGAGGTCGCGTTCGACGACGTGACGTTCGCGTACGGTGACGGCGACCCGGTGCTGTCGGGGATCGACCTGCACATCGCCCCCAAGGAGACGCTGGCGATCGTCGGGGCGTCGGGCGCCGGCAAGTCCACCCTCGTCTCGCTGCTGCTGCGGTTGTACGACCCGACCAAGGGCACCGTGCGCTTCGACGGCGTCGACGTGCGCGAGCTCGACCCACAGGCCCTGCGCCGGCACGTCGCGGTGGTCATGCAGCAGCCGTTTCTCTTCTCGAAATCGATTCGGGACAACCTGCGGCTCGGTCGCGCGGAGGCCTCGGCCGAGGACGTGCTGTCGGCAGCGCGCACGGCCGACATCCACGAGGCGATCTCGCGATTCGACGACGGCTACGACACCAAGGTCGGCGAGCGTGGCGTGACGCTGTCGGGCGGACAGCGACAGCGCGTCGCGCTGGCGCGGGCGCTACTGCAGCGCCCCTCGGTGCTCGTGCTCGACGACGCGCTCTCGGCCGTCGACACGCGTACCGAGCGGCAGATCCTCGACGCGCTCGCGTCACGGCGAGGCACGCACACCACGATCGTCATCGCCCACCGCCTGTCCACCGTCGCGCTCGCCGACCGCATCATCGTCCTCGAGCACGGTCGCATCGTGCAAGAGGGCGACCACGACGCGCTGCTTCGGCAGGCGGGCCCCTACGCGCGCCTGTGGAAGATCCAGTCCCGCGACGACGACGGCGATGGCGAGGCCGTCTCTCTCGAACCCACCGGCTCCGAACGCAGGCCCTCATGACCACGGAATACATCGACGATGTCGACGACCGACGACGCAAGCTCGACCTGAGCCTGTGGCGTCGGCTGCTCGTGCACGCCAAGCCGTATCGGCGCGACTTCGGGGCCATGGCGGCCCTCGGGCTGGTCGTGGCGGCGATCGACACGACCTTGCCCATGCTGACCGCACGGCTCATCGACGAGGCGCAGGCGGGCGTGGGCCTCTCGGCGCTGCGGGGCTACGGCTTCGCGTACGCCGCCATGCTCGTGACGATCGCCACGGCGATCTGGGGCTTCATCGTGCTCGCCGGCCGGATTTCCACCGGGGTGGCGCGGGACCTGCGAACGGCCGGCTTCGCGCGACTGCAGGAGCTGTCGTTTTCGTACTTCGACACGCGACCGGTGGGATGGCTCGTCTCGCGCCTGACCTCGGACGCGGACAAGGTCTCGGGCCTGCTGCCGTGGTTCCTGCTGGACCTGGTGTGGGGCTCCTCGCTCCTGATCGGGATCGGTGCAGCCATGCTGTGGCTGCATCCGGGACTGGGGATGATCGTGATGCTCGTGGTGCCACCGCTGGTCGGCGTGAGCCTGCTGTTTCAGCGGCTGATGCTCGACAGCTCGCGGTTGGTCCGCAAGACCAACGCCCAGATCACGGCGACCTTCAACGAGGCGATCGCCGGCGTGCGCACCACCAAGACGCTCGCACGCGAAGAGGCCAACCTGCACGAGTTTCAGGAGGAGTCCGGGGCGATGTTCCGGTACTCGATGCGACACGCGCTGCAGTCGGCGCTGTACCTGCCGCTGGTGATCCTGCTGGGCAGCGTGGGCGTGGGCCTGGCGCTGTGGCAGGGCGGCATCGACGTGGGCGGCGGCCTGTCGCTCGGCACGCTCGTGGCGTTCATGCAGTACGCCACGCTCTTCTCGATGCCGATCCAGGATCTGGCCCGCCAGTTCACGCTCTTGCAGTCGGCGCAGGCCGCCGCGGAGCGGGTGCAGGGCTTGCTGGAGACGGAGCCTTCGATCGTGGACACGCCCGAGGTCGAGGCCCGGCTGGCACGCGCGACCGTCGAAGACGGCCTGGCGCCCGACGGCGGGCCGGCGAAGATCACCTCCGTGGAGTTCAAGCACGTGGGCTTTGCGTACAAGCCCGGCGAGCCCGTCCTGCGCGATTGCACCTTCCGCGTGCGGGCGGGGCAGACCGTGGCCCTCGTGGGGCCGACCGGCGGCGGCAAGAGCACGATCGTCAGCTTGCTGGCGCGCTACTACGAGGTCAGCAGCGGCGCGATCGAGCTCGACGGCGTGGACATTCGCGACCGCAGTCTGCACTGGTTGCAGTCGCAGCTGGGGGTGGTGCTGCAGACGCCGCACCTGTTCTCCGGCACGATCGCCAGCAATATCCGCTACGGCAAGCTCGACGCCACCGACGAAGAGGTGCGGGAGGCGGCCGAGCTCGTGCACGCGCATCGCTTCATCGAGCGGCTCCCGGCGGGCTACGACACGGAGGTCGGCGAGGGCGGCAGTCGGCTCTCGACCGGGGAGCGTCAGCTCGTGTCGCTGGCGCGCGCGGTACTGTCGGATCCGCAGATCTTCGTGATGGACGAAGCCACGTCGTCGGTGGACACGGAGACCGAGCGGGAGATCCAAGCCGGGATCGACGCCGTCCTCGCGGGTCGCATCGCGTTCGTGATCGCCCACCGCCTCTCGACCATCCGAGGTGCCGACCTCATCGTCGTCGTGGCGGACGGACACATCGCCGAGCAAGGCACGCACGCGGAGCTGATGCGCCAGCGTGGTCGCTACTGGTCGCTGGTGCGCGAGCACCGGGTACGCGCGTCGCTCGAGCACCCCCTGGCCGGCGTCACGGCGCCAAACCCGGCATGACGCACGTCTTCGGCCGCGGCGGCCTCGGTCGAGGGGCCGCGGTCGCCGGGTGACGCGATCGTTCGCTATCCTCGCGCCCCATGTCCGATCAGGTTCGCGCCTCCCACATTCTGCTCATGTACCAGGGCTCGATGCGCTCCACCGCCACGCGGTCGCAGGCCGATGCCCAGCAGCAGATCCAGCAGATCCAGTCGCAGCTGCAAGGCGGCGCCAGCTTTGCCGACCTCGCCCGGCAGCACTCCGACTGCCCGTCGTCGGCCAAGGGCGGCGACCTCGGCAGCTTCGGCCGCGGCATGATGGTCGGCCCCTTCGAGGAGGCGGCGTTCGGCATGCAGGTCGGCGAGACGAGCGGCATCGTCGAGACCCCGTTCGGCTACCACATCATCCAGCGCACCGGCTGAGTGACGATCGTCTACAAACTCTGTCCGACCGCCGACTGGGACGCGTGCCGGCGCCACGGCACCCTGCCGCGGTCGGCGGTCGACGCGTCCGACGGGTTCATCCACCTGTCGACCGCGCAGCAGGTTCAGCAGACCGCGGCCAAGCACTACCGCGGGCAGGCCGACCTGTGGCTGCTCGGGGTGCAGACCGATCTGCTCCCCGAAGGCGCGCTGCGCTGGGAGCTCTCGCGCGGCGACGAGCCGTTCCCCCACCTGTACGGTGACCTCCCGCGCACTGCCGTCGTGTCCGAGCATCGGCTCGAGCTCGACGATGACGGCGTCCCCGCGATCGCGCCGGACCTTCTCGAAGTCTCGGTCGACCCCGACGTCACCGACGAGGAGATCGTGGCTGGCATCGCGGACGTGCTGCCGGTCGGGATCTGGGTCGCGCGTGCCCCCAACGGCGAGTTCGTCTACGCCAACGAGCCGTTCAAGGAGATCATGGGCATGGCCGCGCGCGACGACGTGGCCGCAGGCGAGTACGCCCAACCCTACGGGATCCACACGCGCGACGGGCGGCCCTATCCCGAGTCGCAGATGCCGTTCGTGCGTGCGCTGACGCAGCGCAAGACGGTGATGATCGACGACATCGTCATCCACCGCACCGACGGCCGCAAGGTCTACGTCCGCGCCTACGCCCGTCCGGTCTTCGCCGGCGACGACGTCTCGCACGTGGTGATCGGCTTCATCGACATCTCGCGAGAAGTCGTCGCCGAGCGCGACAAGGCCGAGAGCGATCGCAAGGTCCAGGCGGCACAGCGGATGGAGTCGATCGGAACGCTCGCCGGCGGGATCGCGCACGACTTCAACAACCTGCTCGGTGTCGTGCTCGCGATGGCCTCGATGCTGCGATCGACGGAGACGGACGACCAGCGTCGCGAGGACCTGCAGATGATCTGCGACAGTGTCAGCCGGGCCAGCGAGTTGACGCGGTCTCTGCTCGGCTTCGCCGGACGCGGCGTGAACCTGGCCGAGCCGATCGCGATCGACTCGGTAGTCGACTCGGTGCTGTCGCTGGCCCAGCGGGCGATCGGCGACAACGTCCGCGTCGAACCGCAGAAGGGAGCCCGCCGTGCCGTGCGCGGCGACCGGGCCCGGCTGGAGCAGGTGGTGATGAACCTGCTGTTGAACGCGCGCGACGCGGTCGGCGACACCGGGCGGATCCAGGTGTCCACGCGCGACGATGGTGACAACGTGGTGCTCGAGGTTCGCGACGACGGTCCGGGCGTCGACGACTCGATTCGCCACCGCGTGTTCGACCCCTACTTCACCACGAAGACCGACGGACCGACGCGTGGAACCGGGCTCGGACTCGCGACCGCGTACGGCATCGTCGACGCACACGCGGGGCGTATCGAGCTCGTCGACACCCCTGCTCCGGGCGCGCTGTTCCGCGTGACGCTTCCCGCGACGCCGGGCGAGTTCGAGTCCTCGCGCGCCGCCCCTGCGGCCCCCGAGCGGATGGTCGGAGGTCGAGGCCGGATCTTGGTCGTCGACGACGAGTCCGCGGTCCGCCGCGCGGCGCGGCGCGCTCTGGAAGTGCTCGGCTACCAGGTCAGCGAAGCGGCCGACGGACTGTCGGCGGTGCAGACCTACGGCGGCGATCCGACCGGGTTCGCGGCGGTGCTGCTGGACCTGCGCATGCCCGGGCTCGACGGTCGCGAGACGTACTTGGCGCTGCGCGAGATCGATGCCGGCGTGCGGGTCCTGATCGCGACCGGCCACGCGCACAACGCCGCCGCGCAAGCGGTGCTCGATCTCGGGGCGCAGGGCTTCATCGAAAAGCCCTTCGACATCTACGCGCTGTCGGCCAAGCTGGCGTCGGTACTCGAGTAGCAACGAGCCGCTACAGCTCGCCGCCGATCACCACGCCGCCGGGATGGCGGGTCGCGCTCGTGGTCGAGATCTGGATGACCGCGGTCCCGGCCGGCAGTCCCAGCGTCGCCGATAGATCCACGCTCGGCAGGTTCACCTCGCCCAGACCGCCGGCCGAGATCGCGCCGATCAAGCCGTCGACGAGCTCCTGCTCCAACGTGAAGCGCAGCAACTCCTCGACCCCGAGCGACGAGTCCTCGCCCACCGTCAGCTCCGTCTCGACGGTCTCGATCTCCGACAGCGAGATCGCGACACCGGACGCCGTGGGCGTGTACTGCAGGCCAGCCGTCAGGCTCGACCACGCCTCGAACGTGACCGCGTTGCCCTGCAGCGTCAGGCTGCCCGCGATGCCCACGTCGCCGACATGAACGCGCGCCTGGCCGTCGGCCGCACAGTCCGAGGCCGTGGGCGCCAACATCCCGCTGACGTGCAGATCGAGATCGGTCACCAAGCCACCGGCCGGCAGCAGCGACGAGGGCATGTCGAACTCGAGCAGGCCTCCGCGCCACGCCGAAAACAGCAGAGAGTTGAGCATGTCGTCGGTCAGGCCCAGCTCGAACGGATCGCTGCGGGGCATCTGCAGGTCGGGTCCGCCGGTGCCGCAACCGTCGCGATCCGGAGCGCCGAGATTGAGGTACGGCGCCATGGGGCTGACGGTGTAGCCGCCCCCCCGCAGCGTGACCAACCCGCCCTGTGGGGGCGAACCGGCCGGCGGTGCGACGCCGTCGTGGAAGTCGGTGCTCTGAAAGTCGGTCACCAGATTCACCGCGATCGGTGCCGCCGGATTGGCCAGGTTGGGAAACACGAGCGGGGCATTGGGCGCCAGCCCGCCGATCGCCTGCGACAGCGCCGGACCGACGAGCGCGTCGATCTGCGCCGAGAGCTCGTCCTCGATGTCGGAGATGATGCCGCCGAGCAGGAACGGCTGCACCAGCGCGACGAGGAAGTCGAGCGCACCGTTGCCGGTGGTGATCGTCAGGCCGTTGAACGACGTCGTGGTGCCGGACGTGGTGACGACGAGCTGGTGGCTGGCGTTGACCGACACCAGCAGGTCGGCCTCGGCCACGATCGCCGCCACCGACATCCCGCCGGTGCTGTCGCCGGTGATCGAGCAGAACGAGCTGGTGCAGTCGTAGACCAGCGTGCCGGTCACGTTGTTGAGCGAGGCGGTGACGTGCACGCCCCCGTCGATCGCGGCCACCGACGTGTCGGAGTCGACGTACGCGATGTTGGTCAGATAGACGTTGTAGCCGGTGTTCGAGACGTTCGACGCGATCGGGGTGCTGGGATCGACGAACTGCTCGATGTCGATGTTTCCGATCGCCAGCGACATCAGCGTGGCCATGTCGTCGGCCGGCAGCGAGGCGTTGCCGTCGTCGAGGGTGTCCTGATCGAGGTAGACCTCGAGCCCCTGCGTGGTGATCCCGGCAGTCGGGGTGGTCGGCGAGCGGTAGTCGGTCGACCACAGAAACGACTGCACCCTACGCCGCGGCACATCGAGCTCGTCGACCGTCTCCAGCAGCAAGATGTTGCCTCCCGACGTCGCGGTGACGTCGTGGGAGAACGATCCATCGGCGCGCACCGGCACGTCCTCGCCGTTGATCCGGAACGTGGCGATCGGGGCGGCCGGGCTCGTCACGGTGCCGGTGACGGTGACGACCGGGCTCGCATCTTCGAGAGTGGCGCCGCGCGGCGGGAAATCGACGTCGATCTGGGGCCGACACGCCAGACTCTCGACCGCTTCGCTGACCGTGCACACGCCACCGTCGCAGTCGTCCTCGGTACACGCGTTCCCGTCGTTGCAATCGTCGTCGACCGTGCACTCGGCGGCGACGCCGGTCGAGTCCGGGTCGACGCCGGTGTCGGTATCGCCCGAAGCCGACGCCGATGCGTCCGTGGTGTCCGCGCCGACGTCGCCGGTGGTGTCGGCGCCATCACTGCCGGTCGTGCCCGTCGAGCCGCCGGTGGTGGTGTCACCGGTGCCCACGGCATCGTCACCGCATGCGACGACGATCAAAGGCGCGAGCAGTCCCCACCGTCGCAGTACACAAGCCATGAAATTCACGGTGCTCACGATAGCACCGGCGCGCGAGCGGAGCGCTGGATCTGGGTCAAGTCGGTTCGGTCCTCTCAACCGGCCGCGGCGGCCGACGGCAGCGGCGCGCTGGTCTGGTCCAGCAACGCTTGCCACCGCCAGCTCGGGGCCAACGCCTCGGTCGGAAGCGAGCCCATGTGCGGGTCGTGGTGACACTGCAGGCAAGGCAGCTCGTCGACGCGCATGGGGCGATCGAAGCGACCGAAGTAGCGATCGGCGGCGTGCACGGGCACGGTCTCGACCACGTCGACCGGGACGAGCACGTCGCCCGCCCCGCAGCCCACGGCGCGACGGTTCAGCTCGAACACGCGCGCGCCCACGACCTCGGCGTCCTTCATCGTCAGCACCTCGAGCTCGCCGGTGAGCGCGGTCTGCCGCGCGCGCCCGGCGTCGTCGCGGACGACGAGCTGCGAGAACAGGGCGACCTCGTCCCCGTCCGAGCGCAGTGCGACGCGAAAGATCCGGCGTAGACCGAACGCGGACTCGTGCGACAGCACCGGCATCTCCGAGGCGACCTCACGCCACCCGAGCTCGGCCGGCAGTCGCACGCGAACCTCATCGGGCATCGCGGCGGCCATGGGGATCTCGTCGGCGGGGAGCGCAAGGCGACGCTCGAGGGCGGCCACCTGCCTCGCGAGCTCGTCGAGCGCGAGCTCGGACGACACGCCGGAGGTCAAGCGTTCGTGCAGGCCCCACACGTCGTGCTGCAGGATCAGCCGCGGGCGAATTTGCAGGGTCGCCGGGTCTTGCTGCAGGGCCGCGTCGACGAGCGCGCGCGCGTGGTCGACGTCGACGCCTTCGCGCGGGTTCTCCGTGAAGACCCATGCGCGGCCGTCTTCGGAGGCGAGCGCGTACAGAGCATCGTACGCCGGCACGCCCCATGTCGTCGCTCCCCCGTCGCACACCTGCGCACGAATCGTCTCGTCACGCGTGTGCTCCGACGGCGGCGACCCACACGAGCCGAGCGCCGCGAGCGCGACGACGACCGAGGACACGCGACGTCGCATGGGTCACGCGATAGCACCGTCGCCCCCGGACCGCCAAGGTTCCCTCGCTGGCGCACGCGTGCGATCGTCCGAAGAAGGTAGTCGCCGAGACCTCATGACCCAAGTCCTCACCGACCTGCTCGACCTGCTTCGCCTCGAGCCCATCGAGCAGAACATCTTTCGCGGCCAGAGCCAGGACCTGGGCTGGGGCAACGTCTTCGGAGGCCAGGTGCTCGGCCAAGCCCTCTCCGCGGCCCGGCAGACCGTGCCGACCGACCGGTTCGTGCACTCGATGCACGGCTACTTCCTGCGCGTCGGCGATGCGCGCAAACCGATCGTCTACGACGTGGACTGCATTCGCGACGGCAAGAGCTTCACCACTCGGCGGGTCGTCGCGATCCAGAGCGGCAAGGCGATCTTCAGCCTCGGCGCGTCGTTTCAGGTCAACGAGGACGGCTACGAGCACCAAGCCGATCGCCCGGCCGCACCGGATCCGGACGAGCTCCAGAGCGAGCTCGCCTACTGGCGGCAGTACGCCGACAAGATTCCCGAGCCCCTGCGGCAACGCGCGACCGCGGACCGCCCGATCGAGGTACGCCCGCAGGAGCTGTACAACCCGGCGGCGCCGAAGGTCCGCCCGCCCTACCGCGCCGTGTGGTTTCGCGCCGCGGGCGAGCTCCCCGACGACCTCGCCGTGCACCAGTACCTGCTGGCGTACGCGTCCGACTTTCACTTCCTGACCACGGCGATGCAGCCCCACGGCGTGTCGTGGCTGACACCGGGCATGCAGGTCGCCAGCCTCGACCACTCGATGTGGTTTCACCGACCGTTTCGCATGGACGACTGGTTGCTGTACGCGGTCGACAGCCCGTCCGCCTCGGGCGCGCGTGGGCTAGTGAGGGGGCAGTTCTTCACGCGCGAGGGCGTGCTGGTCGCTTCGACGGCGCAAGAGGGACTGATGCGCCATCGCAAGAAGTGATCACGACGCGACGCGACCGCGGGCCACGAGCTCCTGCAGCTGCACGACGAGTTCCTCGCGGCTGTAGGGCTTGGCGAGGAAGGCCACCGGGGCGCGGGGGTCCAGCCTCCCGATCACGGACGGATCGGCGTAGCCGGACACGAGCAAGACCGGCACCGTGTACCCGGCTTCGTCGAGGTTGTGCACGAACGTGGGGCCGTCCATCGTCGGCATCATGACGTCCGTGATGATGAGATCGACCTTCTCGCCCGCCGCGAGCATCTGCAGCGCTTCCTCGCCGTGCTCGGCGAAGCGCACGACGTAGCCTTCGCGCTCGAGACTCGCCTGGGTCGCGCGCCGCACCAGTCCCTCGTCCTCGACGACGAGCACCGTCAGCCCCGACTGGACCGCGCGGACGGGAGCGACCGGGCGTGGACCGGAGACGCGCGACGGTGCGACGGCCGCGGGCAGGAGAATGGTGAAGGTCGTGCCGCGGCCGACCTCGGACTCGACCTCGATGTGACCACCACACTGCTTGATGAACCCGTACGCCGACGCGAGACCGAGTCCGGTGCCGGAGCCGACGGGCTTGGTGGTGAAGAACGGCTCGAACACCTTGTCCACGATCTCCGGGGGCATCCCGGAGCCCGTGTCGCGAACGCGGATCCGAACGTGCCGCCCGGTACGCGAGGCGCCCTGCGCGACGACGCTCTCGTCCACGTCCAAGTCGTCGACGATGATTTCGAGGGTGCCGCCGTCGGGCATCGCGTCGCGTGCGTTGACGGCGAGGTTGACGATCATGTTCTCGAGCGAAGAGCGATCCGTCTCCGCGAACTGGGCTCCGCTGCGCCGCTGCAGGTGCACGTCGATCTCGGCGCCCAGCATGCGCTGCAGCATGGGCAGCACGCGCTCGATCGCGACGCCCACGTCGAGCGTGGTCATGTCGAGGACCTGCCGCCGTGAGAACGACAGCAGCTGGCTGGTCAACTGCCGTGCCCGCTCGGCCGAGTCGCGCACCACTTCGAGCGCCTGCTGCTGCGGGGGGCTGAGGGTCTCACCGCCGCCGAGGGCGTCGACCGACGACATGATCGCCGTGAGCATGTTGTTGAAGTCGTGCGCGATGCCGCTGGCGAGCTGGCCCACGCCTTCCATCTTCTGCGCCTGCCGCAGCGTCTCTTGCAGTCGCTCGCGCTCTTCGAGCAGTCGCGCCAGCTCCAGAGCGATCGGCACCTGAGGGGTCAGCGCCGCGACGAGCTCGACGTCGCTGCTGGTGAATCGCGTCTCCGAGGGTCCACGCTGCAGGATCAGGGCTCCCACGACCTCCGACTGCACGAACAGCGGCGCCGCGATCAAACGCTGCGTATCGAACGGCCCCGAGCTCTCCGCCAGCACCGCGTCGTCTCCCGGTGCGATCGGCCGGCCTTGATCGCAAACCTGCTTGAGCAGTCGCGGGTACCCCTCGGCCGAGGGGTCCCAATCGTCTCCGCTGCGGGTCCGCGCCGTCAACAGTCGCGCCGAATCGGGCTCACCGCGCTCGAACAGCAGGATCCCACGATCGACCCCGACGACCTTGAGCATCTCGTCGAGCACCGTCTTCGCCTGCGGCTCCAGTCGCTGCTCCTGCGCCGCCGCATTGACGACCTTGACCAACGCGCTGAGCTGCAAGTTGCGATGTGACGCCGACGCCGACAACGAGCTGCCGACGACACTCGACCCCGCCCCGCCGAGCGGCTCGAGCCCGAACTCCCGCTCGACCGACGCGAGCCGCCGCGCCGCGCCATGCGTGTGCGCATGCACGGCCGCCACGCGCGCTCGCTCCCGCGCCGCCTCCTCCCGCCCCTCGGCCCGCAACATCCGCGCCTCACACCGCGCCACCTCGTACAACACCCACGGCACGAGCTCCTTCTCCGCCAGCGCCCGCGCCTTGGCGAGCCGCGCCCGCGCCTTCTTGAAGTTGCCCTGGAGACGAAGCTGGTCGCCCTCGAGGGCGTACAGGTGGGTTTTGAGAACGTCGAATCGGGCCGCGCTGCGAAGGTTCGCGATGGCCGCATCCAGTCGTTCGATCAGGGCTCGCTCTGGGCGCGCGAGAACCTGGCACTGAGCGGCGAACGCATACGCGACACAATAGTAGTACTCGACGACGAGTAGGTGAGCGCGCTTCGGGTCCGGCCGCGTCGCCTCGAACTCCGCGATGAGCGTCGTGAGCTCCTCGCCGAACGCCTCCTGATTCAATATTGTCAGCGCCCGCGGGCCCCAGTCGTAGAGCAGCGCGAAGGTCCCGGCCTCTTGCGTATCCCCGATCTCGAGCTCGGCCAGCAAGGCTTGGCGGACCTCGTCACGTCCTGCCGTCGAGCAAGCGGCCGTCAGCGGACGCACCACCGTCGGACCGAACATCCTCGGCACACGGCCGTGCCGACGAACACGATCGAGCGCGAGCTCCATCCAGCGCAACGCCCGTTCTGGACGACCACGCGTAGACTCGATGCTGCGAGCGCTCGCCGCCAGTTGCAGGTAGTCACTCACCTCGATCCACGCACCGTAGTTCTCGAACAGTTCCTCGGTCAGCTGCGTCGCCCGCTCGGTCTTTCCCGTCCAATACTCCAGAAGGATCGCGTGTTTGATCGCGTCCGCTATCAGTACGGGATCGGCCAACGCTCGCGCCCCCTCCAGTGCCCGAGCGATGTGTCGTCGTCCGGCCTTGTGGCGGCCCAGTACCGCGCTGAAGGCACCGAAGCCGGCACTGGCACGGACCAGCTGTGAAGAAGGTCCGAGTTGCTCGGCGCACCGCAGCATCGAAACGGAACTCTGGATGAGACGGAGCGGTTTCTCTCCCTCGACGCCGAGCCTTGCGTTTTGATAGTGGAGTTCGCACAGCAGCTCGATGCGACGACGTTCGTCTTCAGTCTCCGCGCGCCGACCGCTGGCCCCCAGCGCGAGACGGCCACCGTCGGCAAGAGTCGTCGCGAAGCTCCGAATGTGCTCCCGGGGCAGCTGCGCGCCTGCCAGTACGAAGGCGTCGTCCAGAGCCTTCCAGGCACGTTCGGGATCGCCGAGACGACCGTAGACCCAGGCGATTCGTGACAGCACGCGGCCCCGGTCGAGGCCACGCGAGAGGTCCAACGCGCGACGCAGCTTGGCCAAACTATCCTCGTGTGCCCCCACGGCGATGTGACTCTCGGCAACTCGAGTCAAGAACTCGAGATCGAGTTCGATATCCGCATCGTTCGCGGCGCGTTCTGCCAGCTCGAAGCACGCGAGACCGGTCTCGTGGTCGGTCGCCGCGGCCGCTGTCTGAGCCGCGGCGTATCCGAGTTCATACGCGTGGGCCGGGTCCTCCAACGAACCTCCCCGCCGAAGGTGCTCGACCACGCTGAACAAGCTCGCGGCCTGGTCTGCGGGTCCGGCCGCGAGCACCCGCGCCACTGCCCGATGAGACTCGGCCCGTTGGTCCGGTGTCATCCGCTCGAGCAGCGCCTCGCGAAGCGTGTCGTGCACGAAACGTGGAGACTCGTCTTGGTCGAACTCGACGACTCCGGCACGGGCAGCCTCGGAGATCGCGACACGGACGTCGTCAGCTGCGACCTCCAGCACGTCGGCCAACAGATCGAGATCGAACCTCACGCCGATGACCGCAGCCACCTGGAGAACGCGAACGGTCGCAGCCGGCGTGTCGCGGAGCCGTCGGGCGAGGTGTGCGAGAGAGCCGGGCGGCAGCTCGAGTTGCCGCGAGCGGCCAAGATCGAACTCCCACGTACCCCAGTGAGGTCGCAGCGCCCCGCTGTCGACGAGCGCACTGATCATGTCCAGCGCGCTCAACGGGGTGCCGTCACAAAGACCTGCGACGCGCGCGACGAGGTCGCGTGCCGCGGTATCGACGCCGAGATAGGACGCGATCAGGTCGTGAAGACCGTCCTCGTCGAGCGGGCGCACACTCAGCACCGTGAGTCTCGAGGCACCAAGCGCACGAGCGAAACGCTGCATCGGCGGAAGACTTCGAGCATCCGATCGCGCAGCTACTACGACCAGGACGTGCGACGACGCGGCGGTCAGGGCCAGTCGAACCAGGATCTCGCGACTCACCGGGTCGAGCCACTGGATGTCGTCGACCACGATGGCGAGACCTCCGATTCGAGACGCCAAACGCAGGATCGTTTGCGCCGCCATCTCGGCCAGCGACTCCGGGTCGAGCGGTCCGCTGGCTGGGACCGTCCTTTCCTTCTCGGATGCTCCCCACGACAAGAACTCGACGAGCATCGGAGCGATCGCGGCCAACTCGCCGCGCGCACCTTCGGGCACCGAGTCGGCGAGCATGTCTTTCCACGGACCTCGCGCCTCGCGAGGCAAGTCGGACACCATCCGGACATAGTCCTCGAAGAGCCTCCTCACGGCGGCAACCGGCACTGGGCTTCCGCCGCCCGCGCGCAGGCAGATCCGCTGTCCCGATGCGGAAACGACGAGGGCAAGCTCGTCGAGCAGCCGTGTCTTGCCCCCGCCTGGTGGGCCCTCGACGAGGAAGACCGATCCGCTCCCCCGCGTCGCGTTCTCCCACGCGCTCTCCAGCCGACGAAGCTCGGACCGTCGTCCCACCAACTCGGCTCCGCTGCGGCGCTGGGGCCCGACGCGGTGCATCTTCCGTCGACCCTCGCGAAGGCCGACGAGGTCCGCGCGCAACTCCTCTGCACTCTGAAAACGACTCGCGGGGTCTCCCAAGAGCAAGCGCGCCACGACACCGCGGAGCCCCTTTACGGAATCCAGGTCGCAGCAGTCCTCGAGGACTCGGCCTATCGCGTACAGGTCCGCGCGCCCATCCACGAGATGCGGCGATACGAGCTGCTCCGGAGCAGCATAGCTCGTGGTCCCAGCCGCCATGCCGTCCACGAACGGGAGCGTCTGGGTCGCAAGGCCGAAGTCGACGAGGGCGGTCCCCCTGCCGGCGCTAACAACGATGTTCTTGGGCTTGATGTCCCGGTGAATCAGGCCGCGTGAATGGATGGCGACACCGATGTCTGCGAGCCGAATCGCGAGCTCCAGCGCGTGACTCCCCTCTAACCTGGCGCGCGATGTGACTTCCGCCAGCGTCGGCCCGGGAATCAGCTCCATCGCGAGGTACGGACGCCCATCCACCTCCCCGACCTCGAGCACGCCCGGCACGCCAGTATGCCGCACACGGGCCAATGCTGCGGCTTCACGCCGAAACCACCGACCATGACGTGCGCCGCTGCGGGCGACCTTCACAGCGCACGATCTGTCGCCTCTACGCGCCCGATACACGATGGAGTGCGCCCCGCGGCCGAGCTCACCCTCGAACGCCAAGCCCTCAATGACCGGCGGTGCGTCGAGCATGCCCCCAGTTGTTACCACGGAGCACGCGCGCTGCCGCCGCGACTCGTGTGGCCGCTCGGATCCTGTCCCCTACGCGAGCGGATGTACGGGTACGCCAACCTGTGGGCCCAGCAGATCCGGATGCGAGTCACCGAAGACGAGCGGTACCGCGTCCACGCACACCGCCTTGGCGACGAAGGCGGCTCCTTCGAGGGGCTTGGGCGTGATGTCGACGTACGCAATCGCTTCTCGACGGAGAAGCTCTCGACGCACAGCCGGCCGTCGCAGCGCATCCGTGCTCGGATCCATCCAGCGACGCAACGACACGACAGCGCCGGGCCAGAGGTACGCGTCGAGGTGATACGTGGGATTGGGTGCCACGGCCGGCTCGTCTTCGGGCACGTCCGAGGCGCCCAAGAAGCCGATCGACTGAAGACACTCCTGATCCGCTCTCTCGGCAGCCTCGCGCGCCGAGGCACCTGCACCAAAGCCTCGGACGAGCGGTAGGCCTTCCACTTGCGGGAAGCCGACGACGACAACGACGTGGGTCTCGGACCCTTCATCGACGAGCTCGAGGTACTTCCACTCGTAGCCGGGCAGTCGACCGCTGTCTCGCGTCGAGAGCGTTCTCCTCGAAGGCGCACCCGGGAGGCCAAACCAGGAGCGCAGAACGCGGTCTCGCTCGATCAGCTCCGTCGCCGCCCGGTCGCATGCTCCGGACCAGGTCGTGGAGAGCGCGACGCCATTGGACTTCGAGTAGCCCCAATGCCCGGGCGTTGGGGACTCCGGGTAGACCGTTGCCCAGTCGGCGACGGTACGCGTTCGATGCTCGCGGTCGACGAGCGTCACGGTATCGGTCGGCACACGCAGCGCGTCGATGATGGCCGCTCTCTCCCGAAGCTCGCCATGTCCCCTCGCCGCGACGTCACCGCTCGTCGCCGCGGCCGAACCGCAGACCAGCACGCCATCGTCAGAGCGTGCGGTCACTCCGAACCTGGCGACGACGAGCCCGCACGGCCGTACGACATCCTCGATCGTCTCCACGATCGACCACCCGTCCCAGAGTTGGAGACACCCCATACTCAGCTCGCAAGTCTGCTGGACGGCAGGTCCGACTCGACCATCTGTGCGCAGGCTTGGTCGAAGAGCCCGGCCGCTTCGATCACCACCTTGCGCATCGCGTCGACCTTTCGCGGGTCGCACACGAGTCGATCGATAGCGTCCATCTCGTCATCCGCGTGCTCGGCGTCGAGCTCGACGTGGCGTTCGACACAGGTGAGCGCGTCTCGTGGCACTCCACAGCGCTGGACCAAGGCCCGGCAAAACTCGCCGCCGACGAGCGTCGTCATGTACTCGGCCCAGAACATGTACGCGAGGTACAGCTCGGGATCTCGATCGATCGTTTCCTTCGTGAAGTCGATCAGGCCGATGATGCCGGGGACCGCATCGCTCACGAGGCCTCCGCGTGAAGCGGCGAGAACCTCGATGTCACCCCTCGCCCATTCGTCATGTCCGAGCTCCTCCGCGAGCTTGTGCGCGAAGAACTGCTCGAGATCGGACTTACCGAGGACGCGGGCAGAAGCCCGCGCCCTCGTGAGGCAAGAACCCGTACTGCCGACCATGTACTCCAGGCTCCGAAGGTACGAAGCAACCATCCGAGGAGTCGCTCGGCCGTCCATGGCGTACTGCCAAAGGCGATTCGATCGACAGGATTCGAGCGCGAGCTGCTCGACGGTGGTCTTGAGGATGTCGGCAATCATTGATTCACTGCTCCCTACAGGCAACCAAGTGCGTACTTCTTCATGGCAACGAGTCCCTCCCTGCCCCAGCAACCAAACTACGCCGGCGATGGGGCTTTCCGCTGGCGCAGAACATCCTCCGATGGGTCTGTTCAGCCTCGTCGGTGAGGTAACCGGTGAATCGAAGGAGCGAACCCCAACGATCGTGGTTGTTCATTCCGGTGGCGACGAAGCCGAGTAGCTCGTGGGTGAGTGTCGAGTCTCGATTCCCGGGAGCCACGTCGGTTTCGATCCGCGTGACGCCGGCATGCCGGAGAACCGGCGCGAGACGTCGCAGGAGTTGTCTCGGAACTCCGCGGCCGCGGTACTCCGGCAGCAGTGCCAGCGACCGGATGTAGTACGAGCTCCAGTCCAGCGGGTTGCCGAGGGCGATGCCGGCGACGCGTTGGCGATCGCGTACGACGAATACGTCCGACTCCTGGAGGAAGCGGAGCTTGGCGGGCGTGAAGGGTTCCGCGGTCCAACCTTCGGCGTTGGGTCCGAAGATCGCGGGGTAGTGGTCGCGAATGAACGGGAGGGCGTCTTCGTGGGTGCCGTAGGCGATCGTGAGATCGCCGGTGTCCCAAGGAAGGTGCTGGCGCCAGTCGATCCCGAACCAGCGCCACGAGAGCGTGTCGCGGGGGGCCTCCAGGGGGCGCGTAGCCAGTGCCTCGTGCACGCCGGCAACGTCGCAGAAACGCGAGCGGCCACAAAAAAAACGACGCGAAAACCCGCCGTATTGTGTATCGGTCGGGCTCTATACGCCGTTTCGGGGCGCTTGCGCCCCAAAACGGGACACGCTCGGCCGTGCCCCGACCGATTCGGTTGCTGTCGGATCGTGGGTTCGCCATGGCAGGGTTGCCCGCATGGTGACCGTGCAGCACGTGTTGGCGTTTTGGTTCGGCGACGGCGACCGTGACGACGCATCCATCAACGAGGCGAAGAGGCCGCTGTGGTGGGGACACGCCCCCGAGACCGACGCGGAGATCACCGAGCGCTTCGGCGACACGCTCGAGGCTGCCGGTCGAGGAGAGCTCGACGCATGGACCAAGACCCCGCAGGGCCGTCTCGCACTGGTGATCGTGCTCGACCAGTTCTCGCGCAACATCCATCGCGGCACGGGGAAGATGTACGCCCACGACGAGCGTGCCGTCCGTCTCGTCCGTGAGGCCCTCGCCCACGGCGAAGACGCAGCGCTGGCGTTCTTCGAGAAGCTGTTTTTGTACATGCCGCTGATGCACACCGAGACGAGCGACGGCCAGGCGCATTGCGTGCGCCTGTTCGAGCAGCTCGTCGCCGACGCGCCCACGGCTGCGCTGCGCGGGATCGCCGAGAACACGCTCGACTACGCAGTGCGTCACCGCGACATCGTCGACCGCTTCGGCCGCTTCCCCCACCGAAACGCCCTCCTCGGCCGCGAATCCACCGCCGAGGAGGAAGAGTTCCTCGAGCAGCCCGGCTCGTCCTTCTGAGGCCGCCGACGGGTGCTAGGCTCTCCCGGATGGACGCGGGCTCGGCCTACATCGATGCGGCGCGCCGAATGTCGCGCGAGGCCTTCGTGGCCGAACACGCCGGGCTGTACTTGCTCAAGCGTCCGCTGGGCGAAGAAGCCGAGCCCCTCGACGACACCGGGCAGCACTTCGACACGGAGCGCTTCTCCCTGGACAGCATGCGCATGATCCTGTCGTCGGACGAAAAGCGCGCCAAGCTGCTCGGCGAGTGGGCCGACCAGTGGATGGTCGCGCCCGTCCGCAAGCGCGTGGAGACCTTCCCGGACAGGATCAGCATCGGTCGCACCAACTACTGCGACATCGTGCTCAAGCTCGGCTTCATCTCGAAGCTGCACGCCCACATCTTCTTGACCGGCGACCCCACGGCGGTCGAGCTGGTCGATCGCTCGTCGAACGGCACGTCGGTCGCCGGCAGGGCCCTCGAGAACGGAGTGCGTACCCGCGTGCCCGTGGGCACGCTCATCGGCTTCGGTGCGCTCGACGTGCAGCTGCTCGACGCGGGCGGGGTCTACGACGCCGTGCGACGGGCTGGTCCGTAGGGCTGCTTGACGCCCCCTCGGCCTGCGAAGCACGCCCCGCCGCGCACGCGGCCGTCTCGCTCACTCCTCGGCCGGTTTCTTCCCTCGTTCGCGCAGGACCCTGGACACCAACGCCCACACGCCGCCGGCGTCGGTCCCCACGTCGTCCCAGCGTCCGCCGAAGCGGCCACAGAAGCTCGACTTGAGCACCTCCGGGAGCATGCGTGTCGTGTCACCGATCATGATCGGGTGCTGCAGGTAGATGCAGACCTCCTCGGTGGCGCGCACGGACAGGCCCGCGATGAGGTCCGGCGAGCGGCGCACCGCGTCGGCGATCGCGACGATGTCCTCGATCAGCGACTTGGCCAGGTCCGGATGGCGCCCCGACAGGAGCTCGACCTCTTCTGCGGGCGGCAAGTAGTCCATCTGCAACGGCGCGAAGCGGTCCAGCTGCGCGGCATCGATGTCGAACGTCGCCGTGAAGGCACTGCCGCGGTTGACGGCAGCGATGAACTGCACGTTGTCGGGGATCTCGATGAAGCGGTTCTCGATCGGATGGAACACCTTGCGCGTGCTGTCGAGCGCCGGCATCAGGGCGTTGCGGGCGCTCTCTTGGCAACGATTGAGTTCGTCGAGGAACACCAGGTAGCGCTTCTCTCGAGCCTGCCCCGCCTCCTCGAGCGCGACGAGGATGTCGGTCTTGACGAAGTCGGTCACGGGCGAGCCACTCGCGGACGCGCGTACCTGGATGGTCGCGAAGAAGTCGGTGGCCTCGACCACGGCGCCGCAGTTGAAGAACACGAACTCCATACCGAGCGCATCGGCGATCGAGCGGGCGAGTACCGTCTTGCCGCAGCCCTGTGGGCCGTCGAGCAGGATGTTGAGGCCGCTCTCGAGCAGCACCTGCAGCTTCTTGGACACGATCGGGTCGAGGTAGACCCCCTCGAGGCGAAACGGCGCCGGGCCCACGTACTCCACCTCGATCGCACCGCGATCGTCGCGCTCCGGCTTTCGGATCCCGGTCACCCGTACCACGCAGGGCACGCCGGCGACGATCTTCGGATCGGCACTGAGCACCACCTTCGGAGCGCGACGGCCGTCCAGATGCGTCGCCCGAAACTTGAAGGTCGAGTCCTCCACCGGGTTGGGCCAAAACGTCGCCTCCGCGGTCTGTCCCACGCGCAGGTCCTCGGTCTTCCATTTTTGTCCCGTCATGAACGTGTCTCGCTGTCGCAGTCTTTGGCCGTCAACGTCCCATCGCCTGCTGCACGAGGCGGCTGACGATCTCGCCGAATCGGCGGGTCGAGGTTTCGATGTCCTCCTGGGAGAGGACGATGTGGTGGGGGAAGCAGACTTCGGCGAGGGGGCGCACCGCCACCTGTGCGCAGACGATGCCGCGCCGCCGCGTCAGATCGTGGACCAGCGCGCGCAAGGCCGCCACCGAGCACTCCGTCGGCAGACCGTCGCTGATCATCACGAGTAGCTTGGCCTTGCGACGCGAGCTCATCGCGACTTTCGCCACGTGGTGCAGCGCCGCCGCATCGTTGTTGCCGCCTCCGGGGCGCAACGAGGTGACCGCACAGTTCCGGGCGTCGCCGGCGTCGTAGATGATCCGGTCGGTGAAGCCGAAGAAGCGCGCGTCGACCCCGGGCAGGCCCTTGACCGCCTCGGCGATGAGCACCCCGAATCGATGCGCCTTGTCCATCGACGTGCCCACCTGCATCGATCCCGAGCAGTCGATCGCGATCCCGATGAACAGGTCGCTTTCGACCCGAGTCTCGCGCGCCACGAGCATGCGCGGGTCTCGGCGCGTGACCACGGCCCGCGTGCGGGTGCGGTCGAACGCTCGACCCCGCAGCCGCGCGCGCACGTGCACCATCGCCAGCCCCAGGCGCGCCAGATATTCGCGTAGGCGGTCGGAGGCACGGCGGACCTCCATCGCGATCGGCCGGTGCGCCTCGGGATCGGCGGGCACACGCTCGATGTTCGTGATGAGGTCGAACCGCGCATCGGGATTGACGTTGACCGCGAGCTTGCCCGGCGGCCCCTTGGCGTCCGGGTCGGCCTTGAGCTGACGCGGGTCGAGGATCCGCTCGACCTCGCGCTGGACGTCTTCGTCGTTGATGCCCTCGCCGTGGATCGTGCCCGAGCGCTCGTCCCACTCCAGCCCCTCGTGCCCACCGAACTGCTGCGCGAGGTCGGCCGCACCGCCGTACAGCTCGGCCAGACGCTTGGTGACGCGGTACAGGCCCTCCATGTCGTGGTGGCGAAAGCCCCCCTTGAACAGGTCCAGGGCCTCGCGCAGCACCGGATCCCCGTGGCGGTCGCCCAGACCCATCCGCATCGCTCGAACGAAGCGCGCGAAGGGTTGGCCGATGCGCTCGAGCTCGCGCAACAGTGCCCCGCGCTGCACCACGACGCACGTCTCCTTGTAGGCCACGCCGAGCGGACGGGCGCTGAGCACCGGCAGCGTGGCTCCCAGCAGCATCGTCAGCAGGTTTTCGATCGGCGTCTCACGCTCGGAGTGCTGAAAGGCGTAGGCCGCCAGGCGCTTGAGCCGATCGCCGTAGGCGGGCTCGATCGCCCGCAGGTTTCGCTCGAGGTGCTCGTCGGCCACGAGGTTGAGCAGCGAATGCAGCCCTTCGTTCTGCGCGCGGCGCCACACGGTCGCGTCGTCTTCGGTCGCGTGGAACATGTGGTGACCGAGCTCGTGCAGCACCAGCGCCTCGACGACGTCGCGGCCGTGTCGCGCCCCGGTCAGCACGGGCAAGGGCGAGACGAACACACGATTGGCGGTGAAGCGCGTAAAGCCCAGGTCGTGCCGTTTCGTGGTCATGTGCACGCGAAAGACTCGGCCGGTCAGCTCCCGCCCGCGTCGCACGCCCCACGCGAAGATCTCGGCCACGCGCATGAGCTTGACGTCGCGCTCCAGGCTCGGCCCGATCAGCTCGACGACCTGCTTGCGCACGCTCTCGGTGTTGGCCTCCACCAGCATCCGGCGCAGCGACTGCCGACGCGTCATCGGGTCCAGCCGTGGCAGCCGAATCAGCGTGACCGCCTGCGACTCGGCCCAGACGCGATTGCCGGTCAGCTCGACGGCGTCCAGCACGATGTCCATGATCGTGCCGGCCGCGCCGCGTCCGGCGCCCTGCAGAAGCCAGGAAGGATCTTCGGCGGTCTCGTCGATGGCGGCCGCGACCGCCAGCGGCAGCGCGAAGGCGTCGCCGCGTCCATGCAGGCGCTTGGCGGCATGCTTGCGCACGTTGAACGGCCGCTCGCTGCCGCAGTCGAGGAAGCCCCGCAGCGCCTCGGCCAGCTCGTCGTCGAGGGCTTGCTCGAGCACCCACGCCACCGCCGGGCGGTACGCGTGGGGCTGATCGCAGGCGGCGAGCTTGCAGCACACCGGGCGCAGGTGCTCGACGCGGGCGATCATCGCGATCCAGTCCTCTCGCATGAACCACACGTGATCGGACGGCGCCGCGACGACGTCGACCGCCCGCTCGATCCACCCGGGCTCGCCGCGCTCGGCGAACGACAGCGCGACGCGAAAGCGCTCCACGGCGGTGGCGTCGGGGTCGTCGAAGAGCGCGCGCGCGACGGCGAGCGCCGCTTCGTCGCTCCACAGCGGAATGCTCTCGATGAGCGTCCGCAGGCTTCGCACCCGCGGACGTCGCCCCAGCAGCCTCGCGAGCCGGGCTTGTCCGTCGGCCCCGAGCTCGATGAGCCGCAGCGCGGCCTCGTGCACGAACCTCGGACTCCCGAGGGCGCACGCGATCTCGAGCAGCTCGAGGTCGGTCGTCGTCTTGATGCGCGCGAACTCCTCGTCGGTCTCACGCGGGACCAGTCGGCGCGCCGCCTCGCCTCGCTGCGGGATCCCGTCGAGCTTGGCCAGTCGCGACAGCTGATCGCGCGTCTCTGGATCGACGTCGGGTGCGATCTCCTCGATGCGCTGCGTCAGCGGTGGCGCCATCACGGGGATTGCACCGACACGGGACAACGCCACGAGCATGCGCGCGGCGAACAAACCCACCTCCGTGTCGAGTTGCTCGACGAGCAGCTCCACCAGTGCTTGGCTGCGCATCTGTCGGAGCTTGTCGGCCTCCCGGTAGCTGCGCAGCACGAGGATCGACGCGGTGCCTTCCCACCACGTGCGCCGGCCCAGCTCGCCGCGAAACCCGAGCGACGCCGTCAGCCAACCGACGACCCCCGCCTCGGATGCGTCGTACCAGCGCAGCAACGTGAACGCGTGGGTCTCCCAGCGATGCAACCACGCGTGACCAAAGGGTCCCAGTGAAACGTTGGACTCCCACGTCGCGACGACCCCTCGGCGCACGGCGTCGGCGAAGTCGGTGTCGTCGTGGTGATAGCGATCGAGCTGCGCGGAAACGTCGGCGGGCCCGTCGACCGAGCCGATGAGCGCCACGCAAGCCCAGACGTTGGGCCGCGGCGCCCCTAAACGTCGCGACAGTGCTTCGGCCACCCCGTGGCAGGGGGCACCCAAGGCGGGGCCGAGCGCGGCCTTGAGCTCGGCCTCGGGGCAAAGCGCGATGCGCTCGCGCTCGGCCTTGTTCAAGCGGTACGCGTCGGTCTTGGCGCGGCTGGTCTCGGACGGGTCGAGCTCGACGCGACGCCCGAGCTGGCGGCCCCACTCGGCGAGATCCGCCTCGAGGTGGTCGGCGAGAAACTCCGCGATCACCTTCTCCTTGTCGTGCCGGATCGCGCGGTACTCGTCGGCGAAACGGACGAGCCGGCGCAGCTCGTCCGTGTCCCAGTGCGGCATCGCGGCGCGGATCCTGGCGTCTGCGGGTCTTCGCGCCACCTGGACGATGAGCGTGAGCCCGATCTCCGACGGGGGGTCCGCGCTCACACGCAGCTGCTCGCGCAGCGTCTCGCACAGCTCCTTGGGCGCGACCTTCGCGGCCAGGTCCACCGCCAACCGCTCGAGGCTCTTGGCCGACAGCGACACGAGGCCGGCGTCGGCCAGGCGCGTCAGCGCCACGATCACCGTCCCCGACGACTTGCCCGCGAGATCGGAGAGCGCGGCGTCGTACCTCTTCTTGTCCGAGGTCGCGACCCACGTGGCCAGTGCGACCGCGCGCAGCTCGGGGAGTGCGTCGGCGCGGAAGCGGCGCGCCGACTTGAGCACCCACTCCGCCAGGCCCTCCGGCCCCTCGCAGACGGCTCGCCACGCGGTCGCGTCGGCGATCGCCGCCTCGAGGATCGCCGTGTGACCGAAGCGATCGGTCACCGTACGCACGCGTCGCTCCGGCAGCAGCGCGCCCAGTCTCGCGATGACCTTGAGGTCGATGCCATCGGGCTCTCGACGCGACAGATCCGAGTCGAGCAAGCTCTCCACGAGCTGTCTGGCGATCCCGCCGATGTTGTCGCGATAGCGCCCGAGGCCTTCGACGGCTCGCCGGCGTACCGACACGGGGATCGCCTTGGCACCCAACCAAGCCGGCAGGCAGCCGGCCGCGATCTCGAGCAGGGCGTCGGGCAACGCAGGATCGTGCAGGCGCGGCGCGAGCGCGGCGACCCACCGCCGCCGCAGCACGCGGTCGTGGTGTCCCATCACGGCCATCCCGAGCGCGCGGCCCAGCGACTCGTGGTCCGGGCCAGCATCGATCGCGATCTGGATCAGCTGGTCGAGGACATCGTGCTCGGCCGGGACCGGCGGCACTTGGCCGGCCTCGAGGGCATCGACGACGACGGCGACCGCGGGCGGCGACCGTCGCAACGAGCCCCGCAAGAAGTTGCGGAGGTTGTTGGTCGCCGTGTCGCCGAGCTTGCGGGCCGCCTCCGCGGCGCCGAGCAGGCCGCGGGCGTGAAAGTCCACGACCAGACGCAGCGGTTGCTTGGGCCACGGCGCGGCGCGAGCGGCCTCGGCGTTGGCGGGGTCGGGATCGGCCCGAAGAAACAGTCCGTAGTGACTCGCCGTCGCCGGGCCCCCGATCCGCAACGCCAGCGCACGGACGTCGGTGCGGGGGTGGAAGATCGCGTGGGCCCACCGCGCGGGCTGACCCGCGGCCGACTCGGCGAGAGCCGTGACGGCGGCCTCACGGACGGTCGGGTCTTCGTCGTCGAGACGCGCGACGATCGTCTTGAACGCTCGCACCCCGGTCGCCCCGCGCAAGGCGAGCACGGCGGCGGCCCGCGGGACGGGACCGGCGCGCTCGATGAAGCGAACGACCCGCCCGAGCACGGGCGCGCGCACGGCCAGGCTCTGGGCGGACAGCTCGCGCAACAGCTGCTCGATCGTCGGCTCTGCATCGTCGGCCGCCGGGGCGGCCTCCGGATCCAGTCGACGCCATAGAAGCAGATCGCGCATCGATGAGCAGACAGAGGATATGACAAAAGGTGAAGTGACCGTCGCCGCGGCTCGGCTGCGCCCACCCAAGACGTCCTACGACCGCGCGCGCGCTCTTTCGGTGATCCGAAGCCAGACCGAAGTCCACCGGCGCTCGGATGCATCGAGCTCACGCGAGGTCGTACGTCGTCGCTTCGAACGGTTGGTCCCCAGTGGGAGCGAGCCCGCTCTCCCGGCGACAAGCCGGGCGCGGTGTTCTTCCCTTCGGGGCTCCGGTGATCGATGGCACGGAGGGCTTCCCCGCGGCCTCGCCGAAGCGAGGACGCGATCGGTCCAAAGGCGCCCACCACTGGTGGTGAAAAACGGAGCGCCGGACACCGTGTGCGGCTGCTCCCACCGGAGACGCCGCCGTGCACCACGGCCCTTCGCGGAAGCGGCGGTTCCCGAAGGAACGGCCTCTGCCGCGGTCATCAGACCCGTTCGAAGCAGGTTGTAGCGAGGTCGGGCGTCACGCGAAAACGCAAAGACGCTCGCCCCGCGACGCGGTCGAGCCGCGACGACCCGCAGGATCATGCGTATGTGAGTTGCGTTGATTCACGTGTCACTCCGGGACCTCCGAGTTTGGAGGGGTGCCGACATCGTCGACGGTCGCGGAACGTACCACGATCGCCTTCGGGTGCAAGGCGACCGACAGACGAATCGCCGCGACGGCGATTCAATCGCGCGAGGAAAAACGTCGACGCACGATGTCGGGCGCGGTTGGGCAACTCGCACAAAGTGCTTCGCAACGTGCACAAATCGCGATCTGGCGGCGTTTTTCGCATGCGCGAGCGGTCGCGGTCTGGTATCCACCGGTCGTTGTTTGGCGGTGTGGGGTCGCACGAAAGGGACGACCCGATGAGTTCAACGATCGAAACATGGCTGGGGGCCTCGCGCACGACCGTAGCCCGACTCGAAGACGAGGTGTCCGAGCACCAGGTCGCGATCCAGGAGGCGATGTCGGCCATCCGGGCGCACACGGAGTACATCCACCACCTGCAGCACCACCTCGAGATCATTCGCCGCGCGACCTGCGACGTCGACGAGGGCATGGGCGTTTCGGAGATCGAGCAGTCGCTGTCCTCCGCGTTCGCCGAGGAGTACGACATGGTGCCGGACCCTTCCGACGGGATCCCGATCGAGACGGAGGACGTGGACTCCAACGCCCACTCCGCCCCGGTGCTCGCGATGACACGTCGCGCGGTCGGTGACGATCACGTCGGACCGGAGCGGCCGGCCCGTCGACCGCCGCCGCCCCCCGGCTACGCCCGCGCTCGCGCGCGCTGACCGTCGGCAACGCCGGGCCCCGCGCATGTCGGCTACCCTCGGCCCATGCCTGCCCTGCCTGCCCACTGGAGCACGCAACGCCTCGACGTCCGCGCAGCGAGCGTGGCCGATGCACAGGCGGCCTTCGACGCGTGGAGCTCCGTACCTGCGTGCACGCGGTGGCTGTCGTTTTCGACGGCCAGGTCCGTCGAGGAATCACGGGCCTTTCTCGCATCGGTCGAGCGCGCGTGGGCCGGCGAAGACGGCCACCTGTCGTGGATGCTGCACCACGGCGAGCGGCTCATCGGATCGATCGGGGCCGACATTGCCGGGCCGATCGCGACCGTCGGCTACGTGATCGCGCAAGCGCACTGGGGGCAGGGCTACGCGACGGAGGCACTGCGCCGCCTGTGCACGCTCGTGCTCGCCGAGCCGACCCTGTACCGGGTCGAGGCGACGTGCGACGTGGACAACGTGGCTTCGGCCCGAGTGATGGAGAAGGCCGAGATGCAGCGAGAGGGTCGCCTGCGTCGGCACACGATCTTCCCCAACATCGCCTCGACTCCGCGCGACGTGTGGCTGTACGCGCGGGTGACGTGACCGAACCTCGGCGACGCCGATACGAACCCCCGCGCTCGCGCGTTGCCCCCGGGTGGAGCTTCGCCTTCGGCCCCGATCTCCCTCGCGCCTGCTCGCTCTCGCGTCGACGGCCGTGGGCCTGACGATCAGCGCGTGGCTCTGGACGCGCTACGCCGACCCGACCGCGGCCACGTGCGGGAGCGCGGGATGCGATCTCGTGCGCGCGTCGGCGTATGCGCGCGTCGGGCCGATCCCGCTCCCGGCCCTCGGGGTACTCGCGTTCGGCGCGTTCGCGGCGACGCAGTGGGTGCAGCGATTCGCCCGTGCTGCACCGGCGCTCGCGCTGGCGGCGATCGTGGCGGGGGCGTCGCTGCTCGCACTGCAGGCGTGGGCGATCGGAGCGTGGTGTCCGTGGTGCGTCGCGGCGGACGTCTGTGCGATCGGGTCGGGCTTGCTGGTGTGGGCCGGCCGATCGTCGCCTCCGCCGACGCGGTGGGCCGCGTGGCTGACCAGTACGGTCGCGGCCGCCGTCGTCCTGACCATCGCGGTGCGCACGACTCCCGCCGACGGGCCGACGGTGCGCGAGGTGGACACCCCGGCACAGGGCCCGCTGACCGTGGTGGAGTTCGTCGACTTCGAGTGCCCGTTCTGTCGCCGTCAGCACGCAGAGCTCAATGAGATCCTCGTGGCCTACGGCGACCGGGTGCGGGTGCAACGACGGCACCTACCGCTGCCGATGCACCCCCACGCCGAGGACGCGGCGCGGGTGGCGTGCTGTGCCGCCGAGCAGGATCTCGAAGAAGCCGTCGCCGACGCGTTGATGGCGTCCGACGATCTGACGCTGCCCGGCTGCATCGATTGCGCGACGATGGCCGGGGCCGAGCCGGGCCTGCTGCACAAGTGCCTGGACTCGACCCGCCCCGACGCGACACTGGCCGTCGACCGGGCCGAGGCCGATCGCCTCGGGATCCGCCGGCTACCCACCTGCATCGTCGACGGCCACGCGTACGAGGGCGTACAGGACGGCGACACGCTGCGCGCCGCGATCGACGACGCGCTGACCCGGCAGGGCGCTCAGCCTTCGGGTGGGATGTAGTCCTCGCACGCCTGGTCGATGATCGGCAGCGCGTTCGCGAAGAACTCGTCGTAGCTGGAGGCGCACACGTCGTCGGTGAAGCCGTTGGCGCCGAAGCGATTGGCGAAGCCGATCAGCTTGGAGGCCGGCACTGCGCCACAGCTGTTGCCGCCGGCGAGTCCGACGAGCGACAGCACCACGACGTTGCTGTCGATGTTCGACTTGTAGCCGGCGAGCTCCTGCACCCACGCGTCCGGGTCTCCGCCCGAGCCCACGGTGTCGCAGGGATTGTCGAAGAAGTCGTCGGGATCGCAGCCGTAGGGCTCGGCCACGTCGTCCTCGTCGGAGATCAGCACGATGACCAGCAGCGAGTCGTCGCGAGCAAACCCCGCATTGCATTCGCCGCCGGCGGGGTCGTTGTGGCTCGGCTCGAGCGCGTCGAGCGTGGCCCGCAGCATCTTCTCGTCGTCGTTGCCGTTGATGCCGACTTGCCCGGCGCACGCGAACGCGGTCCCGAGATCGGGCTCGCTGTCGTCCATGTAGCGGGCGCCGCTGGTGTACGGCCCGCACGGCAGCTGGCTCGATTCCAGCCCGCCCGTCTGCGTGACGAGGTCACCGAGGCCGCGGCAGCCCGGCGCATTGAAGTCGTACGCGTCGGAGGTGACCACGCCGATGTGGAAGCTCTCGGCGAGCTCGAGGTTGCTCTTCATCCCCTCGACGAAGCCAGGAAAGCTCGCGATCAGGCTCTGCTGTTGGTCGGCCATCGACGCCGAGTTGTCGATCACGAACAGCACGTCGACGTTGGTGCACTCGTCGGCCGAGCCGCCGTCGTCGGCACTGCCGGCGGTATCCGGACCGCCGACGTCGAGCTTGATGCCCCCGTCGGAGCCATCGACCGCGTCGTCGGCTCCGTCTTGCCCCGCATCGCCTCCGTCGGCGTCGCCGGCCGTGCCGTCCGCGGTCGCCGTGACCGAGGTCGGCGCGGTGGTCGGCTCGTCGTCGGCGCGAGGTCCGTCACCGCAGGCGGCGACAAGGATGATCGCGGCGATCGACGAAATCCAAGCCCCTCGTTGTCGCGGTCGTCGTCGCGCGTCGTGCATGGGATCCCCTCGGGGCGAGGGGTTGCCATCGGTTCCTCGCGGTTCCGATCTCGCGCGAGGGCAATCTCACTCGCACGCGGCGTGGAGGATGGTGTGCCACTTGTCGTCGGTGCGGCCTGGCGCCAGACGATCCGCGTACGCGAGGGCAACGTCGGACTGCTCGGCCGCACACAAGGCGCGCAGCTTGGTCGCGCGCATTTCGTCACGCAGCAATCCCTCGGGAAACCTGCGTTCGTAGGTCGCGAGCACGTCGAGCGCTTGCTGCGGGTGACCGTCGTGCAACCGGCCGCGGGCGTCGGAGAGCAACGCGGTCTCGGCCGCGAGAGGATCGACGGGCGCTGCCACCGTCTTGCTCGCGACGGTGCGCTTGGGCGTGGGTGCAGTCGCCGCGCGCGGCGTCGGTGGGACCGTGGCCGGGGTTTGCGGGGCCGCGACGGGCGGGATGCTCGAGGACGCACCCGCGGGCGGGGGCCTCACGGGCTCGGCCGCATCCGCGACGACATCGACCGACGCGGGCTCGGGCGCGACCGTCTCGTCGCGGCGCGTGCCTGCGACCCACACCGCGATTCCGGCGAGCCCGGCCGCAACGGCCGCGATCGGACCGGTCCACGCGATCCCACTCGACAGCGTGATCGCCTGCCAGCCGGGCAACGTGGGCAACGTGCCGGCATCGATCTGCGCCAGCACGGCCGCGCACGCGACCTTGCGCCGCTGCGCCGGAGCCGGCTCGTGCGACGCCGCGGCCAGCAGCGCACGGGGCTTGAGTCGCGCCAGACGCAGGTTGCCTTCCTCGCGCGCCTTGACCCGTCGCAACGAGGCCGAGAAGGTCTCCCGCGCCAGACGCAGCCGCGAGTGCACCGTCCGCGGATTGACGCCGAGGATCTTGGAGATCTCCGGCACGCGAACGCCCTCGATCTCGGCGAGCACGAACACGGTGCGCTTGGGCGGATCGAGGTCGGTCAGCAGCGTGTCGACGAGGTCCGCGGCCTCGGCTCGAAACAGCACGGCCTCGGGATCGTCGTCGGTCGTGCCGTGGATCGTCGCGCCGACGTGCTCGCGTCGACGCCGTTCGCGATGCTGCGACCGGCGGCGCGTCGCGGCCACCCGCACCGCCACCGCGTACAGCCACGTGCGCAGCGAGGCGCGTCCCTCGAACTCGTGGAGCCGGCGAAAGACGACGAGAAACGTCTCTTGCACCGCGTCGTCGAGGTCGGCGTCGGGCACACCGACGTGCCGCAGCACCCGCCACACGTACGGGGCGTGCTCGCGGTACAGCGACGCGAGCGACTCGGGGTCGGTGACGACCTGCGCCAGGGAGCTACGACTGCCGTCGGGCACGAAAGACCAAGACCTCGAAAAACCAGGCTACCCGGTTGGTGCCGCCCGACCACGACCTCATCACGAAAAATGCGGCGTCAGGGCCGATGAAACTGCAGGCCGAGCAAACCGCGCACGCCGCCCGCGCCGGCGGTCCATTCCTCCGACGCGCCCTCGATCGCGAATTTCGGCCGATACAGCGACACGACGCCCTCGACCGCGGCCCACAGCGACAGCCACGGCAGCACCGAGGCCTCCAGTCCCGGCGCCACGACGACCCCGGCCCAGGGTGCGCTCGTGCGGTCGCCCGACGTCAGGTCTGCGCCGACGCCCTCACCGAGGACCGCCCCGACATCGACACCGGCCAAGAGCGGAAACGTCACGCGGCCCCGCCCGAGGACCGGACCGGACCGCACGCCCGCCGTCACCAACCGCAGGTCGGCTCCGACATCGCGCGTGGTGTCGAGGGCGACGGTGCGACGCAACCAAAGCTGCACGGGGACCTGCACGCGCCAGCGCGTGCCGCCGACGAACGGCGCGACGAGGAAGCCGACGCCGGCCGAGGGCAGGACGAGTCCGCCGACCCCGGTGCCCAGGCGCGCACCGAACCGAAGGCGACCGTCGCCGCGCCACGAGGCCGTGCGATCGCCCGGTACGTCACCGGTGGGCCGGGGCTCGACGGGCTCGGGCGCCGGACCCAGCGGCTCGGGCGTGGGCTCGTCGATCGTCGTCGCCGCCGTCACGGGCTCTGTCGGCTCGGTCGGCTCGGTCGCGTCCTCGATCACCGCCGTCGACGACTCGACCTCGGCCTGCTGCGCCGCGCGGGCGACCGCGATCGGGTCGAGGGCGACGGCGATGACCACCGCGTTGGCGCGCGCGAGGGTGGTGCAATCCTCGGCGAACAGCTCGCGCGCGGGCACCGGGCTCGGTCCGTCGACGGTCAGCGTGGACGAAAACCCCGCGTCGTCTCGGCGAACGACCGCGTGCGCGCGGGCGCCGGCGGGGGCCGCCCCCTCGTGGGCCGACAGCGTCTCGATCCACGCGCGGACCTGCGCCGTGTCGGGACACATGGGGGGCGCATCCCACGTCAGCTCGAGCGTGGGGGGCGGTTCCGGCACGCCCGCCGGCGAGATCGCGACGAGCGCGCTGGCGGCGAGTGTGGCGAGCGATGGCACGTCGTTTTTCGTGATACGGCCGAGGGGCCGCGGCAACGAATGGTCATGGACTACCCCATGCGACGCTCGTTCACCACCCGCTTCCTCACCGCCGCGATCGTGCTGAGCTCGGCTTGTATCGCCAAAGATGCCGACAACCTCGGCATGGTCGACGACGACGGCGCGGACACGGCCGAAACGGACGACCCGGCCACGACCGGCGGCTCCTCGGGGGGCTCGGCGTCCGCGACCACGACCACGGGAAACGATCCCAGTGCGACCGATGGCGACGACGGTGCGACCGACGGTGCGACCGTCGGCGACAGCGGCGACCCGCTCACGTGCGACGATCCCGGGTCCACCTTCTTCGAGCCGGCGAGCTGCAGCAGCAAAGAGCCCGTTCCGCTGCTGCCCGAGAGCGGCTGCTACGAGCCGTGTGCGGGACCGGGGGCGGCGTGCGCCGTGGGCGAGTGCACCGAGGTGCAGGTCGAGCCTTGTCCGTGTCCGCCGGACGCCGAGTCGTGCTGCGGCGCGTGCTCGGCCAACGAGTGGCTGTGCGTGGAGCTGCCGACCGACGACTACTGCGAGGACATCATCGGCGCGATCTTCCAGTCGGTCGAAGAGCTCGAGTGCGGCATCAAGCCGGGCGGCGTGGTGCTGTGCAACTGGACGATCGACTTCGACGCGGACGGCACGTTCATCTGGATGTTCTCGGACGTGGGCGCCGGCGGGAACTACACGTGCGAAGACGGCGTGCTCGACGTGCAGGGTGTCGGCGTGGACTACAACTACGACCCGATGACGCAGATCCTCACCTGGGACGGCGTCGAGTACATGCGCCAGCCGTAGCTGACGCACCGACTACGAGGCGGGGTGGGCTGCGGCCCACGCCCGCGCTTCGTCGGCGCGCGCACGCTCGCGCGCACCTACCTCGTCGAAGGCCGCGGCGGCCTCCAGCGCGAGCGCGTGCGCCCGGGCACGATCCGCCGCAGAGACGTCGACACCTTCGCCGATCGCCCGGGCCAACGCCAGCTTCGTCTCGCCGAGCTCGTCGCGGTCGGATCGATCGTCGCCACACACCGACAGCGAATGCTCGAGCTGCGCGCGCGCCTCGGACCGTCGGCCCTGGGCCAGCAACAGCTCTCCGAGACCCGTCAGCGGATAGCACCTCAGTGCGGAGCTCTCGCCATCGAGGGAGCCCCACAGCTCGATGGCCTCGGTGTACTCGCGCGTGGCCAAATCCACGTTGCCCAGGGCGCTGTCGGCTTCGCCGAGACTGTGGACGATGTTGGCTCGCGTGTGCCGATCCTTCATCGGATCGGCCGGCAGCAAGTCCAGCGCCTGCTGCATCACGCTCCGCGCTTCGTCGAATCGCTGCGTATCCGCCAGCAGCATCCCGAGACGGATCAACGCGGCGCGGTGGGGCGCCCATCCCGGCTGTCGGACCTCGTACAGCGCAACCCCCTCGCGGAGCCGTGCTTCGGCGGCATCGAAGTTGCCGAGGTCTTTTTCGAGGTCGGCGAGTCCGATGATCGTGATGTGCCGCTCGGACGTGCTGCCGTCGACACTGGGCTCGAGCGCCAGCGCCCGCTCGAAGTGTTGGCGAGCCTCCGCTGGGCGGCCCAGGGCGCGGGTGATGTTCCCCAACCCACGCTCGATCCTCCGCAGGCGCGGATGTGCGTCCCCCAGCGCACGGGTCATCACTTCGCGGGCACGTTGGTACTCCGCGTAGGCGCGCTCGTCGTCACCGAGCGCGGTCGACATCTCGGCCATCCGGAGCATCGCCGCCGCGTACGTCGTGTCGTCGGTCCGCCCGTCACGCTCCAGCATGTCAGCGGCGACCGCATACGCCTCGCGACCCGCGCGCGGGCCCTCGCGGCGGACGACGACTGCCGCCAACGCCGACCGATACATCGCTTGGTGTCGAACGTCGTCGGTCTGCTCGGCGGCGTGGCGCGTCCGTTCCAGCCAGATCTCGACCTCGCTCGCCCGCGCCGGATCGATCGTCAACTGCGCCACGAGGTTGAAGGCCGCCAGCGTCGCGGACGCCATCTCTCCCGCCGCGAGCGCGACCTCGTACGCGCGCTCCAGCGACGTCCGCGTGTGATCGAGCTCGCCGATTGCTTGGAAGATGCGCGCGCGCTCGAGCAACTCGAGCGCGCGGAGCGGATTGTCGCCCAGCGCTTCGAACTCGTCGTGGTGCTGAAACAACAGTGTCCGCGCTTCGAGGACACGACCACTCTCGCGCAGCGCTCGCGCTCGCTCGAGCGCGGTGCGCAGCGTCGTCGTCGACAAGTCGACATCGCCGAGCGCCAGACCGCGCCGGCCAGTGTCGGTCAAGCAACTCTCGGGCGGCGGCAGCGATGCCGCGATCTCCACCGAGCGCTCCACGGCTGTCGGGCCGCCCTCGATCAGCACCTCGGCGACGACGTCGACGTGGGCCGTCAGCGCCTCGAGGCACGCAACCTCTTGCTTGGGCTCGGCTTCGGCGTCGCATACGTGGGCGTACGCGTCGATCCACTGGCCGCCATACTTGTCCAAGACGGCGATCGTGCGCGTCGCCGAGTCGGCGGCGTACCGCAGGCTCGTGTCGTCGAACACGCCCCGAAGCTGCCGTCCGCGCGCATCGTTCCACACGCTGGCATAGCGGCTCGCGATCGCGTCCGGCTCGCAGGGATCGCCACCACGAGCGACCGTCCCGACCAGCAATCCTGCACCGACGACGGCGGTCCCCAGCACCCATCTGCGCCGCGACGCCCGCCCCGCCCCCGAGCTCTCCGTCAGCGCGCACACGAGCTCGGACATCGACGCGAACCGATCTTCGGCGGCGACGGCCAATCCGCGAATGAGAACGCGCCGCACCGATGGCGAGACGCCCGCGTGGCGTCGCGGGATCCGCACGTGACCGCGGGCCACTGCCTCGGCCAGGGCCGAGAAGCTCCGCCCCTGAAACGGACGCGCGCCGTACAGCGCCTCGTACAACGCGACGCAGAACGCGAACTGATCGGACTTCGGCGTGACCTCGCGCCCGGCGAACTGCTCCGGGGACATGTAGGCGGGCGTGCCCATCACCGTGCCCGCCCGGGTCAGTCGCGTCGACAGCAGCGTCGCGTCGGAGCCCGATCCGGATCCGGAGCTCGACATGTCCGGCGTCGGCGAGGCGTCGGTCGAGGCGAGGCCGAAGTCGGTGACACGGACGCGGCCGTCGCGACCGACCAGCACGTTGTCGGGCTTGAAGTCGCGGTGCACGATCCCGCGCTCGTGAGCGGCCACCAGGCCGTGCCCCGCCGCGATGAAGCTCGCCACGATCGCGTGGGCATCGGGCTTGGGCTCGGCATCGGTCCACTCCCGCAGCGTCGTGCCCTCCACGAGCTCCATGGCGATGTAGACCCGTGCGCCGACACGGCCGACGTCGAAGACCTCGACGACGTTGGGGTGCGAGAGGCGGGCCAGCGCCTGGGCCTCGCGCAGCAAGCGGGTGCCCTCCACGCCGTCGACACCACGGGTCTCGCGAAGGACCTTCAGGGCCACGCGGCGACCCAGCCGCGGATCGAACGCGGCGTAGACTCGGCCCATCGCGCCCACCCCCAGCACCCTCTCGACGACGTAGCGATCGATCCGCTCGACCGGGCGCGCGGGGTCCAGGGTCGGGTCGTGCGAGTTGTCCGCCACGGCCCCCACCACGGCCATGCACGCCGCACACCCGTCCAGATGCGCGTCGATCTCCGCGCTGTCCGCGGGCGCGAGTGAGCCCTCGACGAACGCCGACAGCATGTCGTCCGGTGGGCACTCGTACGCGGCGCTCGACACGTTTATCCCCAGCCTGATGCTACCAATCCCGTCGCCGAACGGGCTCGCCGATCGTGGACAGCTGCGCGATCACGATGATACGAGCAGTTGTTGGACGTCGACGAGGTCATTGCGGCGGCGGCGGCCCATCGGGCGGACGTGGTCGCCGACCCCGACGTGCGCGCTGCGGTGGACGAGATCACCGAGTCGGCGCGGTCGGCCCATCCCGAGGTCGCCGTCGGTGCACGTGCGTGGGGCAGCAGCCTCGGTCGAGCCCTGAGCACGCGAGACGGGCAGGTCGGGCCGGCGATCACGCTACGCCAGCTGCCGGCGGCGGACCTGTGGCTCGCGACGGCCTGTGGCGAGGCCGACCCGGCTGCGATCGCGGCCTTCGAGCGGCAGATGATGCCGGAGGTCGACCGCGCGCTGCGACGCTTCAAGCTCGCACCCGATCGCTTCGACGAGCTGCGCCAGCGCATTCGCATCCGACTGCTCGTCGCGCGACCCGAGCAGGTGCCGCGGATCGGTCAGTACACCGGACGAGGGTCGCTGGCGGGTTGGGTGCGCACGGTCGCCGCCCGTAGCGCGCTCAATGCGATTCGGGACTGGTCGGCGTCGACCACCCCGGCCGACGGCGACGCCGCGATCTCCGCGGCCCTGCTGCTGTCCACGCCGGAGCTGGCCGCGTTTCGCCAGGAGCACCGGACCGTCTTCGTCGACGCGTTTCGTCAGGCGTTTTCGCGGCTCGATCCGCATGCCCGCAACCTGCTGCGCATGCGGCACGTGGAGGAGCTGCCGCTGGAGCCGTTGGCGCGCGCCTACAACGTCCACGTCTCCACGATCTCCAAGCGTCTGACCGCCGCGCGCGAAGCACTGGCCGGACACTTCGGCGAGATCGCCAATGCCGCCCTCGGACACGAAGGTGCGGTCCGCGACCTCGTCGGGCTCGTGCAAAGCCGCTTCGACGCCAGCCTGCGCAGCCTGCTGTCGACGTCTCCGCCGAAGGTCTGAAGTTTTTTTCACGTGCGAGGAAAATCTCGCCGTGGCTGGTGTCGACCGGGCATGGGACGGGAACGGACTCCAAACACGACGTGGGCAGGGTGGATGGTAGCGATGGCGGTCGGACTCGCCGGCTGCGCGGACGGCGATCCGCCGGTCCTGCCGCCACCGGCTTCCCTTGGTGACGACGGCCCGGCCGACGGCGGCATGGACGACACCGACGGCCCCGACGACGACGACGACGATCCGAAGGCCGAGGACTCGGACGGGCTCACGAGCACGGGGGACGGTTCCGCGCCGGAGCCGGAGCCAGAACCAGGGTCGAGCTCGGGCGACGACTCGGGCTCCGACGGCGGGACGGACGGGGCCGGCGGCACCGGCGACCCGTTCGATGGTCCCTTTTCGGACGCCTTCTCACCATGCACGCTCGCAGCGCAGTGCGAGTCGGGCTTCTGCGTGACCATCGGCACCAATGTGACGGGCCCGCTCGGCGGGTTCTGTAGCGAGGGGCAGTGCAGCAATCCTCAAGTCGACTGCTCGCCACCGGTGGGTGGGGGCACGGCCACACCGATCTGCATGGACGTCGAGATCAAAGACCTCCCGGGGATCCATCCGGCCTGTGCGCTCAGCTGCGCGAACGGAGAGACGTGTCCCGCGGGGCTCAGCTGCATCCAGCAATTCGACATCTGCGCTTGAGCCCGGGGCGCTTGTCGGCGCTGGCCGGCCCTGATACGCCGGCCGCGTGCCCGCGTGGCTCATCGCCGCCTTGCTCGTCGCCTCGCCGGCCGCGGTCGACGATCTCGTCGACGTGCAGTGGAGCGGGTCCGGCGAGTGCCGCGACGAGGCGACGCTTCGATCGCGGGTGCAGGGTCACCTCGACCCGCAATCGCAGCTGACCCCGGTCTCGACGCGGCTGCACACCGACGGGCACGCGCCCAACATCACGGCCGAGCTGACGATCACCTCGGAGGCAGGGGAGTCGTCCCGCGTGCTCGAGGCGGCCTCGTGCGAGGAGCTGCTCGACGCGGTGGCGCTCGTCGTGGCGATGACGCTCGACCCGACGCTGGATCTGTCGCGGGTCGACGATGGATCCGAGGCGACGCCCGACGACGGCCCAATCGCGGATCCGGATCCCGACGTCGCGCCACCCGAGCCCGAGACGCCGCCGCCGTCCGAGCCCGACACCAGCCTGCCCTCGCCGACCCAAGAGGTTCCACCCGAGGTCGCGCCCACCCCGAAGACGCTTCCGGAAACGACCCGACCTCCCGAGGACGAGCGACCGACGCGACCACGGGCCCCCGTGGTCGGTGCGATCGGCGAAGTGGCGGCGGGCGTCAGCGGCGGACGCATCCCCTCCCCGTCCGCGATCCTCGGCATCGCCGGGGGCATCACGATCGGACCGTGGCGGATCCTGGCGACGCATCGCTACGAGCTGCCGCGGACGCGCGCCCTCGACGAGGGGTCGATCGTGCTGTGGTCATGGGGGCTGGGACTGCGCGGCTGCTACGGCGCGCGGCGGGGCCGCTTCGACATCGCCGGCTGCGCCGTGTTCGACGCGGGGCAGGTTCGCGGCCGCGGCGACGGTCTGCCGACCAAGGCCAGCGCCGGCCGGCCGTGGATCGGGATCGGCCCGCGGGTGGAACTGCAGGTCGGGCTCGCGGGGCGCTGGTCGGCCTTCGCGGCCATCGAGGGGCACGGTCACGTGCTGCAGCCGCGGTTTCACGTCGAGGGCATCGGCGAGGTCTTCCGAACGCGTACGATCGGCGGCAGCGCGACGTTGGGGGTCGCGGTCGGCCTGTGGTGACCTCTCCGAAGACCGGTCGACCTCCGCGAAAAAACACCGACGGATCCGGTCCGCCCGCGGGAACACCCCACGTGGAGGCCTACGCCGAGAAGCCCGCCGCGCCGGCGACGCGGGATCTCGCGCAGATCTTCCGGGCCCACCACGACGCGGTGTGGCGGGGTCTGTGGAGCTTCGGTGTGCCGCGCACCGCGATCGACGACGCGACGCAGGACGTGTTCGTCGTCGTGCAGCGGCGGTTGGCCGACTACGACGGGCGCGCCCCGGTCCGCCGCTGGGTCCTGGGGATCGCGCGCAAGGTCGCGCTCAAGTACCGCGAACGCGCGGCCCGCCAGCTCGCGCGCCTGGAAACCCTCGACGGCGACGCCCCGGCGGCCAACGATGCCCCGCCGCCGGAGGATGCGCTCGCCCGACGTGAAGCCACCGAGTTCGTCGAGGGTTTTCTCGACAAGCTCCCGGTGTCACAGCGCAGCGTGTTCGTGCTCGTCGACATCGACGGGATGAGCGCGCCGGAAGCGGCCGACGTGCTCGGCATCAACGTCAACACGGTGTACTCGCGACTGCGCGTGGCCCGACTCCGATTCGACGAAGCGGTCCGCCGCCGTCGCACGAGGACTTCTCCATGACGGCTCCCCCGATCTCCGAAGAAGGTCGAGCGCTGCTCGACGAGCTCGCGCGGCGACGACCCGGTCCCGCCCGCGCCGACGCCAACTGGGCCGCATTGCAGCGGCGACTGGGCGAGGCGCCACGTCTTTCACTCGTCGAGGAGGGCGATGACGCGTTCGAGGCAGCGTCGCGGGTCGACGGGCACCGGTCGAGCGCGGCGTGGTCGCGATGGATCGCGTCGGCGGCGATCAGCGTGGCGATCGCGGCGGCCGTGCTGCTGGCGTTGCGCGTGGTGGTCGGCGGTGGGCAACGTGTCGAGGCCGAGACGGTCGGCGTGAGCACACAGGCCGCCGATGCGGCGCAGGGCAAGGCGGGGGCCGCCGCCAAGACGCGCGCCGCGGCCCAGGCGATCCCTCGCGAGAGTGCGTCGCGTCCGCCGGTTGCCGACGAGCCGGCCCCACCGGCTGCCGCCCCCGCGACGACTGCGAGCCCCACCGCGAAGAGCTCTGCGGCGTCGCCCACCACGCCGCGCGCCGCGGCCCCGACGTCGGCGTCGCAGCTCGCGGAAGAGACCAAGCTGCTCGCGGACGCTCGCCGGGCGCTCGCCGAGGAACGCTTCGGCGAGGCGGTCGAGATCACCGCGCGGCACCGCACGCAATTTCCCGAGGGCGCGCTGCGCGAGGAGCTGCGCGCGATCGAGGCGATCGCCGCGTGTCGCGGGGGCAAGGGCACGACCGCGGCCCGAACCTTTTCGAAGGCCTATCCGAGCTCGCCGCACCTGCCCCGCGTGCGCGCCGCATGCCCGGCCGGCTGATCTCGCGCGGATCGGACCGCGAGGGCAGCCACGAAGTTCGCACGACGGATCCGGTGACGAGGCGGGAAGAACGGTAGACGATGACGCGGCACCTCATGCTTCCCCATTCCCTTCGCGCGCTCGGTCTGGGCGCGCTCGGTCTGACCTTGCTGTCCCAGACCGGCTGTCCCACCGCATCGGGCAAGCTCGGCGATCTCGAATCGGGGGCAGATGCCGACAGCGAAGGCACCGACACCGACGGCGCGACGTCGGGCGGCGATCCCTCGGCCAGCGGCGGGACGCAGGACGCCGGCGACGACGGCGACAGCGACACGACCGGCGATCCCCCGAGCGAAAGCTGCGAGGGGCAGATCGACGTCGCCCCGAGTGTGGCCCGGGTCATGGACGCGCAGCGTTGGGCGCACGCCGTAGAAGACCTGCTCGGCTTTGTCCCCGAAGCGATCGAGCTGTCGTCGACCTCCAACGGCACCGAGTTCGACGTGGTGCCCCTGACGCAGGCGGCGACCGGGCAGCTCATCGGCGCGGCCACGGAAGCGGCGGCGCTGCTGCCCGACGGGTACGTGCCTTGCGCGGGGCCGGAAGACGCGTGCCTGACCCAGTTCGCCGACGACCTGGCATCGCTGGCATGGCGACGTCCCGCCAGCGAAGACGAGGTCGCGATGCTGGTCGAGGCGTCGGCGGGCCAGCCCTACGACGACCGTGTCCGCGCGATCGTCACCGACATCCTGCAGCACCCGCACTTTTACGAGATCACCGAAGTCGGCACGCCCGACCCCGAGGACCCCACGCGGTTGGTCATCGACGGTCGATCGATCGCGACGCGGATCGCTCGACTGGTCTGGAACTCGGTGCCCGACCCGGAGCTGCTCGAGCTCGCGGCGGCGGGGCAGCTCGCCAATCCCGAGGTACGTCGCCAGCAGGTGCAGCGCATGCTCGCCGCGCCGCGAGCGGCGACCGCGGTGGGCGACTTCACCGAGATGTGGCTGCGGCTCGACGCGCTGGGCGACGGCGACAAGGATCCCGTCATCTTCCCGGACTTCGACGCCTTGCTCGCCGATGCGATGCGCGAGGAGGCGCGTCGCTTCGCGGTCGGCGTCATCGTCGACGGGGACGGTCTGTGGAGCACGCTGACCACCTCGACGACCACGTACGTCAACGGGGACCTCGCGTCGTCGGTGTACGGCAGCGACATTCTCGGCTCGGCGCCGGCCGGCGCTGCCTTCGAGCCGGTCCAGCTCGACCCCGCCCGCCGCGAGGGCATCTACACGCTCTCGGGTCCGATGGCGGCGTGGTCGAACGCCGACGGGGTCGGCGTGTCCCGACGCGGGCTCGCCGTGTACGAGGTCGCGTTGTGCGGAGGCCCGCTGCCGCCGTCGCCGCCCGACGCGCCCCCGTTCGCGCTCCCGGCCTTGGCGGCCGAGAGCCGGCACGAGTACCACGGCGAAGTCTTCGGCGAACCGACCTGCGCCGCCTGCCACGAGATCTTCGACTCGCTCACGTGGGGTCTGGACAACTACGATGCCGTCGGTCGTTGGCAGACCGAGATCGAGCCCAACGGTGCCCCGGCGGGCGCGACCGCGGTGCCCGTCGCACCGACGGAGGACGGTCCCGTGTGGATGTACGACAGCCGCGAGGCGTACCTCGAGCTGCTGCGCTCGCACGACGACGCGCGTCGCTGCGTGGTCGAGCAACGCGTCGCGTTCGCGTTCGACCGCGGCGTGGGTACCGAGGACGAATGCTGGGTCCTCGCGCTGCGCAACGCGTTCGACGACAGTGGCGGGCACCTGCCCACGCTGCTCGAGGAGATCGTGGCCCACCCGGCGTTCGTGCTGGTCCGCCCGTCCTGAGCGACCCGCGCGCGCGACGCGAAAAAAAACGCCGCCCCCGTCACGGATCCGGACGGGCGGCGGCCACGAACCGGTGAGATGCGACGGCTACCGCTTCCGATCCTGGTTCTTGGGCTCTCGCTGGGCTGTGCGGCCAACGACGACGGGGATGTCGACTCCGCCGCGCAGGGCTGGCGCGCGGCATCCGCGGCGATGCAGCAGGTCGGCGACGACCTCGCGGTGTCCGAGCACGGCGGCCCGTTGTCGGTCCGCGCGGCCTGTCCGGAAGGCGGCGAGATCGCGGTCGTCGGTGACGCCGACCTCGCCGCGTTCTCGGCCACGATCCGCTTCGAGGACTGCGGGGCCGAGTCGGTGCGCATCGACGGCGAGCTGTCGGTGTCCGGCGAGGGGTCGGCGCAGAGCCTGACGGTCGAGTACGTGGGCGAGCTCGACTTTCGCGGAGCCGTGGAGACCACGTGCGTCGTCGACATGACGGCGACCACCTCGACGCAGATCGAAGGGACCCAGGTGTCGGCGCAGGCGCGACTTTCGGGATCGATCTGCGGCGTGGAGGCCAACCTCGCCGCGCACGCCGGTTCCTGACCAGGGAGACCGGCGACGCGACGCGACGCGGTCGCAGTCGCGCGAGCGCTACTGCTGGTCCCAGAAGTTGAGCATGCCGTTGGTCGCCGGATAGCCGGCGTTGTCCAGCGTCGGCCAGGCGTGGTCGTTGGGCGGGAAGTCCATGTCGTCGACGGTCACCCACTCGATGACGTTGTGATAGGTCCCGGCCACGCACGTGGTCTTGTCGTAGTGCGCCCCGACGAGGTTGATCCGGTGGGTGGGTACCGTGCAGCCGTTGTCGGCGTACCAGCTGTCGTAGCCGTACTGCTGCGACAGGAAGTCGTTGCCGGATGCGCCGACCCCCACGCCGCCGTTGTACGGCAGCACCTGATCGTCGGCCGACGACACGATGTAGATCGGGACCACGCTGCCCGGCGGCGGCCCGGCCGGCTCCGACGTCGTCGTGCCGTAGTAGCTGCCCACCGCCGCGAGCGCGAGGAAGCGACCGGTCAGCTCCGAGCCGAGCTCGTGAACGAATCGACCGCCGTTGGAAAAGCCCCCGGCGAAGACGCGGTCCGTGTCGACGTTGAGGTTGGCCTCGAGGTGGTCGAGCAGCTCCTCGGTGTACAGCAGGTCGTTGCGCACGGTCGGGTCGGTCTCCCAGTACCCGGGCGTCCACACCGTGGCGCCCTCGGTGCCCTGCAAGAAGACGACGATGCGGTCCTCCGCTTCGGCGTGGTCGTGCAGCTCGAGCATCCCCGGTCGACCCGCGAAGCTCAGCGCCGACTGGCCGCCACCGTGGAACATGAAGATCATCTCGTACGGCTCAGGCCGCGTGTGGTCGTAGCCCGGCGGCAGGTACAGCAGATACGCACGCTGTGGTCCGGTCGACAGATCGAACAGCCGCGCGTACAGGCCGGGCGTGGTGGGCACCGGCCCCGTGGTGCGGAACTCGACCGTGTCGAGCTGGTCCTGAAACGTGGTGTCGTCGGAGTCGGTGTCGCACGCCGCTGCGGGCGCGAGGGCCAGGAGGGCGAAGAGAGTCGTTCGCTTCATTGCCCCCCGCAGACCCCGGCCGGCCGCCGACGGATTAAGGAAAGATCACCGGCCCGCGGGCCGGTCTCGAGCGCGGGTCGGGACGCGCCTCGGGGCCCGCCCGGCATCGCGGGGCTATCATCGTCTGCGCCCCCAAGCGCCGACCGATGGACGAGCTTTATCCCAAAGGCCCGACCGAAGTCCCCCATGGGTTCGTCGAGCCGACGAAGTCGTTTCGACGACTCGCGTGGCTGTCGATCGCGGGTCTCGTCGTCTTCGTGTTGGTCTATGCATCGCTGACGGCGTGGTTTGCCTACAAGGCGGTGACGCTGCTGTGGCTGACGCCCGCCGGGAGCGTGACGACACCGGCCACGATCGCGGTCGGCATCCTCGCGGCGCTGCTCGCGGTGTTTCTGGCCACCGGCCTCTTGGCGTTCTGGCCGGTCGAGGGGCCGGAGGAAGTCGAGCTCACGCAACCGTCGCAGCCGGAGCTGTTCGCGTTCGTGGAGCGACTGGCCCGCGAAACGGGCGCGCCCATGCCACACCGAATCTTCCTGCGACCGGAGGTCACGGCGTTCGTGTCCCTCGACACGTCGCTGCCGAGCCTGTTGCGACCGTCGCGTCGTACCCTGGGGATCGGGCTCGGGCTCGTGAACGTGCTGACGCTCGCCGAGTTCAAGGCCGTGCTCGCCCACGAGCTGGGCCACTTCGCCCAGGACATGATGGCGTCGCGCTACGTCTACGTGGGGCAGCGTGTCGCCTCGCGGGTCGTGCACCATCGCGGTGCGATCGACCGTCTGCTCGAAGGCGCGTCGTCGACGGACCTTCGCATCGCGTGGATCGGCTGGATCTTCCGGACGATCGCCTGGTCGGTGCGCTCGATCATCGGGAGCGTCTTTCGCATGGCCCTGGTCGCCGAGCGGGCGCTGTCGCGCAAGATGGAGCTGCAAGCGGACCTGGTCGCGGTGTCCGTGACGGGAAGCGACGCCTTGATCGAGGCCTTGTTTCGGCTGCGAGCGGGCGACGACGCGTTCGACCGGGCCACGCAGGTGGCCGTGTCCGAGCTCGGCGAGGGGCGCCGGGTGCCCGACGTCTACGCCCTGCAGGACCGCGTGCTGCACCACCGCGATCGGATCGTCGGCAAAGACGACAACGGCATGCCGCCCAAGCCCAAGGACGTCGCGCCGGCCGAGCACCGGATCTTCGAGCCCGGCATCGCCCAGCCGCCGCAGATGTGGGCGACGCACCCGCCCGGTCACGTCCGCGAGGACAACGCCAAGCGCGTGTATCTGCCCGCCCCTCGCGACGATCGTTCCGCGTGGGTCCTGTTTCGCGACCCCGACGAGCTGCGACGCCGCTTGACCACCGCGTGGCTGTCCGATGTCTCCGCACCTCAGCAGACCCAGGACATCGGTGCGGACGAGGCGATCGTGCGACTCGACGACCGCTACGCCGCCCAGGCGCTGCAGCCACGCTACCGCGGCGTGTACCTCGGCCGTCGCCCGGCCGGCTGGGCGCGACAAGTTGCGGATCTGTACGACGCTCTGCCCGAGGACCCGGCGCAGATCCGGTCCGGCCTGCCGGCGCTGTACCCCGAGGGCCTCAACGCCGATCTGCGACGGTGGCGGCAGCTGTCGGACGAGGTCGCCGAGCTCGAGGCGATCGCCGACGGCATCGTGCCCCCGCGCGACGGGATCATCGAGCATCGCGGCGAGGTCGTGCGACGCAAGGACCTTCGGGCCGTCATCGATCGGCTACGGCGCGAGCGCGACGAAGTGAACACGGTGATCCTCGCGCACGAGCGGCGCAGTCGTGCGCTGCACGGCGCGGCCGCGATCACGCTCGGGCACGGCTGGCCCGAGTACCTCGGTGGGCTCGCGAGCCTGCTCCACTACGCCGACCACATGTCGGCGGAGCTGCAGGATGCCGCCGATCACTACGACAACGTGTTCGACGTCGTGTTCGCCGACGGTCACCTCACGGAGCGTGAATCGCTTCGCCTGCGGGCAGCCGGCTTCGACCTCCACGCGGTGCTCGCCGCCGTGCACGAGCAGCAGTACCAGGTCTGGCTGCCCCCTCCGGTCCTGCTCGAGGTGGAGGCCGCCAGCTGGCCCGCCATGCTGCCGGACAGCTTCGACCTGCCCCGTCCCGTCGGCGCGCACTTCGGAGACTTCGTCGCGCACGTGGGTGCGTGGTGCCCCGCCTACCTCGGAGCTCTCGCCGCGCTGCGACGCGCCGCGTTGGAGACGTTGCTGCGGACCGAGGACTACGTGGCGCGCTCCTACCTCGAAGGCCTCGATCCCGGGGTCGCGCCCGATCCCGCCCGTGTCCCGCCGCGGTACCACGTGCGGCTCGTCGGCGAGCAGCGACCGCGCCAGCACGTGCTCGACTGGTGGAGTCGGTTCCAGACCGCCGACGGCTGGGGCCCGGGCCTGGCCCGGTTCGCGGTCACCGGGGCGATCGTCGCCGCGTTGGTGTTCGTCAGCGGCCGCGTGGGCATTCCCGAGGTCGTGGTGCACAACGGTCTGCAGCGCACGGTCGTGGTGCAGATGGACGAGGTCACCGTGCGGCTGCGTCCGGCCGAGTCCACGCGCGTCGAGCTGCCGGTGTTGGAGTCGATCGCGGTGCACACCCGAACCGAGGACGGCGAGACCATCGAGCGCTTCGACGCCACCGCGTCCGGCGAGCACGATTCCTACGTCTACAACGTGGCAGGGGCGGCTGCGCTGGCGCTGTGGCGCGAGGAGCCCAATGGCAAGCGCGCGCGCCGACCACGAGCCCTCGGCGCGCCGCGCTGGCTGGGGACGGACGCCGACTATCTGTTCGAGCAACCGCCGAGCAGCCGTACGTCGCAGCGGACGACGCCCCGCACGGTGCTCGAGGCCGTGCAGAACAAGGGCCCCGAGGCGCTGCTGATGTACGTCAAGGAGCCGGCGCAACGCTCCGCGCTGATCGACGCCCACGCGCGGTGGGACGGGGTCGACACGCGCAACATCCTCACGTGGCTCGAGCTCTCCAGCGAGCACGGCGAGATCGACACGATCCTCGCAGCGCGTCTGAAGGCGCAGCCGAAAGTGGTCGTACTGCGTCGGTTTCGGCAAGATGCGGCGGCGGACGGCGGGGCGCGGGCGCGGGCGTGCGCCGAGGACGAGGCGCAGGCGCGTGGGGCCGACGACGATGGCGATCTGCAGTATCTCGCCGCGCGGTGCATCGAAGACCCCGCGCAACGTCGCGAGCGACTCCTCGAGCTGCACGCGAAGTTCCCCGACAACGCATGGCTGTCGTTCGCCGCCGGCGAGGCTCGGCTGCGAGCCGGTGAGTGGGCCGAAGGCCTCACCGCCCTCGGCGCGGCGCGGGGCGATCTCGCCGTCCTGGCCCACGCGGCCGCGATGTCGATCGCACGCGCCCGCCGGATGCAGCGTGGCATCCCCGTCTCGCTCTCGGATCTGTTCGGCGATGCGCCCGAGCTGCGCGCCGTCGAGTCGATCGAAGGGGCGAGCCGACCCCGACAGGACGACCTCGTCCCCTACTACTACATGGCGCGCGGCGAGCTGGCCAACGCGGCATCGGCCGCGGCCGACGATCCCCACGCGCTCCGGCTCATCGCGGCGTCCGACGGAGTGAGCGATGCACTGGCGACCCGGGCCCTCGAACTCCCCCCTCCCGACCCGACCGACGAGATCGACCTGATGATCGACCTGGCGCTCGCACGCCGCGCGGGGGTCGACGTGCAAGCCCGGTACGGCGACACGCTGGCCGACGAGGCGCTCGCGGATCTGGTCGTGTTCACTGACGCGGCATTCTTGCGAGGCGACCCGGCCGAGGTCGATGCCGCGCTCGCCTCGCTCGACGTCGTCGAGCGCGGCATCGCCTGTGCGGCGGCCGTGATCGTGCTCGGCGACGACGCCCCCCCGCTGTGGCGCATGACGGCGCGACGACTGTTGCTACCCTACGAGAGACCCTGGTTTCGAGAGTCCTAGTGCGCCGATCCGTTTGAAACCGATCGGCGCTCTAGTCTTCGCGGGACCCGACGTTGGCGCGAAACTCCTGGACTTGCCGGCCGAGCTCGACGCGTCGGGCGGCGGCGACGAAGTCGGGGTCCGATCGATGGCGGGCGTGGTAGGCCGCTTGCACGTTGCGACCGTGGTCGACCGAGCGGAGGTTGTACCGGTCGAGCACCGGGCGCTGGGCGGACTGCGGTGCGTCCTCGATCCGGCCGAGGTCGTGCTCGATCCGCCAGTACATCTCGAGGTCGTCCGGATCGAGCCCCGCGAACTCGTCCGCGTCGCCTCCGTGGCCGGGCGGGGGGTTGTCGAAGATGCCCATGTCGCCTCCGTACCGACAGTGGTGCGGGGAGGCGAAAGCGTTCCCGCTACCCGACCTCGGCGATCAACGCCTCGGTTTCCTTCCACAGACGCTTGGCCGCGGCGTCGTCCCGGGCCGCCGGCAGCGGCGTGCGCGGTTTCGACTTGGCGTAGTAGCCGCCGGTCTTGCCGTCCAGCTGCGGCGAGGTCGCGACGTACAGCGAGGTTCGGGCGCCCTTTTCGGGTGTCAGCAGAAACGGGTGCATCAGCTTCCAACCAAAGCCCATCAAGCCCTTGAGGTCGCCGTCGCCGGCGAAGCCGGTCGCCACGACGCCGGGATGGACCGCGTTGGCCGTCACGCCCGTGCCCTCGAGCCGACGGGCGAGCTCGCGAGTGAACAGGATGTTGGCGAGCTTGGACTCGCCGTAGACGCGAAACCCGGAGTAGCCGCGCTCGTTTTGCAGGTCGTCGAAGTCGAGACCACCGCGCGCCCAGCGATGCGCGTCCGAGGCGAGCACGACGATGCGCGAGGGCGCCGACGCGATCAGTCGCTCGCGCAACAGGTCGGTCAGCAGGAAGTGACCGACGTGATTGACGCCGAAGGTCATCTCGAGGCCCTGCTTCGTCTCGTGGCGCTCGCTGAGCACGAGCCCCGCGTTGGCGACGAACACATCGATGCGTGGGCAACGGGCGAGCACCTCGTCCGCGAACGCGCGGATCGAGTCGAAGTCGGCGAGGTCCAGCGGCAGGCACGTGACCTCGTCACTGCCCGACTCGCGCTGGATCTGCTCGAGCGCCTTTGCTCCCTTGGTCGGGTTGCGCGAGGTGAAGACGACCCGGTAGCCCTCGCGGGCCAGGCCGATCACGGTCCACATGCCGATGCCGGAGTTGCCCCCGGTCACCACTGCGATTTTCTTTTCGGAAGTCATCTCGTCCAAGGCGGGTTCGGTGCCCCGCTGACTACCCAACGTCACCGTCGGACCGGGTGTCACGGGCGGTCGACTCCGCGGGGACGTCGCCGACGAGCGCGAGCAGCTCGTTGGTTCGCCAGCTGGTCACGAACAGCCGTAGCGGCGCCTTCGGGTCGAACGCGAGACCCACCAATCCGTCCGCGCCCGGGACCTCGTTGACCCGACGCGTCATCGTCTGCAAGTCCACGACCGAGACGGTGTCGGAGTGAAAGTCGGCCGTGGCGGCGTAGCGACCGTCGGCGCTGAGATCGAGCGTGCGGGGATTGTGACCGGCCCGCGACTGGCCGCGCACTTTCAGCGGATCCGGCGACAGCCACCGCATGCGGCGGTTGCCACTGCACGAGACGAAGACGGCCGACTCGTCGGGCGCCATCACGAGATGACGCGGGTAGCTGCACACGCGCTTTTCGACGCTCGGCCGGGTGGCCCCCGGCGCGTACACGTGCAGCTGGTGGTCCCACATCGGCGCGACGAACAAGGTGCCGTCCGAGCCCACCGCCAGCCCTCGCGGGCGACGACCGGTGGAGATCTCGTAGTCACGGACGCCCGCGGCCAAGTCGAGCACCGTGACGGTCTTCGACGACCAGTTGGCGACGTAGCCCGCCGCCCCGTCGGGGCTGACCACGATCGTCTTGGGGTTGGACCCCACGCCGATCTCGCGGACGACGCGGGCGTCGGCGATGTCGATGACCTCGACCACGCCGCGGGCGAAGTTGGTCACGTACACGGTCTTGGAATCGGGGGCGAAGGCCGACTCCACCGCCGTGCCCTCGAACTTCACGGTCGCAGTGCGCGTGAGGGTCTCGACGTCGTACAGGAACACGTTGTCGCGACGGTCCTCGCCGAAGTTGCACACGACGAGCGTGGTGCCGTCGGGCGAGACGGTGACGGACTTGGGCTGAATGCCGGTGGCGACCCGCTGCTGTACCTCGAGCACGGGTCCCCCGGGGGCGGCGATCGGCGGCGCCATCCAGGCGGCCGCGGCGAAGACCCAGGTCAGCACGCTACAGGTCGTCCGCGATCAGGTGCACCGAGCTCTCGAGGTCTTCGTCGGAGATCTCGATCTCACCGGAGCGCAGCTTGCCGAGCATCTCGCGCAGTGCTTCGCGAGCCCGGTGCAAGCGCGTGCGCACGGTGGTCGGCGAGATGCCGAGCACTTCGGCGAGCTCGGGCCCCTTGAGCTGCTCCCAGTAGTACAGCTCGAGCGTGATCTGGAAGTCGACCGGGATCCGGCGCATGGCCTCGGCGATCACCGCCTTCTCTTCCAGGTGCGCCGCCGCGACGCTCGGCGAGATGCCCAGGTCCATGATCGACGTGACCGTCAGGTCCGGCTCGTTGCGCTCGGCGTCCTTGGTCTTGCGGCGGATGTAGTGGCACAGCTCGCGCCGGGCGATCGTGAACAGATACGTGCGGAAGCTGGAGTCGCCACGGAAGCGGGGAATCGCCTCCACGCACGCCAGGAACGTGCGCTGGATCAGATCCTCGGCGTCCTTGAGCTCGGCCTTGTTTCGAAAGAACCGGCGGATCGCTTCGAAGTGCCGCTGGAACAGGTCGTTGCCCGCGGCCTTGTCGCCGTCGCGCCAGCGCTGCAGCAGCTCGAAGTCGCGGTCCACGCGAACGCCACGGTAGCACGGGCGCGGCCGTGTTAGATCGCCGGCATGCGTCTGTCCTGGCTCGCCGCCGCCGCCCTCGTCGCCGCCTCGTGCACCATCTCCGCGTCCAGCTCCAGCGGGACGAAGGGGCCCCCCGGCGACGGAAGTTCGCCGAGCGTGACCCGCAAACCGATCCCGGGGTCCGAGGGCGGACCTCCGGCGACCCGGGTGGACGCGGTGACCGACACGTACCACGGGGTGAAGGTCGCCGATCCCTACCGGTGGCTCGAGAAGGGGGACGACCCGGAGGTCGGCAAGTGGAGCGAGGCCCAAAACGCCTACGCGCGCGAGATCCTCGACGCACTGCCCGCCGCCGACGCCCTGCGCCCGAAGGTCGAGGCGATCATGAAGGCCGAGGTCGTCTCGTACGGCAGCGTGGCGATCGCCAAGGGTCAGCTGTTCGCCAGCAAGCATCAGCCGCCCAAGCCCCAGCCGGTGATCGTGGTGATGCCCGCCCCCGGCGACCCGAGCAAGGAGCGCGTGCTGCTCGATCCGTCGGTGCTCGACAGCACCGGGTCGACCTCGGTGGATTGGTTTCGGCCCTCGCCCGACGGCAAGCTGCTCGCGGTGTCGCTGTCGCGGGGCGGCAGCGAGTCCGGCGACGTGCACCTGTTCGACGTGGCCACGGGCAAGGCGACCGGAGAGGTCATCGTGGGCGTCAACGGTGGGACCGCCGGTGGTGACCTCGAGTGGCGGCCGGACTCGACCGGCTTCTACTACACGCGATACCCCCGCAAGGGCGAGCGCCCCGACGAGGACCTCGCGTTCTACCAGCAGCTGTACTACCACCGCATCGGATCCAAGGAGAGCGAGGACCTGTACGAGCTCGGCAAGGACCTGCCGCGCGTCGCCGAGATCCAGATCGACGTGGAGCCGAAGTCCGGTCGCGTGCTGGTGACCGTGCAAAAGGGCGACGGCGGGCAGTTCGCCCACTTCGTGCGCCAGACCAGCGGGGCGTGGCAGCAGTTCTCCGACTTCGGCGACCGCACCGTGGCCGCGGCGTTCGGCCCCAAGGGCCGCATGTACGTGGTCTCGCGCAAGGACGCGCCGCGGGGCCGCCTGCTGGTCACCTCGTCGTCGTACCCGCAGGTCGCGACGGCCGAGGTGTTCGTGCCCGAGGGTGAGGACACGATCCACACCGACTTTTGGGGTGGCGGCACGGTCGTGGTGACCGACTCGCGCGTGTACGTGATGTACCAGACCGGTGGGCCCTCCGAGATCCGCGCGTTCGACCGCAACGGCAAGCCGATGCCCGCGCCGAAGGCCGCGCCGATCTCGGCGGTGCACGAGATCGTGCGATTGGGCCGCGACGATCTGCTGTTCGACACCACGTCGTACACCGAGCCCACCACGTGGCATTCGTGGTCGTCGAAGTCGGCGGCGACGGTCGAGTCACCGCTGTCGAGCGAGTCGCCCACGGACTTTTCCGACGTGGAGGTGCGCCGCGAGCTCGCCACGTCCAAGGACGGCACGAAGATTCCGGTCAACATCCTGATGCGCAAGGGCACCAAGCTCGACGGGTCCAATCCGTGCTTGGTCACCGGCTACGGTGGCTACGGCGTCAGCCTGACCCCGTACCAGCGCTCGACGTGGAAGGTGCTGCTCGACGCGGGCTTCGTGGTCGCGCAGGTCAACCTCCGCGGCGGCAGCGAGTTCGGCGACGCGTGGCACGAGGCCGGTCGCCTCACCGCCAAGCAGAACGTGTTCGACGACTTCGCCGCGGCACTGCAGTACATGCTCGACCAGCGCTACACGTCCAAGGACAAGCTCGCGATCGAAGGCGGCAGCAACGGCGGCCTGCTGATGGGGGCCACGCTCGTGCAGCACCCGAACTTGGCCCAGGCCGTGGTCTCCCACGTGGGGATCTACGACATGCTGCGCGTCGAGCTGTCTGCCAACGGAGCGTTCAACGTGGCCGAGTACGGCACGGTCGAGGACGCGGCGCAGTTCCGAGCGCTGCACGCGTACTCGCCGTACCACAACGTCGAGGACGGCACGGCCTACCCCGCGGTGCTCTTCATGACGGGCGCCAACGACCCCCGGGTCGACCCGATGCAATCGCGCAAGATGACCGCCCGACTGCAGGCCGCCACCAGCGCCGACGCGCCGATCCTGCTGCGCACGAGCGCGAATACCGGCCACGGCGGGGGCACTCCCCTCGCCGCCCGGGTCGAGCAAACCGTGGACGCCTACGCGTTCCTGTTCGCCCAGCTCGGCGTGACGGTGAAGTAGAGCGCCGGTATCGTTGGCCGTCCGGCCATGGCCAGCGAAGACGACACCCTCGTCGCCGATACGCGCGACACCCAGCAGCCAGGGGCCTCGAGAATCGGGATCCCCTTGGAGGCGCTGGCGCGTGGGACCGCGATCGGGCGCTACGTGGCGCTCGAGGAGCTCGGACGGGGCGCGATGGGCGTGGTGTACCTGGCCTACGATCCCGACCTCGATCGTCGCGTCGCCCTCAAGCTCTTGCAGCGCGAGGGACCCGATGCCAACGCTCGTCTGCTTCGCGAGGCCCGGGCGATGGCGCGGCTGAGCCACCCCAACGTCGTCGCGATCCACGACGTGGGCGAGCACGACGGGCTCATCTGGGTCGCGATGGATCTGGTGGAGGGTGGCACGCTGCGACAGTGGCGGACTGTGGTCGAGCGCGACTGGACCGAAGTCGTCGCCGTGTTCCGGGACGCCGGGGCCGGCCTCGCCGCGGCGCACGACGCCGGCCTGGTGCACCGCGACTTCAAGCCCGACAACGTGCTGCTGACCAAGCAAGGCCGCGCGCTGGTCACCGACTTCGGGCTCGCGCGCGCCAAGACCGGGCCCGACACCGCCGATCCCGTGCCCGAGCTCGTCACCGAGCGAGGCGACGTGGACGCGACGCTCACGGCCACCGGCACGCTGTCGGGCACGCCGGCGTACATGTCCCCGGAGCAGTTCGCCCACAAGCCCGCGGACCCGCGCAGCGACCAGTACTCGTTTTGCATCGCGCTGTACGAGGCGCTGTACGGCGCGCGTCCGTTCTCGGCGCAGTCGCTGCCCGAGCTCAGCCACAAGGTGCTCACGGGAGCGATCGATCCGGCGCCCGCGGGCACGCGCGTGCCGGCCTGGTTGCGGGCGGTCGTCGAGCGTGGCCTGCAGGTCGACCCGGCCGCGCGCTACCGGTCGATGCACGCGCTGCTGGCCGACTTGACCCCGCGGACGTCGCGTCGCGGACGCAATGCGGTCCTGCTCGGGGGCGCCGTGCTCACGGTCGGACTCGTCGCCGCGGCCAGCCGCACGCTCGCCGGCCCCACGTGCGACGGCGCGACCGCCCAGCTGCAGGGACGCTGGGACGAGGCACGGGCACGGCGGATCGGCGATGCCTTCGCGGCGACCGGCATCGCGTACGCCCCGGCCACGTTCGACCGCGTCCGCGACGAGCTCGACACCTGGGCGGAAGGTTGGGCACGCGCCCACCGCGACAGCTGCGAGGCGACCCAGGTACGCGGCGAGCAATCGGCCGCGCGCATGGACCAGCGCATGACCTGCCTGGCGCGACAACTCGACGAGGTCTCCGCGCTCGCCGACGAGCTCGAGACGCCCGACGAAAAGTTGGTCGACCGCGTGCTGCTGGCCGTCGGGACGCTGCCCGATCCCGCGGCGTGCGAGGACCCCGAGGCCGCGCCCGAGCTGTCGGCCGCCGACCGCGACAAGGTCGACGCAGCGCAGGCCAAGCTCGCGGTCGCCCTTGCCCGCAACGCGCTGGGTCGCTACGAGCCCGGCCTCGAGGCCGCCGACATGGCCCTCGCGGCCCTCGGGGAAGTCGCCACCCCGCTGCGCGTGGAGGTTCTGAGGACGAAGGGCCAGCTCGAGCACCGCAGCGGCGACCCCGACGCGGCGGAGGCGACGCTCGAGCGCGCGCTGACCGAGCACGCGCGCACGCCCGCGCCCGAGAGTGCGGCCGAGGCGTGGCTGCTGTTGTTGATGGTCGTGGGCGACACCCAGGCCGACAGCGCCCGGGCGATCCCATGGCTTCTGCCCGCGCGGCTGGCCGTGGAGGCGACCGGCTCCGCCGACCTGCGCCGACGGTACGAGTCGGTCGCGGGCTCGGTCTACCTCGAGGCCGGCAAGATCGACGAGGCGGTGCGACACCACCAGGCCGCGGTCGACCAGGCGCGGGCCTTGGAGGTGCCCGACGAGGTCGCCGAGGTCGTGCTCGGCAACTACGGCAACGCGCTCCAAGCCGCGGGCCGGTACGAAGAAGCCCGCGCCGCCTACGCCGAGGCACTGCGGCTGGCCCAGCGAGCGTTCGGCACGTCGCATCCGGCGGTCGCCAACGCGCTGAGCAACCTCGCGCGCTCTCTGGTCGCCCACGCCGAGTACGACGAGGCGCGGCAGATGTACGAGCGCGCGCTGCAGATGCGGATCGAGCTGCTGGGGCCCGAGCATTACAACACTGCCGTCACCCATCTCAACCTGGGCGACGCGCTGAAGCGGGCCGGCGATCGCGATGGGTCGCGGATCCACTTCGAGCGCGCGCTGCAGATCTGGTCCAAGACGCTGGACGAAAACCACCCGAATCTCGCCGCGGCCCACAACAACCTCGGCGTGCTCGAGGCGGAGGCCGGCAACGTGGACGAGGCGGTGGCCCACTACGGTGCGGCCGACGACATCGCACGGCGACGCGGCGGCGACGAGGCGCTCGAGCGCGCCGTGCCGCTGAGCAACCAGGGCAACGTGTTGTTCGACCACGGCGACTGGCAGGGAGCGCTCGACAAGTACGAGCTGGCCCTGCAGGTCCGACGACGGCACGTCGGCGACGATCACCCTCTGCTCGGCTACGCGCTGGTGGGCAAGGCCCGGGCGCTGATGAAGCTCGGGCGCCCCGACGAAGCGCTGCAGGCCGCCCAGTGGTCCGTCCGTGTACGCGAGGCCGCGGGGGTCGAGGAGCCCGCCCCGCTGTACCTTTCGTACGTGACCGTGGCGGAGGCCATGCTCCGCGCGGGAGGCTCGCGCGCCGAGGCTCAGGCCTGGGCCGACAAGGCCCGCGAGCAGTTCACCCGGACCGGGGAGGACGCCGCCCATGCCAAGGAGCTCGTGTCCTTTGCCCATGTCGTGGCTTCGGTCGCACGGTAGACGGTAGGCCGGTCGCGTCTTGCCGCGTGCCATCGCGTGCACGATCATCGGGCATGCGCCGCCGCGCCACGTTCCTGGCCGTCCTGCTCGCGATCGGGTGCCCCGAGGAGGGCGAGGGAGACAACCCGATCTGCAGCGACTGCCAAAACGACGACACCTGCCCGTCGACGCAGCCGACCCTCAACCCGCTGCAGTCGTGCACGGTGGTCGACGCCCAGTGCTTCTACTGCGACGAGGTGCAGCGGCGGTTCGTGTGCACCGACGACGGCAACGGCAACCTCAACTGGATCGACAACGGGGAGGCCGACATGTGCCCGGCCCCGTCGATGGAGGACAGCGGCCCCGATGGCGACGGCGGCACCCAGTGAGTCTTCGCCGTCGTTTGTCCGAGCCTGACGAACCGACGACTGGTACGCTCCGGTCGATGCCGCGTTGGATTTGGGTGACGGTCGCGTGCCTGGGCATGGGTCTGGGTCCGGGTTGTGGTGACGACGGATCGGCGGACACGGAAACCGAGGGCTCGACCGGCGAGCCCCCGGCGACGACGGGGCCACCGCCGCCGCCACCGACCACCGCCGATTCGACCGACGATGGACAGATGGTGTGCGACAACGAGTGCCTCGTGCTGCCGGACTTCTTCTCCGGACCGGCAACGATCGTCGTGGGAGACGCCGACGCCGAGCTGCCCGGCTGCGAGGCCCCCTACGACACCGAGTTCTTCGACCTCGGCATCGGCCTGCTGCCGCCGACCGGAACGTGCGAGTGCGAGTGTGCGGCACCGCAGCAGCTCGCGTGCGCCCCTGCGACCCTGCAGGCGCACACGCAGCCCGACTGCTCCGATGCGCCCGTCGCCGCCGAACCGGTGACCAACGGCTGCGGCGCGATGCCGGTGGGACTGCCGTTGGGCACGTACGACGTGCTGCCCGCGGAAGTCACCGCGCTGTGCCAGCCCACGGCGACGCCGGTGCTCGACCCGCCCGCGTTCGAGAAGCGCGTGCGGGCGTGCGGCGTGTCGGGCCTGGCTACCTGCGAAGGGGGGCTGTGTGCGCCCCCGGTACCCCCGTCGTTCGGCCGCATGTGCGTGTACACGCAGCAGGCGATCCCGTGTCCTGCAGAGTTCCCGCAGGAGTTCGTCGCGCTCGATCTGATCGTCGATCAACGAACGTGCCCCCCGGAAAACTGCGGTTGCGGCGTCGACAGCGAGCCCTGCGCGACCGAGGCCTACTTCACCGACGACTGCGTCGGCGATCCGATGCAGACCCCGATCGAGGGCTGTCCGCAGATCACGGCGCCCACGGCCGTCAACGTGACGACCACACTGCCGCCGGTGGCCGAGGTCTCGTGCGCCCCGGCGGCGAAGACGGTCGATCCGGTCGGCGACCAGGTTGCGATGTCCGGCGTGGTGTTCTGCTGCCAGCCCGGCTGAACCGGGCCGGCAGCCACGTCTCGCTACGGCTGGCGCTCGACGACCACGTCGTAGAACGATCCGTAGTGATCGCTGCCGAGGTCACCGGCCTCGGCGGTGTGCAGCGTGAGCTGGTAGCTCTCGCCCCCCGCGCCGGACAGGACGACCGTGTCGCCCTGCATCAGCGTCTGGCCCGCGCCACCGTCGGCCGAGAACGTGATCGCGGCGGGGAAGCGCTGGCCTTCACCGGGCATGCCGCACGCGTCGAGATCTTCGTCGTAGGTGATCGGCGCGGCGAGCTCGTCGAACTGGGGCAATCCACCATCGCCGCCGCCGTAGCCGAGGCCAAGCAGTAGACCGCCGTCGACGGTCGCGCGCATGGCGAAGTACTCGCCGTCGTTCCAACCGTCGAAGAAGTAGGCCACGTCGACCGTGTCGTCGACCTGCCATGGGGGTGCCGCCTCGGCGGGCGTCCACGTCGCGGCGATCGACGGCGGGCCGTCGGCGTCGGCACTGCAGTCGAGGCTGGTCGAGCCCGCCTCGACGGCCGTGACGATGCACGCGCCCTGCCACTCCCCTTGCGAGTCGATGGACAGCGCCGGCATCCATCCGCCGAGATCGAGGGCCGAGCCGTCGGCTGCCTCCGGGACGTCGGCGCAGCTCGGGTCGAGTCCGGTCTCGCCGCCGGTCGGGTCGCCGGTCGTCGGGTCGCCGGTCGTCGGGTCGCCCGTCGTCGGATCGCCGGTCGTCGGATCGCCGGTCGTCGGGCCACCGGTCGGATCACCGACCGTGGATCCTTCGGACTCGGTGGACACCGAGGTGTCGTCACCGTCGTCGGCGTCACCGCCGGGGCAGCCGGCGACGACGGCCAGGCACAGGGTGAGCGCGAGGGGGCGCGCGTTCTTCGAATAGTTCAGGTTCATGTTCTCGATACCTCGTGCTCCACTCCGTTGCCGCTCGAGCCGAATCGATCCGCCCCCATCCCCGGCAGGTGCGCTCGTGTAGGACGGCCGTCGCGTGACTCAGGCGAAGACGGCATCGAACATGGACTCGTCGAAGCCGACGAGCACCGTCTTGCCCACCACGATCGTGGGTGCGCGCAGGTTGCCGGTGGGTCCGAGCATCGCCTCGACCGCATCGCCGCTGGGCGCGCCGTCGATGTCGAACGCCTGAACCTTCTTTCCCTTGGCGACGACCAACCTGCGGGCCTTGGCCAGTAGTGCGACCGCGTCGTCTCGGCCCAGCTTGCGGCTGGCCGGGACCGTCTGCTTCGCGGCGAGGCTGTGTGCGTCCATGAACTTGGACGCTCGCTTGCAACCCGTTCAACCCGGGCGGTGGTAGTGCCAGTCGATCTGCGTGGGCTTGGCCATCGCGGCCGTGCATAGCGAACGACCACCTCCCGCGCAACCGACTCAGCGCTCGTACACGACAGGACGGTCTTCCTGGTCGGGAAGCGTCTGGGAGTCGGGGACGAAGTGGCCGGCCAGGTAGATCGTTCCGCCCACGAGGACCGTGGCCAGGAGCGTCGCCACGAGCAGGCGCGGGTCGACCCACGGGGCGCGTGCGGTCGCGTCGGCCTCCGTGGACGGTGAGATCGACAGCGTCAGCTCCCCACAGGTCAGCTCCGCTTCGTCCTCGGCGGTCAGCGGGATCGAGAAGCGACCATCGTTGCCGACCGGCAGGCTCGCCTCGTCGACGAGCGCCTCGAAGGCGTAGGCGCGACCTTCGCGACGCAGCACGCCCGTCATGGTGGGCAGTACCGCGAGGGAAAAGCCGTGGGGACCGCGAGCGACCACGTCCAGATGCTCGGTGGCCGACAATCCCGGCACCGCCACGGTCACGTCCGACGACGGGTCCTCACCGATCCGAAAGCGCGCGGCGTCGGGCTCGGCGCCGCGGTGCCAGCCGATGCTCGCGACGACGAAGCCGACGAGCAGACACGCCAACCCGGCGACGGCACCGTCGACCGGCAGCTTGATCCAGGTGTGGGCGAGTCGTAGCTCGACCGCGATCGCGACCACCCCGAGGGCGACCAGCACCGCACCCAGGCGCCGATGGCCCCGCGCGTCCTTGTGCGTTCCCCCGACGCGGCGACTGGCGAGCAACGATCCGCCGTACGACGCCCGCACCTCGAACGCAGACTTTGCGGTTTCCGCCATGACCGATGCATGGACAACGAAGGCGCGCGGATGTTCCTGCGCGGGAACGAAGAACCATGTCCGCCTGCCAGCACACGCCGAGTTGGATGCTTATCGCCGTTCCGAAGGCGCGACATCGAGCCAAAGAACCGGCCATTCGTTGGCCACGAGACGAGATACCCGGACTCGGGTGTCCCATTGTGGAACAGCGTTGTGAACGGCACAGACAATTACATCCGTGCCGACGCTGATACGCTTGTGAAGGTCGTCGTCGATGAAGGGAATCATCTTCACCGAGTTCATCGAGCACATCGAGCAAGAGTTGGGGCTCGACGTTCTCGATGCGGTGCTGTCGGCCGGCAACTTCGCGTCGGGCGGCAGCTACACGGCAGTCGGCGACTACGACCACCGTGAGCTGATCCAGCTCGTCGCTGCGCTGTCGAAGGCGACGAAGATCCCCGCCTCCGAGCTTCTGCTGGGCTTTTCGCGCTACCTGTTCCGCATCTTCGTCAGGCGCCCGGAGACCGTGCAAGCGGGCGCCACCAACACCTTCGAGATGCTCGAGGCGCTCGACACCACCGTGCACACCACGGTGCGCAAGCTCTACCCCAACGCATCGCTGCCCGCCTTCAAGTGCACGCGCGAGGGCGACACGATGCGTGTCCACTATCAGTCTCATCGCTGCATGGGGGCATTCGCCTGCGGCATGCTGCGCGCCGCGATCGAGCACTATGGCGACGCCCTCGAGATCGAGGAGATCGACCTCGACGGGGGCAAGGGCGGACTCGTCGAGTTCGTCCTCTCCCCCACGTACGGATGACAGATGCCTGACCTTCCCTCGGCCGAAGCCCTCGCCAGAGCCCTGGAGCGGGAGCGCAAGTCTCGCCGGGAAGCGGAGCGCCTGCTCGAGGTTCGGGCGCTGTCGCTGTACGACGCCAACCAGGCGCTCGCCGCGCTCAATCGCCGCCTCGAAGAACGCGTCGAAGCGCGCACGGCGGAGTCTCTCGGGGCCCACGCCCGTCTGCGGACCCTCATCGAGCACCTGCCGTTCGGCGTCGTGGTCGAGGACGTCGAGCGACGCGTGGTCCTCGTCAACGCGCCGGCGAGCAAGGCCTTCGGGCTCGACCCCGCCGAGTGCACCTCCGAGCACCTCACCCACGTGTGCGCGTGCATCGAGGAACCCGAACAGTTCCTACGCGACGTAGAGGCGGCGATCTCCGATCCGACGCGATCGCGGACCGGTCGCATCGTGCTTCGCGATGGCCGCGTCTACTCGTGGGAGTACGTACCCGTCGGTGACGACGGCTCGATGCACGAGCACATGTGGTCGTACCGCGACGTCACCGAAGCCACCACGGCCAGCCGGCAGCTGCAACGAGCCCGCGAGATCGCCGAGGCGGCCAACGAGCAGACCTCGCGCTTTCTGGCCATGATGAGCCACGAGCTGCGAACCCCTTTGAGCGTGATCGTCGGGGCGGGTGAGCTGCTCGCGAGTCAGATCGCGGATTCCGAGCACCGGCGCTTGCTCGAGCGCGTGCGCGCCAACGCGTCGTCGATGCTGCATCTCATCACCGAGATGCTCGAGTACGCCCGCATCGAGGCCGGCGCCGTGACCCTGGCCAGCGCGACCTTCGACCCCGTCGCGTTGGTCGAGGACATCGTGGAGACGCACGCGCAGCACGCGTTCGAGAAGGGGCTGGAGTTCGTCTGCGAGATCGATCCGAACATTCCGCCGAACTTGCTGGGCGACGCGCCGCGGCTGCGACAGGTCATCACGAACCTCGTGACCAACGCGATCAAGTTCACCGAGCGCGGCTGCATCAGCATCAGCTTGCGCCAGCTGCCCAGCGACGACGACCGCGTGCACCTCGAGTGTCGCGTGACGGACACGGGCCGTGGCATCGCCGACGAGGATCGCTCGCGGATCTTCGACCGCTTCGTCCGGGTCGAGCGCGACGACGAGCGTGCCGTCGCCGGCACGGGCCTGGGCTTGAGCATCTGTGCCGCTCTCGTGGAGCTGATGGACGGCCAGCTGACCGTCGACAGCCGGCTCGGCCGCGGCTCGACCTTCGTGGTGACCTCGACCCACCGCCGCGCGGAAGTCTCGGGCCCCCACGCCCGCGCCCCCGTACCGAGCTCCGGTGTGCGCACGGTCGCGATCCTGGGGGCGCTCGCGTCGACCCTGTCACCGACGCGCGGTCTGGTGGAAGGACTTGGCCTGCGCGCGCGGGTGCCACCGCGTGACTGCGACGTGATCGAGTGGCTGTGTGAGGGCGAAGCGGTCGACGCGATCATCTACGACCCGGAGGGCGCACCGCTGGACGAGACCGACCTCGTGACGCGGCTTTCGTCCACGCCGACCCTACGGGACCTTCCGCGCATTCGGCTGTACCGTCGCCAACCGCTGCACGGACGCGACGCCGAGCGGCTCGGGATCTGGGCGCAGATCGCCAAGCCCCTACGGTCGACGGTGCTCGCCGCGGTCCTGCACTCGCTCGCCAATCCGCAGACCTCGTCGCGCCAGTCGGCCGATCCGTCCCAGGTCCGGCTCCGATGGCGCCGATCCGTGCTGCTGGTCGACGACGATCCGCAGCGGCGACCCAAGCTCGCGACCCAGCTGCGGATCTGCGGACTCGATGTCGACGTCGCGCCGAGCGGCCAGCAGGCCTTGCGTCGCGCCGAGGACCGCGACTACGGGCTCGTGCTGACGACGTTGCACATGGCGACGATGGACGGCTACGCGCTCGCGATGGCGTTGCGGGCCTCGGAGTCGCAGCAAGGCCGACGCCGCTCGACGATCGTGGGGCTCGTGGGCCCTCAGGACACTCGCAACCCCCACGCGTACGCCGAGGCCGGGATCGACGCGGTGACGGAAGCCGGGTCGCTACCGCAGATGCTCGAGCGCTGGCTGCCGGTCCGCCCCGTGGTGCTCGTCGTCGACGACTCGCCGGACCTTCGCGCGATCACGGCCCTGCGTCTGCAGCGATGCGCCGAGATCGAGGTGGCGTTCGCCGCGAGCGGGGAAGAGGCACTGCAGCGGGTGCGCGAGGGAGCGATCGCCCTGATCCTCATGGACCTGCACCTTCCCGGCCTGGACGGCATTGCGACGATCCAGCGCATGCGCATGCTGCCGGCGCTGCGTGACTTGGCCGCGGTCGCGGTGACCGGAGACGTGGGTCGCGCCACCAAGGCACGGGCCCTCGCGGCGGGATTCGACGACTTTCTGTCCAAGCCGCTGACCGAAGAGCAGCTGCGCGGCGTGGTCCTGCGTTTCCTCGGCGACGTCGCGCGCCGCGAGCCGCTGGCCCAGGCCGACACGGCGTAGTCCCGCGCGCGACTCGACGAGCGAGCCGTTCAGGCTTCCGCCGCGCGGGTCACGTCGTCGACCATCGCGTGGAGCATCCCGCTCTCCTCGAAGGACGCAGACGCGAAGCCGGGCACGACGTCGACGATCACCGGCAGGCCGATCTCGTCGTGTCGAAACCGGACGGTCGCGTGGCCGACGAGGCCGATTCGGGCGGCGGCGTGACCGGCCAGCTTGGCGAGCAAGGAGTGGTCCTCGATCTCGCCTTCGACGCGGGTTCGGGTGTCACGGTGGACACACACCGGGCGCCCGGTGCGGATCTCCGCGAGCCCGGTTCGCACGACGTCGACCCAGATCTCGCCGCCCGGAAGATACTCGACCAGCATCTGATCCCGCCGCAGCTGACCTTCGTCGTGGCGCGTGGCCACGCGCGTGGGTCCCCCCGAGAGCTTGTCCTTGTCGCGGACGAGCCACGATCCCCACTCCTGGTCGGGCACGCTGCTCGCGGTCCGCGGCACCGGTACCACGCCTCGTAGGCGTGCCAACAGGCTCTCGCGATCCCGGCACAACGCGATCGTCTCCCCGTCGGGCACGAGAACGCGAATGTTGGCGAGCGCGAACGCCCGCTTGGCGGCGGCCATCGGCGGCATCTCGGCGTCGCCGGTGGGCACGACGATCGACGCGCCCGCACGTCGCGCGATGGCCAGGACGTTGGCGGCGTACAAGACCGTCGTGGGGTCCGGGAGCACGAAGCACCGGTCCGACAGCGTCGCCGCGGCGGCAGGCAGCCCGGACTCCGAGAAACCGAGCACGACCCGATACCCGGCGCGATCGAATGCGGTCCCCACGGCGGCGGCGGCTCGCATGGTCGAGCCCATCACGAGCACGGTCACGCGCCGCCGCGTCGCCCCCGCCGCGCACAGATAGGACGTACCGAACGCCCCCCGCCCCGTCGCGCCACGCAGCCCGAGGTCGCGGATCGGAAGCATCTTCTCGCGCGGCTCGGCGCGAGCGAGGATCTCGTCGATCTGCTCGCGGGGGATCCGGCGCGTCGTTTCGTCTCGAGCGGAGTTCGCCATCGTCCCGACCGCAAGAGCAACGAGTGCGCCGTGGCTCGATGGTCGTGATTTCGCGACTTTCGAGATCGAGTCTCGCTCGGCGTCGAGGGCATTGTCTCGACGCGAGACACTCGGCCTGTCCGGTTGTGTCGTCGCGGAATGGCGACGTCCGAATCGAAAGAACCACCCGCGACGCCCGACGTCGACGACGGCAGGACGCAAAAAAGGCGAGCCGACTCCTCGGCTCGCCTTGGGCGGTACGTCAAGCAACTCTACGACTCGATCACGCGGAGAAGACCGCAGTGCCCCCGAGCATGGCGTCGAGATGGCCGACGACGATCTCGGGCTGCAGCGGCTTGCTCAAAAACCCGTGCACGGCGACGCCGAGCGATTCCAGGGCCCGCTCCGGGCGCATCCGGCCGCTCATCAGACAGATCGGGAGGGTCGGCCGCACCAGGCGCAGAAGCCTCGCAAAATCGGCGCCGGACTCCTCGATCATCTCGATGTCGGTGAAGACCGCATCGAAATCGGTGCGCGCCGACATGGCGAGCGCCGACATTCCGTCGTGCGCGGTGGTGACGCTGGCGTTGCGCGCACGCTCGAGCCAGCGCCGGACGAGGTGCGCGGTCGCCTCGTCGTCGTCGACGACGAGCACCGCCGGCGGGCGGGGCACGGGCAGCGGGGGCGGGACTCGAGCGGACAACGACATGCTTTGTTCAGGTAGCAAGTGACGTGCCGCGCTCGGGGGGCCGTCGTCACTCGTGTCGAGATCGTGCAGTGTCTCGATCCGGCACGTCGAGTGTCACAACGAGTCAGCGAATGCCGTACTTCTTGAGACGCCGGTACAGCGTTGCACGGCCGATTCCGAGCCTCCGCGTGACTTCCGAGAGATTGCCACCCGTCTCCGCGAGCGCGGATTCGATCGCCGCACGCTCGATGTCGGCCATCGACCGTGACGACGACGACGACGACGACGATGACGAGCTCGACTCGGCGTCGGCGGAGGGAGTCGAGTCCGCGGTCTCCAGGCGCGGACCCGCCCGCAGGCGGTGGGGCAGATCGCCGACGTCGATCACGTCCCCGTCGCAGATCACCAACGCGCGCTGCAACGCGTTCTCGAGCTCGCGCACGTTGCCGGGCCACGCGTAGCTCTCGAACAGACGCAGCACCTCGTCGCTGACGCGCGGTGGAGGACGCGAGGGCGACAGCTTGGCCAGCAGCCGTTGGGTCAGCAGCGAGACGTCTCCCGGGCGTTCGCGAAGCGCCGGCACGTGCAGCTCGAGCACGGCGAGTCGGAAGAAGAGGTCTTGACGAAACTGCCGACGTTCGACCATCTCGGACAGGTCGCGGTGCGTCGCCGCGACGAGGCGAAAGTCGGAGCTTCTCGTCTTGCTCCCGCCGATCCGCTCGAACTTGCGTTCTTGAAGCACGCGCAGGAGCTTGGCCTGCAGCTCCAGCGACAGCTCACCGACCTCGTCGAGAAACAGGGTGCCCCCGTCGGCCTGCTCGAAGCGACCGGGCCGAGCCTGGTCGGCCCCCGTGAAGGCCCCTTTCTCGTGGCCGAACAGCTCCGAATCCTGCAGCGACTGCGGAATGGCGGCGCAGTTGACCGCCACGAGGGGTCCTTCGCTGCGTGGGCTGTTGTCGTGCACCGCGCGCGCGACGAGCTCCTTGCCGCTCCCGCTTTCGCCCTGGATCAGCACGGTGATGTCGCTGGCGGAGACGCGGTCGAGCTGGCGAAACAGTGCGATCATCGGGGCCGACTGGCCCACGATGCCGAAGCGGCTGCGCCAGGCCTCGACGCCGGCGTTGTCGAGCACCCGCGCACGGAACGTGTCCACCGCCGCCCGGACGGCCGTGGTCACGCGCTGACGGTCGAGCGGCTTGGCGATGTAGTCGTGTGCACCGGCTTGCACGGTCTCGACGATCGTTGGTGGATCCGTCGCTCCGGTCAGCACCACCACGGGGACGGTGCGATGTCGGCTTCGGATCAGCCGCAGCGCGTCCTGCCCGCTCATGCCCGGCAGGCCCAGGTCGAGACAAACGGCGTCCGGCAAGCAGGTCGCAAATGCGGCGAGTAGCGACTCGGCGCTGTCGTGCACTTGGGTCCGCATGCCGGCGGCTCGGAGCCAGCGATCGATCAGGGCCGCCGCGGGTTCGTCGTCGTCGACGACCAGCACCAGTGGCGAGCTGGATTCGAGATCTGTGTCCAAGGGGGGCGTTCCGGACTGAGACAAGTTGTGTCTCGTACTGAGACATAGCATCACATGACGGACGGGAATGGCCCAAGGTGGGACCCGCGCGAGGACAGAAGAACGCTGCTCGGCCTGGCTCAATGGCTCGCAGCTTGCAACTATGGGGGAGATGTCTGCCGGCGCCGACGACGGACTGCCTACGATCGCGCAGGACTGCGCTCGTATGGCGAATCTCTTGCGCGACAGCAAGCTCGTGCTGTTCACGCTGGGTCCGAGTGTTCCGGCGCGCGCCGAGTTCGTCTCGTCGAACGTGGTGGATCTGCTCGGCGTGTCGGCCGAGGACATCGTCGCCGGCACCGGCAAGTACCGCGAGGTCATCCATCCCGCGGACCGCGAGCACCTCGACGATGCCACCGGACAGTGCCTCGTCGAGGGCGCTGCCTCGTGTGAGTATCGGATTCGTAGTCCGAGCGGCGAGTACCGCTGGTACGCCATCAAGCTGCGACTCGAGCGCGACGAGGCCGGGAACCCAGCGCGTATCCTGGGGACCGCTTGCGACAATACGGAGCTGCGCCGTCTCGAAGACGAGCGCAACCAAGCGACCGCGGCGGTCCGAACGCGCAACGACGAGCTGCGCGCAATCGTGGAGCACTCCGTGCTCGCCATGGTGGTGCTCGACGCATCCGGCATCGTCCGCGCCTGCAACCCCGCCGCGCTCGCCACGTTCGGGGTCGCCGATCGGGCGTGGGACGACGCTCGTGCGGTGATCTCTCGGCTCCTTGCCCCGTCCGTCGCCGACATCCAGCTCAGCGGGGGACGCTTGCGCGTCGAGGTCCGCACCGAGGCGAACGGACACCGGTCTCGCCGACTTCGCGTCGAGCTCGGGGAGATCGTCGGCGCGCAGCCGCAACGGCGGTTCGTCGCCGTGGTGAGCGAAACGGCCCCCGACCCGTCGCAGTCGGAGGCCCTGCGCCAGGCCGAGCGCAACGAGGAAGCGGCCAATCGAGCCAAGCGCGAGTTTCTCGCGGTGATGAACCACGAGATCCTGACCCCCCTCAACGGGGTCTTGGGGATGACGGAGCTGCTCGCCCGTGATCCCGAGCATCCCAAGCGCGAGGCGTGGCTGCAGCGCCTGGCGACGAACGCCCGCTCGCTCGAAAGCCGCGTCAAGCACGTGCTCGAGGTCTCGCGAATCGATGCGGGTGAGGTCATGCTCCTGCCCACGAAGACCGACGCCCGCGCGTTGGTGTGGCGGGTCGTCCAACGCTACGCCGACGATCTCGCCCGTCGTGGCATCGAGCTCCAAGTCGACATCTCGCCGGCGTTGCCGGACTTCGTCCTCGTCGACGGTCGCCGGATCGAAGAGATGCTCGGCTGTCTGCTCGACAACGCGGCCAAGTTCACCGAACGCGGCTACGTTCGCGTCGACCTCGGTTGCGCCGACACCGGCGACGCTCTGTCGCTGGCCATCGACGTCTCCGATACCGGCATCGGTATCGCGGCCGAACACCACGACGCAGTCTTCGAGCGGTTCTTCCAGGTCGACGCGAGCTCGAGCCGCCGCTTCGGTGGGTCCGGCCTGGGCCTGTCGATCGTCTCCAGCCTCGCGCGGCTGATGGGCGGCAACGTGACCGCCGATGGCGTTCCCGGCGCTGGTTCGGTCTTTTCGCTGCGCATCCCGGCCCAGCCCGTCGAACGCTCGATGCGGGAACGCGCCCCGCCCGCGGCCGCCGTTCCACGGATCCTCGTGGCCGACGACAACCCCGACAACCGAGAGATCGCGCTGCGCGGACTGGAGCGGGCGGGCTTCGAGGTCACCCTCGCCAAGGACGGCATCGATGCGGCGGAGCTGATCGCCGCCAACGACTTCGATCTGGTGTTCATGGACATCGAGATGCCGCGCATGGACGGTCTGCAGGCGACCCGCCTCGCGCGCGCGTCCTTGCAGCGGGTCGGCCGAACCATGCCGGCGGTCGTGGCCGTGACCGCCCATGCCCTTGCGGCGTACCGCCAGCGGTGCCGTGAGGCCGGCATCGACCTGTGTCTGGCCAAGCCGATCTCCGGTGGCGAGCTCGCCGACTTCGCGATCAGCTTGCTGCCCGACCACATCCCTCCGACGGCAGCTCCGGTCGTCGCCCCAACCGCTCCCGCGTCGGGCCTGGATGCGCTCGACCCCGACGCGCGGGAGCTACTGCCGCTGTTCTTGCAGTCGCGACGACGCGAGGTTCCCCTTCTCCAGCGCTGTGTTCGACGACAGGAGGCGAACCTGCGCGAGGCGGGCCGACTGGGGCATCGCCTCAAGGGCAGCGCCGCCACCTACGGCTTTCCCGAGGCTGCCGATCTCGGTGCGCAGCTCGAAGAGGCGGCGCTGGCCGGCGATGCGGCGGCCGCGGCAAAGGTCTCCACGGAGATCCTGCAGTGGATCGCGCGACTGGAGTCGCTGGACATGAGCGCCGCTCCGCCCGTCGGGGCGTGACCGCCCGCTATTGCGCGGACGGCCAGCCGTCCTTGCGCCCGGGTCGTCCGGTGGGTCGGCCTTCGAAGCGCTCGCAGTACGAGTCCCAGAGGCCGACCACGCGCGAGACCTCCGCGTCCCGCTGACCGGCGGCGAGCTCGGCGAGCTCGGAGCGCCGACGCCCACACTCCTGTACCGCGCCGGCATCGGCCCAGCCGCCCGCGCGCGCGTCCCATCGGCTCGGCGTGCCCCGGAAGGCCTGCCGCTGCACGCCGTCGATGAAGTGCATGATGACCTCGGCCTTGTGCACGTTGTCGGCCTGGCCGGTGATCTCACCGAGGTTGAAGGCGTACTCCTCCACCATCTGCTCGCCCGTCTCCGGGTGCAGGTACTCGATCTCGAGCATCACGTCGTCCTGCTCGCGCAGCCGCCCCTGCCAGGCCTGCAGGTCGGCCACGAACAGCTGGGACGTGTCGGCGAAGAAGTGCACCGCCTGCACGTCGGCCTTGCGCGTCGACGACTCCTCGCCGTGAAACTGCTCGATGCGCAGCGATGGCGGCAGATGCAGGCGAAAGTGGGTGTCGTTGGCGGTCGTCTCGATGAGCGAGACGAAGTGCGAACCGAACACGGCGTCGACCTCCGCCTCCGAGCCCAAGTACACGTAGGCGCCACGCCCCTTCTCGGTGAGGCCATCGAGCAACTGGTCGTTGAACTCGCGACCGACCCCGATCCCCGACAAGCGAATGCGCCGGGCGTCGAAGAAGTCCGAGACCATCGCCATCGTCTTCGGATCGGTCACGCCACGGTTGGCGAGCGCGTCGGTGACCACGATGACGCGGTTGGTGTACTTGGGCTGATAGCTGTTGTCGGCGAGCGTGTAGCCCTGGGTGAGCCCGGCGTGCAGGTTCGTCGCGCCCGAGGGCTTGATGTCGTGGATCGCCCGGATGAGCTTCTGCGAGTCGTCGCGGCCGAACACGAAGTTCTTCAGCGGCGTGCAGACGCGGTGATCGAACGTGACGAGGTGGACCACGTCGCCGCGCTTGAGCTCGCGGACCATTCGCAGCAGGCCCCGCTTGAGGTACTCCATGCGTCCTTCGGCGGCCATCGAGCCGGACCGGTCGACGACGAGCGTGACGACGGCATTGCGACGGCCGTCGCGACCGACCGGGCGGCCGTTGACGGCCATCGCGAGCGTGTACATCCCCGGATCGCGGCGCGAGGGGGCGATCTCGGCGTGCACGGAGAAATCGTGTCCCTCTTGCACCGGCTCGGTGCGAAACGAGAAGTAGTTGAGCAGCTCGTGGGAGCGGATGTCGCTGGGGACGATCGGCTCGAAGCGATCGATCGCCGAGATCACCCGCTGCGCCGACGACAGGCTCATCGTGTCGTCGTTGGACAGGTACGTCGCCTCGCCCCAGCCTTCTTCCACGGGCGGCCACTCGGGCTCGAGCGCGACGACCTCCTCCTCTTGCCCTTCGGGTTGCCCTTGGGCGAGCGCCACGTCGCCCGCCGGCGAGACGGGGGTCGCCTCCGCCGCCAACGGGGCGTTGCTTCGCTCGTTGCGCTTTTGCCAGCGCTTCTCCTCGCGTGCCGACTGCCGCGACTGCTTCTTGGCCTTGCGATCGCGCTTGCGGCTGTCGGACGACTTGGCGACGGCGATGTCGACCGAGTCCGTCGCGGAGACGGGCGCATCCCCACCTCCCCAGTCGGCATCCTCGTCCGCCATGCTGGCCGGATCAGGCGAAGGCTCGGGCTCGGAGGCGGGCGCGCGGGCCACCGTGGTCTCGAACGTGCGCGACCCATCGGCGGGAGCCTCGGCGGCAGCCGCAGCCTTGGCTTCGCCTTCGTCCGCCTCGGCGGCATTGCCGGCGTACGGCACGTATCCGGCGGGCTTGCTGGCGCTCGCGCCCTTGGCCTTGGCCTTGGCCTGCTTGCGGTTGACCGTCGCCTTGGCGACCGTGACCGCCGGCTTGGGCTTGCCCTCCGGGACGGCCCCGGCGGGGACGCACTTGTTGCTCAGCTGCAGCGCCGGCAGCTCGGAGAACGATGCGGCAACGATCTCGGGGTGCGCGCGGCGGGAGATCGGGCGCGGGGAGAACTGGTGCGGCGGCAGCTCGCCGGGGACGTAGACGGGCGCCCCCCCGCCGTGCAGGGGAGGTGGCGGGGGTGGCGGGACCTGATAGGCCTTGCTCGAGGCACACGCCCCGACCCAAACGACCGCCAGCAACCAATTGCGAATCCTTCGTGCCTGCATCGCCACCTTCGCTCCCGGGCCACGAACGTCGCATACCCCACGTCGGCTTACACGCGCGCGGCCGACGCAGGATTCGCGCACCCTCGCGCGGCGCCAGCTATGATCGCAAGGAGACGATGGCACTCGTGTTTTCGGCCCACCGACGACGTTTCACGCCCTCCCAGTGGCCCGGGGTGGATGTCTGCGCCTTGCACGACCACCCGTACGGCGGCGGATCTGCGCTGTTTCGCATGCGGGCCGGCGCAGTGGTGTCCGAGCACGATCATCCGCTGGGCGAGCACACGTACATCGTCTCGGGCCGCGCCCGCTTCGGGACCGAAGAGGTCGGACCCGGCGACGTGCTGTGGACGCAACCGGGCGAGCGACACGTGGTGGTCGCCCTGACCGAGGTCGAGTTCCTGGGCGTCGCACCTCCGGAGCCGGCGCGATGAAGCACGCGGTGTGGGCGTGGCTGGGGCTCGCCGGTTGCGTGGCCTCGGCGCAGACCGAGCCGCAGGCCCAGCCTACCGCGGTCGCGACCCCGTCGACGCGGCCGCCCGACACGAGCCCGACCCGGCCAGCGGTGCCGAGCGAACCGGCGGTGCCGACGATCGAAGGCGACGCGGCGCTCGCCGGCGCGGCGTCGGCCCCCACGCCGGTCGACTCCACCATCGTGCGGCGCAAACGTTGGCACGGCGACGCCAAGGAGGCGGGCCTGCACGAGTTCGTCGACGCACTCGCGAGCGGCGGCACGCTTTGGGCCGGGCCACTCGAAGGCAACGGCGGGCGCGACGTGGTGGTCTACATCCCACCCGATCCCGACGACGCGGCGGAAGTCCGAATCCTCTATCACTTCCACGGCACGTACAGCGAGCACATCGAGGCCGAGCGTCCCGGCGTCAAGAAGCGCGTCTGGGTCGGTTGGAATCGCCTGCAGCAGACGATCGACGCCGTCGACGAGCTGCAGCGCACGCGACCGTACAACGTGGCGCTCGTCTACCCGCTGTCGGCGGGCAAGCGGCCGGAGCCGGGCCACGTGGGATGGTTCAACAAGGACTACGACCGCATGTGGATGGCGCCGGCCGACGATCCGGACTACCGCGACTCGTTCCCCACGCTCGATCGCGAGGTGCGAGCCATGTTGACCGACCGCTTCGGCGTCCACCCCACGCGGCTTCGCGACAAGGTGACCGCCGAAGGCCACAGCGCCGGCGGCATCGCCCTGCGCAACGTGGCCGTGCATGCCGGCGACAACGTCGAGGAGTACATCTTTCAGGACGCCAACTTCCAGACCTGGGCCGACGGCTGCTACGACGCCGTCGTGGACAAGAAGGCCGACGCCCTCGTGACGATCGTGATGACCGACGAGGGGATCGCCGACCCGTGGAACGGACGAGCGCCGTGGTGCGAGCAGCTGCAGGATGCCGCCGCGACCTGGCCGTCGCGCCGGTCGGCGTGCGCCAAAAACCCCAAGGACAAGTCCGTGCGCGAGCTGTCGTGCGCCGACCACGAGACCTACGCCCAGGAGTGGATCGACTACGAAACGTGGTGTCGGGGCTTTCAGAGCGACATGGCCGACATCGCCGGCGTGTACTTGCACCGCACCAAGGTCCGCCACGCCGATCAGCCCCGGCATTTTTCCGGCGGGTTGGAGCTACCGGACTCGCGATTCGATCGCGGTTAGTCGCCGCCGTCACTTTGGTCACCGGCCCGCGAGCCGGTTTTCGCCGCGGGCGAATCGCGAGGTTGGCCGGTGGTCGTCGTGCTACGGTCCGCGCGAACCGGGATGTGGTCGCTGGCCAACGACACGCCCTACGGGGCGCAACGCAATTGGATCCGGGACAAGGACGGCCGACACCACTGGGTGGTCGCGGTGCAAGCCACGTTCGATCTGTCCGAGCGTGGTGACGTCGAGCCCGCCGACGAGCAACCGCCCCCGCCGCTCGAGCCCGAATACTGGGGGGAGCCGGGCGCCTCGAGCCTGCGTCGCGACTCCGAGGTGCTGTACCGCAAACCGACCACCGACGTCCTCGTCGAGGGCTCCGCCCACGCGCCCCGTTCTCGTCCGACGTCCTCGATGGACGTGTCGTTCGTGGTCGGCCCGGTCCAAAAGCAACTCGTCGTGTTCGGCAACCGCGTCTATCACGACGCCCTCGGCAGCGGCGGCACCACGTCACCGCAGCCGTTTTCGACGCAGCCGATCCGCTACGAATCGGCATTCGGCGGTGCCGATCTGTCGCATCCCGATCCCACCAAGCAACGCTACGACGACCGCAACCCGGTGGGCCGGGGCGTCGCGATCCACCCGCGCACCCTCGTCGATCAGCCGGCGCACACGATCGAGTACCCCGGCCGAAGTGTGACGCGAGCGGGGCCCGCCGGTTTTGGTCCGATCGATCCGTCCTGGACGCCGCGGCGACAACTCGCGGGAACCTACGACGCGGCCTGGGTCCGCTCGCGCAAGCCGTTGCTGCCCGTCGACTACGACCCGCTGTTCGGCTGCAGCGCACCGACCGACCAACGACCGCCGACCCCTCTGCGCGGTGGAGAGCCAGTGGAGCTGCGCGGGCTGACGCCCTCCGGCCTGCTGAGATTCCGGCTCCCGAAGATCTACCTCGCCTACTCCACCTACTTCGGCCGCCGTCGTCAGGAACATCGCGGCCACCTCTGTACGGTGCTGCTGCGTCCCGACGACATGGTGCTGGTGATGGTCTGGCAGACCACGCTCGAGGTCGCACCCCGCGACAGCGACTACCTCGACGAGACCCGCATCATCGAAAAGCCCTACGTCAACGTGTGACCGATGCAGACGCGCGCCTCCATCGTCGCCATCGCCGCGCGAACCCCCGTGGGCCTGTGTGCCGAGGCTTCCGCGGCCGCGATCCGGGCGGGCATCAGTCGCATCGACGAGCACCCCTTCATGGTCGATGCCGACGGCGATCCGCTCGGGTGCGGTCGTGACCCGGACGTCGACCCGACGCTCTTCGGTGCCGACCGCTGCATCGAGCTGCTCGTCTCGGCTCTCGCCGAGCTTCACGCCAAGGCCGCCGCCTTCGCGCCGGAACGGGTCGCCCTCGTCGTCGAGCTCGCCGTGGCCGAGCCGCGACCGGGCTTCGAGGCGGGCTCGGAGCGGCGCCTCGCCGCCGAGGTCGCCAGGCGGGCGCCGATGGGGCCACGCGCCTTCGAGGTGCGCGTCGCCGGACGCGGCCACGCCGGCGTCTTCGTCGCCCTGGACAACGCCGTCAAGTCGATCGCTCGGGGCGAGCGCGAGGTCTGCATCGTGGCCGGCGTCGACAGCTACCTGCACGCTGACACCCTCGACTGGCTCGACGCGGACCGGCGGATCGCGCGGGCGTCGACGCGCGGTGGCTTTCCCCCCGGAGAGGCCGCCGCCGCCCTCTTGGTGGTGTCCGAGCGCGTGCGCCGGGACCTGCGGTTGCCCAGTCCCGCCGCGGTGGTGGCCGTGGCTTGTGCCCACGAGCCACGCGACGAGACGGCCCCGGAGGGTCTGCAGGGCGAAGGGCTGCAGCGTGCCATCGGCGAGGCGGCGGCGGGACGCGACCGCTCGTCGCCCCGCATCGATCGACTGTACTGCGACATCAACGACGAGCGAGCCCGCTCCACCGACCTCGGCTTCGCCCTGCTGCGCTGCGGCGACCTGTTTCGCGACGGGACCGACTATGTCACGCCCGTCGGGAACGTCGGAGACGTGGGGGCGGCGACGGGCGCCCTCAACTGCATTCTGGCTGCGAGCGCGTGGAGCCGCGGCTACGCGTCGGGCACCAACGCGTTGATCTCGGGCGCGTCGTGGGGCGGTCTGCGCGGGGCCGCGCTGCTGGAGAGGAACGACTGAGATGGCAAGCGTCGCAATTCACTCTCCCAAGACCCCGGTCACCAAGGGCAGCACGAGCATCTCGGCGGCGACGGTCCCCAACGTCTGCAAGATGCCCGGGCCCCCCGCCCCGTTCGTGCCCACGCCGCTGCCCAACATCGGCAAGAGCAACTCGGGCCCGAAGGGGTACTCGACGACCGTCAAGATCGAAGGCAACCCGGTCGCGATCAAAGGCGCGAGTTTCGGGAGCATGGGCGACGTCGCGAGCAAGGGCACCGGTGGCGGCCTCGTCAGCAGCAACGTCGAAGGCCCCACGAAGTTCATCGCCCCCGGCTCGCTCACTGCCAAGATCCAGGTCAAGAACGTGCACTTGCTCAACGACGTGATGTCCAACAACAACGGCCCGTCGGGCAGCCCGCCCAACGCGGCGACCTTGATGGGCACGATGCACTCGCCGGCCGTGATCGCGAACTTCGTCGCGGCCCTGTGCCAGATCATCAATCAGTGCGAGAAGGAAGTGAACGACGCCAAGTTCGGAGCGGGGAACAAGCCGACGCGCGATTGGTGCAAGGCGCCCGGGTCGGAGCCGGGGACGACCAACGCGATGGAGATCGGCACGGCCAAGGCCGAGTGCGCGGAGCGTAAGGTCAACGAGCGCAAGGCCAAATCGTCCTCGCCGCTGAGCAAGGACGTGCAGGCGGAAAAGTACGTCCCGGTCCCCGGCGGCGGTTGGTGCAAGCCCGACGTGATGGTGGGCGCCGCACCCAACTGCCAGGCCGTCTACGACTTCAAGACCAGCTGCCCGCTGACGCCCTCGAGCAAGCCCTCGTGGCCGGTGTACGGACCCGGCGGCCGCACGGCCCCCAATCCGTCCTACAACGGCAAGACGCAGGCGGACATCTACAAGGATGCCTGCGGCGCGGACCCGGTCTTGATCCACCCCAACGCCGAGGCGTGCTCGTCGTGACGACTCCCCAAGCCCAACCCCGACCCGACATCGACATCGTCAACCCCAACGGTCAGGTCAGCGTGCGCGAGGTCGTCTCGGGCACGCTGTACTTTCGCCAGCCCCACCTGTCGATGCGCCAAGAGGTTGCGGACTGTATCCGTCGCTTCTTCGCCCTCGTCCCGGCCGGGGGGCTGGAGTACCACTACGACTACGACGGCGAGCAAGACGACATCAACGACGCGATCCTCGCGCGCGTGCTCCACGAGCGCTTCTTCGGGCCCGACAGCTTTCCCAACGCCAGCCTCCACATGGAGGGGACGGGCTTGTACGCGCCGGCGTACTTTCTCGAGTACCTCGGGAGCGCCAACGACAACCCCGATCTGCCCAACGAGGCCGGTACGCTGCAGCTGTGGATGCCTCGCGCGTTCTTCGTCGAGCACCGAGCCAAGGTGCTCGGCTTCTTCGCAGAAGCATTCGCGACCCTCCCGTTCAGCTGCGGGCAGATCGGGCTCGCGCTCAGCGGCGAGGACAAGCAGCGCAAACAGGCGCTCGCCGCGAGGTATCCTGGTCTGGACATCGCCGAGCCCCGCTGCGTGTCGACGGACATCGGCGACAAGGCCGGCGGCGTCGCCTGGCAGACGCTGCTGGGTCCGTCGCTGACGGCCAGCCTCGGTGGCCCCAAGGCGATCGCCCTCGCACTGGCCGCGCCGACCGTGGTGGAGGCGCTCCCGTCGGGGGGCGTGCGTATCACGGCCGAGCCCGAGCCTCGGCTCGGAGACGTCAATCGACACGACCTGCTGCCGAGCCACCGACAGGTTGCGCAGCTGCTGGACGCGAGCGCGCAGCTGCACGTTCCCGAGCGCGTCGTCTACTTCCAGGATCGGACCGGGATGGCGGACCTCGACGCGATGCAGCAGTGGCATCGCCGCTGGTTGTAGTCGCGCGTCGGTCTCGGCGTCAGTTCATCGGGCGGGTGCGGACGTAGCCGCCTTCGACGAAGGCGTCGAAGAACAGCTTGAGCCACGGGTGGTCGATGGGCTCGGGGTCTTCGACCGGCTCCAGGTGTCCTTCGGACACGTAGCGCTGCTTGCGTTCGCCGTCGACGAGGACGTGGTACCAGGGGCGATCGCGGGGAGGCTCGCTGCGATCGACGGCTTCGTCCGTCCCCGGGCGACGGGAGTAGACGGGATCGACGTCGACGATCACCCCGACGTAGTCCTGCTCGAGGTGGTGAACCAGCTGCCCGGGATGAAAGTGGGGGGTTTTGTCTCCGCGCTCGACGATCTCCACGTACTCGTAAGTCTCGAACGTAGGCGGCGTGGGGACAAGGGGTTTTCCGCAAACACCGACGGAACCTTCCCCAAAGGCCGTTGTCCGTCGCGTTCATGCACGACGATTCCGCGCCGCATTCGTGGCGCCGCCCACTGCTGCTGCTCGCGGGCACCACGCTGCTGACGCTGGGCGCCGCGATGACGTGGGTCCGCGTCACCACACCTGCGCCCGAGGGCGACACGATTGCCGAGTACGACGAGCTCGAGACGCAACCGCATCGCGTCGCGTTCGCGCCGCTGCGCGAATCCCCGCCCGAACGAGAGGCGTACGACGGCGATGACGTCGGCGGGGTGGGCGTGCGGCACAAGGGCGAGGAAGGCCGCATGGGCCGGCCGAGCGCCCGCGCTCGCAACGGCCTGTACGCGATGAAGGGTCCGTCGATGGGCCTGGTGTCCACGAGGAGGGCACACGCGCCCGCAGCGGCCGATCTCGGACTCACGGCCACCCGCGACGACGGCATGTCCACGTTCTCGGTGGATGTCGACACCGCCTCCTACGCGCTGATGCGACGCAGTCTCCAAGAGGGCTTCGATCTACCGGCGCAGTCGCTGCGGATCGAGGAGCTCGTCAACTACTTCGACTACGACTATCCGGGGCCGGACTCGGACGCAGCGCTGCCGCTGTCGGTGACGACGGAGCTGTCGGTGTGCCCCTGGAACGAGGCGCACGCCCTGCTGCAGGTGGGTCTACGCGGCAAGGAGGTCGCGCTGCCGCCGGGCACCGGACGCAATCTCGTGTTCTTGATCGACACGTCGGGCTCGATGGAAGGGCCCGATCGACTCGGGCTGATCCAGCAGGCGGTCGGCGAGCTGACCGAGCGGCTGACCGGCGACGACCGCATCTCGATCGTCGCGTATGCCGCAGACGTGGGGGTGATGCTGCCGCCGACGCCCGGCGACCGTCGCGCCGAGATCCTCGACGCGCTGATGACCCTTCACTCGGGCGGCGGCACGCACGGCTCGGGCGGCATCGAGCTGGCGTATGCCCTCGCGCAAGCCCACATGATCGAGGGTGGGATCAACCGCGTCGTCCTGATGACCGACGGCGACTTCAACGTGGGGATCTCCGACCACGACCGGCTCGTGGCGATGATCGAGCGCAAGCGCGACGCGGGCGTCTCGCTGTCCGTGCTCGGCTTCGGCTTCGGCAACCTCCGCGACGAGACGATGGAGCAGCTCGCCGACCACGGCAACGGCAACTACGCGTACATCGACTCGATCCTCGAGGCGCGCAAGGTGCTCATCGAGGAAGCGTCGAGCACCTTCGTGACGATCGCCAAGGACGTGAAGCTGCAGACCACGTTCGATCCGGCTCGCGTCGAAGGGTTTCGTCTGATCGGCTACGACAACCGCGTGCTCGAGCACGAGGCGTTCGCCGACGACCGCGAGGACGCGGGTGACGTCGGGGCGGGGCACACCGTCACCGCGCTGTACGAGATCGAGCTGCGCCCGGGGTCGGACCCTCGCGCGCCGCTGGGCTCGCTGGCGATCCGACACAAGGCACCCGACGCGGACACGAGCGAGCATACCGAGGTTGCGCTCGATCCCCGTCTGCGCCCGCTGTCGGCCACCACGGATCGCTTTCGGTTCGCCGCGGCCGTGGCCGAGCTCGGGCTGCTGCTGCGGAAGTCGCCACGGGTCGGCGAGGCGACCTACGCGGACGTGATGGCGCTGGCCAGCGACGCCCGCGGCGCCGACCCACACTGCGACCGCGCCGAGTTCCTGCAGCTGATCGCTCTCGCGGCCGCGCGGGCGGGACAGACGGTACGGGCGCCCTCACGACGCTGTGTCCCGGCAACCGAGCCGGAGACCGCCGACGCGCCCCCGCCGACCCTCGAGGCGCCTTCCCTCACCCAACGCGCGCGCGCATGGGTCGTGTCGATCCCCGAGGTGCTCCACGTTCTGCCCCCGCTGCTCGCGCTGCCCTTCTTCGTGCTCGCGTGGCGCGAACGCCGAAGGACCCCGCGCGTGCAACGACATCGCTGACGGGACCACGCCCGGTCGGCTATCGTTGTCGGCGATGCGGTGGATGCACTGGACGGTGGCGACATGGGCCGCGTGGGTGGTCGCGGCCTCGGGCTGCGCGAGCCTGGACGAAGCCGCGAGCAGCGGCGGCGACGGCGACGAGGCCGACTCGGGTGGCACCGCGGCGACCTCTTCGACTCCCGGCGACGGTGGACCCGGCGGTGGCGGTAGCGCCGACGGCGGCACGTCGACCACGGACACGTCACCGCCCGCCGACGCGACGGGTGATCCCCCGGGATCGACCTCGGCCGTCGGTTCCACCGACGATGGCCCCACGACCGGCGATCCGCCGGCGACCGGCTCCACCGACGGCGGCATGATGGACAGCGGTAGCAGCGGCGAGATGGACGAGGGCGACGGCAAGAACTTCGAGGAGTGCGGGATGCTCGACGAGCAGGCATGCGACGAGTCGCGGCACTGCCAGTACTCGCAGCTGGCGGGGTTCTGCATCCCCAACGACCCGGCCGAGTACTGCGTCTTCCTCGTGCTCGGGGTCTGCCAGGCCCTGGGGTGCGAGTGGACCGGTACGGGCTGCGAGGCGCCGTAGCGCCGCGTCTCGCGGCGCGCGAGGACGAAGCGATCGTCGAGGGAACGTGCGGCTGATGGTGCGCGCGGCCGAAGAGGCCGTCCGGGCCGGTCGGCGACTACAAAGGCATCACCGGTGCAGGACCGGCGACGGCGGCGAGATCCGCCGCGATCTCGGCGTCGCTGATCTCGGCGTCGATGTGGAGCACGCCGTCGGCCGCCGACAGCGTGACTGCGTCGACGACCGCGTCGGGAATCCCCTGCGCGCGCAGCAGCGGCGCGACCGATCGCCACTGCTCCTCGAGCTTGGTCTTGGCCGCATGCGGATCGGTGGTGCTCAGCCGCCCGTGCAGCGCGACCCCGTCCGACAGGTCCATCTCGCCGTGCACGTCCGACGGCCAGCCCCCGATCCAGGCCGCCGCCACCGCGGCTTGCGTGGGCGGGATGATCGCGGAAAACCACAGCGGCTTTTTCAGGTCCGTCTTCGCCAGCACCGCTTCCATCGCGCCGTCGGCCGCGGGCTGGCCCTCGTTGACGATCCGGTCGCGAAGCGGCTGCATCAGCGCGGGCGTGGCGAAGGCGATCCGATCCTCGTCGAGCACGATGCCCCCGCCGGTCGCATCGGACATCTCCTTGCCGTCCTCGGACAGCGTGAAGTTGCCGAACTCCGTCTGCAAGCACTTCAGGGTCTCGCGCTTGCCGATCCCGACCGCCTCGACGACCATCGCCATGTCCCGCGTGACCGGCTCCACGCCGATCACGAATGCGCGCCACTTGTCCGGCCCCACATCGCAGCGCTCGGCCGCTTCGAGCTGACGCCGCGGGCGCAACGACAGGTGGTCCTTGATCGTGCGCCAGTACGGCTTGGCGATGAAGGCCGCGATGTCGACCCCCAGCATCCACGAGACGCCCGAGGGGATCAGCATCAGCGACGTCGAGGCCTTGGCCGACGCGATCGCCTGATCGACCGTCGCGGCCAGGCCCGGCGCGTTCGCGGGCGGCGATGAAGGCTCGGCCGGCGCCGGCTCGGCGGTCGCCCGCGGTGCGGTCGACTTGTCGTCGTGACCGCAGCCGACCGCCGCGGCCACGAGCCAACCCGACCACCACGCCTGCGTCCGCATCACGGACAGCGTAAACGCTTCACTCGGCGCTGGGCAGCTCGGGGATGTTGGCCCCGTACACGCCCGAGCTGGGCACGCAGATCGCGATCAGCTCGGGGTCGTCGGAGAAGAAGCCGTCTTCGTGACACCCGAAGTTGAACGTCCCGTCGGCGCCCTTTTCGATCCAGCCGCCCTGCTCTTCGGGGCACTCGAGCGCGTCGTACCAGGCACCACGGTCACCCTCGAGGAGCGAGCCCACGTCGGTGCACATGGGCATGCCGGGGTCGCGCTCGATCGCAAACCACAAGCGGCTGGCCTCGGCGCGGTCGGGCTGACGCCAGCCGGAGGGACACGAGGTCTCGGCCGGATCGACGTTGAGCGCGGACTCGTCGTACACGTAGTAGACCTGGCGCACGCGGTTTTGGGCGTACTCGTCGATCGTGGCGAGGATCGCCTTGCCGTCGTCGGTGTCGTACGGGCTGGTCTGGCAGTCGGAGAAGTCGCCGAACTGCACGCGGGTCCAACAGTCGGAGATCGCATCGGCGAGCGCACGGACTTCGGAGCCGTTTTCGGGCTCGTACGCCGAGGCCCACATCTGCGCGTGCGCCTGCAGCTCCGAGAACGACGCGTCCACGAGATCGCTGGACGTGTTGTAGAAGTTGTACTCGTACGGCGCGTCGGAGGCGAGCATGCCGCCCACCTCGTCGTTGTGGATCCCGACCATCGCCCGATACAGCTCGGCGTAGTCGTTGATCGTCGCGATCGCCTCGTTGGCGGCGCGGTCGACCGCGAGCAGGCCGTCGATGACGGCTGCGTCGCCCGGGAAGTTGGCGGCGCGCTGGAACGGCTGGTGCAGCACGCCCATCGGTACCGCCACGCGCACGCCGTTGGCGAGATAGCCCTTGGCCCCGGCGCCGTTGCAGGTGCCCGGACCGGCGTCTCCCTGGTCGTGGCACTTGTCGTTGGCGACGGAGGCCTGCAGCTCCTGCTGCGCTTGGGCGGCGACCATGAACGCCTGCTCGTCGAGCTTGCCGAGCGCGTTGATGTCGACGGTGGGCACGAAGCCGCGCGCCTCGACGTTGACGGAGACCTCGACGCTCTCGTTGGCGAGCGCCCGCGAGAACGCGGTGCCGAGCGAGCCGTCGATCGAAGCGGGACCGGCCTTGATGCCTTCGGCTTCGAGCTTGGTCTTGACCTCCTTGGATTCTTCGAGCGTGCTCGCTTCGATCTGGATCAGCAGCGTCAGCTCGGCGCCGTAGGCGACGCCGGCGATGTAGCCGGTGCCGCACTCGCGGACGAACTGGGCCGCGTCCGAGCGCAGCATCGACAGCGCGCCGTCGGTGAGGTTGTGTCGGTCCTGGTTGACGACGGTGTACGTCTGCCGCGTGCGCAGCAGGATCGACAGCGACTTGTCCGAGCTCTTGTAGTTGTTGGCAATGCCGAGCGAGCCACCGCCGCCGAGGGGGCCGATCTTGATCGCGGCCGCCGCGTCGATGCCGAGGGCTTCCTCGAGCTGCTCGCGCGACTCGATGTACGTGAACTCGGTCTCGAACTGATCGCTGCCGGCGCGGAACGAGGCGAACTCGAGCTGGCCGGGTTCGGGCAGGACGCAGTTGCGACCGACGCGGGTGTCGGCGACGTGGTTGTAGCCGTCGAACGCGAGCAGCACGGGGTCACGCGTCGTGGTCAGGCCGCTGCCGATGTCGTCGGACTTGCTGGCCCACGCGGGGAAGTCCCAGTTGTCCGGATCGGAGTCCCCCCCGTCGTCGGCCGCGCATCCACCCAGCGCGAGCGCGCTCAAAGCCGCAATAAGCGATACGTTCTTCATGTCCTGCCTCATCTTGTTGTCCCCCTCGACCCGACCTCTCGCGAGGTCAGTGATCGACGGCGTTGCACGAAGTGTGCGGCGGTTCCCTACACAGGGAAAAAAGCGGCGCCATCTTCGTAAAGTCCTCTGGGACGCTCCCCCCGAGCGCTCCGCGTATGTTTGCACGGGTAGGAGAATGTTGCACCCGATCGGCGCCACGATCGCCCGTGGCCGGCGCGGATCCAAACAGATCGTGCCGAATCAGTATTCGGTCACACCGTTCTCGGCCCCCTGGCGCGCGGCTTCGCGCGATGTCGTCGGCCCTCAGTCGAGGCCGGGCAGTCGGGCCGCCGCCGCCGCGAGCTCGGCCAAGGCCGGCTCGTCGAGGACGCGCTCGTCCATGTACGCGATCCCGACCACCGCGACGACCGCATCGTCGGGTCCGTAGATCGGCATCGCCACGGCCCCGCGGGCGTCCACGGCCTTGGCCCCCGGGCGCACGTCGCCGGTCGTGTCCTCGGCGAGGTTGCACGTCTGCACGGGAGCACGACGCGACCACGCGAGGCCGGCCATCCCCTTGCCCTTGGGGATCGTCTGCGTCACCGCCCGCACCGGCGGCGGGATGTTGACCGCGGCCGACAGGCGCAGCACGTCGCCGTCACGATCGTAGCGATGCACGGTCCCGGCGACGCCGTCGTGCGCCGCGATGAAGGTCTGCAGCCACTGCTGGGTGGCGTCGTCGACGTCGCTCATGCTCGGACGGGAGGATACGCTATCCTGCGCGCCACGTGAGCGACGAGCATCCCGCGACGGCGCCCCGCCCGCCCGCGGATGGCCTGATCGACCAACGGTTCGCGATCGAGTTCTCCTATCCGGTGTTGTTCGTCGACGGCTTGTTCGACGGCGACGGAGCCGACGCGCTGGCGTGGGCGATCCGGCGGCTGGAGCCGACGCGCACGCATCGGGTTCGGGTCTACATCGACGACGGCGTCGCGCGGGCCTGGCCACGGCTTTGCGACGACGCGGCCGCGTGGCTATCGAGCGCCGAAGGGCTGTCGTGCATCGGCGAGCCGCAGGTGGTGACCGGAGGTGAAGCCGCCAAGAACGACCGCGCGCTCGTCGACCGACTGCACGCGGAGTTTGCCGAGCACCACCTCGACCGTCACTGCGTCGTGCTCGCGATCGGCGGGGGCGCGATGCTCGACGCGGTGGGCTACGCGGCCGCCACCGCCCACCGCGGGATCCGGCTCGTGCGCGCCCCGACCACCGTGCTCGCGCAAAACGACGCGGGGATCGGCGTCAAGAACGGGATCAACGGCTTCGGGGCCAAGAACTTCCTCGGCACGTTCACGCCACCGTTCGCCGTGGTCAACGACGCGGCGCTGCTGCAGACGCTGCAGCTTCGCGACCGACGGGCCGGGATCGCCGAGGCGATCAAGGTCGCGCTCATCCGCGACGGCGACTTCTTCGCGTGGCTGTGCGCGCACGCGGCCGACCTCGCGGCGACCGAGCGCGCGGTGCTCGACCCGATGATCCGCCGCTGCGCCGAGCTGCACCTGCGGCACATCCGAAGCAGCGGAGATCCGTTCGAGCTCGGCAGCGCGCGACCGCTCGACTTCGGGCACTGGGCGGCGCACAAGCTCGAGACGATGTCGGGGCACACGCTGCGACACGGCGAGGCGGTCGCGATCGGGATGTCGCTGGACGTTCGGTTGTCGGCGGCGATGGGCCTGCTCGACGAGACGAGCGCCGACCGAGCTTGCGCCCTGATCGCCGACGTGGGCTTGCCGACCTGGCACGACGCCCTCGACGAGCGCGACGACGACGGCACGCTCGCCATCCTGCGCGGGCTCGAGGAGTTTCGCGAGCACCTCGGCGGCGAGCTGACGATCACCTTGCTGTCGGCGCTCGGCACCGGGGTGGAGGTACACGAGGTCGAGGCGGCCCACGTGGTCGCCTGTGTGGAGCGGCTGAGGGGAGACGCCGATGCGCATCGGTGACGTCCACCTCGGCTACTGCAGCAACATCCATCCCGCCGAGACGTGGGCACAGACCCAGGCGGTGCTCGAGGGCCCGGTCGCGGCGGTCAAGGCACGCGTCGCCGCCCACGAAGACTTCGGTGTCGGACTGCGGCTGTCGGCACGGGCGGCGCGAGAGCTGCGTGCGGCCGGGGCCGGCGAGGTGCGGACGCAGCTGGCCGCGTCGGGGATGTACGTGTTTTCGCTCAACGGCTTTCCCTACGGGCCGTTTCACGGCGAGCCGGTCAAGGCGGCGGTGTATCGCCCGGACTGGCGCGAGGACGAGCGGGTCGCGTACACGCACGATCTGATCGCCGTGCTCGCGGATCTGCTGCCCGAGGGCGAGGCTGGCTCGATCAGCACGGTCCCCGGCGCATTTCGGACCGATGTCGACCCCGCCGGGGCCGAGGCGATCGCCGAGAATCTGCGGCGGGTGGCGGCGACGCTGGTGGAGCTGTCACGCGCGCGCGGCATCGACATCGCGCTGGCGCTCGAACCCGAGCCGGCGTGCCTGCTCGAGACCACGCCCGAGGCGGTCTCGTTCTTCGGCGAGCACCTCGTGTCGGCTGCGTCCGTGTCCCGCTTCGCCGCCCAGATCGGCTCGAGCGCGGCCGAGGCCGAGACCGCGCTGCGCCGCCACCTCGGGGTGTGTCTGGACACCTGCCATGCCGCCGTCGAGTTCGAGGATCCGGCGGCCAGTGTGCAGAGCCTGCGGGCGGCGGGGATCTCGATCGCGAAGCTACAGGCGACGACGGGCTTGGCGATCCGCCCCGTCACGTCCGAGACGGTCGCGGCCGTAGCCGCCTACGCCGACGACGTGTACCTGCACCAGACCGTGGCGCGACACGGCGAGACGCTGACACGCTACCTGGATCTGCCGGAGGCGATCGCGGCGTTCGAGTCGGGCGCGGCGGCCGACGAGTGGCGGGTGCACTTTCACATCCCCGTCTTCGAGGCCGAGCCGACCCCGTTTCGCAATACCCAAGCGTTCCTGGCCGCGTGTCTGCCCGCCGCGATCGAAGCCGGCTGCCGGCACGTCGAGGTCGAGACGTACACGTGGCAAGTGCTGCCGCCGACGTTGCGGGCCGAGCCCGTGGAGGACGCCATCACCCGCGAGTTGACCTGGACCAAGGAGCGACTGCCGTGACGCCCTCGATCGCCCTGCGACTGGGTCGCGTATCGAACCTGCCCACGGTGTGGACCAACGTCACGGCGGGGGTGGTGCTCGCCGGCGGAATCCTCTCGCCGCTGTCGACGGTGCTGCTCGTGGTGGCCGCGAGCGCGCTGTACGTGGGCGGCATGTTCCTCAACGACGCCTACGACGCGGAGATCGACGCTCGCGAGCGCCCCGAGCGGCCCATTCCTTCGGGGGCAGTCACGCAGCGGCAAGTCGAAGTGTGGGGCTTTGGCTGGCTGGCACTCGGGCTGGTCTGCGTGGGGCTCATCGACGTGGCCGGCCTCGCCGCCACGCTCGCCACGTGCGGGCTCATCGTCCTGTACAACCGCTGGCACAAGGGCAACCCGCTCGGCCCACTCATCATGGGCCTGTGCCGCGTGGGCCTGTACTTCATCGCCGCCGGCGTCGCCGGTGGCATCACGGGGCCCGTGCTGCTGGGCGCGGTGCTCCTGCTGGGCTGGGTGCTCGGGCTGACCTACGTCGCCAAGCACGAGAGCCAGGGCAACCTCGCCCGCAGCTGGCCGCTGTGGGCACTGCTCGCCCCGATCGTGGTGAGCCTGCCGCTGGCGTGGAAGGGCGGCATGCTCGGCCATGCCCTCGTCGGCGGCCTCGTGCTGTGGCTGCAGCGATCGCTGCGCTTGATCAAGCAGGGCGGCCCGAAGATCCGCGAGGCCGTGGTGTCCCTGATCGCCGGCATCTCGCTGGTCGATGCCGCCTTGATCCTGCGCGCGGGCCAGCCCGGGCTGGCGCTGGCGTGCATCGGCGCGTTCGGGGCCACGCTGGTGCTGCAGCGCTGGGTCTCCGGGACCTGAGCTACAGCGTCGACGAGCGCGCCGCGGTGCGCTCGCGCAGCGCCGACATGTTCTTGGCGAGCGTGGCGGCGAGCTCGGAGACGGTCTCCTCGAGGCCCTCGACCGCGCCCTCGTGCACGCGACGCTCGATCTCGGTCGTCAGCTCGCGCACGGCTTCGTCGGAGAGCATGCCGCTCGAGCCGCGAAGGCGATGCGAGGCGGACGCCACTTCGTCCCACTCTCGTTTCGAGGTCGCGGCTTCGAGCTCGGCCAGGATCCGCTGGCTGGCGCGTGTGAACACCTCGCCGTACAGCCGCTCGAGACCCTGGCGGTCACTGTTGGCCAATGAGCGCACGAGGCGAGACGGCAGATGCTCGATGAGGGCGAGGCGCAGCTGATCGGCGACGATCGGCTTGCCGACGAAGCCGTCCATGCCGGCGGCCTTGACCGCCTGCCGCTCCTCGATGCTCACCCCGGCGGTCATCGCGATGATCGGTACGTGGCCCGAGTCGGTGGACTGCAGCTCGTGCTCCCGGATCTCGCGCGTCGCGCTCAGGCCGTCCATCGTGGGCATCTGGCAGTCCATGAGCACGAGGTCGTAGCGCGAGCGCGCGAACAGCTCCAAGGCCTTCTCGCCGTCGCTGGCCACGTCGACGCGGCACCCGAGCAGTTCGAGCATGTCTCGGGCGACCTCCTGATTGGTCGCCACGTCGTCGACGAGCAGCACCCGCACGTCGTCGACGATGCGTTCGAACGGCCGACGCGCGGTGGGATGCTCTTGCGAGTCCTCGCCACGCCGCACGAGGGCGAGCAAGGTCTCCAGCATCGCGCTGGCGCGCAGCGGCTTGGTGAGGACCGCGTCGAACAGGCGCGTGGACTCGTCGCTGGTCCCCGCCTCCAGCGAGCTGAACAACACGAGGCGAAGCGAGGCCAGCGACGGATCGGCCCGGACGACGCGGGCAAAGTCGAAGCCGTCCAACCCCTCCATCTTCCCGTCGACGATCGCGAGATCGACGGGCGGCGCCGACGTGTCTCGAAGCCGTCGGAGGCCGGACGTGCCGGACACGGCCACGACGCTCTCGGCTCCCCACGACCGCAGACGCTGCCGCAGGATCTCTCGATTGACCGGCAGATCGTCGACGACGAGAACGCGCACCCCGGCGAGAGACTGGTCGGGGATCGACGCGGCCTTGGACACCACGGCCGGCAGACGCACCGTGAATCCGCTGCCTCGATGCTCGGTGCTCTCGACGGTGATCGTGCCCCCGAGCAGACGGATGAGCGCGGAGGAGATCGACAGACCGAGCCCCGTGCCGCCGAAGCGGCGCGAGACCGAGCCGTCGGCCTGGGTGAACGCGTCGAAGATCGCGTCCACCCGCGACGCAGGGATTCCGACCCCGGTGTCGGACACCACGATCCGCAACGTCACGTCGTCCCCGACCAACGCCGGCTCGTCGCACTCGAGATCGACGACCACGGTCACGCGTCCCCGCTCCGTGAACTTGATCGCGTTGCTCATCAGGTTGGCGACGATCTGACCGACGCGCAGCTCGTCGATCGTCAGCCGCGCCGGAAGCGTGGGGGAAACGTCGAGGATCAGGTCGATGCGCTTGTCGGCCGCCTGGTGAGCGAAGGTGAGCGCGAGATCTTCGATCGTCCGTCCGACGTCGCAAGGCGACATGTCGGGCACGAGCCGTCCGGCCTCGATCTTCGAGAAGTCGAGGATGTCGTTGATGAGCGTGAGCAATCCTTGGGCGGACGACCGAAGGACGTCGGCTCGGCGGCGCTGCCGTGCATTGAGCTCGTCGTCGAGCATGAGCCCCGTCATGCCGATCACGGCGTTGAGCGGGGTGCGCAGCTCGTGGCTCATGTTCGCCACGAACTCCGACTTGGCGCGGGTGGCGGCCTTGGCCGCCTCGGTGGCTCGTTCCAGATCCCGGTTTCGGGCCTGGAGGCTTTCGAAGGCCGACTGCAGCTCCTGCTCCGCTTGCACCCGCAGCTGTTCGCGCAGCTCGAGGTCCTCGTGGAGGTGACTGAGCCCCATCAAGATGTCCGCGAACGCCGGATCGGTCGAGTGATACCGCTCGATGTCGTCGGCGGAAATCGAACACTTCCCGGCCGCGATCTCGACGAGGTGGTCGATCACGCGCTTGGCGATGTCGTCGCGGTCGATCATCGGATTCCCAAGGCAGCCTCGGCGTCCTCACGGTGTTTGTGGACGCTGAAGACCCGAAGGCCCGCTCCCCCCATGACGAACTTCGCGGCGACGTTGATGAAGAAGTTGGCTTCGGTGAACACCGCGGCGCGGCTCAACCCACTCTTCATCGCCCGGGTGTACACGTCACGAAGACGACGACGGATCGCGGCATTCGGGGGCTTGGCGTGCCGCAGATCCACCAGAACGCCATAGTCGTCGACAGACTCGGTCAGCTCTTCCATTCTTCGACCGAACAGTTCGACTTGCCACTCGGACATCACCGGAAGCTCGTGCCAGTACACGATGTCCGGTCGATACAGCCACACTCTCCGAAGCAGCGCCTCTCGCTCTTCGGGGGTGCTATCGGGACCGTAGGGGCGAGCTTCGATCTCGATGTCGCCAACGGATTCGCCAGCCACGTTGTCAGGTTAGCAGGTCTACAAGACTGGTGCGGCGCACCTCGGACCGACGCTTGTGCGGGTATGCGCAAGATCCACCAAGCGAAAGTGACCGCGCGAGTTCGACCGGTGTCGTCCGAGTGTATGGGTGTCGCATGTTGCCTCGCACCGCGTGGGCCGACACTTCGGTGCCGACACCCGAAGCCACCGAAGGATCGACGCCGGCTCGGGCGCGGAAACGACCCGGAGCGGACGCACGAAGGTTGGCGTAAGCTGCCCCGCGAACGTGCCAGCCCCGCCCCCACCGGCCAATGTGCCGGACCTTCCCGAACCCGGGCAGACCTACGCCGGTTTCGCCCTGCGTCGCGTGCTCGGCGACGGCACCTTCGCGCGTGTGTACGAAGCGACGAGCGACGCGCGGCCCGACCCGGTCGCGCTGAAAGTGTCGCGCGTACCCGTGGACTCGGAGGAGACGGCGCTGCGAGCGCTGCGGGAGATCCGGATCCTCGGCAGCATGTCCAACCCACACGTGGTGCACATCTACGACCACGGACTGGGGCCCGACGAGCGCTGGTACATGAGCATGGAGCTGCTGCGCGGGCAGACGCTCACCGACACGCACGATTTTTCGGCGCCGATGCGCGCCGCGGAAGCGGTGCGCATCGTCCGTGAGGCGAGCCTGGGACTGGCCGAAGCGCACCGCGCCGGCGTGGTGCATCGCGACGTCAAGCCCGACAACCTGTGGGTCACCCCCGACCGCCACATCAAGGTGCTCGATTTCGGGCTGGCACGCGCGTGGGACATGGACTCGACGATCGCGGCCGACGCGACGACCGGCCACATGCTCATCGGCACGCCCCATTACGCGCAGCCCGAGCAGGTGCTGTCGGGCAAGCTCACGCCCGCCAGCGACGTGTACAGCCTGGGGATGATCCTGTACGAGCTGCTGTCGGCTCGCGTCCCGTTGTTTCCGAACGAGTCGCTGCCGCAGGTACGGCAGCGACTGGCCAACGATCCGCTCACGTGGCTGCGCGCGCACGTCAAGCAGCCGGTCGTTCCGCTCGACGAGGTCCCGGGTCTGCCTCGCCTGCCGCGGACGTTGATCGATCTGGTGCACCGCACGCTGGCCAAGGAGCCGGCCGAGCGTCCGCCGACCGCCGGCGCGCTCGCCAACGAGCTCGCGCGCACGATGAACTTCGAGCTCGGCGGCGAGGCGGCGGCGATCCTCGAGACGTGGGAGCTCGGCGGCAAGCGACAGGCGCATCTGGTGCCACCGGGCGTCCACAAGATCGGGACCAGCCTCGACTGCGACATCCGGCTGCCCGTCGACGGTCCGCCCACGGCCCACGCGATCCTGGAGTGGGCCGGCAGCCCGCGCGAAGCCGAGCTGCAGCCGTTGGTCGCCGACGGGACGCTGCGCATCAACGGCCACGTCATCGACTACCGAGTCCGGCTCGTCCCCGGCACGCGCCTGCTGTTCGGTCGGCTGCGTGCCGAGCTGCGCTACCCGGCGTCGCGCCCCGCCTGACGCGCGAATCCACGACGACGGCACGGGAGCGCGCGAGGCTCAGCGAGACTTGCCCTTGCCTTTGCCTTTGCCCTTGTCCTTGCCCTTGCCGGGCTTGCGTTTGCCCTTCGGTTTCGCGCGGGCCTTGGCCGCCGCGCCGGCGACCGGCGACGTCGTGCTCGGAGGTGCATCGGTCGCGGGGTTCGGCTCGTCCGGGTCGACGGCACCGGTGTCGGCCTCGTCCGCGGTCGTCGTGTCCGCCGACGCCGAGGCTTCGGCGGGGTCGGCCGGCTGCGCGATCTCGGTCGGCGCCGCGGCGAGCTCGGACATCAGTGACCGAATGCGGCCGTCGGATCCGTCGGGGGACGCGCTGTGCTCGCCACAACCTCGCCAGGCGAGCAGTCCCACGACGAGGACGGCCGCGCCCACCGCGAGGAAGGGCCAAAGCGCGGCCACCGAACGGCGGGGCGTGGGCGCCGTCCCCGAGTACGCCGGCCCGATCGCGGGCACCGTGTCGCCGACCGGCGGCAGCGTCGGCGCAAAGGTGACGGCGTCCGGCGGCGGGGGTGCGGGCATCGTCGCGCCGCCTTGGGCGAAGACCACCGAGGCCGCCATCGCGGCGTCGAGCGCGTCGCGGGCCGCTCGCGCGCTGTCGTAGCGATCGTCGGCACGCTTTTCGAGCAGCCGCATCACCACGTCCTGCAGCGGCGCCGGCACGGACGCCGGCAGCGGCGCGGGGTCGGCCACCATCTGCATGCGCAGCACGATCCCGATCTCGTCGGCGTCGAACAGCCGCGCACCCGCCAGCATCTCGTAGAGGATCGCGCCGACGGCATACAGGTCCGTGCGGTGGTCGATCGTGCCTCCGGCCGCCTGCTCCGGGCTCATGTAGTACGGCGTGCCGAACACCATGCCGGCGCGGGTGAGCTTGTCGTGGGCGCCCGCCCCTTCCACGATCTTGGCGATCCCGAAGTCGACGAGCTTGAGCACCTCGTGCCCTTCGTCGGTGCGGACCACGAAGACGTTCTCCGGCTTGAGGTCGCGGTGGACGATCCCGCGGCCGTGGGCGTGCTCGAGCCCGTCGAGCACCTGTCGGATCAGCGCCACGGCCCGTGGCGGGGGCAGCGGCTGGCCGAGCAGCGCGGCGAGCTCGTGGCCGTGCAGTCGCTGCATGACGATGAACTTGCGCCCGCCGTCGGCGGTGCCCGCATCGAGCACCTGCACGCAGTTGACGTGATCGAGCCGCGCGCTCGTGAGCGCTTCGCGATCGAAGCGCGCCGCGATCGCGGGATCGGCGGTGAGCGGCCCGTGCAGGAGCTTGACGGCCACGTCGCGCTGCAGCGTGAGGTGGTGGGCCGCGAAGACGGTCCCCATGCCTCCGCTGCCGAGGACGGCATCGATGCGATAGCGGTCTCCGAGCGTGGTGCCGATCAGCGCGTCGCTGGCGGTTTGATCGTCCGTAACGCCCCGAGTATCTCCGCCGCCTTCGAGACGGGTCAATCGACGCCGTCCGCCCAGCGCGTCAGTGCTGCGCGCCCTCGAGGGCACGCGCGACCGCGAGCGCGGAATCGAAACGTTCGGCCGGTGACTTTGCAAGAAGCGTGGTGACGATCGCGTCGACGTCTTCGGAGACCCCCGGCACGCGCGTCCGCAGCGAGGGGATCGGCGCACGCAAGTGCATGTTCCACAGCTCGGAGATCTCCTCGCTGTCGTAGGGCAGCTCGCCGGACAGCATCTCGAACAGCATGATCCCCATCGCGTACAGATCGGTGCGCGCGTCGACCGGTTGTCCGAGGATCTGCTCCGGCGGCATGTACGAGGGCGTGCCGAACACCACGCCCGTCTGGGTGAGGCGCTGGCAGTGCTCGGGTCCGAGGATGTTCTGCAGCAACTTGACCAGGCCGAAGTCGATCACCTTGGCCGCGAGCTGTCCACCTTCGGCGGCCAGCAGCACGTTGTCGGGCTTGAGGTCGCGGTGGACCATGCCGAACTGGTGGGCGTGGTGCAGCGCGCGCAGGATCTGCCCTCCCAGCTGCAAGGCCTGGCCGATCGGCACCGGGCCCGAGTCCAGTCGGCGCGCCAACGAAGGACCTTCGACGAGCTCCATCACCAGGAAGACCTCGCCCTCCGGCGTGGAGCCCACGGCGTACAGGGCGGCGATGTGGGGATGATCGAGCATGGCCTGCGCCGCGGCCTCGCGCTCGAAGCGAGTGGCGAGCTCCGGCGTGCTGGCGATCTCGTCGTGCAAGCGCTTGATCGCGACGCGCCGACCGTCGACATCGACCGCGCGGTAGATGGTGCCCATGCCGCCCCGCCCGACCAGGTCGGTCACGGTGTAGCGGCCCAACAGTTGCTGTCCGGTGTGGATTCGGTCGCCTCCTCGCGCCCGCTACAATAACCGAGTCCTGCCCATGACCGCTTCTCCCCACGACGATGCCGAGGTGCAGGCGTACGTCGGGCGCACGCTCGAGGGGCGCTATCGCATCGACGCGTTGCTCGGCGTCGGGGGCATGGGCGCGGTGTTTCGGGCGCACCACCTCGGCTTGGGCCAGGACGTGGCCGTGAAGGTTCTGCGGGGTACCGCGCGCGGGCAGACCGCGGAGGCGAGGTTTCGCCGCGAGGCCAAGAGCGCCGCGCGTCTCGATCACCCCCACTGCGTGCGCGTGACCGACTTCGGCGAGCTCGACGACGACGCCAAGTACATCGTGATGGAGTTGCTCGCCGGCGACGAGCTCGAGCAGCGCCTCGGTCGACCGTGGCCGCCCGACGATGCGATCGAGGTCGCGCGTCAGATCCTCGAGGGGTTGGCCCACGCCCACGCCCGCGGCATCGTCCACCGCGACCTCAAGCCTTCCAACGTGATCGTCGCCCGCGACGACCGAGGCCGACCGCACGTCAAGCTCGTCGACTTCGGGATCGCGAAGATCGTCGAAGGCGAAGGCGCGCAGGACAAGCTGACACGCACGGGCATGTCGTTCGGCACGCCGGCGTACATGAGCCCGGAGCAGGCCGGAGGCAGCCCGGCCGACGCCCGCAGCGACCTGTACGCGGTGGGGTTGCTGCTGTACGAGATGCTCGCCGGGCGACCTCCGTTCGAGACCGACGATCTGGCCGCGCTGCTGCGGATGCACATTCTGGCCGAGCCGCCGCCGCTGCCCGAGACGGTCCCCGTCGCCCTCGCGGCGGTCGTGATGCGACTGCTGCAAAAGTCGCGCAAGGATCGCTACGACTCGGCGACGGCGACGCTCGCCGCGCTCGCGGCCGTGGGGGCCGAGCGGTCGCCGGAACCACCACCGCCACCACCGCCGGTCGCCGCGTACACGTCGAGCGAAGCGTCCGCGCCGGTCCTCGTCGGGGACAACTCGTTCCACGCCGGTCGGGCCGCCGTACATCCGCGCCGGGGCGCCCCCGCCACCCGCACCACCGCGATCGCACTCGTCGCGTTCGGCGTCATCGCCCTGCTGGCGTACCTCGCGATCGCGACGCCGTGGCGATCGCCGGCACCGGAGGTCGCGGACCGAGACCCCGTCGGCGCGCCCGCGCGGGTCACGGCCCCGCCCGCCACGACTCCCGCCGCGCATGGCTCACCCGGATGCGGCGGGGACCGGTGCGTCTGCGGCGATGGGGAGACCTGCGAGCGAAATTGCACCGACGACTGCGACCTCACGTGCCCGGGCTCGACGGCCTGCGACTTCACGTGCGGCGACGACTGCCGCGCTCAGTGCAGCGGCGCCAGCACGTGCGCGCTCGACGTGGGCGACGAGAGCACGATCAAGTGCGGCGGACACAGCGAGTGCGAGGTGACCTGCCGGGGCCGCTGCCAGGTCTCGTGCAAGGGCAAGGCGAGTTGTCGGCTGCGCTGCACCGACCCCGACGCGCCGGGTCCGTTCGAGTGCGGCAAGGACAAGTGGAGCTGCGGCGCCTGCTCCGGCTGAGCCCGGCTCGGCGATCGCGATCGCGGGGCCTCGTCCGTGCAACCGTACGCCGCCGGACGCGTCGATCCCAAAGGGACCCGATCGGTGCCGAACACGATTCCGAACCGGGTACACTCCCGCCGCATTTCGACATGACCGCGATCCAATCTCCTCGAACTCGCTCCTTCGCTCGCAACCTCGCGCTCGGGCTGGCGCTCGTCGTGAGCGCGTGTGCATCGGCGCCCCCGGCCCCGCCCCCGAAGCCGGCCGAACCGGTCGCCGCATCCGTGCTGCAGCTGAGCTACACGGTCGACGTCGCGACCGTCGAAGCCGACACCGATCTCGGTGACCTCGATGGGATGATCCGGCAGGCCTTGATGGAGGGCGGCTACGCGATCGCCAACAACAGCGCCGACGCCGACGTGGTGCTCGAAGCCTCGCTCGTGTCGACCCGCGTCGAGGGCGGCATGGTCGTGTACGTCAACGGCGAGGAACGGGTGCAGCGCAACGTCAAGCTCACGCTGCGCGCCCATCCGCCGGGCGACAGCCGCGTCGTCGACCAGAGCACGCGATCGTTTTCGACCAAGGAGCCTCGGATCCCGCAGGCCGAGGTCAGCGGTGCCCTCAACGACATCGCCGCGGGCAGCCACCTCGCATCGTACGCGTCCACCCTCGCCGCGGACGCCGAGCGAGCCGCGCAGGCCAAGGCCGACGAAGCGGCGGCCCAAGAAGCACAAGCGGCCAAGAAGGCGGCGGACGCCGCGGCCGCCGAGGAGCTCGCCGCCAAGACCCGCGGCTGCGAACAGCTGCGCGACAGCACCGCCGAGACCATCGTCAAGTCGTTTCGCGAGGATCGGGAGGTCGCCCTTCGTCAGATGGTCCTCGTCTACGGCGACGGCAGCAACTTGTGCGACGTCGAGGAGACGACCCGCAATCGCGACGCGCTGCGGACGGCCATCGAAGGCGCCCCCGCGGCCCAGCGCGGCGACAGCTCGACGCGGCTCACCGAGCTGGCCAAAAAATCGCTCGTGCGGGCCAACGTGGAGGGCGCGACCTTCGTCCGCGCGGTCGCGACCGGCAAGAAGAAGAACCTCGTCAACGAGTACGGCTTGTCGATGGGCACCACCCGCCGCGTCTCGATCCTCACCGAGATCGGGGACAAGGCCGCCTGCTTCGAGGTCCGCGGCGACTGGCGCGTCTCGACCCTGCACGAGGACCGCGACGAGCCGGAGTTCGTGCGCCTGGACTGGTACGACAACAGCCCGGCCGCGCACCTGGTCGCGTGCCCCAAGCGCTGACGCTCAGGCCCCGACGACCAGCGAGTCGGCTCGTCAGCCTCGCACGCGGGCGAGCCAAAGTCGGGGACCCTCGATCTCGCCGGTGGCACAGCCGGTGACCACGTAGTCGTCGCCATCGAGGACGAGGTCGGTGGTCACGTCGTGGGTCGGCGTGTCGTAGACATGGTGCGTCGTCTCCCACAACACGTCACCATCGGCCGAGAGCCGACCGAAGAGGTGGGCCTGCCACGTCGGCGCGAGCGCGTCGTCGAACCCGAGCACATGGGTCTGGCGCTCGCCCGCCACGGCGAGCCGGTTGCCCAGTACGACGAATCCGCCCTCCGGCAAGCGACGGATTTCGGACCCCCGCGCGGACACACGCGAGCGCGGTGGCCACAACGAAAACGACAGCACCTCGCCGGAAGGCTCGCAGGTCGCGCTACAGCCGTCACCTGCGACCTCGTTGCCGTCGTCGCACAGCTCGTCACCCTCGACGATGCCATCGCCCGCGTCACAACCGAAACGTCCCCGGCGTTGGTGATATCGTGGCCCCATGCGAGCGGTCGAATCGACCTTGGTCGGCCTCGCGCTCGGCCTGTTCGTCGCGTGCGGCGGCGACGATGGCGGCGATGGCGAGGGTGGCGGCAGCGGACCTTCGACCGGTGCCGTGACCAGCCCGACGACCGGCGGTGGCACGCCGAGCATGATGTCGGACTCGGCGACCACCGCGTCGTCGATGTCCGCGGCCGCCACGGACACGAGCGCCGGATCGGCGACCACGGTCACGAGCACCACCGACGCGACGGCGGGCTCGGGGACCACGACGATGCCGGCGGCGGACTCTTCGAGCGGCGACCCGGACACGGGCAGCGGCGTGTGCGGGGCCGTTCCCGACGATGCGTGCCTACAGTGCGCGCAGCAGTCGTGCTGTCGGGCGTTCACCGCATGCATGGCCGATCCCACCTGCGAGTGCGTGCTCGACTGCCACGTGGTGGACGGCGGCAGCCTCAACTCCTGCATCAACGCGTGCAACCACGCGGCCACGACATACCAAGAGCTGTTCTTTTGCGGGCAGCAGTCGTGCCTGAACACGTGCGACTGGGACTGTTGCTGACGATGACCAAGGCGATCGTGACGGGCGACGACGGCGTCGCGCGATGTTGGTGGGGTGCGAGCACCGAGGCGTACTGCGCCTACCACGACGACGAGTGGGGTCGACCGACCAAGGACGACCGGTGGATCTTCGAGAAGCTGTGTCTCGAGGGGTTTCAGTCGGGGCTGAGCTGGCTGACGATCCTCAACAAGCGACCGGGCTTTCGGAAGGCGTTCGCGAACTTCGACATCGACAAGGTCGCCCGGTTCAACGCACGCAGCGTCGAAAAGCTCCTCCAAGACGCCTCGATCGTGCGCCACCGGGGAAAGATCGAGTCGACGATCAACAACGCCAAGCAGGCGGTGAAGCTGCGCGACGAGTTCGGCTCGCTCGCCGCGTTCGCGTGGCAGTTCGAGCCCTCGCCCAAGTCGCGCCCGAAGAAGTTCACGAAGGCCGCGCTGAGGAAGCTGTCGAAGACGCCGGAGTCACTGGCGCTGAGCAAGGAGCTCAAGCGCCGCGGCTGGAGCTTCGTGGGCCCGACCACGATGTACGCCTTCATGCAGGCCGCCGGGATCGTCAACGACCACCTCGAGGGCTGTCACGCCCGCCCGACTTGCCTGAAGGCGCGCGCCGAGTTCAGCGTACCCGTCGGCGCCGGGTCGCCAGGACGCACAGCGCCCAGAGCGTGACGGCCCCCGGCGAGCCGCCGCCCGTGCGGCAAGCGCAGTCGCTGGTGGGACCTGCGAGCGAGGTGTCTTCGGTGACGGCTGCGGTCGAGCCCCCATCCGCGTCGGAGGTCGCGTCGGTCGGCCCCGGCGCGTCGTCATCGCCCGCCGTCGACCCGCCGTCGGGCTCGAACGTGGTCGTCCCACCGGCCCCGCACGTCGGATCGTTGCCGGCGAGCACGAACACCTCGGCGTGCACGTAGGCCGTGGTCGAAAGGCCCTGCGGGTCCACGAAGTCGACGCGCACCAACACCGGGGCGCCCGCGACCTCCGGCGGCGGCACGAACTCGAGCTCGAACGTGTCGCCGGAGATCGGCGCATCGACGACGGCCTCGACCCACGTCGGCGCCCACCCCGGGCGCTCCTGATCCAGCGTTCCCGCGTACGACAGAGTCGCCGTCGTGCCCGCCGGTGCGTTCACGCAGCCCTCGATCGGCATCGGGCAGCCCGCGTAGTGCACGGCGGCAGGGTCGACGATCGCCGCGGCGGGTCCGGCCGCATCCGCGTCGCCGTCGATGACCTTCACCACGCCGGGTCGATGCCAGTAGAAGTTGAACGCCGGCTCGTGCGTGAAGCCCTCGATCGCGTACGCCCCCGGGGCGACGCCCGTCGTGTCCCAGTCGACACCCGCGTCGGCATACTCGAAGAAGATCGGCCGGCGATCCGCGTCCGCGACGATCCGCGTGTGGCAGCCGTTCCACACCTCGCTCGTGTCGAGCACGTCTTCGATCTCGAGATCGCCGGGCTCGAGCAACCCGTTGGCGATCGCCGCCTCCGTGTCGGCCAACGACACGTAGTTGGGCAGACGCTCCCACGGGTGGTAGTCGCGACACAGCGCGAAGAACTGATGCGTGCGGCTGTCGGCGACCTCGTCGGGGAAGACGTCCGCGGGATCCTCGGGGTCTTCGTAGGGGATGTCGTAGTCCAGGTGCAGCACGGGGTCGACGGTGCGGTCGACGACCGTCATGCAGGCGGCATCGCGGGGCCACAGCACCGGGGTGCGCGGGTGCACCCCGTTGAGGCCCTGGGCCGCGGACGCCCCGGAGGCGGCGAGCAGGGTCGCACCGAACAACACGCCCGGCCCGGCGACGCCGATCGCCAACCTACGCGGCATCTGTGACACGCGCCGTCACGCCCCGCTCGGCGAGATGTGCAGGATCGCGTCCGCGGTGGCGTCGACGACGTACAACGTGCCGTCGGTGTCGAAGCACATGCCCATGATCGAGTCGGGGCCTTGCGCGGTGGGGAGCCAGTCGAGCAGCTCGCCCTCCTTGGAGAACCCGTACAGCACGCCGGTGGCATGGTCGGACACGAACAGAATGTCGTCGAACAGCTCCAGGCCCGAAGGCTGGAGCATCGGCGCCTCGGTCACGTCTTCACCCGTGATGAGCTGGTCCATCTGCACGCCGAGGACCATGAACTGATCGGCCGCGTCGTAGTTGGGAGAGATCGCCTCACCGAGCTCGCCCGTCTGCGTATCGATGGCGACGATGCGCCCGAGGGCCGGGTCGGCGGCGTACAAGATCGAGGTGGTGTGGTCGAGCGCGAGGTGTGCGGCCACGAGCGGAGCGAAACCCATCTCGCCGTCGAGCGTGCGGTAGATCCGACCGTCGGTGTGGTCGGTGCCCGCGAGTCCGTGATCTTGCTGGAAGTCGTACCGCGAGATCGCTCGATGCTCGCCGTCGTAGTACCAGTAGACGTTGTCGGCCTCCCACGCGATGCCGGCCCCGTTGGGGCTGTTGTGCAGCATGTCGGTATGGGTCAGGTGACCACCGTCGAAGATCGCGCTGTCGCTCGTCCACAGCGTCGGACCCATGAAGTCCCAGGGCGTGCTGGGCTGCGTGACTTCGTTTTCCATCTGGGCCGTGGCCATCATGCCCCCCGTACCGAATGCGAGCGCCGAGGGGCGCGCGAGGAAGTGGGGCGAGCTCGCGGGGTCGAAATGGTTGACCGACGTCTGCGACGCCGTGCCCATCGCCGAGAAGATCGTCATCGACGAGGTGTTCATGTTGGTGACCCACATCTCGCCGGGGACCGCGGGGTGGAACTCGCAATCGGTCGGTCGCGACAACGCGTCGGCGGCGCTGCCGACCACCTCGACGATCACGTTGTCGAGGCTGTGCGAGCCATTGCCGAGGACGGGGATCCCGGTCGCGGCCTCGCCGGTGCTGCCGCTGCCGTCGCTGCCGTCGCCCGAGTCACCCGTGGCCGCCGCCGTGCCATCATCGACCGCGCTCGTCGCACCAGGGCCCCCACCGGTGCCGCCGTCGCCATCGCTGTCGCCGGTCGCGGCCGAGGTGCCCCCGCCGTCGTCCGGCTCGGCGTCGTCGGTGCAGGCGACGGGAATCAGCAATAGCGCGAATGTGAGGTTGGATCGGAGGAGATTCATGCGAATTGTTGGGCCCGAGGGCCGGCGAACCCTAGTCACGATCCGCTCGTTCGTCCACCACGAACCGTAGAATGTATGAAATCCGCGCACACGGCCCCGGGACCCCGTCCTGGGACGACCGGTGCCGGGGTCGCCGTGCCTTCAGAAGCCGCCGGGCGGGGCGAGGGTCTTGGCCACGGTCACGTCGAGGATGTTGCTCGTCCCGTCGGTGATCTGCACGGCGATCTTGCTCGCGTCGATCACGATCGGCGGCAGGATGATGACCGACGAGCACGTGCCGGCGCTGCACGAGGCTCCCTGCGCCGAGAGGTCCGTTCCCTCGCCCTGCACGATCACCGCCGTGTCGCGGTCGGCGTCGCCTTCGACGAAGACACCGGCGTCCGCGTCGTCGTCGACGGGGTCGACGCGCATTGCTGCGCGCGTGTCGTCGGCTTGCACGAGGTCGGCTTCGACGGTTCCGTCCTCGGTGATCCGACCGACGACCTGGACCCCGTCGGTCTCGAGCACGAACGCGTCGACGTCGTCGTCGGTGCCGATCGTGCCCCGGTACCAACGGGTCTGTGTCGCGACCGTCTGCGGACCGCCGCACTGGTAGACGGCGATCGCGTCGCCGTCGACGAGCACCGCGACGTCGATGTCGGTCCCGTCGATCTCGCCGACGAAGACGCGGGCCACCGGCTCGTTCGGCTCGTCGGAGGCCTCGTCGCAGGCACCGAGGGCGAGCACGGCGGCGAAGCCGGCCACGAGTCGGCGCGGCGAGCAGCCACGCAATCGGTGAGAGTGAAGGCCAGACGAAGGCAAGTGGGTCATCTACCGGGAAGATGACCCAACCCGTGGAAGGACGCACCCGCGACGGCGCGGGGTTAAGCCGAATTAAGTCCGATCCCCGGCGGGAAGGCGCGAGGTCGCGCGGCGCGTGCGGACGTCAGGGCACGTCCTCGGGGGCGTGGTTTTCGTGCTGGTCGGCGAAGCACAGCAGCTGCGGCAGGTCGGGCACGTCGAACCGGTGCACCCACGTCCACGAGATCGCGGCGAAGCGCTCGGTCCCCGGCAAGAGCGGGTCAGGAGTCAGCAGGATGCGTAGCTCGGGACGTTGCGCGACGACCTCGCGAAGGACCTCGAGCTCGGTCTCGCAGGGGTCGGCGCACCGATACGACAGCACGATGCCGCCGTGCTCGAGGTTGTGCACCCAGTTGCCGCGCGGCACGGTGCTGTCGTGCTCGCCCCAGGTCTGCCACGTCGGGTAGTGCGGGCCGGAGTGCGGCGGGTCGCTCATCCACTGCACCGCGCTCTTCTGCGGCACGTGTTCCTGCCCCTCGGAGCACGCCGGCTCGCCCACGACCTCGTCGCAGCCCTCCACGGTCGTGAACTCGGCGGGCTCGAGCCCGGGCTCACACGCCACGGGGCCGGGGCCCGAGTCGGCATCGGTCGACGGATCGGTCGCCGTCGTGCTGCCGGTGCCGTCGGTCGACGTGTCGTCCGCGCTCGACGTCGCTTCGGCCGACGTCGCCGCCCCGGTCGTGCTCGCGTCGGGGTCCCCGGTGACGGCACCGGAACTCTCGGACGGATCCTGCCCGTCGTCGTCCCCCGAACACCCGATCAATAGGATCGCCATCAGCCACGCGCGATGCATCGGGCGGAGCATAACCCGTGCGCGGAGCGAGCCCTTCGCCGCGTTCCTACGCGGAGGTAGGCGCGCGCGAATGAACCTACGCGGACGTAGGAACCCGCGACGAACAATCGCGTACTTGCGCGTGGCATACGGGCTGCAGAACGGGCGGTACATGCCAGAACCCGCGTCGCTCGACTCCGGCACCACCGCCTGGATGTTGACCTCGACTGCGCTCGTGCTGCTGATGGTTCCCGGTCTCGCGCTGTTCTACGGCGGCCTGGTCCGGACCAAGAACGTCCTCGGCACGATAATGCACAGCTTCGCTTCGATGGCGCTCATCGGACTGCTGTGGATCGCCTGCGGCTACGCCCTCGCCTTCGGACCCAACACGCTCGGCGGCTTCGTCGGCTGGGACGGTGGCCTGGTGTTCCTCGACTCGATCGACGACACGATCATGGCCGAGGGCGTGCCCGAGTACGTCTTCGCGATGTTCCAGGGCAAGTTCGCGATCATCACCCCGGCGCTCATCGCCGGGGCGTTCGCCGAGCGCGTGCGCTTTTCGGGCTACTGCCTGTTCATCGTGATCTGGGCGATCGTCGTGTACTGCCCGCTGTGCCACTGGGTGTGGGCGCCCGACGGCTTCCTGCACGAGCTGGGTCCCGCCGGCACCATCGACTTCGCCGGCGGCACCGTCGTGCACATCTCCGCCGGCATCAGCGGGTTGGTGCTCGCGATGTTCATCGGCGCGCGTCGCCCCGAGCTCGACGGCAACTCCACCGCCCCCAACAACCTGGTGCTCACGCTGCTGGGCGCCGGCCTGTTGTGGGTCGGATGGTTCGGCTTCAACGCCGGCAGCGCGGTGGCCAGTGACCTGCAGACCGCCCGCGCGCTCACGGTGACGCAGGTCGCCGCCTCGGCGGGGGCGGTGGCCTGGATGTGCATCGAGTTCGCGCACAAGGGCAAGGTGTCGACGCTGGGCTTCGCCTCCGGCGTGCTCACCGGCCTGGTCGCGATCACGCCCGCCGCGGGCGTGGTCAAGCCGATGGGTGCCACCGTGCTGGCGGCCGCCGCGGCCGCCGCGAGCTACTTCGCGTTGCGACTCAAGGACCGCCTGCGTTTCGACGACACCCTCGACGTGTTCGGCATCCACGGCGTCGCCGCGATCGTCGGCGCGATCCTGCTGGCCTTCTTCGTCCGCGACAGCTGGATGCAGGAGGCGGCCGTCGCCGCGGGCGGCTCGTGGTCGGTTGCCCAGCAGGCCGGCGTACAGGCGCTGTCGGTCGTCGTGACGATCTTCTTCGCGGGCGGGCTGACCTGGGCGATCGCGTTCGGCGTGGACCGCCTGGTCGGGCTTCGGGTCTCCGAGAGCGCCGAGGCGGCCGGCATCGACCACGCCGAGCACGGCGAAGCAGCCTACGGATTCGTAGGAATCGTGGGCAAGGTCCCCGCCCGCGCCCCGATCGGCCTCGACGAGCTGACCTTCGACGACGCCTGCGCCGATACCCCGGCCACCGACGTGGCCCCCGGCGACGGCGCGAGCACCTGAGCCCCCGGTCGGCGGTCACGACGCCCGGGGGGCGTGCCGGATCGAGTCGGACTCGACACGGTGCGGTGGTAGCATCGCGGGCGTTGGACGCTGGTCGGCGCGCGCTCGCAGTCTTGCTGCTGACCCTTTGGTCGGTGGTGGGCCTGTCGCTGCCGGCGAACTCGCCCGCGCATGGCAACGGCGCGAACCGGGCCACGCCCCCCGTCGCCGCCGCGTGTCGACGCCGCGAAGGACAGACGACGGGACACGACGAGGCGTCGAAGACCGCGCCCGCCAGCGGTGACGACGGTGGCGACGCGGCCTTCTTGCCGTGCCCCCTCGATGCTCGGTCCCACGCACCGCTGATCGCGACGATCGATCGTCCGACCACCCCCCTCGTCAGCCCGTCACGCGTCGGCCCACTGGCGGGCAAGCCACGCGGTCCTCCGGCGCTCGTTTGAGTCGACGCGGCCACGCCTTCGCGTGGCTGCCCCGTTCGCGTTCACGCACTCGTCCACGCGCCCTGACATCGGCGCGCGACGGATGCCGACTACGAACCCTTGCGACGATCGAGTAGCGAAAGGACCCCAGACCATGACCCGAGACCCTCTCCGTGATTTCCAAACCAAAACCGTTCGCTGGCTCCGGCAAGCACGTGGGCTGAGCACCACCACCCTGCCCGGACAAGTGCTCGAGCCCAGGCCCGACGGCGGCGCGGCCGTGCGCGGGTTCTTCGCCCGGCCCAGCCGCGCGGCCGACCTCGCGTACGGGGCGTTGTGCGCGTGGGTGATCGGGGCGGTGCTGCTGATGCTCAACCTCCCCGGCCTCGCGCCGACTTCGGCCAAGGCCGTGCGTGGGGCGGGATACGGATCTCACGCGCTCGGCGTGGGCTGTGCCGTCGCCGCCGAGGTCGAGCGACGTCGCAAGCGCGATCGGGCGCTCGTCGAGCTGCGCACCGGCGCGTCGGCGACGCCCGACACGATCATCCGACTCGCCCAGGACGCCCAGGGCGGCGTCGCCTGGTTGGTCGCCGATGCCACGCCGAGCGCCGAAGCGCTCGCCCGCGCCGACCAACGCCACGTGCGCTGCTTCGTGGCCGGACCCGACGGGATCGCCGAGGTCGGGACCCCGCCTCTGACCAAGGACGACACGCCCACGTGATGCCGCCCGACCCGTTGACCCTCCTCGCGGCGGGGGGCGGACCCGCCCCGTTCGTCGCCCAGATCGCGCTGTGCTTCATCGCCGCCGCCGCGCTGACACTCGCGTGTCAGAAGGCCCGGCTTCCGAGCATCGCGGGATTCATCGTCGCCGGGTTGCTCATCGGACCCATCGGGCTCGGCTTGGTGGAGGACCGCGCCGACATCGAGACGATCGCGGGCCTCGGCCTCGTGTTCTTGTTGTTCTTGATCGGCCTCGAGATCGACGTACGAGCCTTGCTCGGCAGCGGTCGCACGCTGCTGCTCACGGGCGCGGTGCAGGTCCCGCTTTCCATCGCGGCCGCGGCCGCCTTGTTCGTGCCGTTGACGATGCTCGCGCCCGGACTCGTCGACGCCGCACACGGCGCTCTGTACTTGAGTCTGGCGGCCGCCTTCTCGTCCACCCTGCTCGTGGTCAAGGTGCTGCACGATCGACTGCAGATGGACTCGATCGACGGCCGGCTATGCATCGGCCTGCTCGTCTTCCAGGACATCTGGGCGATCGTGATCCTGGCGATCCAGCCCGACATCGACGACCCCCGCGTCGCGCCGATCGCCGGCACCCTGCTCGGGGTGGTCATCGTGATCGGGGTGGCGATCGCGGCCAGTCGCTGGGTCTTGCCGGCGGCATTTCGCTTCATCGCCAAGTCGCCCGAGCTCGTCGTCACCCTGTCGTTGGGGTGGTGCTTCGGGCTCGGCATGCTCGGGGCCAGCCTCGGCCCCGGCGCGAAGGCGCTCGGGTTGCCCGTGGAGCCCTCGGTCTCGATGGAGCTCGGCGCGCTGGTGGCCGGGGCGAGCATCGCGTCGTTCCCGTACGCGCACGAGGTGGTCTCGAAGGTCGGCAACCTGCGCGACTTCTTCATCACGCTGTTCTTCGTCGCGCTCGGGATGAGCATCCCCGTGCCCGACGGCGCCGCGGTGCTCGTCGTGGCCCTGGTGCTGGTGGTCGTGACGCTGGGCCTGCGGTACCTGGTGTTCTTTCCCCTGCTGTTCGGCACGGGGCTGGACCTTCGTCACTCGCTGACCACGTCGACCAAGCTCGCCCAGGTCTCGGAGTTCGCGCTCGTGATCTGCTACCTGGGCCTGTCGCTCGGACACATCGACGCGCGCCTGGTCAGCAGTGTGATCTTCGCGTTCGTCCTCACGGCCGTCTTGACCCCCACGCTGTTCGCGATGGCCGATCGGATCTACGGGGCCGCCGCGCCGCTGCTGCGCAAGCTCGGCCTGCGCGAAGGAGACCGCGCTTCCCCCAGCGCCCCCGAGACCTCACCGCCGCGACTGGTGTTTCTCGGGTTTCACCGCCTCGCCTCGACCCTGCTGCACGACCTCGAGCGCACCCATCCCGAGATCCTCGCCGAGACGCTGGTCATCGATTTCAACGTGGCGCTGCACGACCGCATTCGGGCGACCGGCGCCCAAGTGCTGTACGGCGACATCGCCAACCCGGCCCTGCTCGCCCACAGCGGGGTCGAAGACGCGGAGGTCATCGTCTCCACGATCACCGACGACCTGCTCAAGGGAATCGACAACCTCGAGCTGACCCGGCAGCTACGTCAGCTCGCACCGAAGGCGCGGATCGTCGTGCACGCCAACCGCTTCAAGGACGTGGACGCGATGTATGCCGCGGGGGCCGACTACGTGTTCTCGTGGCGCAGCGAGACGTCGCTGGGATTGGTCCCGGCCGTGTGCGCCGCGCTCAACGGCGACATCGACGGGTTCCTGTCGACGCGACGCCTCGAGGCCGGCGAGAAGCTCGTCGAGCGCGACGAGATCCTGGACTGACCGCGGTGACGCAGAGCGCGTCAGTCGGCGAAGAACGGGCCCACGAGGTCCTCGGTCCGCTCCCATAGCTGCCGGGCGACCTCCTTGTCGCGCGCCCGCTCGGCGACCGTCGACTTGCCCACGGGGCCGCGGGTGTCGGCGAGCCCGGTCGGACCGTAGTAGGCACCCGGCTCGGCCTCGGGCCACGCCGCCGCGAGCACGAGTGGATACGATCCTTGCTCCGCAGTCTGGGCCATCACTTTGTTGGTGATCGAGTACAGCCCGCGGAAGAACCAGCTGCCGCCCTCCATGCCCACGCCGGCGGTCTGCAGGTTCGTGTCCGAGTAGCCGGGATGGCTGGCGTACGCGGTCGCCGGCGATTCGCGCTCGGTCAACCGACGCTGCAGCTCGAACGCGTACATGATGTTGGCCAGCTTGGACTGGCTGTAGGCGCGCGTGGGGTCGTAGCTCTTTTCACTGTGCAGGTCGTCGAGGTCGATCTTGCCGAACTTGTGGGCGATCGACGACACGGCGACGATGCGTCCCTTCGACGCTTCGATCGTGGGAAACAGCAGCGAGTCGAGCTTGAAGTGACCGATGTGATTGGTCGCCAGCTGCAGCTCCCAGCCTTCGTCGGTGCGACGCTCGGGCGTCTGCATGACACCGGCGTTGTTGATGACCGCGTCGATGCGTGGCAGGTCCTCGACCAGCCGGGCCGCCGCCTCCTTCACGCTCGCCTGCACCGACAGATCCAGCGCGACGAACCCGATGTCGGCCCCGGGCGTCTGCGCCCGCACGGCCTCCATCGCCGCCTTCGCCTTGTCCTCGCTGCGCGCGGTGATGACCACCTTCGCCCCCTTGGCCACGAGGATCTTCGACGCCTCGTGCCCGAGACCGGAGTTGCCGCCGGTGATCACGTACGTCTTGTCGGAAAGATCGGGGAGCTGCGCGGGAGTCCAACCCATGGCGGGACTCATCGCACGTGCCGTGCCGGCCGAAAAGGCTCCCGCTCGTTCGGCGTTTGCGGCCTGGTGTCGGACGCCTACCGCCGCCGCTTGCCGCGCTTGCGCCGCTTGCCGCCGTGCCCCTTCTTGCCGCGCCGTCGCTGCGCGATCCGGCACGACTCGTCGCCGTCGGTGCACGCGAACCGGATGTGCATGTGCGCCGCGTGGCCGGGCACGTCGCGCAGGAACGCGGACTTCTCGGCGCGAAAGTCGGGGGCGAGCACCGAGAACACCGCCGAGAGCTCCGCGGCGTCGATCGTGCCCATCGCGTGGGGCACCAGCTGCTCCTGCACGCTCGCCGACACGAAGATCGCCTCGACCTGTCCGCTGTCGCGCAGCCGCTGCACCAAGGACCAGGTCGCCGCCGCATCCAGGGTCGCCCGGGTGGCGAGCGTGTGCTTGTGCCCTTCGGGACGCTCGAGCATCACGTAGCCCATGTCGACGTCGCGACCCGATCGGTGCGATCGATGCGGCTTGATCTTGCCGCCGCCGCGCTGGGAAAACTCGCCGAGCTTGACCGGCTGCGCGTCGGGATGATCGAGGGCGAACGCGTGCAGCTGCGCCGCGAGCTCGGTGACCACGTGCCGCGTCGCCCAGCTGCGCGGCCGGTACTCCCGCAAGATCCACGCCTCGCCCTCGATGAAGGGGGCGCCGTGCTCGAGGTGGCCCTGGTTGGGGGCGCCGACCGAACGCGACGGCAGCGCGGGGTCGAAGCGGTACACGCAAAGCCGCGTGCCGACCTCCACCCTGTCCTTGGCTCCGAGCTCGGCGAGGCTCGGATTGAACGCGACGAGGTCCTCGGGCGGTAGCCCCCAGCGATCCGCGAGACGCTCCACCGTCTCGTGACGCGGCGCCGTCCACCACACCGCGTCGAGGTTGACGTGCGGACGCTCGGCGAAGGGAACGATCGGCGGGGCGGACGGTTCGGGAATGGACTCGGCGACCTCGAGCGTCATCGCCGTGGGCGTCGACGCCTCCGAGCTCGGCGCCGCCGACCCGCTCACGAGCCACACGGCCCCGAGCGTGAGCACGTGCGCGAGCGCCTTGGTCACCACCCTCCTACGTTACCCGCGGCGTTCGGCGCCGCGAGGGCGGATCGTGCGGGGATCGGCCCGCGAGCGCGATCAGAACGCGAGCCGCGACACAGCCGCGGCAGCCGGACGGGGGCAACGGTGGGATGCACCGTGGCCGGTGCGCGGTCGGTCGTCCCCCGCGGCATACTCGCGGGGTGTCAGCCCCGGGCCCTCGCGGGCGTTCCGGCCACGTCCCCATGCGCTCACGCTCGCTCTGCCACCTGTGGGTCCTCCTGCTCGCCGTCTTCGCCCTGTCCGCGTCTGCCTGCAAGAAGGCCGGCGATGCCCGCATGGCCGGGTCGCCCGCGGCCGAGATGGCGGCGGGCTCCGTGTCGCCGGACGGTGACGCGAGCCCGACCACCTGGAAGCAATCCACGCTCGCGGCCCACACGTCGCGACTGCGCGTCGGCGACAACGAGGATCTGCCGCTGACCTCCACCGAGATCCGCGCCCGCGTCGATGGCTTTCGCGCGCGCGTGATGATCGACTTCGTCTTCGACAACCCGCACGACTGGCGCCTCGAGGGCGACTTTCAGATGCGACTGCCGCAGGGCGCCTCGCCCTACTACCTCGCGTTCGGACGAAGCGTCGCGGTGGCCGACGCCCCACCGCTGCAGATCGCCGCGGATGCCGACAGCTTCGAGCCCACCGGTGCGATCGCAGCGCGAAGCACGGTGCTCGAGCAACCGCGCGAGGCCGTGATGGCCGAGCGGGAGCGGGCCGCGATCGCGTACGGCCAGACCGTGCGACGGCGGGTCGACCCCGCGATCGCCGAGTGGTCGGGCGCCGGGGTATTCGACGCCCACGTGTTTCCGATCGAGCCCCGCGCGACCCATCGGGTGGTGATCGGCTACGACGTGGACCTGACGCGCCTGGGCGACGATCTGCTGCTCGAGCTGCCGATTCCCGCGCACGGCGGGACGACGGTGCTCGAGCTCGACGTCGCCGAGCTCGCCGGCGCGACCGCCGAGGTCACGCCGAACGCGACCGCCGAGATCGACGGCGGCCGTGCCTACTGGCGTTTTTCGTCGCCGCAGGACAAGGCGGTGACCCTGCGCCTGCGCAACGTCCCGACGACCGTCTTGACGGGCGACGACGCCGGCGTGGGCCCGCTGTTTGCGACCCAGCTCGCGCCGCAGCTGCCCGCGGCCACGGCCACCGAGGGCTCGCGCGCCGCCGTGCTCGCGATCGACACGTCGCTGAGCGCCAACCCCGAGCGCTTCGAGATCTGGCGCACCCTGGCGGCCGAAATCCTCGAGGGCGATCCGGACATCGATCGGTTCGCGGTGCTGACCTTCGACGTGCAGACGCGGTGGTGGCAGCCGCGCTTCGTGCCGAACACGGCCGCCAACCGTCAGGCGCTCGCCGACTTCACCGACGCCACCGTGCTCGAAGGCGCCACCGACCTCGGCGCCGCGCTCGCGCAAGTGGCCAAGCCCGCGTGGCTGACCGAGCCCGTCGCGTTCGACACCTTCCTGCTCAGCGACGGCGCCGCGACCTGGGGCGAAGACGACGGCTTCGCGATCGCGGCGCGGTGGCGCGAAGTCGGGGGTGGTGCGTTGTTCGCCTACGACACCGGCATCGCGGGCGGCTCGCCAGAGTTCCTCGCCACGCTGGCGCGCGAGACCGGTGGCGCGGTGTTCTCCGTGGTCGGTGCCTCGGAAGTCGCCGCGGCCGCGGTTGCCCACCGCGCGCGCCCGTGGACGATCGCCGCGATCGCGCTCGCCGGGGCCGAGGATCTCGTGCTGCAAGGACGCCCGCGCACCGTCTTCGCCGGGCAGCGGCTGACGTTGGTCGGACGCGGGCAGGTCCACGCCGGCGCGACCGTGGAGCTGACGCTGGAGCAGGGCGGCACCACGAAAACGTTGTCGCTGCCGATCGAGGCCGAGCTGACCAGCGACCTCGCGCCGCGGCGCTACGGGCAGGTGGCCGTGGACCAGCTCGAGGAGCTCGGCGCCCCGACGCGCGACGATGCCGTCTCCTACGCCCGGTACTTCCGCGTCACCGGTCGCACGTGCTCACTGGTGATGCTCGAGACCGACGAAGACTACGCCGCGGCCGGAATCGGCGGAGACAACGACGCGTCCGTGGTGCGGTCGCAGCCGGTCGGCGACACGGTGACCAAGGCGCTCGCGCGCTTCGGACAGACGCTCGGCGATCCGAAGACTCGCGTGCTCGCGGACCTGCAGCACTTCTCGGAGACCGCCGGCGTTTCGGTGCAGCTGCCCGCCCACGTGATGAAGCGACTGCGGGCATTGCCCCGTGCCGCGTTCGAGGTCGAGGCCGAGCCCCTGTCGTGCAAGGCGCGGACGCGCGACGATCTGCCTGCCGCACTGCAGCTGCAGCTGCACATGCGCGAGCCGGAGTACGACACCGTCGTCGCGCAAGCGCAGCTTCGACACGAGGCGGGCGATACCGCGTGTGCGCTGGTGGCCTTGAGCTCGATGGTGGAGGCGAGCCCCGGCGACGCGGTCCTGGCCCGCGACGTGGCGTTCACGGCGGCGTCGTGGGGCCTGACCGGACAGGCCGTGGGGCTGCTGCTGCGGGTCGCCCGCGCGCGCCCGTACGAGCCGATCACCTACCACGCGCTCGGCCAGACCTTGGCCGAGGCGAAGGAACCGGAGCTCGCGATCGCGTTCTTCGAGCTCGCGCTCGCCGGCGATTGGGACCCCCGCTTCGGCGACTTCCACCAGATCGTCGCCCTCGACTACCTCCGACTGTTGCGCGACGAAGCCGACACGCAGGAACGCGGCGGGTTCGCCCGCGAGCGGATCCCCCGACTGCGGGCCCAGCTGGACCTGGACGAGGCCGACCTCGTCATCACGATCATGTGGAACACCGACGCCACGGACGTGGACCTGCACGTGTACGAGCCCGCCGGCGGTCACTGTTACTACGGCCACCGCAGCACTCGAACGGGCCTTCTGACCACCGACGTCACGCAGGGCTACGGCCCCGAGATGTACGTGTCGCGGCGCACGCAGCCGGGCCGCTATCGCGTGACCGCCCACTACTTCGCCTCGCGTGCCGATCGACTCAGCGCCCGCACGAAGGTCTACGCCTCGATCATCCGCGGCTACGGCACGCCGCAGGAGTCGGTCGAGCGCAAAGTCGTCACGCTCGAAGAAGGCAAGGACGAGCACCCGCTGGTGACCATCCGCGGCCGACAGTAGACGGCGATGGGCAACCGTCGATACCGATCGTCCATCGAGCAGCGTGGCTACTTCTTCTCGAAATTGCCCTGGTAGTGCTTGGACTCGGTGACGGGTCCCGTGTCGTCGACGAGCTTGGCCCCGGTCTCGGCCACCTTGGCTGCGAGGTCCGCGACGAGCTTCGCGCGCAGGTAGTCGGCGGGCTCGTCGGTGAACGTCGCCTTCGACTCGAAGTCGCCGTCATGGCTGACCGTGGCCGTGATCGCGCATAGTCCCTCGCCTCGCTCGGCGTCGACGACATACAGCCACGCGTCCATCTTGCCGGGCTTGAACTGCAACTCCGTTTTTCCGATCGTGTCGGCGGTCGTCAGTGGCTTGCCGTCCTTGTCGAACAGCTCGGCCGGCTGATGCGCAGTGATCCGAGCGACCGCGAAGTGTTCAACGGCCCCGAGGCGCTCCCACATGGCCGACTCGCGCCCTCGAGTGTCCGCCGCCAACGCAAAGAACAAGGGCGGCGTGAGCTGATGGTGGTGGTACTCGTGCTCCTTCGGCGCCTCGATGCCGCGGACCTGCCGAAGCCCCGCGATGGTCGTGAGAAACACCTGGCCGGTCAGCGGCGGGCACTCCTTGGGCCAATCCTTCGCTTCGATCGCGACGATCGCCTTGTCGGTCGCCTCGATGCGATCGAGCGCGGCTTTGCGGACGGCGGCGAGCTTCGGGTCCTCGGTCGGCACCTGGGGTGCTTGCTTCGCCGCTTGCCCAGCCTCGCCCACGTCCCCTTCGGGCTCCGCTTTCGTGCCATCGCAGCCCGCAGGCACCAGCAGCATCCAGACCAGCGACCCGAGAACAAGACGCGCACGCGGTGGAGATCGACGAATCACCGTCATGAACCGGAAGGACGGATGTTCGGGCCTCAGGTTGCGCGGAGCGAGAACGCGCGTCCGCCCCCCGACTCACGGCATCACGCGGGCCGTCTTGACGTAGTCCAGCTCGGGAAACGACTCGCGCAGGTAGGCGTTGCCGCGGGACTCGATCTGGATCTGGTCGGGTCCGGTGCCCCGCGGTGCGCCCTCGCCGTAGCCCTTGTACAGCGCGTCGAGCACGTCCATGCCTTCGACGACCTCGCCGAGGGGGGCAAAGCCCATCGCGTCGAGGTTGGCGTTGTCGACGTAGTTGATGAAGACCTGGGTGGTGCGCGAGTCCGGGGCGCTCTTCTTGGCGAACGTGAGCATGCCGCGTCGGTTGGACTGCACCACCGGGTCGTCGGTGATCGGGTGGTCGTTCCAGGCGGCCTGCACCTTCGGGTCGCCGTGCATTCCGAACTGGACCATGAACCCCTCGATCGCCCGAAAGAACGCCACGTCGTCGAAGAACCCGACCTGCACCAAGTTGTAGAACCGGTCCGCGCCGTGGGGCGCCCAGTTCCGGTGCACTTCCACGACCACGTCGCCCTTGGTGGTCACGAGCTTGACCCGAAAGTCGTCGGGTGCCGTTGCCGTCGCCGACGCCGGATCGGTGAGCGCGGACTTGCCGGCCCCCTCGTCGGTGCCCCTGCCGGTGCAAGCCGACAGGCCAACGAAGGTCAGAGACGCGAGAAGGGTCCGTCGCAGCATGCTGCCCGGGAGAGTACGACGAGGACCAGGCCGGTTCACCCCAGCGCGTCGAGGCGGTCGGCGAGCTCGCGTAGCTCGTCGGCGAGCTCGTCTGCGGCACCCTCGGGCAGCTCGGCCTCGCGCTTTTCGAGCAGGTCCACCAGCGCCCCCACCCCGGCGATCTTGTGCGCGGTCGACTGCACGAGCTTGCCGATCGGCGGGCGCGGGGTCGGGCGCGTGGTGAAGTCGCCGACGACCCGGCGCAGCTCGGTGCTGGTCATGTCGCCGATCTTCTTGCGCTCGCCGCGGCCCGGGATCGCCATGCGGGCGTCGATCTTGAGGCGCCGGACCTTGTCGGGGTTGCCTGCCGCGAGCACGTACAGCTTCGCCGGGCCGAGGTGGCCGAAGCGCTCGAACTGCTGCGGCGCGCGCCCGGCAAACTCCGACAGCGTCATGTAGTTGGCGATCGTGCGCGGATGCAGCGGAAGGTCCGAGACCCAGTCGTTCCACTGCGCGTCCGACAGCCGCGCCCGCACCCGCAGCATGCGCCCACCGATCTCCGCGATTGCGGCGACGAGCCGCGCGGTAGCCTGGGCGTGCAGGTCGAGGATCTGCGCGGTCAGGCGCGCGACCTGCCGGTCGGCACGCCACGACCCGACCACCACTCCCGTCACGACCGGCCGCGCCACGTGCTCGATGGTGTCACGCACCTCGGAAACGCGTTTCCGCGAATCCGAGAACCTTCAGCAATCTCGCACAATTGGCCCAGAATTCCCCTGACGACGCGACGGTGGAGGGCCTGATCGCCACGGGCTGCGCGGCCCCCGAGAGGCGACCGCGCCTCGTTGGGTCTCGGCCATTCGTCATTGCGGGGCATGTGTCCGACAAAGGTGCTGTCGTGCGCACGCGATTGGCACGTGCAGCGATAGCTGCCTCGGTTGTCTCGTTGGCCGGTTGCGCCGCAGATCCTCCTACGTCAAGCGACGAGACATCGACCGGAGCAACGACGGCCGCAGCCGAGGCCGAGGCGTCGACCACCGGCCGGCAACCGACGGCGATGTCCGGTACGACGACAAACGTGACCGGCGCGACGGGCACGAGCTCGGACTCGGCAGCGCCCCCCCCGATCGTCTTCGACCTTGGGACGGTGCCGGACGCGCCGGGTACCGACGCCCCCTTCGATGGTCTCCCCGAAACGTGCGCCGAGGCGGAGAGCGCTCCGAGCACGGTTGGGTGCAGCTTTCGGGCAACTCGCATGCAGAACGCTGCATCGGACCTCGCCGACCCGGATACGTCCGTCGTGGTGGGCAATGTATCGGAAACACAGACGGCGACCGTTCAGCTTTACCTTGCGACCAGCGCCGGTGAAATGCCGCAGGGACCGCCGGTAGAGGTCGCACCGCTGCAAAGCCACGAGTTCGGTCTCTCGTCCCCCCCGGAGATCGGCAACGTGTCAGTACTCCGCGACGAGGGAACGTACCGCGTCGAGAGCACACGCCCACTGGTCGCCTACCAGCACTCCCCCATCGAAGCGATCGCGAGTAATGACTCGTCGGTCCTGATCCCCGACCACGCCCTCGGACGCTTCCATGTCGTCGCGTCCTGGCCCACGACCGTGGGCGGTCTTTACTCGGCCTTCAACGTGATCGCAGCCGAAGACGCCACCGAAGTCCTCTGGCAACCGCCGCACGCCACCGCCGCGGGCACCGGTGTGCCCGCAGTCGCGGCGTTCGATGTCGGGCAGGTAACGCTGGACATGGCCCAGATGCTCCAGGTCGTTGCAACCGTCGACACCTCGGGCACGATCGTCGAGACGAGCAAGCCCGCCTGGGTCATCGGTACGAGCCCGTGCGCGAACGTCCCCGCCGGCGTCACCTTCTGCGACCACATTGAGGAGGTTCTGATCCCTGTCGAGTATTGGGGCACACACTACGTCGGTGCCCACGCTCCGCAGCGCGGCGGAGAGCAGTACTGGTGGCGCGTATACGCGGGGGCCGACGCAACGACGATCTCCACCGACCCCCCGCAGCCAGGCTTCCCGGTCGTCTTGGACCGAGGCCAGTTTCACGAGTTCACCACGTACGACTCCGTGATCTTCACCGGCGACGCAGCATTCATGCCGGTGCAGTATCTCGAAGGCCAAGACAACGGCGCAGGAACCGGGGACCCGGCCTCTTTCCAAAGCGTCCCCACCGAACAGTTCTTGCGGCGCTACGTGTTCGTCACTGGCGTCGGCTACGAGGACAACTACGTACAGGTCATCCGCGAGGTGGACGGCGCCAACGTCTACGTCGACGGAGAGCTCGTCAACGGCTACGAGACGTTCGGAGGGTTCGCGGTCGCGGACTGGCCCATCGACGAGGGCCCCCACTATGCCGACAGCGAGGAGCCCTTTGGCGTGATCCAGGTTGGCTACACCGACGTCACTTCCTATGCGTATCCCGGCGGACTCGCGCTCGCTCCGATCAATCCCGAGCCCGAAGGTTAGTTGCGGGGGGATGGCATGAGCCTACCCAGCGAGGCCCACGCACGAGACGAAAGAGCTGCGGCGGGGAAACGCGGCGCTCAGTCGCACTTCCACAAGTAGACGCGATGTGCCTTGGCGAAATACTCGTCGCCCCGACACTCCGAGCCGTTCCACAGGTCGAAGTGACCGGTGGCGTCCGACCAGCCGTCGACGTCGAACATGATGATGCCCTGATGGCCCGCGACGGAGCTGCGATCGGAGCCCGAGATGTCGGCCGCCTTGTACTTGCGCTCGAGGAAGGTCTTGAACTCCGTGACGCGGAACGCGTAGCGCTTGCCGTCGGCGCCGTAGGTCGTCTGCAGCCCCGGGTAGCTGCCGGGGATCGGCTCACCGCCCTTGTTGAAGCAGTAGCTGATCCGGATCACGCATGTGTTGGTCACCCAACCCATGTTGACCCCACCGCCGATCTTCGACTTGACCGACGTCGAGGTGCCGGTCGGGTAGTTCGCCCACATCGTCGTAAAGGTTGGAAGCCCCATCGACCGCCAGGGTAGCAGGACGTAGGTGATCGGGACGGACGGATCGCGGCCGTCCGGGGTGATCACGGCGGACGAAGTGACCCGTCCCCGGTCACTCGAAGACGGCGCGCAAGACGAGGTCGCGAACGTCGGTCACGTGCGGGTTCGCGGGCACGGCGACGCCCCGCGCGATCACGACGGGGCCGGCGTCGGGGTCGTCGGTGGGGCGGCCGTGCGAGCCGCGGACCAGCGACGTGTCGAGGGGGATGACGTCGAGCAACGTGCGCAGATTCAGCAACTTGGACCGGACGAGCTTGGCCCCGAGGTAGACGGGCGCGAGCGGGATCTGCGGGTCCACGAACAGCTCGCACGGGTCGTAGCCGGGCTTGCTGTGGATGTCGACGGTGCGCGCGTAGTCGGGGGCGACGCGGTCGTCGAGCCACCAGTAGTACGAAAACCAGCGATCCGCCTCACTGATCGCGACCAGCTCGCCGGACCTCGGATGGTCGAGGCCCTCGGCCCGCTTGCCGGCTTCGTCGAGCACGCGCTCGACGCCGTCGGTCGCCTCGAGCAGCGCCTTGATCTCCGGCACGAGCGCCGGGTCGCGCACGTAGACGTGGGCCACCTGGTGGTCGGCCACCGCGAAGGCTTCCGAGAGGCCGGGGTCGAGGTGCTCCTCGCCCTCCTCGAGCCGAAACTGGATGTGGCCGGCCTCGCGCAGCACCCGGTTGATGTGCACGGCGTCCCGCACCGCGGTGATCCCGTACTCGGACACGACGACGACCCGCATGCCCCGTCCGGTCGCGAAGTCGACGAGCTCGCCGCACACCTCGTCGATGTCGCGCACGGCCTTGCGGGCCTGCGCCGACTCGGGTCCGAAACGCTGCAGGTCGTAGTCCAGGTGCGGCAGGTAGACCATCGTCAGCGTCGGCTCGTGCATCTCCACGACCCGCCGGGACGCCTCGGCGATCCACTTCGACGACGGCAGGCCCGCGCGCGGCCCCCAGAAATCGAACAGCGGAAACGGACCGAGCTCGGCCTGCAGCACGTGACGCAGGGTCGGCGGGTCGGCGTGGATGTCCGGCAGCTTGCGGCCGTTGGCGCGGTAGATCGGGCGCGGCGTCACGGCCCAATCCACCGACGCGTACATGTTGTACCACCAGAACATCTTCGCGACCGTGAACCGATCGCTGCGACGGCGCGCAAGATCCCACAGCTTGTCGCCTTGGACGAGCGCGTTGGACTGCCGCCACAGCCAGACGCTCGCGAGGTCGCGGAAGTACCAACCGTTGGCGACGCACCCGTGCTCGCGCGGCAGCGTGCCGGTGACCATCGACGACTGCACCGAGCACGTGACCGCCGGCGTGATCGTGCGCAGCGGCTTGGCGTCGCCACCGTCGGCCAGCGCCGACAAGTGCGGGGTGTCGGAGCCGAGCATGCCGCGGGTCAGGCCCACGACGTTGACCAGCAGCGTCTGCTTCACGCGTCGACGACCGGCTTCTGACCGCGCAGCACCGAGTTGCCCTCGTGCAGCCGGGTCTGGTCGATCTTCGGCGCGACCTCGATCTTGTCCAGATCGAGCCGGCCGCCCTGGGCGAAGAACTCCACCGGGTTGTTCCAGCAGATCTTGGCGATCACGTCCTCGCCGATGCCGGCCTCACGCATCTTCGCCGCCGTCTTGGGAACCTTGAGCGGATCGGACACGCCCCAGTCGGCCGCCGAGTTGACGATCATGCGGTCGGACCCGAACTTTTGGACCAGCGCGACCATGCGGTCCTCGTCCATCTTCGTGTTCGGGTAGATCGAGTGGCCGGCCCACACGCCGGCGTCGAGCACCGACGGCAGCGTCTCTTCGTTGTTGTGGTCGACCAGGCACATGTGCATCGGGAAGTTCATGTCCCGCAGCACGTCGAGCGTGCGCAGCGTGCCGTTCTTCTTGTCGCGGTGCGGCGTGTGGATGAGCGCGGGCAGCTCGTGATCGATCGCCAGCTGCAGCTGCGCGACGAGGTACTTCTCCTCGGCGGCGGTCATGTCGTCGTAGCCGATCTCGCCCACGGCCACGACGCCTTCCTTTTCCAGGTACAGCGCCACGAGCTCGATCACCCCGTCGGCGACGTCGGGGTTGTTGGCCTCCTTGGGGTTGAGCGCCATCGTGCAGTAGTGCTGGATCCCGAACTGGCTGGCCCGGAAGCGTTCCCAGCCGACGAGCGACAGGAAGTAGTCCTCGAACGAGCCCACGTGGGTGCGCGGCTGACCGAGCCAGAATGCGGGCTCGATGATCGCCGCGATGCCGGCGTCCGCCATCGCCTGGTAGTCGTCGGTGGTCCGCGACGTCATGTGAATGTGCGGATCGAAGTACTTCATGCGTTCTTGCTTCCGGGGGCCTTCGCGGAGACCAGTTGCAGGACGAGGTCGACGTCGGCGGGCACGGCCCGCCCCGCGGCGCGGCGCTCGTCGGCGAAATCGGTGGCGATGCGGGCGGTCTCGACGCGCACGCGATCGGAAAGACCGACGATGCGTTCGATCGACACGCCCACGAAGATCGCCTTGATCACGAGCTGATCGAAGGCGCCGTCGGGAAAGTGCGCGGCCGGATACGGATTTTCGCCGGCGATCGCGGCGAAGACCGGCTCGGCGTTGGTGCGGCACGCGTCGACGGCCACGTCGCAAAACCGGGCCGGGTCCGGCAGCCACGCGAGCATGCGCAGCAGCGACACCTGCTCGGACATCTCGCCGCGTCGCACCGCGTCGACGACCAGACGATGCCACGCCTCGCCGTCCATGCTCGCGTGCGCGCGCAGCAGCAGGGCCGCCCGTCCCGCGTCGCACGCCCGCCAGACGGCACCGAGGTCGGCATCGCCCACCACCTCGCCGACGGGCGCCGACGCGTCGCCCAGGCGTCGCCCGGCCTGCGCGAGCAGGACCCGAACGCGGGTCGCCGAGACGCCGGCTCCGACCTCGTCGAGGGCCCCTTGCAGCCAGACCACCCCCTCGGCACGCCCGTCCGTGTCGCCATGCGCCACGGCCTCGGCGAACGCCGCAGCCCGTGCGGCGATGGCCTGCGCATCCATCGGCCTGGCTGATAGCACGCCCGAGCGCGCAGCGTCACCCGCAGCGTTCGCGCTGCCATGGACTGCCGTCCATGGTCCACCGTCGTGTCGTCGTCGGGTGCGACACCGTGGGTGGCCTTCTCGCGCCGAGATCCATGCACCGCCCGGGTGGCCCGATTCTCGCAACGCGCCGGGGGCAGCGCCGCAGGGACGGCGCGGGGAGAACCGATGCGAACCGAGCCCTTCCGACTGGCGCTGATCCTGACCCTGACCTCGAGCCTGGCCGCGTGCGGCGGCGACGGCGACGACGAGCCGGCCGACGACGACACGGCCGCCGACGGCGGCACGACCTCGCCTGCCGAGACCGGCGACGAGACCGGGCAAGACGCGCTCGCGGACGTGACGTACTACGAGGACGTCAAGCCGATCCTCGATGCCCGTTGCGCGGGCTGTCACGACGTCGGTGGCGTCGCTCCGTTTCCGCTGACGAGCTACGACGAGGCCGTCGCGTACGGCGAGGTGCTCGCGCTGTCGGCCCAGGCCCGCACGATGCCACCGTGGCCCGCCGACGCCACGTGCCGCGAGTACACCCACGACGCGTCACTCAGCGACGCGCAGATCGAGACGCTGCAAGCGTGGGTCGCCGCCGGCAAGCCGGAGGGCGACGCGGCCAACGAAGGCGCCGCCCTGCCGATCGCCCAGGTGAGACTGGACCGCATCGACCTCCAGACGGGGATGACCGAAGGCCACGTGCCCACCCCGACCTCCGGGATCGACGAGCACCGCTGCTTCCTCATCGACTGGCCGGCGACCGAGCCCGTGTACATCACCGGCTTCGAGACGCATCCGGGCAACCGCGCCGCGCTGCACCACTTCGTCGGGTTGATCGTTGCGCCCGACCAGGTCGCCGACAAGGAAGCCGACGACGCGGCAGACCCGGGCTACGGCTGGGACTGCGGCGCGGGGACGGGCATGGGCAACCTCGGCTCGGAGCTGTTCGCCACGTGGGTCCCCGGCGCGCAGGCGGCCAAGATGCCCGAGGGCACCGGCCAGCTGGTCCAGCCCGGATCGAAGATCCTGCTCAACATGCACTACAACGTGCTGTCCGGGGACCTGTCGCCGGACCAGACCACCTTCGACTTCCAGGTCGAGTCGACCGTCGAAAAGCCCGGCAAGATGTACTTCGCGACGGACTTCGCGTGGCCGGCCGCGAAGACGATGGACATTCCCGCGGGCTCGGCATCGGTGGTGCACTCCTCGCCGGTCAGCGACCAGCAGTTCGGTCGCAACCCGTACACGATCTGGTTCGCCGGCTTGCACATGCACACCCTCGGCACGGCCGCCCGCATGTTCGTGGAGCGAGCTTCGGGCGAGCAGGAGTGCCTCGTCGACATCCCGCGCTGGGACTTCGACTGGCAGCTCGGCTACAACCTCGCGCAGCCGCTGCACGTCGCAGACGGCGATCGCCTGCACATCGAGTGCGAGTGGGACAACTCCGCGGGCAACCAACCCGCCGGCGAAGAGCCCAAGGACGTCAACTGGGGCGAGGACACCTTCGACGAGATGTGCCTGGGCATGGTCTTCGTGACCGAAGACTGACCCGACCGTGACCGGCGGGTGTGGCCCCGCTGACGCGGGGTTGCACCTGCGCTACAAGGCCTCGATGACCGAGCGGCGAATCCGGGGGTTTGGAGTCTTGGCGTGTGCGATGGCGCTGGCGTGTGGTGACGACGGGACGTCCGATGACGGTGGCGACACCGCGGCGGCGAGCTCGGGCGCGGCGACCTCCGCCGCCGACGACACGACGGCGGCCAGCGACGACAGCACCGGTGCGTCCGGGATCATGGTCAGCGGCGATGCGTTCGCGTTCGCGCTGCCCGGCACGCCGTACGGTCGGCTCGATGGGGCGACGGTCTCGGTGCTCGAGCAGCCGGAGTTTTCGGTCACCAGCGACGCCGACGGGCACTTCGTGTTCGAGTCGCTGCCGCCGGGGAGCACGGCGACCTTCCGGATCGAGCGCGACGGCTTTCCGATCGCGCACACGAAGACGTTCACGCTGCCCGAGTCCGGCGAGCTGCCGCAGGTGACGTTTCAGGTGCCCGACGACACGCTGTTCGATGCGCTCGCGACCCTGCTGATGCTCGAGGTCGATCCGAGCGCGTGTCAGATCGTCAGCACCGTGACCCGCGTGGGCAAGTCGCTGTACGACGAGGGCGCCCACGGCGAGGGCGAGGCGCTCGTGACGATCGACCCGCCCCTGCCCGCCGAGCACGGGCCGATCTACTTCAACGAGATGGTGATCCCCGACCCCACGCTCACCGAGTCGTCCGAGGACGGCGGCGTGCTGTTCGTCAACGTTCCGCCGGGGACGTATACGATGACGGCCACCAAGGCCGGCGTGACGTTCGAGAGCACGACGATGCAGTGCGAGGCGGGCGTGCTGGTCAACGCGTCGCCGCCCTACGGCCTGCAGGCGCTGTAGCCCGGCCGCGCGACGCGCCCGCCATGGACAACTGTCCATGGTGCGCCGGGCTGCGACCGTGTCCTATCCTGGGGCCTCGTGGTCGTGGGAAACCGCCGCGGCTGGGCGCTCGGGCTCGTCCTGCTCGGATGCGCGCCGCCCCAAACCGAGACGGTGGCGCTGACGGTGCGCGCGGGCAGCTGCGAGCCGCCCGACCTGTCGCAGATCCGGATGCTGTCGATCGACGTGTACGGGTTCGACGCCGGCGGCGAGCGATGCGTGCTGCAGCAGCGGTGCGTCTCCGACATCGCGATCGCGGCCGACGCCGAAGATCCGGCCGCCGAGGTCGAGGCGATCTTGAACGCGCAGACCCAGCCGCTGACCGATACGCGGCGCGAGGGCGCGGCGTGGATCGGGATTTCGGGACGCAGCACGCTCGACTGTTTCGCCCCGCCGGACGTGCTGTGCGCGTTCGCCGACCTCGCCGACGCCGCCAACGGCACGCTCGACATCGCCTTGTCGTGCGGCGATTGCCCGGGGAGGGTGTGGCCGCATTGCCCATGAGACCCGCGGACCATGGACTGGAGTCGAGGGTCGTGGCGCAAGTCGGCGGAAACGCGTGGGCGGACCGGGGGAACGATCCGTGCAACCATCGTGGGGCGATGGTGACGACGGCTCGTTGGGGGTGGCTGGTGACCGCCGCGCTCGCACTTTTGGGGTGTGACCCGGTGGTCGACGACGAGGCCGAGCCCACCGAAGCGGACTTCGCCGTGGTCGAGCGCACCGGCGACGTCTTGATGCTCACGACCGGGATCGGGCGACTGTCGCAGGGCTTCACCGGAGACTTCGACATCTCCGGCCTGACCGACGCCCAGATCCGCGCCGCGGCCCTCATCCGCGCCGAGAACCGCATCGGATTCGCGCTCTCGTTCTCGGCGTGCGAGTCGACGATCGCGTCCAACGGCGTCGACACCCTCGACGTCGAGTTCTCCGGGTGCTCGCTGTGGCGCTGGACCGTGTCGGGAGAGGTGTCGGCGGTGATCTCGGTGACCACGCCCGAGTGCGGCGAGGCGACGTGCCCCCGCGTGGGCATGTGGTCGCTGGACATCGCGACGCTGCAGCTGGACCGCGTGCTCGCCGACGACATCGAGATCCACGGCGGCCTCGACGTGTGGCTCGAGCTACAGCCCGGGGGTTCGAAGGGCTGGGCCGCCCGTGGCCTCGTGATCGAGGGCGTGGCCGGCCGCATCATCACCGCCGACACCGAAGCGACGCTCACCGCCAGCGGCGACGACGAGGAGTGCCTCACCCTCGACCTCGGCAGCCGCCTGCAGATCCAACCCGAAGACGATCTCGACGCCGAGGTCGGCGACATCTACGTGTCCACGCGCGGTTTCTCGAGCTGCGAAGCGCGGTGCCCCACCGATGGCGAGGTCGACCTGTCCTACGGCGCGGGCAACCTGCTGCGCTGGACGTACGACGGCGACGCGCGGGTCACCGTCACGGGGCCACGCGGGCGGTCGCTGTCGTCGCGGCTGGAATGCCTGCCGCGCTGAACCGCGGGGCCGGCCGGCGCTGTCACCGCGGCGTCGGATTCCGGATTGGGCGCAGGACACGGTTCCGCGGCGGCTGACACAAACTTGTGCATTGACGCGTGGGTACGAAGGAGTATGACTCGGTCCGACATGCGTCTACATCCGTTCCGCAACGGCGTCCTGGCTTGCGTCGCGCTTTGTTGGGCGTGCACCGCCGAACCCGTCGGGCTGGACGCGGACGCAGCCGGCCCCGGCGGCAAGGCGGACGGTCTCGACGATGCAGCCTGTCCCGCCAACGTGACGCTCAACGGCGCCGAGGGGTCGGCCAAGCGCTGCATCGACGACGACACCGGACGCTTCGTCGCCACCGAGTGCTGCGCGGACGTGTGTGCCGGCGCCGGTTGGCGCGAGCAATCCAACGGCACGGTCTGCGCGTGGCTCGACGAGCCGGGACTCGAGGGCGCGCGCGTCGGACAGTTCGCACCGACGATGTGCTGCAACCTCGGCGACGAGCTCGCGTGCGGTCGGGCCGAGGGCACCCACGGCGACTGCTCGGACCCGCAGACCGGACGCGCGCTCGACGACGTCTGCTGCGAGGCCGACCCGCGGCAGTGTCACCCCGCGATCGCCAACTCGATCTTCAGCTGCCTCTTCGATCAGCGCGACTCGCTGCGCGACGACCCCGAGTCGCTGTTGGCGTCGATGCCCGAGCTGTTCGACGTGTGCACCCACGAAGGGGACGTCATCGCGCCGCGGATCGACCAGCGCTGCGAGTTCCAGCCCGACCTTCCGTTCTGTGGCCTCGACTTCGGCGCCGTGGACGAGCAGTTCATCGCGCCCTGCCGTGAGCTGCGCGAGGACTTCGACTGCACGTTCGGCCTCGAGTTCGGCGACGTCTTCGAGCAGTTCCACCTGACGATCGTGTCGCAGGGGCAGATGCGGCTCGCCGACGCCCTCGTCGCCGACGCGACCACCCGACAGCAGATCCTGCTCGCGGCCAGCCGCAGCGTCTTCGACGAGCTCGGCTCCATCGACGAGGCGTTCGACTTCTTCGACGAGAACTTCGTCAACGTGGTCGAGATCTACGACCTGAGCAGCAACCGGGCCTTCACCGCCTACGAGTACGGCGCCGGCGACAACGGCTTCGGCGCGATCTTCGAAGCCGGCACCACGACCGTGGTCGCCGACATCGTCGACTCCTTCCTCGGCAATCCGAACGTGCCGGGAGCCAACGGATGCGGCGTCCCGACCGGGCCCGGCGGGCGCCCCTGCGGCGGCGAGACCACCTGCGCCGCGGGTTTTTCCTGCGAGGGCGTCATCGACCACCCCGTCTTCGGGGCGCTCGGTCGCTGCGTCG
>CALBMM010000073.1 GCA_937896535.1 uncultured Pseudomonadota bacterium
GCCCAACGACCTGTCTCGGCTGGGCAAGGCGTTCTTCGATCTCAACGGCTACGTGAGCCTGGCGTACTTGGCGGCGGTCGCGGCGGACGTCGCGCTGTCGTAAGGCAGCTTGTCTCCAGCCCATTGGTCCCGGCAGGTTTGACAGTGCCCGTGGGCCGTTCGATCCTGGGCGCAGTGTTGCGTTGGGTAGCGCCGTTGGCGATCGCGACCAGTTTGGCGGGCGTCGCCACCGAGGCCGCGGCCATGGGAAGTGGTGACCTCGAAGAAGAGGGCCTGGTCGATCCGCGAAAGCGCCACAATCCGATCCGTCACCGCTTCCGCCTCGGCCTCGCGCTCGAGTACATCCGCTTGTCGGCCGCCGCCGACATGGATACGGGCAAGGTCACCCGGTACCACTACCTGCCGTTGGGCATCGACTTCGCCTACCAGCTGCAGTTCGCCAAGTGGCTGATGCTGCGCCCGAGCCTGACGGTCGGCGGCAACGTCTACAACACGACCGAGTCGATGCCGCTGGTGATCCACCCGCAGCTTCACACGGGGTACCAGGGCCGCGTGTTCGGCGTCGCGCTCGGCTACGGCTGGTTCACCCCGCCGATCCGCAACAAGGATGCGCGATCGGTTCCTCGCGACGACGTGGGCCAGCCGATCATCATCAACAACCACCACATCGGCGCCGAGGTCTCGCTGACCACGCGGGTCGACCGCGGCGCGCTCTCGTTCCTGTTCCGTTTCGCGGGCGTGACCTCGCGCACCCAGCACTTCGAGCTCAACGACCGCTCCTGGCGACCGATGATCATGTTCGGCATCGGCTGGTACTTCGGCGACGGCCGCAAACAGGCCGGCCGCCAGCTCCAGCGCCGCCGGCAGCAGCGGTAGGCACCGGGCCGCTTTTTCGCCATCATCCGGCCGCCGCCGGGGCTTGGCACGTCGCTGCGCCGGGCGGCCCGAGGACCCTGGTTATGCCGCTGATGAAGGGTGCTGTCGCCGACCTGACCCAAGCGATCGGGCATACGCCGATCGTCAAGCTCAACCGAGTCGCCGAAAACGTCGAGTCGGAGATCTACGTCAAGATCGAGTACATGAACCCCGCCGGATCCATGAAGGATCGGGTCGGGCTCAACCTCATCGAAGACGCCGAGCGTCGCGGGATGCTCGGACCCGGCGGGGTCATCGTGGAGGCGACGTCCGGGAACACCGGCGCGGGCCTGGCGATGGTCGCGGCGATCCGTGGCTACAAGTGCATCTTCGTGATGCCCGACAAGATGTCGAACGAAAAGATCGACGCGCTGCGGGCCTACGGCGCCAAGGTGATCGTGTGCCCGACCGCGGTCGAGCCCTCGGACCCGCGCAGCTACTACTCGGTGGCGCGCCGCACCGTGGAGGAGACGCCCGGTGCGTTCTACGCCAACCAGTATCACAACCCCGCCAATCCGGAGGCGCACTACATCTCCACCGCGCCCGAGATCTGGGAGCAGACCGACGGTGACTTCGACGCCTTCATCGGAGGTATGGGGACCGGCGGCACGCTGTCGGGGTGCGGTCGCTACTTCAAGGAGCGCAAGCCGGGCATCAAGATCGTCGGCGTCGACCCGATCGGATCGCTGTACTACGAGTACGTCAAGACGGGCCGGCTGACGAAGGCGTTCTCGTACTACGTGGAGGGCATCGGCGAGGACTTCCTGCCCTCGACGATGAACCTCGACATCCTCGACGACATCGTCCAGGTCGACGACCGCGAGTGCTTCATGCTCACGCGCGAGCTCGTGCGGCGCGAGGGCATCTTCTGCGGGGGCTCGTGCGGAGCGGCGGTGGCCGGCGCGATCAAGTACGCGCAGAAGCTCGAAAAGCCCGAGAAGATTCTGGTGCTGCTGCCCGACAACGCGCAAAAGTACCTGTCGAAGATCTTCAACGACGAGTGGATGAAGTCCAACGGCTTCCTCTCCGACGACGACACCGAGGGCACCGTGGCGCACGTGCTGCGCAGCCGCGGCGGCCAGCTGTTCACGGTGCGCAAGAACGCGTCGGTGCGCGACGTGGTCAAGCTGCTCAAGGACAAGAGCATCAGCCAGGTCCCGGTGCTCGACGACAACGGTCGACACTGCGGTGTCGTCTCCGAAATCGACCTGCTCAACTACCTCGTCGAGCACGAGGGCGAGGTCGACCAGCCGGTCTCCGAGCTCGCCTCGGCCGACTACGCCACCGTCACGCCGCACACCCGGCTGGCGCTGCTCAAGAACATCTTCAACGACGCCAAGGTCGTGCTCGTCGTCGACGCCGACCGGGCCGTCGGCATCCTGACCAAGATCGACCTCATCACGTATCTGTCCAACGTCTGAGGCAAGGGGCGCGCCCCATGGCCGAGTACGATCCCGCGAGGTTCCGTGCGTCCGAAGGGCCGCGCCGCCTCGGGGCCAACGCCGATCTCAGCGGCAGCAGCTGTCGAAGAAGTCACCGACATATTGCTCGAAGTCGGCGACGCCCATCGCCAGGTCCGAGCAAACGACGTCCGACTGGCAGCCCCCGCTTCGCTGTCCACCGCACGTGCACTGGCCCGCCGCACAGCTGACCAGCGCCTCGGTCGCGCCGTTGCAGACGAGCTCGAGCTCGCAGCTCGCGCCGTCCAGCGTCCCGGTCGCCGCGTAGCCGCACCCGTCGGGAAGGGCGTTGCACAGCTGCTCGACGACTCCCCACGCGGCCCCGCACTCGCGCTCGAGCGTGTCGCACGAAGCACGACTCGTGCAGGAGTACGCCAACGAGTTCGCACTCGCGCAGGCGAGCCGATCGTCGGCGAGCGCCGCTTCGCAGGCCTTGTCGCAGGCGCTGGCGTCCGGCCGCTGGCCACACTCGACCGCGACGGCGCACGCCTGCATGCACAGCAGATCCGCCCCGTCCGACGACGCCCCCGTCGACCCCGACGATCCGTCCGAGCTGCTCGACTCGTTGCCGGGACCCGGTTCGCCGGTGGTGCCGCTGCCGTCGGTCGAGCTGCTCGTGCCGGTCGTCGCAGGGTGGCCCGTGGTCGAATCCGTCGCTTCGCCGTGCGTCGATGTACCCGGTTGCGTGTCGTCGCCGGGGTCGGCGGGTGCATCACTGCAGGCGGCGGCGAGCCACAGCATCAGCAAGAGCGGAGCGAACGGGGCAAGCGAGCGGCATTGGACGTGAACACGGGAGCGCATGACCCGACTACGCATCGCCACCACGGTTCTTGCCTCGTCGCCACGGCGCTCACTCACGCGTCACAGCAAGCGTCGATGACCCCGGTCACCATGGGCTCGACGGCGTCCGGCTCGAGCTCCGTGCCGGGAGGAGGACACAGGTCCCCCGCCGCGCACATCCCCGACACGCTACCGGTACAGGTGCAGGCCTGTGCACCGCAGTCGATCGTCGCCTGCTCCCGCTCCGGGCACACGCGATAGAACGAGCAGCCCGGACCCGGGAACAGCGACAGGACGAAGTACTCGCAGGGATCGTGTCGACCGCACGCCTCCTCGACGAAGCCCGCGAGCTCGCCGCACGCACGGCCGATCTCTTCGCACGTCGCGGCGGCCTCGCAGGCGTAGCGGACGGCGTGCGCGGCCGCGCACTGCGGATCCTCGGCGGCCAACGCCTGCTCACACGCGTCCGTGCACGCGCTCTCGTCGGACCGCAGGCCGCAACGCACCTCGGCGGCACACGCGGCGGCACACGTGGACGGCTCGCCCGTCGTGTCGGATGCGTCCGCGGTCGTCCCGGTGTCCGTGTCGGGTGCAGGCAGGCCGGTCGAGCTCGAGCTGTCCCCGTGTCCATCGGTCGTCGAGGTCGTCGACGAGCCCGGTTCCGGTGCCGGCTCGGTCTCGTTGGATCCGGTCGCGGTCGGGTCCGGCGCTTGCGTGGTTCCGTCGGCCTGCGTCGCGCCGTCCGAGCCGCAGCCCAGCCACAGCGCCGCCCACCACCACGCGGACAGGTGCCCACGACTCCGAGAGGTCCATGTCGACATGGGCCTACTACGCACGAGCGCCTCGAAACTTGACCAAGCGCCACTCGTCCTCGCCCGCGACGTTTGGCCGAGCATCGACGAGGATCGGCGTCGCGTCGTCCGCCCGCGGATCGGCCGTGTCGGCTCCAAGGGTCGGGGCTTGGACGAACGGATCGGACACCGCGCGACGTCAGCACCTCGGACGCAGACCAGGGTTGCGTTCGCGGCCGCGGCAAACGGCCCGGTTCACCGGCGCTCTAGCCGAACCAGTAGACCAGGCCCATGGTCAGCATGCTCGTGAACGGCAGGTTGCCGCGCAGGCTGCCGACCATGCCTTGCCAGCCCATCGAGGCGCCAAAGCCCTGGTAGTACTTGCGACCGCGGGTGTCGGAGACCAGGCCCAGGTCCAGCGTCAGGCGCGGGCCGTGCGGCAGCAGGTTCTCGGTCTGCGTGAGCACGACGCCCGTGTCGGTCTGCGTGGCCAAGACGGTGCCGTCGGCCCGGTCGTTGACCACGCCGTACATGAAGTCGTAGCCGGCGCGAAGGTCCAGGAAGCCACGTCCGAGCAACGCGAGACGGCCCAGTCCGATCGTGGGCCCGATCCCGAGGAGCGCGTTCATCTCGGCCCCCGTCTCGCGGGGCAGCAGCACCTTGCCACCCCAGGCGGACACCGTGCCGGCGACCACGAACTGGTTCCAGGCCGGACCGACGTCGGCTCGGACACCGCCCATCCGTCCGCCCACGCTGTCGCCACCGCCCATGTTCGTGAACAGGCCGCGCACGACGAAGTTGACCTTCGCGGGATTGGACGCGGGACGGAACTTGGAGTCGTAGGCGGCCTTGAGCGCGGCGGCCTCGGCGTCGGGATCCTCTTGCGGTTGCGGCGGCCGACGCATCGGTGTCGGGTCGGCGGGCTCGGCCTCGAGCAGGTTCGGATCGACCTCGGCCTCGTCGGCCGGCGCCTCGGGTGCCGCTTCGACCGCGTCGGCGTCCCCGTCCGCCGGTGGAGCCGCCACGTCGGTGGGTGCGTCGCCGGCCGGCGGCTCGGCGATCGTCGGTTCGGTGCCCGGCTCGGTCGCCGGTGCCTCGGGTACCTCGGTGGCGGGCGCATCCGCGCCTTCGGTCGGTTCGGCGGCCGGAGAATCGGCCGGGGCTGCGCTTGGTGGGGCCGCAACCTCGCTGGCGGTCGCCGCATCGGCCGGGGCCGAGAACGCAGTCAAGGACGCGGGGATCGCCCCGAACGTCGGAAACGAAACCGGGCTGTAAGCCATCGCCGTGCCCGAAAAAAGTGAAAGCGCCAATACACCGGCCCCCAAACCGATGATCCGGGCTTCCGTAACACGACGGCGATGGCGAACCATAACCCTAGTTCTAGCTCGATCGGACACCCTGGGCGAGTGTGAAGTGGCGCGCGTCCGAGCGGCTCGGCAAATCGTCGTTCACCCCAGGCGGATGGGTTGACCTTTCTGCGGGTCCGTCTATTGTGCGCGCCACAAGCCCCGGCCTGGCCAAACCTGTACCAACCCACCGTCTAGGCCGAAGCACCACCGATCCGGAGAATCCTATGCACGCTCCAAACAACCTTCGAAAGCTCGGGTTGGGCCTGCTGCTGGCGACGATCCCGCTGGCCGGCTGCGGCCCGATCGTCTTCAGTGACGCGTCTGCGTTGGCCATCAACGCGACCCCGCCTCAAATGGAGGCAGAGCCCCCGCCCCCCGAACCCGAGCCCGAAAAGCGCGTCGAGGTTCGTGACAACAAGATTGTCATCAACGAAAAGGTCCAGTTCGAGGTCAACTCGGCCAAGATCCTGGAAGTCTCCCACGACCTGCTCAACGAGGTGGCCAAGGTCATCAAGGAGAACCCCCAGATCAAGAAGATCGAGGTCGAGGGTCACGCCAGCTCCGAGGGCAGCGACGACCACAACATGAAGCTGTCCGATCGCCGCGCCAAGGCCGTCATGAAGTACCTGACGGGCCAGGCCGGAATCGACAAGGCCATGCTGAGCGCCAAGGGCTACGGCGAGACCCGTCCCATCGCGAGCAACGACACCGAAGACGGCCGCGAGAAGAACCGCCGCGTCGAGTTCACCATCACCGATCAGGAAGTGGTCCAGACCAAGGTCGAGGTCACCGATGACGGTTCCGAGAAGGTCATCGAGACCAAGAAGGTGTCGGGCTAGGCCCGAGAAGGACAACCATCATGCGCAAGCTCATCGCTCTCGCTCTCCTGTCCACCACCGCTTGCTCGTTCATCGCTCGCGGTGAAGACCAGTACCGCACCGACACCCGCGCGGTGCTCGAGTCGCGCAGCGCCGACATCAAGGCCTGCTACGACAACGCGGTCGCTTCCGACCCCTCGTTGGCCGGCGAAGTCGTCGTCAACTTCACGGTCGAGAAGAAGACCGGCGCGCTGACCAACATCGCCGCCGATCCCAACGCCTCGACCGCGCCCGAAGCCCTTCAGAACTGCGTCGTCAGCTCCCTCGAGGGCCTGACGCTCAAGCCCGAGGACCGTCGCGACGGTCAGGCGACCTTCACGTGGGCCTTCATGGGTCCCGGCACGGTCACCAAAGACGCGGGCTGATCGCTCGCCGAGACCACGGCCTCCTGCGGGAGGCGTGACGAAGACGCCCGGCGCGACAGCCCCGGGCGTCTTTGCGTTTGCGGTCCTCGGTCAGCGGATTGCCGACTCTTGGGACTATCGAGCGCGCCGTTCGAGGCGGCGGGCCGTGTCCTCGAGGACGGCGCGGTGCACGGCCGGGACGAGCTCGAGCTGGTGGCGCAGGTACGGCAAGAGCTCCGGGTTGGTCAGCTCCCCCAACGCATGCAGCGCGAGCTCGACATGGTCCTTGTCGCCCTCGCGCAGCCGGTCGCACAGAAACTCGAGCGCCTCGACGGTGTTGATCTTGCCGATGGCCCGCAACGCCGCACCCCGGGCCCGGTCGGCGTCCGGCAGGTCGCGCGCCTCGAAGATCCGCCGCAGCGGCTCGAAGGCGTGCGGGAACACCAACTTGGCCGTCGCCGCAGCGCCGGCTTCCCGAACCGCCGTCGCATCGTCGCGCAGGCTTCGGCCGACCAGCGTGAACGAGCGCTTGAACCGCAGGCTCCCCATCGCCCCCGCCACCGCCTCTCGCGTGCCCTCGTCGGGCCACGCGTAGAGCTTTTCGAGGGCGGCGATCACCGGGTAGGCGCGGATCGACTCCAGCCGTCGCACGATGTCGACGCTCGAGATCGAGTCCCCGCGGCGCTCGAGCTCGAGCACGAGCAGCAACGCGTGGCGCCGGACGAAATCGGGGAACCGTCGGTCCGCCATCACCCCGGCGGCGATGAGGCCGGGGTCGCCGTCGAGCTCCCACTCGGCGAGGTCGACGTACCAGACCTCTTCGTACTCGGGCAGCTGCTTGAGAAACTCCGGCACGGGCACCGGCCGGGGCGCGTCCTGCTGGTCTTCGCCGAGGCGGTCCACGAGTCGGCGATAGCGCTCGCGCGTCTTGTGCGGCAGCTCGAGCGCCGACAGTCGACGGTACACGTCGACGACCTGCCGAAACGCCCGCACGGACGCGAACGCCTCCGCCGCCGCGAGGTACGCGTTCTCGGCGATCTGCATGGGGTGCCCGGCCGCCTGGGCCTCGCTGGCCGCCTTGAGCCAAACCTCGGCGCTGCGCAGTCGCAGGTCCGATCCGTACGGCAGCGCGGCGCGGGTGCAGTAGTCGGCGGCCTCGCGCAGGATCCCGGCCGCCGCGTGCCACTCCCCGGCCCGCTTCGCGAGGGTCGTCAACGCCTCGTACAGGCGCAGCGCGTCGAGCTTGAGCCCGTCGTCGCGCAAGATCCGAACCGAGTTGAGGTAGCCCTCCGCCTCGTTCTCGAACGCGCCGGATTCGCTGCCGATGCGTGCCAGTAGCTGGTAGCAGTCGAACGCGCGCTCGCGCAGGCCGTCGGTCTCGAACACGTCGGCGACCTCTTCGACCGCCGTGGTCGCATCGGCCAGGGCGACGCGAGCCCGGTCGTTGCCCAGTCGCAGCAGACACAGCGCGTAGTTGATCTTCGCCAGCGCCAGCTCGTAGCGACGCTCGCGAAGGTCCTCGGAAGCGATGACCTCCTGCCACAGTCCCGCGGCCGCCTCGTCGGCGCGCGCGCGCTCGAGCTCGATGGCCTGGTGGACGGGCATGGCCGCGGCGGCAAACCACTGCGCGGCCGCGGCGTGGTGCCCGGCTCGCGACAGGTAGACCCCCTGCAACCGCATGCCCCGCAGCGCGTCGGCGTCCCCTGCCCTCGCCCGGGCCGCCTCGCGCTCGAGCGAGCCCTGGTCGGGCACCTCGGTCGCGCCGAGATAGGCGGCGCACGCGGCTGCCTCGCGCCAGTGCGCGAGCGCCCGCAGCGACTCCGCCATCGCGCGCAGCCATTCCTCGTATTCGAAGTCGATGCGGTCGACGACCTCGACGAGGTGGCGCAGGTGCACCAGCGCATCGGCGTGCCGCCCCGCCCGGATGTTGGCCTCGGCCCGCACCCACAAGACCGCGGTATCGATCATGGACGCCTCCGCGAGCCGACGATCCGTCCGCCGCGACGGCTGACGGTGGCTTTGCCCCGCCGCGGGGCATCGAGGTCGCTTTGCACCTCATCGATGATCTGGCGAGCCTTGTGCGCCCGACGGCCGTGGCTGATCGCCTCGGCATCGATGACGTGGATGCGGTGCAGGCTGTCCAAGTACGGCAGCTCCAACCGTCCCGAAGGCAGGATGAACACCCCGTAGATCGGCGCGCGCGCGGCCAGCAACTGCACTTCGTCCGGGGGCAGCTGGCACTCGCCGTGGGTCAGCAGGTACACCAGCGAGCGGCCCTCGGAGCGACGCGGCGCCGACAGCTCGGCGTTGAGCTGTCGCATGACCCGTGCGTAGTTGCGCCCCCGCTCGGCCCGGAACTGCAACGCGTACGGAATCTCGGACGAGCCGCTGCCGCTGACCTTGACCCCTTCGTACAACCGGCTGTCGAAGAACCGCAGCCAGACCTCCTCCCCGAGCATGGCCAGGCGCTTGCACAGCGCGAGCGCCAGCCCCCGGGCGAAGACCTCTCGCACGCCACGCATCGAGGCCGAGCCGTCCACGAGCACCTGATGGACCCGCCGTTCGTTCTCGTGCTGCTTTTCGTGCGTGAAGTAGAAAAGCTCGTCGTCGACGAACTTCTGCTCGAACAGCTCGTTGTCGTAGGCGAGCTGCGTGAGCACGAGGTCGTCGAGATTGCCCCGTCGCTCCATCGCGGCGTAGCCGTCGATCGAAAACGTCTGCTGGCCCGCCTCGCGCTTGACCTCGAGGATCGACGGCAGCAGCTCCATCGAAAAGTCCACCACGTCGGCCAGCGACGGGCTGATGATCACGTTGTAGAGGTCGGCGAGGTCGACCCCCGGCAGCGCGTCGCCGCCCCGAAACAGGCCGAGCAGGCGCAGCGCGTCCAGATCGATCTGCTCGACCTCCAAGATCGGCAGGAGCCGATGCTCGGTCATCGTGCGCAGCCAGGTCGTCGCCGAGCTCTGGTCGTAGCGATTGAAGGCCGAGTTGGGCTCGATGCGGGTGTACTGCACCACGTCGACCGGTAGCGCCTGCGGCCGTAGCACGCGGACGTCGTCGGGCAGCTGCGGAAGGATCGTGGAGAACACGCGTGCGAGCACGACCGACACCATCGGGTCGCGGTGCTTCCAGCCCGCCTGCGTGCGCGCCAGCTCCGACTCGGACAGCTCGACCAGCAGCGCGCGCCACTGCTCGGCCGTCTCGCGATCGCCAAGGCCGCGGATCTGGGCCGCAGGGCGCCCGAGTCCCGCGATGAGACAGCCCACGTCGTGCACGGCCACCAGCGGCACCGCGTAGCCCAGACGGGCGAGCGCGTTGTGCCAGGCGACCGCGCGCATCAGCGCCAGGGCGCCGGTCCCCTCCAGCTGCGAGAGCGCCATCGAGCCGACTTGGCGCTCGAACTGCGCGCCGCCGGTCGGCGATGAGCCTTGGGGCCGCTCTGCCACCAATCAGGCCCCCGCGGTGGTCGTGCCGGTCGGGGTCGTCATACGAACCGCGACGACGCGAACATCGTCTCGAGCAGCTTGTCGACCTCGCCGACCATCCGCGCCGCGGTCGGGTTGTCCTGCATCCGCATGAGCGCGGCCTTGATGTCGCCGAGGTTGCGCAGCTGCGAAAACAACTGCATGTCCGACAGGACTTCGCTCGACGTCAGCGTCGAACGAATGATCTTGAGCTCCTCGAGCAGGTCCTCGAGATTGGTCGGCGTGGACCCGATGCGCGGCTGATCGGGGTGCTGCTCGTACCACTGGTCGAGCACCGGGCCGACGATCTCCTGCAGGATTTCCTCCTGCTCGGGCGTGTTCCACACGTGTCGCAGGATGAAGAAGTCCGACTCGTTGACCCGCTCGCGGCCGTCGAAGACCGCCGAGGCGGCGAACAGCTTGAGCAGCTTGACCACGCGTCGGTCCGACAGTCCCACGCCCTCGGAGCGGATCTGAAAGACGAGCCCCTTGAACGTGGCCAAGAAGTCCTCGTCGAAGCGCAGCAAGTCGCCGAAGTGCCGCTGCACCGACAGCAACTGCGCCGCCGACACGACGGGCCGCAGCTGCTCCGAGGAGGGGTTCATGCCCTTGGCCTCGAGGTCGATGCCTTTTTGGAGCAGTCCGCGGAAGTGATAGCTGTCGAGGTAGTCGACCCGTACGCGCAGCAGGAACCGGTCGAACAAGGCCGAGAGGGCGTCGTCGGTGGGCACCTCGTTGCTGGCCGCGTACATCGAGATGAGCGGCACCCGCACCGTGACGTTGCCGTGCACGAAGCGTCGGGCGTTGAGCAGCGTCAGCAGGCTGTTGAGGATGGCCGAGTTGGCCTTGAAGATCTCGTCGAGGAAGACGACCTCGGCCTGCGGCAGCATCCCGTCGATGCGGCGGCGGTACTCGCCACCGCGGAACGCCTGAATGTCGACCGGGCCGAAGATCTCGTTGGGCTCGGTGAATCGCGTCAGCAGGTAGTCGAAGTACTTGGCCTCGATGACCTGGGCGAACGAGCGCAGCAACGCCGACTTGGCGGTGCCGGGCGGCCCCACCATGACCAGGTGCTCGCCCGCGACCGCGCCGATGAACAGCAGGCGGATGATCTCCTCCTTGCCGAGGAACTGCGCTTCGAGCTGCCGTGCCCCGTCCTGAAGTCGGCGGGAGATATCGGCGATCGCCAACGGCTCTTGCGGCGAGCGCGCTATGGGCGTCTGGGGCATGGTCACTGCGTTTGTACGATGCGTGGGACGAGGGCGGCCAGGAGATTCTCGATGCTGGGTCGAGGCACCAAGTCCGCCAGGTGTTCGAGGTACTCCCCCCAGCGACGCCCGGTCTGAGCCTCTTGGCGCGAGATCGGGCGCCCCTGTGGGGTGACGGTTTCCGACGACAACGGTGAGCCCAGCTGCGACGACAACCATGGCAGCAGCAAGGGCATGGCGAGGAACGCCTGCACGCCCGGATCGCGACTGCCTGCGGCCACGCCCAGTCGTGCGTCGAGCTCGAGCACCTTGAGAAAGTGCAGGTGGATCAACGCGCCGACGACGGCGGCGATCGCCTCCGGCTCGGTGGGCACGACGGCACCGGGCAGCGCCAGCGGAGCGCCGGGCTCGGGCAGCTTGGCCTCCCCCGTACGCGGGATCGGCAGCGACGCCAACAAGGCACCGGCGACGGTACCGCCGACCTCGATCCACGCCGGGCTCGAGGCCCACGCGTGGCAGATCGCCCGCGCGAAGCCGCGGTCGCGCAGAAACGACTCGCCGTGGAGCGGCGACCAGCCGGCCGGGGCCTGTCGCGGCGCGAGCAGGCAGGTCAGTGGCGAGGCCCGCATCGCGTCCTCGAGCAACCGCTGCGACTCGGGCGCTTGGTTGTGCTCGACCCAGCGCACGATCTCCTCGCGATGGCCCGTCTGCGGTACGGCCGACAAGCGCAGCCGACGACGGGGCACCGGCTGACCGCAGAAGCGAACGTCGCCGGTGGCCGTGGTGACGATCGTGTCGCGACGGCGCAGCTGCAGAAATGCACCGACCCCGAGATGGCGCGCGAGCGCATCCGCGATCGAGCGCGGCGTGGCCAGGCTCAGGAAGGTGCGCGTCGCTCCCTCGACGCGACGCCATGTCGTCGCTCGTGCCCAGACACGCGGTCGCTCCGGGTGGTCGAACACCAGCGTGTTGTGCAGCCCGATCCACAGGCTGAGCTCGTCGAGGTCGGGGTCGTCGAGCATGGGATCGGCGGTCAGCTCCTGGGCGCGCCGCAGCCGAGCGAAGCGGAGCTCGGGGTCCATCAGCGGCGCCGTGTCGAGCACCATCTGGTCGCGGTCCCGGGGACGGATCGGCGGACCGACCGAGACCTCGCCCCCGCACAGCAGCGGGAACACGAACTCGTCGACGAAGGTCGCCAGGCTTCGCGACATGCCCTACTGGCCCATGCCCGACTCGCCGGAATCGGCGGCCGGTGCCGGCGCGCTGCCGCCGAAGCCCCACAGGGCAAAGCGCGACAGCTTGCGGTTTTCGACGGACCCCGGCGCGAGCGCGTCGGCAGCCGGCGCCTGCAGCGACGCTTCCGACAGTGCGAGCCGTCCGATCAACGCGGCGTCCAGGGGCAGAAGCTGCTCGGGGCGCACGCGGATCGGGGCCGACGCGGGGTCGATGAACAGGGCGTGGTCCTCGGGACCGAGGCCGAGAAGCTGACGGGTCAGCGCCGGGCGCACGCGCGGCCACAGCTCCCAGCCGTCGGGCACCATCACGCCCGGTGCCGCCTCGCCGAGCCGACGCCCCAGCGGCACGATGCTGCCGGCGCCCAGGCCGGCCGCCGCCGCGGCCGAGCGCGCGCCGATCGAGGTCCCGGTCAGCACGACCACGCCCTCGGCCAGGGGCACGACCTGCGACGCCGACAGGGCCGCCGGCGGGATCAGGTAGACGAGGTGCCGCAAGAGCTCCACCTGCGGCCACGCGATGAGCACGCCACGGGGCTCGCGGGGCTGGGTGGTCGGCCGCAGGACGAGCTCGACGCGAAGGGTCGACAGCTCGGCCTCCTGCAGTTGCTCGACCTCGCGCAGGGCCGCGGCGCCGGTCGCCTCCACCAGGTGACGGCCGTCGACGAAGCGCGGCGGTCCGTCGAGCCGCTCGACCCGTCCGGCGTGCCCGCGAAACAGGAACATCTCCTCGCCCGGCAGACACGACGACGCCGAGGCGAGCTGGATCGGGTGACGAAAGCCGATCTCGACGGCCGCGCGCGAGCTGACGGGCGCCAGCAGCTCCACGCCCGGCGTGCCGTACAGGATCTCGAGCGCGCGCGGGCGCGGGTGTCGGATCCGCAGCAGCAACGACGGGTTGCGGTCGCCGGCCAGCTGCACGTAGTAGCCGGCCATGTTGACCTCGAGCCGCCACAGGTGACGCAGGGTCCGCTCGGCCAGGCCCGGAGCCACCAGCACCAACGCCATGTCCTTGAGCCCGGCGAGCTCGGGGTCGCTGCCGATGCCCCCCAGCGGCAAGGGCACCTGACGCAGCTGCAAGCGCTGGATCAGATCCAGCGGATCCATCCGATCGATCGTCGCGTAGGTCGTGGCCGAGTCGAGCTCGACCACCGTGACCTCGTCGGCCCCGGCCGGCAGGGTCAGCGGTGCCACGAGGTCGTAGCCGAATGGTGCCTCGCGCTCGCGCCACCGCACGAACATCGAGCCGCCCCCGGTGTACAGCCGGCCGCGCGTCGCCGTGCTCAGCCGGCCGAGGCGGTCGACGGCGTACCCGTCGCCGGCCCCGCAGCGCAGCACGATCGCGTGGCCGCCCCCGTGGCGCTGGGCGTGCTCGAGGGTCATGGTGGGGACGAGGTCGTCGAGGCTGGCCTCGTCGCTGTACGCCCCGAGGAAGGCCACCAACCGCTCCAGGGTCGGGAAGACGATGAGCAGCTCGCGACCGACCGCGATCCCGCGGGCGTCCGGGCTCAGCCCCTGCATTCGGAAGCGCGTCTGGCCCGCGGCTACGGGCTCGAGCAAGGGCCCTGCCATCGGCGGGGAGGATATCAGCCCCCACTGCCGCCGCCACGGCCCGGCCCTCGCCCCGGGCAGGCGAGCGCCACGGGGGGCTGCTAGCCTTGCGCAGTGGGCAATGACGACGAGCGGACGAGCTCGTCCGGTCGGGCGCTGGTGCGACGGACCGCGCTTCGTCCCGAGATCCGCGCCGCCCTCGCCCTGGAGGAAGCCGGCGAGCTGCAGGAGGCCGCACGCGTCTTCGAGTACGCCGGCGAGCACGCGCAGGCCGCCGTGCTCCGGATCGAGCACGCCAACACCGTCCGTGACGCGGGGGAGCGCCTCGACATCCTGCGCGAAGGTTGTGCCCGCAACCCCGGAACCACCGAGGAAGGTCGAGCGCTGCACCGGGCCCTGGCCGCCCTCGCGCTGACGCAGGCACACAGCCACGAGACGGGCTCGGCCCGGCGCAGCCTGCAGCTCGAGGCGGCCCGCGCGCTCGAAGAGGCCGGCGAGGCCGCCGAGGCCGGAGAGCTGTACGAGTCGCTCGGCCTGCTCGACCAGGCCGCGGTCGCGTTCGAGCGCGGCGGCGAGATCGCCAAGCTCGAGCTCGTGCTCGAGGTCCTCGAGCGACGCGAGCGCGAGGAGTCGTCGATCGCCGAGCTGCTGCGCGAGGTGGATCAAGCGATGGACAACGGCCAGCGCCGCGCGGCGTGGATGCTGCTGACCGATCACATCGCGCAGCGAGACCGGTTCGGTCGCGCGCCTCGACCGGCGCTGATCCGAAGGCTGCGCTTCATCGAGGAGCATCGACCGCGGCTGGAGCGGCTGGAGATCGGGTGGAATCGCGGACGCGTGACGCGGGTCCGCGCGGGGCAACGCTTCCGCATCGGTCGGGCACCCGATGCCGACCTCGTGGTCGCCGGCCCGAAGCTCTCGCGCGAGCACGTGGAGCTCGCCGTCGACGTCGACGGTCCCGACGGCCCGCGCCTGGTCGCGACCGACCTCGGCTCCAAGCTGGGATCCTTCTGGGATGGTGATCCCCTGATGCCGGGCGAGCCGATGCCGATCGAGGCGCCGGGGCCCCTGGCCCTGGGCATGAGCGCGAGCCTGCAGGTACATCCGCTCGCCCCCGTCGGCGCGCTGATCCAGGCCGACGGTGCCGCACCGTGGTCGCTGTTTCTGCCGCAGGGCGGCCCGCTGGCGCTCTCGCCCGAGATTCGCGTCCCCGCCCGGCTGCTGTTCGATCGCGGGTGGGTGGTGCTGGACTTCGCGCCGGGGGTCGCCGCCCGGCTCGGTGCGACCCCGCTGACCCGCGGTGGCGCGATCGAGCTGCTCGTCGGCGACCGCGTGTCGCTCATCGACGCACCGCTGTCGATGGAGGTGCTCGGATGACCGCCGCGTGGGCGCAACAAATGCTCGGCGATCCCGACGATCGACCGCTCGAAGGCCTCGCCGCACAGCTGGTCGAGCGCTTCTCCGACGGGGCCACCCGCGCCGAGGAGCTGCCTGCCCTCGCGAGGTTCCGCGAGGACCTGCTGCGCGAGGCGCCGCTGCCCCGCATCGACGCTCAGCTGCGCGAGCTGTCCGAGGACGGCTACTTGCGCGGCGCCCTGGTGATCGCCGCCGACGTGCTCGCGCATCGACCTCGGCCCGAGCTGGCGCTGCGCATCGCATCCGAGCTCATCGATGCGCTCGACCCCGCGATGGGCGTGCAGCTGGCCCGCGCCGCGGTGGCCACCGCCGAGGTGCAGGCCACGCTCACCCGCCCGGACGGGACCTACTGCACCGGCAACCTGCTGCTGGGCGATGCGCTGCTCGAAGGCGGTGACCCGGCCGGCGCGCTGCGCCACTTCGAGGCGGTGCTGTCGGTGGACGTGGAGCACCCGCGGGCGATTCGCGGCTGGGGCGAGGCCGTCTCGGCCCTGCAGGAGCGCGGGCTCGTGCCCGAGCATCGCAGCCGCGGGCTGGCGCTGCTCGACGGCCTCGACGGCCTCGAGCTCGAAGCCGCCTTCGGCGTGGACCGCTACGAGCTGGGTCGACCGCTGGGCCGAGGCCGACACGCGGTCGTCTACCAGGCCTACGATCGCCGCGTCGGTCGCGACGTCGCGATCAAACGATTGCTCGACGTCGACGGCCCGCACGCCGGCGGGGTCGCGCCCCGGGTGCTCCAAGCCCGGTTCTTCGCCGAGGCGCGCACGCTCGCCCGCGTCCGCAGCCCCTACGTGGTCGCGCTGCTCGACGTGCGTCCGCGCCACCGCTTCATCGCGATGGAGCTGTGCCGCGGCGGCAACCTGCGGCTGGCGATGCGGCGCGGCCTCTGCGACGCCGGCGATCTGCCGCGCCTGGGTCGGCAGCTGCGCTCGGCCGTGGCCTCGGTCCACGCCGCCGCCGCGGTCCACCGCGACATCAAGCCGGCCAACATCCTGATGCGCGAAGCGGCGCGCGGAAGCGCGATCGCCCTGGCCGACTTCGGGCTGGCCGTGGGCGAGGATCTCCGCGGAGGCCCCAACGCGGGCACGTTGCGCTATCTGGCGACCGAGCTCCGCCGCCGCGGCGGCCGGGCCACGCCCGCCTCGGATCTGTTCGCCGCCGGCGTGGTGCTCCTCGAGATCTGTCTGTCCCCGGCCCCACTTCCCGAGGTGCTCGACCAGCTCGACGGTGAGCTGGACACCGCGCGCTTCGTCCCCGACGATCTGCCCGGACAATGGACGCCCCGACTCCGCTCGCTGCTGTCCGACGACCCGCAGGAGCGGCGTTGGTGACCCGCGCGTGGGCGGCGGCCTGGCTCGGGCTCGCCGCCGCCGGCTGTGCCGAAGAGCCACGGACCTACAGCACGCGGGCGGCCCAGGGCGAGGTCATCTTCTCCGACGACTTCGAGCGGCAGGAGCTGGGCGAGGCCTGGGCCCCCACCGGCGAAGGCGCCCGGATCGAGCAGGGGGTGCTGCAGGTCCAGGGGCTGCAAAACCACCCGCTGTGGCTCGCGCAGAAGCTCCCCGACGACCTGCGCATCGAGTTCGACGCCTGGGCGGGGACCGAGGAAGGCGACATCAAGATCGAGCTCGGGGGGGACGGCACGTCGTCGGCCCGCTCGATCAACTACGTGGCGTCGGGCTACGTCGTCATCTTCGGGGGATGGAACAACACCCAGAACGCGATCGTGCGCCGCAACGAGCACGGTCAACAAAAGGCCGTGACCTCCGACCCCAAGGTCGAGCCGGACCAGCGCTACCACGTCGTGATCACGCGCATCGGCGGAGAAATCCGCTGGGAGGTCAACGGCCGCGAGGTCCTGACGTATGAAGACGAGCACCCGCTGCAGGGACCCGGCCACGAACACTTCGCCTTCTCCGGCTGGGAGGCCCCGACCCAATTCGACAACCTCGTGATCGAGGCGATCTAGACGCAAGCGCCCTCCCCCGTCCCCGCCCGGCGCGACCGCCGGCCCGGACCAGCCGCCCCCGTGACCATCGAGCTCCCCCACGACTTCGGACGCTACGTCCTGACCCAGCTCATCGGCGAGGGCGGGATGGCGGAGGTCTACCTCGCGCACGTGCGCGTGGCCGAGGGGCTGCACAAGCGCGTCGTCGTCAAGAAGATCCGCCCCGAGTACGCCAACCAGCCCGAGTTCACGCGCATGTTCGTCGACGAGGCGAAGATCGCGTTGTCGCTCAACCACGCCAACCTCGTGCAGGTCTTCGACTTCGGGACCGTGCGCGGCGACTTCTACCTGGCGATGGAGCTGGTCGAAGGCATCGACCTGATGCAGCTGTTTCGCGCGGTGGGGCGGGCCGGCGACGCGTTTCCGCCGGTCATCGCGGCCTACATCGCGCATCAGGTCGCGGCGGGGCTGGCCTACGCGCACCGCAAGGGCGACGACTACGGCAACCCGCTGGGCATCGTGCACCGCGACGTCAGCCCGCACAACGTGATGGTCAGCTTCGAGGGTCAGGTCAAGATCCTCGACTTCGGCATCGCCCGCACCCGCGCCGCCAGCCTCGATCCCCTCGCCGAGACCGAGGTGGAGCCCGGGCGCTACGACGACGCAGAGACGATCAAGGGCAAGGTCGCGTACATGTCTCCGGAGCAGGCCAACGGCCGGCCCGTGGATGCGCGCTCGGACGTGTACTCGCTGGGCGTGGTGCTGCACGAGCTGGTCACGGGCACGCTGCTGTTTCGCACCAAGGACCGCCTCGCCGCGCTCGATCTGGTGCGCACCGAGCCCGTGCCGTCGATCCGCGACGCGGCCCCGGACTGTCCCGAACCCCTCGCGCTCATCGTGGACCGAGCGCTGCGTCGCGACCCCGCGGGCCGCTACGAGTCCGCGCGTGCGATGCAAGCCGATCTCGCGACGTACCTGCACCGCGCCGATCCGGTCGTCGACGACGAGGTCCTGTCGAACTTCATCGCGCAGTACCACCGCCCCACCCCGCATGCGCCGGCGCCCGAGCCCGCGCCGCGCCGGCCCAGCGACGACTCGCAATCGCGCGAGCGCACGCCACCGCCACCGCGCCCCAGTCGTCGACAGCAGCGCGTGGTGGTGGTGCTCGTGGCGATGGATCCCGAGGCGGCCACGGACGCACGACGTCCCCCCGATCCGCGCCGGTTCCTGTCGCTGGTGCGCGACGTGGCGTTCAAGCGCGAGGCCACCGTGCTGCGGGCCGACGCACAAGCCATCGTGCTGGCCTTCGGCGCCGAGCTGCGCACCGGCGACGAGGCGACGCGGGCGCTGAGCACGGCCCTGGCGCTGCGCGACGACGCGGCCGAGTCGGCCCCCGGCCTCCGCCTGGGCTTCGTGGTGGGCAACGCCGCCGCGATCGTGGTCCGCGGCGGAGCCAAGGCGCCGCAGATCAAGCTGCGACCGGGCGTCGGCGAGCAGCTCGAGCACGTCGCGCGCCGCTTCATGGAGGGTGCGGTGATGGTGTCGGGCAACCTCGTCGAGTCGCTCTCGGCGGCCTGGCGCTTCGGGGCCAGCACCTTCGTCGAGCCCGCGGCGCGCAGCCAGACCGGTAGCGTGTCCGCCATCGATCGCGAGCTCGAGCACGTGGCCCCGCTGCTGGGACCGGCGACCCCCGATCCCCGCGTGCAGTCGGTGCCCGGCGGACGGGCCCTGCTGTTCGGGCGCGAGCTCGAGCTCAAGACACTGCGCGACGCGTTCTCGGACGCGATTCGCGGCCGTCGGGCGCGAGCGGTGCTCATCGTCGGCGAGCCCGGGATGGGCAAGCGCGCCCTCGTGGAGCGCTTCGTCGACTCGCTGCCCCGCACCGCATGCTGGGTGCTGCGTGCCGCGGGCACGTGGTCGCGCCGCAACGTGCCCTTCGGCGTGTTCTTGGACCTGCTCGGACGCTTCTTGCAGGTCGACCACCGTACGCCCGCCGACGAGATCGCCAAGCGGCTGCGCGGCTACGGGGTCGAGGACGCCGACAATCTCGCCGAGACCCTCGCCCATGCGCTCGGATCCACGACCGCCGATCGCGTGGTCGATCCTCGCCACCGTCGCGACCGACTCTTTCAGCTGGTACGCCGCCTGGTCACCTGCCTGGCGCAGCGCCGGCCGGTGCTGGTGATCATCGAGAACATCCACCTGCACGACGACCCGTCGCTGGGCCTGCTGCGGGCGTGGATCGGGCGGCCGCAGCCGTACCCGATCCTCGGACTGGTCACCGGCCGGCCCGGCAATCGCCGCGTCGAGCTCGTGCGTCGCGAGCCGCTGGTGACCGAGGTACAGCTCGGCGAGCTCGACGCGCAGGCCCGCCGCGATCTGATCGTGCGCCGCTTCGAGGATCCGAAGGCCGCCGAGGTGCTCGCCGACGCGATCCTGGCCCGCACCGGCGGCAATCCGCTGTTCATCGAGCAGACGCTCGCGGCCCTGCTCGAGCGCGGGGTCGTGGCGTGGGCCGCCTCCGGCCGACACCTCAAGATCCAGCAGCCCGGCGCTGCGGTGGCCCTGCCGCCGAGCATCGAGGTCGCCCTCGCCGAGCGCATCGCCGACCTGCCGCGGGGCGACCGCGAGGTGCTGCAGGCCGCAGCGGTGCTCGGTCGCAACTTCCGCCCCGACGAGCTCGCCGCCCTCCTCGACCGCGACGTCGGCCGCAGCCTCGACAACCTGATCCTGCGCGCGTTCATCGAGCCGATCGGCGGCGCCTCGCCGCCCAAGGAAACGATGACGTTTTCGACCGTGAGCATGTTCGAGGCGTGCCGCGGCTCGATCCCCGAGACCGTGGGCGCGCCGCTGCACGGCCGGGCCGCGGGCCTGCGGCGCGATCGGCCCGACTACCAGCCCGAGCGCGACGACGGCCCGATCGCCGACCACCTCGTCGCCGCCGGGATGACCCACGAGGCGATCGAGCCCGCCCTGCGGGCCGCGGCGCTCGCTCGAGGCGTCGGAGGCAACGTCGAGGCCTACTATCACCTGTCGCAGGCTCTCAAGGCGCTGACGGACGCCGACCCGCGACGCTTCGACGCCCTGCTCGAGCGCGAGCTCATCCTGCGCGCGTGGGGTCGACGCCGAGCCCAGGGTGCCGACGTGCGCCAGCTGCTGCGGGCCGCCGAGGCCCTCGCCGACCCCGGGCGGCTCGCCGTCGCGTGGCTGCACCTGTTTTGGTTCTATCTCGAGGTCGGCCGCACCGCGCTCGCCGAGCGGCTCGTGCCGCGGGTCGGAGCCGCGATCGAAGCCGCGCCCGAGCCACGGCCGCTGCAGGCCATGTTCCACGAGCTGCACAGCGAGCTGCTGTTGTCGCGCGGCAGCTTCGAGGATGCCGAGCGCGTCGCCAACGAGGGCCTTCCGCTGTGCGACGGTGACGAAGCCGGCCAGCGCCAGCGAGCCCAGCTGCTCGTGCGCGTCGGCCTGGTGCAGCTGACGACGGGTCACTACGACGAGGCACGCGACACGTTCGAGCAGGTGCTGACGCTGGCGCAGGCGATCGACGACGCCCGCCTGACCGCCGACGCGCTCAATCGGCTCGGCGAGGTCGCCGGCCGCAGCACCCGCTACCAGGAAGCGGTCGACTACTTCACGCGCGCCCTGGACATCGACCGCGACCTCGGCGATCGCTTCGCCACCGGACGCAAGCTGGCCAACCTGGGTATCGCGTACTCGGCGATCGGCCTGTACCACCGCGCCGAGCGATACCTGCGCAAGGCCCTGGAGCTGCACGAGGCCGTGGGTCATCCCGCCGAGTTCAACGACGTCATCGTGCACCTCGGCGAGGTCGTGGCGTCGCTGGGCCACCTGGACTCGGCGCGGTCGCTGCTGCTGGACGCGGCCCGGGTCGCGGTGACGCGCGGCGACGTGCGCACCGAGCTGCGGGCGCGCGTGCGGCTGGCGCTCGCGCTGGTCGACCACGGCAACGACGACGACGATCTCGCCAGCGCCAAGCTCATCGCCGAGCAGGTCCTGGCCACCTCCCGCACGCACGGGCTGCGCACCGCCCGACGCCGCGCGCTGTCGGTGCTGTCCAAGCTCGCCGAGCGCGCGCAGGCCCCCCAGCACGCGATCGAGCTCGAGCGCGAGGCGGTCGAGCTCGTGGAGGCCGGCGCCGATCCGATCGACGGCGTGCGCTCGATCCACCACCTCGGCAAGCTGCTGTGCGCCCACGGCGACCCGGACGAGGGCAACGCGTACCTTCGCCAGGCCGCCCACATGCTGCGCGCGCGGCTCGCCGACCTGCGCGACGAGGCGCTGCGGCGCGGCTACCTCGACCAGCCCGACGCGCAGCAGATCCTCGCCGACGGCGAGGGCGCCGGCGGCAGCCCCGAGCCCGGTGCGCTATCGTGACCCCCACGTGAAGGCGCGTGGGTTCGTACTGGCCGCACTCGTCGCGGCGGCAGGCTGCGCCGGTCGTGGTCACCTCGTCGCGCAGACCGGCGAGCACCGGCTGACGGCCGAAGATCCCGTGACCGGCCTGACCGTGGTGCTGACCACCGAGGTCTGGCAAGGCGATCCGGAGACACTCGACGAGGAGTGGACCGTGGTGCACCTGCTCGTCGCGAACCTGTCCGGCGAGCCGATCCTGCTCGCGCCCGGCGACTTCGAGCTGCGCGACGAGCGAGGGTTTCGCTACGAGCTCATCGACCCCGGCGCCACGTTCCACGAGGTCGACCCCGACCGTCGCCACGAGGCCTACGGTCGGCAGTACCGGCGCGACTACGACCCGGGTGGTCCCGTCGACTTCACGCCGATGATCCCCCCGGGCACCGCGGGCCAGCAGGCGCTGCCGTGGGGCGTGCTCGAGCCCGGCACACAGATGCGGGGCTTTTTGTACTTCGAGCCGGTCGCCGCCACGGCCAACGGCGCGCAGCTGACGTGGCGGGCGACCAAGCCCGACCACACGCGCGTCGTCGACATGCGCTTCGATCTCGTCGTGGCCCGCGACGGCCGACGTTAGCGCGCCGACCGCCGCTCTTTTCGACATCGCGCCGGCGCGAACAAATCGTGCCGGCGCGCCGGCCCGGGGAGTGCGACATCACGTCGCAGAACGTTTCGCCCACGTCCCTCCCCGGACCGGCGCTCGCCGACGCGACCGGTGACCTCACCTGTGTGTCACCTTCAGCATGGTCACGTCGACGGGCACACTCGTCACCCCGGCACGACGCACGCGCCGATCAGGTCGCCTCCGGGCGGGGCTTGCCCCTTGGCGTACCAGGGCTCGCAGACTTGACCGAGTCCGCTACCCGAGCACTCCGCGTCCGGGTCCAGGGCATCGAGATCGCAGAACTCCGAGCAACAGCCCGCCGACCCGGCGCAGTCGGGCACGACGTCGGCCGCGCCGCAGAACAGGCCGGGGTCGCAGGCGTTGGTGAACTCGCACGGGTCGCCGTACGCCCCGTTGTCCTCGCCGGACGCATCGGGCACGCACGCGAACGCCTCGCCGGCGCCGTAGCAGGCTTGGCCGTCCTCGCAGTCCTGCACGAGCGGATCGCAGTCGGGCAAGCACAGCGTCAGCACACCGTCGTTGGCGATCACGCAGCTCTGGTTGGGGTTGTCGCAGATCGGGGCCTCGGCCGATCCGGTGCACTGCTGGACACAGATGCCCTGCCCCGTCTCGTCCGCGTTCCAGCAAAACAGCCCGATGCCGCAGTCGTCGATGCCGGACACCCCCGAGCCTTCGACCAAGCAGTCGTCGCCCTCCTGGCCGGGGTTGTCCGCCAGCGGGGTGCACCGCAGGGAGTTCCACGCGGGGCCGCCGTCGTTGGCCCATGGCGTGCACTTTTCGCCCTCGGGACAGTCCTGCGCCCACGCGTCGCACTGGGGCACGCCGCCGGTGTCCTCCGGGTCGTCGCAGATGAAGTTGCAGCCCGTCTCGCCCGAGTCCGCCGCCGGGTCGTCGCCCGCGCCGGTGCTCGCGGCGTCGGCCGGGTCGGCCCCGGTCGTGGTCCCGTCGATCGGCTCGGGGTCCTCGTCGACGTCTTGCGTCTGCATCGGGTCTTCGGACCCATCGGGCGCCGGGCAACCCGCGAGCGCCGTGAGGGCGACACACGCTGCGACCGGAGCGAGCCAACCGGGGGAACACGGCGAAGAAGCGCGGCGGAGAGGCAGACCAAAACCCAACATAAAAACACCATAACTTTAATAGCTAACACCCGCAATTAATTTCTTACAAAACTAACCCAAATAACTTCCTTAGCTATCGAATGGGCGGTGAAAAAAAGGGATCGCCCAGGCCAACCCTGGGCGATCCCCGACGACACGCGATTTGCCGAGACCTCTCAAACCGGCAGCGCGCACACACCGACATCTTCGTAGCCCGGCGGGGCCATCCCCTCGACGAACCAGGCTTCACAGCTTTGCCCCGGGTCGAGGTCGGCGCAGCCCCCGTCCGAGCCGGGATCCATCACCGAGCACGTGCTCGAGCAGCAACCCGTCGCGGCCGGGCAGCCCGTGTGCGCCTCGGCCCCGATGCAGATGTTCCCCGGCGAGCAGGAGTTGATGTACTCGCACGGGTCGCCGTGGGCGCCGTTGTCGTCGCCCGAAGCATCCGGCGCGCACGCGAACGCATCGTTGATCGGGTAGCAGGCCTGGCCGTCTTCGCACTCCTGCAGGAGCGGATCGCACTCGGGAAGGCACAGCACGATGGCGCCGTTGTTGGCGATCGAGCAGGTATCGTCGGGGTTTTCGCAGATCGGGGCCTCCGACGAGCCCGTGCACATGTCCTCGCAGATCCCGACGCCCGCCTCGTCGACCCCCCAGCACATCAGGCCGATGTCGCAGTTGTCGATGCCGGACACGCCGGTGCCCTCGACCGTGCACTCGTCGCCCACCTGCGCGGGGTTCGGATCCAACGGTGAGCAGCGGGTGGAGTTCCACGCCGGGCCGCCGTTGTCCGCCCACGGCATGCACTTTTCGCCGGCCATGCAGTCCTGCGCGAACAGATCGCACTCGAAGGTGCCGACCGGGCCGCCGTCGCCGGGAATGATGAACCCGGTCATCACCCCGTCGTCGCCGTCGTCGGTGGCGCCGGAGGTCGCCGAGCTGGTCATCCCGCTGTCGACGACCCCCGTGGCCGAGACGCCCGTCGTTTCCGGCAGCTCGGTGTCGGCGACGCCGTCGGCCCCATCGGCCCCGTCCTCGTTCGGCTCGGAGTTGCCATCAGCACTGGGGCATCCGGCGGTGAGGGCAAGAACGCCAAGCACAATCACAAAGGGGCTCAACTTGGGCATGAATCTTTTATAACTAACTCCGATAACCAACTCAACTATTAAATCGATTAAAACCAACCTAGAACATCACAAAACTACACAGTCGCTTCCCGTGGAACCGTCGAACCAACGACAAAGGGGCCGCTCCGAGTGGAGCGACCCCCTTTTTCTCGTCGACCGCGTGGGTCGACGGTTCTCGTCAGTCGACCGCGTGGGTCGACGTCCCGTTCAGCTTAGACGGGCAGCGCGCAGACGCCGACGTCCTCGTATCCCGGAGGCGCCATGCCCTCGACGAACCAGGCTTCGCAGCTCTGGCCGGCGTCGAGACCTTGGCAATCGGTATCCGAGTTCGGGTCCATCACCGAGCAGGTGCTCGAGCAGCAGCCCAGTGCGCCGGCGCAAGCGCTGTGCGCGTCGGCACCGATGCAGATGTTGCCCGGGTCGCAGGAGTTGATGAACTCGCACGGGTCACCGTGCATGCCGTTGTCGTCGCCCGAGGCATCGGGCGCGCACGCGAACGCGTCGTTGATCGGGTAGCAGGCCTGGCCTTCGTTGCAGCCCTGCAGCAGCGGGTCGCACTCGGGCAGGCACAGCACGATGGCGCCGTCGTTGGCCTGCGAGCAGGTGTCGTCCGGGTTCTCGCAGATCGGCGCGTCGGCCGAGCCGGTGCACATGTCTTCGCAAGTACCGACGCCGGTCTCGTCGACGTCCCAGCACATCAGGCCGATGTCGCAGTTGTCGATGCCGGACACGCCCGAGCCCTCGACCATGCACTCGTCACCCACCTGCGCGGGGTTGGGATCGAGCGGCGAGCAGCGGGTGGCGTTCCACGCCGGGCCGCCGTCGTTGGCCCACGGCATGCACTTTTCGCCCGCCATGCAGTCCTGCGCGAACAGGTCGCACTCGAAGCTGACACCGCCACCGCCGTCGGACATCGTGATGAAGCCCGAAGGAGGCACGCCGCCCGTGTCGTCGTCCGCTCCGGTTTCGCCGCCGCTGTCGGCTGCGCTGTCCATGGCATCGCCGCCGCCGGTGTCGGCGCTGGTCATGCCGAGCGTGCCGCCATCGCCATCGCCGTCCCCGCCGTCGGCGCCGGTCGGCGCGGTGGTGGCATCCGCGTCGCTCTTGCTGTCACTACACGCGCCGAGCACGAGGCTCGCGGACGCGAGAAGGGTCAAAAGAATTTTCTTGTTCATCGTCTTGGTCTCGTCCGTGGAAGTCGTCTGGGCGGTTGCGAAGGGCTCGGGACGCGGCCTTCCACTCGGGCGTGCCGCGTGGTGAGCTCTTTTTGCCAGACTGAGGTTTGACAGTTTGTCGCGCGCATCCCTCCGCGACTGTCGTGCCGTCGCGAGACAGAATCCACCAAAACTGTCGCCCTCGCAAGAGGTCAATGCCTGCTAAACAAAATATTCCCGACAATGTGAGCCCACCCACGAAGCCGGGATACCTGCGATAAACCGCAGAATTCGGCCTCCGGGGGCCCCATTGTCGTCAGTCCTGCCATGTCTGGCCGCGACATTGCCCCACATGTGGGCATTTTCACGTCGCAGATCACGCTCCGGATCGACGGGGCGCGCTCGATACCGCACCGACGCGAGCGCGTCAACCTGTCGTGACGGCGCCGCGGGGCGGCCAACGGCACGGGCTCACAGGATGTGTCGCGACAGGTCGTGGTCGGCGAGCAGGGCGTCGACCCGGTCGTGCACGTACTTGGCGGTGATCGTCACCGGCCTGGCCGCGCCGACCTCCGAGGCCTCGTAGCTGAGCTCTTCGAGCACCTGCTCGAGCACGGTGTGCAGCCGCCGGGCGCCGATGTTCTCGAGCGTCGTGTTGGCCGTCCACGCCACGTCCGCGATCGCATCGATCGCGTCCTCGTCGAACTGCAGCTGCACGCCCTCGGTCGACAGCAGCGCGGCGTACTGCTTGAGCAGCGAGTTGTCGGGCTCGCGCAGGATCCGGCCGAAGTCCTTGGCGGCGAGCGAGTCGAGCTCCACGCGGATCGGAAAGCGCCCCTGCAGCTCGGGGATCAAGTCGCTGACCTTCGACAGGTGAAACGCTCCCGCCGCGACGAACAGGATGTGGTCGGTGTTGACCGGCCCGTACTTGGTCGACACGGTGGTGCCTTCGACCAACGGCAGCAGGTCGCGCTGCACCCCTTCGCGGGAGATGTCGGCCCCGCGGGCGTTCTCGCGGCTGCAGATCTTGTCGATCTCGTCGAGGAAGACCACACCGAGCTGCTCGCAGTGCTCGACCGCGAGGCGTCCGACTTGCTGCGGGTCGAGCAGCTTGGCCGCCTCGTCGTCGATCAGCAGCGTCCTCGCCTCGCCCACCGTCGTCTTGCGCTTGGACTTGCGCCGCCCGAGCTGGCCGAACAGGTCCCGCAGCTGCTGACCCATCTGCTCGGCGCCCGGCATGCCGGGGACCATCTGCAGGCCGCCCCCACCCTCTTCGGTCAGCTCGATCTCGATCTCTCGATCGTCGAGCTTGCCCTCGCGCAGGCGCTGGCGCAGCTTCTCGCGCGTCGCCGACGTCGACGTCGACGTCGACGGCTCGCCCGGCCGGTCCGTGAAGCTGCGCTCGCCGCCGCCGGGCAGCAAAACGTCCAAAATGCGCTCCTCGGCCTGCGTTTCGGCCTGCGGACGCACCTGCGCCTGCATCTTGCCGCGCACCAGGTTGACCGACGCTTCCACAAGATCGCGAACGACCGACTCGACGTCGCGACCGACGTAGCCGACCTCGGTGAACTTGCTGACCTCCACCTTCACGAACGGCGCGCCCGACAGCCGTGCCAGACGGCGGGCGATCTCGGTCTTGCCCACGCCCGTGGGGCCCACCATGATGATGTTCTTCGGCGAAATCTCGTCGCGCATCGGCTCGGCCACCTTCTGGCGTCGCCACCGATTGCGCATCGCGATCGCGACGGCGCGCTTGGCCTTGTGCTGGCCGATGATGTAGCGATCGAGCTGCTCGACGATCGCGCGGGGGGTCAGGTCGGCCGGGTCGCTCACTGGGCGTCCTCCGCGAGCTCGAGAATGGTCCGGGTGGTGTTGGTGAAGACGCAGATCTCGCCGGCGATCTGCAGGGCACGCTCGGTGATCGTCTTGGCGTCGGCGTCCGAATGCCGCATCAAGGCGCGCGCGGCCGCGAGTGCGAAGTTGCCCCCCGAGCCGATCGCCAACACGCCGTCGTCGGCCTCGATCACGTCGCCGGTCCCCGACAGCAGCAGCGAGCGCTGCGTGTCGGCCACGATCATCAGGGCTTCGAGCCTTCGGTAGCGTCGGTCTTGTCGCCAGTCCTTGGCCAGCTCCACGCACGCCCGCGTGAAGTTGCCCCCCACCGCATCGAGCTTGGCCTCGAGCAGCTCGAACAGGGTCAACCCGTCGGCCGCCGAGCCGGCGAATCCGCCGATGATGCGCCCGGCGGCGATGGAGCGCACCTTCTGGGCGCCGGCCTTGACGATCGTGTTCCCCATGGAAACCTGACCGTCGGCCCCCAACGCGACTTTGCCGTCGCGGCGGACACACAAGACGGTCGTGGAGTGCACGACGGCGCCGGGAACGAGGTCGCTGGGCATGACGGAGCCGAGTATAGGGACCCGCGAGCGGCTGTAGTAGCCTGCCCGGCGATGGTGACGGGCGGGGCGATGGTCGGGACCTCGGCGCCGGTGCGCCTGGGGGTCTTAGCCTCGGGACGCGGTTCGAATTTCGTCGCGATTGCGGATGCGATCGACGATGGACGACTCCGCGCCGAGGTCGGCGTCGTCGTGTCCAACAACTCGTCGGCCGGGGCGCTGCAGACGGCGCAGGCCCGCGGCATCGCCACCGCCCACGTCAGCGGCAAGACCCACCCCGACCCCGGCGCGGCGATCCTCGCCACGCTCGCCGAGCATCGCGTCGACGTCATCGTGCTCGCCGGCTACATGAAGCGGCTCGACCCGCGTGTCTGCGAGGCCTACCGCGAGCGCGCGCTCAACATCCACCCGGCTCCGCTGCCTCGCTTCGGCGGCCAGGGCATGTTCGGCATTCACGTTCACGAGGCCGTCCTCGCCGCCGGCGCGTCGACCTCCGGTCCCACGGTGCACTGGGTCACCGACGAATACGACGAAGGCGCCGTCCTCGCGCACCGTCCGGTGCCGGTCGAGCCCGGCGACACTGCGCAGTCGTTGGCCGCGCGCGTGCTGGCGGCCGAGCACGACCTGTACTGGCGCGTGATCGCCGAGCGCTTCGCGGGCGGTCCGCCCGCCGCGTAGCCCGAGCGCGTCGCTACTCGCGCGCTTCGATGGCGGAGACCGGCGGCAGCAACCGCCGCAGCCAGTCGTCGAGCATCACCAGGCCGGACACGGTCGGGTTGGTCTCCGCGAGCTCGAGCACGCGCTCGCAGAACTCGCCGAGGCCGAACTTGGCCACCATGCCCTGCACGTCGTCCCCCTCGACCATGCGCACGAGCTTGTGCAGATGGAAGTTGAGCTGACGACGCAGCGCCGACACGGAGGGACCGTCCCACGGCGACGCGTATCGCATCCGGTCCAGCGCCTGATTGAGATACATGAAGTTCATCGCGTCCGTGACCGAAAGACGCAGCCACAGCATCTGTCGAGGATCGCGGCCCATCGCGGGCGCGGAACGAACCGCGTCGAGCACCGGCGTCAGATAGCGCAGTCGCACCACCCGGCCGGCGAGCTCCTCCGGGATGCCCTTTTCGACGAGCGCGCTCAGGCGCATCGACGTGCGCCCACGGCTGCCGGCCGGCAGCGCTTCGTCGACGTTGGCCATCAGGTCGTGCACCTGGGCGACCATCTCGTCGTCGAGCGGCGGCAGAGCCATCTGGTCGAGCAGGTAGAACGTGGCGTCTTCGAGGGCGAGGCTCATCATCCCCATCGCCCGGTAGACGGCCGCCATGTTGCGCTTGTCCTCGATCTCGAACAGCTGCGCGCGAATGTCGTCGCCCTGGGCGGCTTCGGACGCCTGCAGATAGGCCACGGCGATCTCGAGCGTCGGCTTGAGCGTGGCGGTCGCGATCTCGGCGAAGAAGCTGCCCCCCATGTTGTCGACGATGCGGTTGACGGCCATCGTCGTCGCGATCTCGCGGTGCAGCAGGTGGCCTTGCACCGCCGCATCACCGGCCGCCTCGACGATCGGCGACGGGAAGTACTCGCGCACGAACCGGCTCGCCATCGCGGTCGGCAGGTCGCCGCCTTCGAGCAGCTCACGGTAGGCGAGCATCTTGGCGTGGGAGCACAGGACGGCGGCTTCGGTCTTGTACAGGCCCTCCCCCTTGCGCGCACGGTTGAGCAGCTCGTCGTCGCTGGGCATCGAGAACGCCTCCGGCGAAAACGGCACCCGCGGCACGAGCCAGTTGAGGGCACGACTGTAGCGATAGATGTCGTGACAGGACCGCGAGACGTCGAACGACACCATTCGGCTCTGCGCGCGATTGTTGTCGAGCACCATCTCCACGACCGCCGGCTCGCACTCGACGAGCAGGCGGTTGCGCTCGGCGCGGGTCGTCGCGCCCGACGACAGCAGCGGCGCAAAGAGGATCTTGATGTTGACCTCGTGGTCGGAGGTGTCGACGCCGCCGGAGTTGTCGAGGAACGCGTTGTAGTTGTGCCCACCGCGACGGGCGTACTCGACGCGGCCACGATCGGTGATCGCCAGGTTCGCGCCCTCGGCGAGCACCTTGCACCGCAGCTCGGCCGCATCCACGCGCACGCTGTCGTTGGTCTTGTCGCCGACCTCGGAGTTCGATTCCTCCTTGGCCTTGACGTACGTGCCGATGCCGCCCATCCACAGCAGGTCCACGTCGAGCTTGAGCACCGCGCGGATGACCTGGTCCCCGTTGACGACCTCGTTGGGCGAAAAGCCCAGCATCTGCCGCGCCTGGGGTGAAAGCGGCAGCTCTTTGGCCTTGCGGGGGAACACCCCGCCGCCCGCCGAGAGCACGTCGGCGCGGTAGTCCTCCCAGGTCGACCGGGGCAGGTCGAACAGGCGCTGTCGCTCCGCGAAGCTCTTGGCCGGATCGGGATCGGGGTCCAAGAAGATGTGGATGTGGTTGAAGGCCGCGAGCAGCTTGATGGTCTGCGAGCGCAGCAGGCCGTTGCCGAACACGTCGCCGCTCATGTCGCCCACGCCGGTGGCCGTGATCACGTCGGCCTCCGGGTCGACCCCGATCTCGGCGAAGCTGCGACGCGTCACCTCCCAGGCGCCGCGGGCCGTGATGCCGGTCTTCTTGTGGTCGTAGCCGTTGGATCCGCCGGACGCGAACGCGTCGTCGAGCCAAAACCCCTGGCCGGAGCTGATCGCGTTGGCCGTGTCCGAAAGGTGCGCGGTGCCCTTGTCGGCCGCGACCACGAGATACGGATCCTCTTCCTCGGCCCACGGCAGGATGCCCTCGGGCGTCTTGGGCTTGCCGTCGACGACGTTGTCGGTGACCGACAGCAGCGCGCCGATGAACTTCTGATAGTAGTGATCGCCGGCCTGTCGCAACGCCTCGCGATCGGACGGGGGATGGCGCAGCACGAAGCCACCCTTGGCGCCCATCGGCACGATCAACACGTTCTTGACCATCTGCGTGGCCATCAGCCCGTGAATCTCGGTGCGGAAGTCGTCCGGACGGTCCGAGAAGCGCAGGCCGCCGCGGGCCACCTTGCCGCCGCGCAGATGGACGCCCTCGAACTCGGGGTGGAAGACCCAGATCTCGCGATACGGCTTGGGCTCGGGTGCGAAGCTGATCCGTCGCGTCGCGACCTTGAACGCGATCGCCTCACCCGCCGCACGATCGGCGATGAACGCGTTCGTGCGTCGTGTGGCGAACACGAGCTCGGCCACGGCCGACAGCACGCGGTCGGCCGTGTAGTCGGTGATCTCGCGCAGCTCGGTGCGAAGCGCCACCTCGGTGCGCTCGGCAAGCTCGGCGCTGGCCACCTTCGGATCGAAGCGGGCCGCCAGCCACGCGAGGATCGCCGCGGACACCTCGGGGTTTTCCACGAGCGCCGAGCGCACCAGCGAGCTGTCGAACGGCAGCCGCAGCTGGTGCAGGTGCGCCACGTAGGCCCGCAGGATCTCGACGTCGCGCGCGGTGAGATCGGAGACGACGACGAGACGGTTGAGGTCGTCGTCGCCGGCGCGGCCCGACAGCACGTCGCGCAGGGCGGCCGAGATGTTGGCGCGCCGCTGCATCACCTGCCCGATCCGGTCCGGCCGTAGCTCGAATCGGAAGTTGTCCATGTCGATGGCCGGCATGTGCGGCACGTGAATCTCGCGGCTGTACTCGTCGATCGTCTCGAAGCCGAAGTGGCTGAGGACCGGCAGCTCGCGCGAGAGGTTGAGGGGCTCGCGCGAGAAGATCCGGAGGTTCAGCGACCCCGGGTGCTCGCCGAACTCGGACACGTACAGGTCGCAGTCGTGCTCGGCCCCGGCGCGCAGCTGCTCGAGGCACACGATGTCGCCCATGATCCGCGCGACCGAGCACCGCCGCTTGTGTTCCTCGGTGAAGGCGTTTTCGTAGATCTCGAACAGCTCCTCGGCGGCGCCGTCGGGGGCGACCTTCTCGAGCGCTTCGCCGAGGCGGTCCGACCACGTCCGCGCGTGGGCGAGCACCTTGTCGCGCAGCGCGTCGGTGTCGATCTCTCGCAGCGGCCCGGCACCGGTGACGTAGAAGTGGATCACCGCGTTGTCGTAGCGGTCGATGTACACGCCGTAGTCGGCGTACGTGCCACACAGGTCCTCGAGCAGGATGTCCTGCACGAGCTGGCGCAGCTCCTCGGAGAACTGCCAGCGCGGCAGTGCGACGAACACGAACGCGAAGCGGCTCCCGGCCCCGATGCGGATGTGCACGTCCGAGCCGCCCTCGGCCTCGGCCCGCAGGATGCGGTCGGTCAGCTCCCAGATGCTCTCGCGATCCTCGGTGAGCAGGTACTCCAGCGGCAGCGAGTTGAACGCGTTGGTGATGTTCTTGCCGCGGTCGGAGGCCGTGGAGACCTGTCGGTCTTCGAGCATCTCCCGCAGCGCGATGTGGATGACCGGGATCTGCTCCGGCGGAGTGTGCAGCGCCTTGTACGTGAACAGGCCTTCGACCAGGCACGCGCCGGCGGGCTGGCCATCGTCGCCGAAGGTGGACACCACGAAGTAACCGGGCTTGCCCGCGCGGTGCACCGGCGACTCTTCGGCGCTGCGCTGGTAGCGGACCGATCGTCCCTGCCCCTTCGTGGACGCCTCGATGAGCGAGCGCTCGCGATCGGGCGTGCGGATCCGGCTGGTGCCCAGCACCTCGATGCGCTCACCGTGGTGGTCGTACATCTCGACGGCGAACATCACGAAGTTCTCGTCGGTCAGCCAGCGCAGCAGCGCTTCGACCTCGCGCAGGCTCGTCGCGGACCCACCGTGGTGATCACCGGCGACCGCGAAGTAGCGGTCGGCGACCTGGGTCAGCCGCTGGTTCATCGGGTCGAAGTCGCGGACCATCGCTTGGGCCAGCCGCAGGCGATGCTCGATGCGCGCCGCGAGGCCGGACGGGATGCCGCCACCGTCGCGCCCGCTGCTGCCGGTCTGCCCCACCTCCATCCGAATCACCGACTCCGCGGTGCCCGTGCCGATGCCGGTCAGCTTCCCCGACGGGTCTCGCCGAACCCGCACGATCGCGTTGAGCTGGCGGCGAACGTCGTATCGCTCGGAGATCAGGGCCGCGCGGAGGGTCGAGACCAGAAACGGCTGGTCCTCGATGCACGTCTCGACGACGAGCGTGTCCGTGTCGTCCTGGTAGCGGAGGTTGACCTTGATGTCGTTCTTGCCGCGCGTCTCGAGCAGCTCGAGCAGGTGCTCGAACTGTCCGACGAGGCGGGCACCGGGGATGCCGCGGAAATCACGAACGTCCACCGACGCGAGCACGGCCTTCGCGAGCGCGGCGAGCTGGTCCCGGTCCGTCTGCGGTCGGCTGGGCGTGAACGCCTGAACGTGCTGTTGGACTTCGTGGATGAGCCGGCTGGTGAGCTGACGCGGCGACATGCGGCCCGACCATCCCACCGGGTCGGAGGGCTTTCAACCGACCCCCCGGCCGGCGCCGTGTGACCCCGCTATCGTGCATCGCGTTGCGCAGTGACGCGCACGCGCGAGCGGATCCGGGCCAGCTTGGCCGGGCCGATGCCGCGCACCCGGGCGAGGTCGGCGGCGTCGACGAACGGGCGCGCGGCGACGATGCGGTCCGCCAACGCCGGCCCGATCCCCGGCAGGCTGGTCAGCTCCGCCGCGGACGCCACGTTGACGTCGAGTACCACGTGCAGGTTCTGGAGGTCCTGGGCATCCATCCGGCCCACGGCGCACGAAGGCGTCGCCAGCGTGTCGCCGGCCGAAAGCGTCGCGTCCGGACAGACCGCGCCTGCGGCGGCGAGCGCTTCGCCGGTGCAGGCGAGTCGATCGTCGACGAGCACCGGCATAGGGCAACCGGCGCCGCCCCGTGCCGGCTCGGTCGCCCGCGACAGCGTGACGTGGGCCAGCCCCGCACAGACGAGCACCCCGGCGGCGAGGGCGAGCCGGCCCCGGGCCCGGCTCATCCGCCCCGCGCCAGCGTCTGCGCCCCCGCGGGTCCCTCCGCCAGGCCGAAGCCGGCGTGCAAGCACCGCGTCGCGAGCTCGCCGTGCCCGCCGGCCACCACCACCGACACCTTGATCGTGGAGGTGGAGACCATCTGGATGTTGATGCCCTCGGCCGCCAGCAGCTGGAACATCTTGGCCGCCACGCCGGCGTGCGTGCGCATGCCCAGGCCCACGATCGAGACCTTGCAGATGTCGGCGTCGGTCTCGACCCGCGGCGGCCGACCGTCGAACGAGAGCGTGGCCAGACGCTGCTGTGCCTGGGGCAGATCGGCCGTGGGCACGGTGAACGTGACGTCGGTGTGGCCGTCGTGCGAGGCATTTTGGATGATCATGTCGATCACGATGCCCGCGTCGGCGAGCACGGAGAACATGCTCGCGACCATGCCCGGCACGTCGGGCACGCCGACGACCGTGATCTTGGCTTCGTTGCGGTCGAGCGCGACCGCGGACACGACGACCGCTTCCATACTTGGCTCCTCCGGGACGATCCAGGTCCCCTCCGCGTCCGACTGACTCGAGCGCACCTGCACCGGCACGCCGTAGCGCATCGCGAACTCGACGCTGCGGATGTGCATGATCTTGGCGCCGACCGACGCCAGCTCGAGCATCTCCTCGTGGCTGATCCGGTCGATCTTGCGGGCGTCGGGCACGATCCGGGGGTCGGTGGTATACACGCCGTCGACGTCGGTCAGGATTTCGCACACGTCGGCCTTCATCGCGGCCGCGACGGCCACGGCCGAGGTGTCCGAGCCGCCCCGCCCCAGCGTGGTCACGTCGCCCTCGCCGCTGACGCCCTGAAAGCCCGTGCACACCACGATGCGCCCTTGGGCCAGCGCATCGCTGACCCGCGCGTGGTCGATCGTCGTGATCTTGGCGCGGGTATGGGCGTCGTCGGTCTGCATGCCGAGCTGGTGAGCGGTCAGCGACACGGCCGAGCCTCCTCGGGCGTTGATCGCCATGGCCAGCAAGGCCGCCGAGACCGTCTCGCCGGTCGACACGAGCTGGTCCATTTCCCGGTCGTGCGCCTCCGAGCGGCGGCTCGCGGCCACCCAGCCCCCACCGCCCGCATCGCGCCCCTGTTGTGGGTCGACGAGCTCGTTGGCCAGCGCGATGAGCCGGTTGGTCTCGCCCGCCATCGCCGAGACGACCACGACGAGGTCGTGTCCCGCCTCGCGGACGGCGAGACAGCGCTCGGCGCATCGGCGAATCCGCTCGAGGGTCCCGACGGACGTGCCCCCGTATTTCTGAACGACCAACATCGCGTCGACGGCGGCGGCGTGGTTGTAGGCAAGGTTGGCGACGTTGGCAAAGCCCGCGGGTGCACCACCCTGCCTGGTCGACCGCCGCCGGCCGATGTTGCACGCGCCGGCCGTTTTTTTCGTCAGCGGTCGGAGGCGTCGCCGAACAGGCCCAACTGCGCCAAGACCGCGGCCGCGTCCCCCCGCGAGGCGACGCGCTTTTTGTGCTCGGCGATCATCACCTCGATCCCGCCGCGACACGAGCCGCACCCGCTGCCGGCCTCGCAGGCGAGCCCGACCTCGTCGACCGTCGTGGCCCCTGCGCGAATGCACGCCGCGATCTCCGACTCGGAGACGACCATGCAGTGGCACATCAGACGGTCCACGTCCTGGATCGGATAGCACGGTCGGGCGCGCTCAGCCCGAGTCCGCGGCGAAGACGGGAGCCACCGCCTCCCGCCGCTGCACCGCCTCGCGCAGCTGCGGGTGCGCCGAAAGCTCCGGATCGACCGCCAACACCTGCGCGGCGGCCTGGCGCGCGGCGGCGAGCAGTCGGGCCCCGTCGCCGGCGAACCCGGCGAAGCGCAGACGCGGCACGCCGGCCTGTCGCGTGCCGAACACCTCCCCCGGACCGCGGAGCCGGAGATCTTCTTCGGCGACCGCGAACCCGTCGCTGGTCTGCGCGAGCACGGCGAGCCGCTTGCCCGCGTCCGATCCGGCCGACAGCGCCGTGTGCAGCAAACACGCCGAGGTCTGCTGGCCGCGCCCGACCCGTCCGCGCAGCTGATGCAGCTGCGCGAGCCCGAAGCGCTCGGCGTGCTCGACCAGGATCACCCGCGCATCCGGAACGTCGACACCGACCTCGATCACCGTGGTCGCCACGAGGACGTCGAGCTCGCCTTCGCGAAAGGCCGTCATCACCGCGTCCTTGTCCGCCGGCGGGAGTCGACCGTGCACCACCCCGATCCGCGCCGCCGGCATCAGCTGTCGCAGCGCGGCCGCGCTCGCCTCCACGTCGGTGACCTCGAGCACCTCGCTCGCTTCCACGAGCGGACACACCACGTAGGCCCGCGCGCCCTTGGCGATGCCCTTGGCCAGCACCTCCCGCGCCCGCGGCAGCGCACCGCGGCCGCAGTACAGCCGCGTGATCGGTGGCGTGCGCCCCGGCGGCAGCTCGTCGATGACCGAGACCTCGAGCTCGCCGTAGGCGGTCAGCGCCATCGTGCGCGGGATCGGGGTCGCGGTCATCACCAGCAGATGCGGTCGCTCGCCCTTGCTCGCCAGCATCGCGCGCTGCTCGACCCCGAAACGGTGCTGCTCGTCGACGACGACGAGACCGAGCCGGGCGAAGTGCACGTCGCCGACGATCAGCGCGTGCGTGCCCACCACCACGTCGGTGTGTCCCGCCGCGACCAGCGACAGCCGACTGGCCCGCTCCCCCTTGGACAACGATCCGGTCAGCGACGCCAACGAAAGGCCCGCGGCCTCGCACCACGGCCGCAAGGTGCGAAGGTGCTGCGCGGCGAGCAGCTCGGTCGGTGCCATCACGGCCACCTGGCCGCCGGCGCGACACACCGCCAGCGCGGCCGCGAATGCGACCGCCGTCTTGCCGGACCCGACGTCGCCCTGCAGAAGGCGCAACATCGGGGGCCCCGCCGCCATGTCACCGACGATCTCGTCGAGCACCCGCCACTGCGCGGCGGTGGGCTCGAACGGCAGGCAGGCGCGCACCTGCTCGCGATCGAACGCGTCGTCGGGCAGCGGCAAGGGGCTGCGTGCGGCCACGTAGTCCCGGCGCCGCGCCAGCAGCAGCGTCTGCAGAACGAAGAACTCCTCGAACGCCAGCCGCCGGTGCGCCGGCGAGCTGCCCTTGATCATCGCCGCCAACGCGTCGGCCGGCAGGTCGTCGGGCGGCTCGTGCAGCGTCTGCAGGGCGTCGCGCAGCGCCGGCAACCCGTGGGCCCGCGCGACGTCGGGCGGGATCACGTCGGGCAGCGCGTCGGCCTCACACACCCGACGCGTCGCCTGCTGGCACAGCTTCGACAGCGTCCTCGCCCCCACGCCCTCGACGTTCGGGTAGTGCACCGCGATCGGCGGCGGCGGCCGGCTCGGCGTGTACACGTCGGGGTGGACCATGCTCGGCTTGCCGCCGTACTCGCGCACCGCCCCGACGAGGATGACGTCGGATCCGGTCACGACCCGGTCGAGCCCTCCCATGCGATGAAACCAGCGCGCGACGACGCGCTCGCCTTCGCCGAGATCGACCTCGAGTGTCGCGATGTAGCGACCGCGCCCGAAGCCCTGGCGAAAGCGGGCGACCTTGCCTTCGACCACGGCGAACTCGCCCTCGGCCACTTCCGACAGCGGTTGCCGCGTGCGCTGGTCGACGTAGCGCGTGGGGATGAGCCACGCCAGGTCCTCGACGGTGGTCAGCCCCTTGGCCTGCAGCTTCGCCGCCGTCGCGGGACCGACCCCGGGCAGCGACGTCAGCGGGCTCTCGATCACCGGCGCGGCCGCGACCGCGGCCACCTTGCGCCGCGGCGTTTTCTTCTTGGGCGCCGGCGCGGCCGCCCGCAGTGTCATGCACAGCCGCATCCCCTGGGCGACGAGGACCGTGCGGTCGTGACGGCCGAGCCGATCGAAGCCGTCCAGGCGCGCGCGCCAGTCGATCAACGCCTTGGACTCGGCCGCCCCCGCGTGCCCGGCCAGCAACCCGTCGGCGCACGCCCGCAGTCGCACGCCGACCTCTTGCGCCGCCACGCCCTCGAACTGGTCGGCGCTCGCTTCGTTGAGCACCGCCGAGAGGCGCTCGATCGCATCCGCGGCCACGTCGGGGGTTGGTGTGCCACGTCCGTGGCGGACGCGCTACGCCGGCGGAATGAAGGAGAACCGCAGCTCGTGATCACACAGCCGGTAGACCGTGCCCTCTTCGATGCGGTGGTTGTCGACGCGCTCGCCGTTGAACTCGACGCCGTTGGTGCTCTCGAGGTCCTTGATGAAGTAGTCCCCGTTGCGCCGCACGATCGCGCAGTGGCGTCGCGAGATGTTGGCGTCCTTGATCGGCAGGTCCGAGTACTTGGACCCGCGACCGATCACGAACTGATCCTGGTCGACGGCGTAGCACTGGCCCTCGAAGTACAGGTACAGCGTGCGCGGCTTGTTGCTGATCGCGCCGCCGCCGCCCGGGGGTGGCAGTCGCCCGCCGCCCGGCGGTCGCGGCAATCCGCCGTTGCCACCACGAGCCGCGCGTGGAGCCGGGGCCGGCGCCGACGGCCGAGGCGCCGGAGCGCGTGGCGGTGGCGCGGCATCGGACGTGCGCGTCTTCTTGGAAAAGAGCTGCACGAGCGCCGCCTGCACCACATCGTCGGTGCTGATCCCCCGCCGGCCAGCGAGCGCTTCGACTCGCGCCCAAAGGTCATCGCGGCAGGTGAACTGACGTAGCGTCCGGGCCATGTTGTGGCGCTTGGGAGGACCGCGCTGGGGGTACCCCCGCTTACGGTCCGTGGGCATCCTAGGGCTCGGAGTGGTGGCTGGTCAACCGTGTGGCTTTGTGCAGCCCCGACCCGAACCATCGCGAGCCCGCGCGGAAAACGCGCAGCCCCGGCGGTCTTATCCTCGCCCGCGAACATGATCGGCCGACGGCAGCGCAGGACCCGTCCTTCCGCGCTCGGGTCACGGGGCATGCGTCGATGCCTCGCCGCGGTCGCGTTCGTCGGTGCGGCGACGATCGGCCAGGCGGCCGGGGCCGCGCCGGGTGTGGCTGATCGTTTGGGCGGCATCGAGGCCCAGGGCCCGGCGAGCCGCTCGGTCACGGCCCTGCATCACAACCCGGCCATGCTCGCGGCGATGCGTGCGACCGCGGCCCAGGTCGCGCTGTCGGTCGCGGTGGCCCAGCAACGGATCCGACGCAACGCGATCGACGGCGCCACCGGGGCCCCGACCGATGCCCTCGACGCGCCCACGAGCCTGCTCGGCGCGAGCCCGGGTTGGTTCGTCGGCGGCACGCTGTATCTCGACCCGTGGGCCGTCGGCGTCGGCGTGTACGACCTGTCCAGCCGCTACCAGCTCGCGAGCGCCGAGCCGTTTCGCTACCACCTCTCGCCGGACCCCGACGTCGGGTGCCTGGACCTGTCGCCGGCGCGCTGCCCCCCCAACGGCGGACGCGTCAGCTACCGCCACGACACCACGATCGCGCTGGCCTACAACGGCGGCCTCTTTCAGCTCGGTGCCGCGGCCCACTTCCCGATGGTCCGCGAGCGCTTCGCCTTCGACACCGACACGGAGCTGCTGCGGCGGCCGATGGACGAGGTCGGGGTGGAGTGCGACGACAAGGAAGACCCCGACTGCGCCGAGCGGATCGGCTTCAAGGGCTGGACGCACTGGGTGCCGCGCAACGGCGCCCCCCCGGGCCTGGACGTCGCGGTCTCCGTCGGCGTCGCGGTGTCGCTGGCCAACGACCGCGTCACCCTCGGCGCCCGGTACCGGTCCTTTCCACTGCGCCGCGGCGGCGAGGTGCAGCTGGGCGGGGTGGGCGTGTTGTGTCGCCCCGAGGTCTCGGGCACCCAGCTGGGCACCGACGGTCCCGAGTCGTGCGACGCCCCGAGCTCGGTGAGCGCGACGCTGCGACAGAAGCTGCCACAGCAGCTCGCCTTCGGAGCGTCGGCGCTGCTGGGCGCGACGCGACAGTGGCGCGTCGATGCGAACCTGTTTTGGGCCGACCTGTGCCCCGGCGGATTGCTGGCCGGCAGCTGCCCCGACGACGGCAACCAACAGCTGCGCCTGGTCGGTCTGGCGCGACGCGGCGCCTCGCAATCGGAGCAGACCCTGTACCGCGGCCTCGCCGACGTCTACGGAGCCGACGTCTTCGCGCGGCTGCGTCCCAACGTCGGCAGCAAGGGCCTGCCGCGGAGTCTGTCGCGGCTGTACGTGCTGATGGCCGGGCACGTGCGCTCGCCCGCCGTGCAGCGCGCGGCCACGACCGCCGCCAACCCCGAGGGCTGGCGGCTCGGCGCGAGCGTGGGCACGCGCCTCAAGCTGCGCCGGACCGAGCTGACCTTCGTCCCCGGCTACGGCCTGGACGTGGAGCTCCCGCGCCGGGTCCGTCCCTCGACCGCCGCCTTCGACCCGGTCGCGGCCACCGACTTCATCGACTCGCAGGGCGATCTCAACGCCGCCGGCGCCGACGCAGTGCTGGCCGGGCTGGGCCGCCCGACCAACGCCGGGCGCTACTTCGGGCTGGTGCACACCCTGTCGCTGGCGATTCACTGGGGCGAGGCGAGCGCCACCCTGGAGTGAGGAAGTCCGCGGCGGCTGGCCTGAGGGCCCGGGCGTAGTAGACTCCCGACGTGCGATTGTCGCTTGCCGTCGTCGCAATCGGAATCGCTCTGGCCGCTCCGGCCGCCACCGGTTGTGCCCATCGCGAAAACCCGACGACGGAGGTCCCGGCCGCGCCCAAGCGCATCGGCGATCTCGACCAGCTCGAAACGGCCCTGAACCGTTACGCGCTGCTGCCGCTGGACGAGCCCGCGCGCGAGCAGTACCGCGACGCGATGCTCGACTTCCTGACCGGCTACGCCTCCGACGCGATCGATCGCGGCGACGTGGACGAGGGGGAGTCGGCGCTTCGCTACTCGCTGGCGCTGTACGCCCCCGCGGAGCTGCGCACCGTCGGACCCAATCCGGCGTTGGCCGAGCTCGCCGGCAAGGTCTATCGCAGCACCGCCCGGCGTGGGGCCGAGGCGCCGTCGCTGCTGGCGCTGGCGGTGCAGCAACGCTTCGCGCCCGGCGAAGGCCGCGACAAGGCCGTCCGCAAGTGGAAGGACCTCGAGCAGTGGCTCGTGCGCGGCGGCCCCTTCTCCGACGAGCCGCTGCTCAAGCACGACCAGCTCGAGCGCGACCTCGAGGAAGTCGCCGCGGCGTTCCCCTCCCCCTTCGTCAACGAGCGGCTCGCCGACCTCTACGTCGCCCGCTACGAGACCGCCGTCCGCGCTCGTGCCCACGGGCGCGAGGCGGGCACGGCGTCGCTCAAGCGGATCGAGATCACGGGCTACCTGCTGCTGCGGCTGTACCTGCGCGCCGATGACCCGGATACCGCCCTCGAGGCACTCGGTCGCGTCGAGCTCGACATGCCGGTCGCCAAGCTGCGCGACGTCGTCAGCGAAGCGTTGGAGCCGCGACGCAGCGCCCGACCGCTGCTGGGTCTGGCCGAGCAGTTCGTGCCCGAGCCCGGCGCCGACCCGTCGCTGCCCTACGTGCAGCAGGGCTGGGCCATCGTCGACAACCTGTCGCGTCGCGCCCTGCAGCGTCATCCCAAGGACGCGTACGTCCATCTGATGCGCGCGCGGCTGCTGGACCGCGAGGGGCTCGTCGAGGCCTCGATCGCCCACTTGCGCCGGACCATCGAGCTCAAAGAGGACGTGTTCGAGGCCTGGGAGGCCCTGGCCCGCCAAGAGTTCGAGTACCTGTCGCGACTGTCCGAGCGCGACCCCGAGGCCGCCGACGCACGGCTGGGCGAGCTCGAGCAATTCCATCGCCGAGCCGTCAAGCTGTGGCGCGACCGCCCGCTGTCGCCGGGGCTGCCCGCCGCCTACTACGTGGTGGCCGAGGGCATGTACCAGGGCGGCCACGTCGAGCGGGCGCAGCAGCTGCTCGACAAGAGCCTGGACATCGAGCCCAGCCCGTCCACGCTCGACCTGCTCGGCACGATCGCCCTCAAGCGCCGGGAGCTGCCGGCCGCCCAACAGCGCTACGAAGCGCTCGGGGACCTGGCCTTCGACAGCGAGCTCTCACAGCTGCAGTGGGAAGCGCGGGCCCGCCAGCAGCTCGGCGAGATCGCGCGCCTGCAGGGCGACGACGCGGCCTCGTCGGAGCACTACCGGGTCGCGCTGCGCCACACCAACAAGCTGCTGTCGCGCGTGGTCAACCCGCGCGCGCGTGCCGACCGGCTCGTCGAGCGCGGCAAGCTGCTGTTCTGGCTCGGCGACGTCGACCTGGCGATGGAGGACTTCGAGGCCGCGATCGCGCTGGCGCCCGGCAACCCCAAGTCGTTCGCCGACCCGCTGCTGCAGATGGTGGCCAACGGCTACTACGACGAGGCCATGCAGATGTTCCGCCGGGCCGTCGCCAGCGGCGAGCTGTCCGACAGCCTCAAGCTGTACTTCTCGCTGTGGCTGCACGAGCTGGCGCTGCAGCAGGGCCGCCCGCCGGACGCCGAGGTGGTCTCGTTCATGAAGAGCTACCGCGGCGGCGGCTGGACCGGGGACCTGGCGCGGCACGCCCAGGGCGAAATGACGTTCGACGACCTGCTCGGCAAGGCAGCCGACACGGGCGAGCGCGCCGAGGCCTACTTCTACGAGGGCCTTCGCAAGTGGCGGATGGGCGAAGCGAGCGAGGGCAAGCGCATGATGCAAGAGGTCATCAAGACCGACATGATGGGCTTTTTCGAGTACGACCTCGCCGCCTCGTACCTGCGCACCGGTCACGTCCCCAAGAAGGCCGTCAGGGTCTTGCCGTAGGGCGCCCGCGGCACACGCCGGGGC
>CALBMM010000074.1 GCA_937896535.1 uncultured Pseudomonadota bacterium
AGGCGAACGAGCCGGCCAAGGACAACTACGTCGTCGGTCACTACGCGTCGCCGGACGAGGTGCGGATGGCCTACGACCACCGCGCCGTGCACCTGCAGGCGAAGATCATGTGCCGGATGGCCGAAGGCGAGGACATGGTCCAGACCACCTGCGGTCGCGTCCTGCTCTACGACGGGGGCATTCCCAAGCAGATCCCGTTCTCGCTGGTCAACCGAAACCTCGGCAAGAAGGAGCTCAACGAGCTCATCGACGTCTGCTACCGCATGTGCGGTCAGAAGGCGACGGTCCTGATGGCGGACTACCTGCGGTCCACCGGGTACTCGGAGGCGACGAAGGCCGGCATCTCGATCTGCGTCGACGACATGTACATCCCGGAGGAGAAGGTCAAGCTCCTCGACGACGCGTTCAACGAGGTCAAGCGGATCAGCGGTCAGTACGCCGACGGTCTCATCACGGCCGGCGAGCGCTACAACAAGGTCATCGACATCTGGGCGAACGTGTCCGAGCAGATCGCGAACGCGATGATGGACCGCATTGCCTCGGAGGAGTTCGAGAACGAGCGCACCGGCGAGAAGAAGCGGATGCCGTCGTTCAACTCGATCTTCATCATGGCCGACTCCGGCGCCCGCGGTTCGCGTCAGCAGATGCGACAGCTCGCCGGTATGCGCGGCTTGATGGCCAAGCCCTCGGGCGAAATCATCGAGCAGCCCATCACCACGAACTTCCGTGAGGGGCTGACGGTGCTGCAGTACTTCATCTCCACGCACGGTGCCCGCAAGGGTCTGGCCGACACGGCGCTCAAGACGGCGAACTCGGGGTACCTGACCCGTCGTCTCGTCGACGTCGCCCAGGAAGCCGTCATCACGGAGTTCGACTGCGGGACGATCCAGGGCCTGGAGGTCAGCGCGCTCGTCGAGTCGGGCGAGGTCATCGAGCGTCTCGGCGACCGCGTTCTCGGTCGCACCGCGCTCGAGCACATCTACTTCCCCGGCACCGACGACGTGATCTGTGCCGAGGGCGACGTGTTCGACGAAGCCCGCGTTCGCAAGCTCGAGCAGGCCGGCATCCAGAAGGTCAAGATCCGCTCGGTCCTCACCTGTGAGGCACTGCGTGGCATCTGCGCCCGCTGCTACGGCCGCGACCTCGCGCGCGGCAACTTCGTCGACGTCGGCGAGGCGGTGGGCATCATCGCCGCGCAGTCCATCGGCGAGCCCGGCACGCAGCTGACGATGCGGACCTTCCACATCGGTGGTGTCGGTAACGTCCAGGCCGAGCAGAGCACGCTCGAGGCGCGCTTCGGCGGCAAGGTCACCTTCGAGGACTTCAAGGCCGTGCCCACGCGCGACGGCACCCTCGTGGTGATGAACCGCTACTCGCGGGTCATTCTGCTCGACGAAAAGGACCGTCCCCGCGAGCAGTACGACCTCGTCTACGGCGCCAAGCTCAAGGTCAAGGAGGGCCAAGACGTCGAGCCGGGGCAGCTGCTGGCCGAGTGGGAGCCGCACTCGATCCCGATCCTGTCGGACGTCGGCGGCATCATCGAGTACGGCGACATCATCGAAGGCGTCACCATGCAGGTGCGCGTCGACGAGGTCACCAACCACTCGTCGATGGTCGTGCAGGAGAGCCGCGACCCGGATGCCCGCCCGCGCATCGTCATCAAGGATCCCGACGGTGCCGTCGCGATCTACGACGAGAAGCACGAGGCGAGGTACTACCTGCCCGTCGGGGCGTCCTTCACGATCTCCGAAGGCGAGAAGGTGGAAGCGGGCGACATCATCGCGCGTATCCCCCGCGAGTCGACGAAGACCAAGGACATCACCGGTGGTCTCCCCCGCGTCGTGGAGCTGTTCGAGGCCCGTACTCCGAAGGACCACGCGATCATCGCGTCGACCGACGGCGTCATCTCGTTCGGCAAGGACAAGGCGTCCAAGCGTCGCGTGATCATCACGCCCGAGGACGGCGAGCCCAAGGAGTACTTGATCCCCAAGGGCAAGCACATCTCGATTCGCGAGGGCGACGAAGTCCGTGCGGGCGAGGCGTTGATGGACGGGGCATCCAACCCGCACGACATCCTCGCGGTGCTCGGCGAGAAGGCCCTGGCGCGCTACCTGCTCGACGAGATCCAGGAGGTCTACCGACTGCAGGGCGTCAAGATCAACGACAAGCACATCGAGGTGATCATTCGCCAGATGATGCGGCGCGTGAAGGTCACCGATCCCGGCGACACGAACTTCCTGGCCGAAGACCACGTCGAACGACAGATCTTCCAGCAGGAGAACGCGCGCGTGGCCTCGCTGGGCGGCACGCCGGCCACCGGTCAGGCGCTGTTGCTCGGGATCACCAAGGCCTCGCTGTCGACGGAGAGCTTCATCTCGGCGTCCTCCTTCCAGGAAACGACGAAGGTGCTCACCGAAGCGGCGCTGCAGGGCAAGGTCGACTACCTGCGCGGCCTCAAGGAGAACGTCATCATGGGCCGGCTCATCCCGGCCGGTACGGGTCTGGGCGTCTACGACCGCCTGCACTCGGAGTCCGACGACCTGACCGCCGAAGAACTGGCCGCCGAGCCGGTGGCGCGGCGCCAGACCGAGCGGGACTTGATGAACATCCCGGACTAGGCCCGGCCCCCGGGGCCGTGGCCTCCGTGCCCGCGCCCGTGCCCGTGCCCGTGCCCGAAACGCCCGCGCCCAAAAGGACGCGGGCGTTTTCTATTGGTTGGGCCTACGGGCAGGGCGCTCTCGACACCTCGGCGCACCAACGCGCGTCGAAGGTCCCGGACGCCGAGAACTCGCCGTCGAGCTCGACGATCTCGCCGACCATGTCCGGTGCCTCCGGGTCTCCCTCTTTCGTCCAGACCGTCAGACCGTGGGCGTTCGCCACGTCCCCATCGTCGATACGGAAGCTGGCGTCAGCGGGATACTCGGTCGCGACGGTCTGCCGCGTGTACACGACCAAGACAGTCGAGAACTTCGTGGCCGGAATTCCTCCACCCGTGAGGTCCGGCCACGCTTCGACGAACGTGCTCAGATCCGGCGTAAAGACGAGCAGCTCCGAGTCGGCGCAGCTGCCCCCACCGTCGCGTCCCCACCACGCGTACTGAAACGACACGGCCTCGCCATCGACTAGTACCGTGATGTCCGCGTTGGGTGCATCCGGGAGCGGACAGGTGATCTCGACCCCGCCGGTGCCGGAATCAGAGGTCGAGGTGGGCGCACCGCCGGTCTCGTCGGAACTCGCGCTCGCGCTCGCGCCTTGCGTCGAGTTCCCGTCGACAGTGGTGGTGCAAGCCACCGTGTCGTCGGTGCATCCTGTCGAGCTGCCTGTTTCTCCCGCAGGGAAGGAGACGGACGGGCCGCACGCGATGGCGAGCAGCCATGTCGGCCACAATCTCGCGTTTGCGAATGTGTGCATCAGGTCGCCTTCGCGCAAAGTGTCCCATACGCGCGGACTTTTTCGGGAACAGCAAGCCGGGACGCGGGACTACCACCTCCGTGCGACGCCTGAGCTGTCCTGCAATCGTTCTCGCGCTGTCCGGGCTGCCGGCCGCGGCGGTGACCCTGGTTCCCGACACGGCGTCGGCGGCACAGTGCGGCACGTTCATCGCGGACGAGGGCGACAACATCATCTTCTATGGCGTCCTGGCGGACACGCACGCGGCCGGCGGCATGTGCGTCGGGACGCATCCGGCGATCGTCCTCGGCAACCAGCAGGCGGTCGTGTGTTGGCAGGACAAGGACGGCTTTTGGCGCCTCGAGGATGTGATCGGGTGCGACTCGAGCACGCCTGCGGGCAACGACATGGTCATCCTCGGCGCGGGCGGTGACGACATCGTGATGCCGGTCGTGCACTACGACGAGAACGAGGAGTTCATCTGCCCCGTACCCGGCACGAGCGGGTGGTTGGTGCCGGCCGGAACCACGCCCGCGTCCTACCCGGTCCTCGAGTGGTACGCCCGCTACGCGCCCATGAGTGCGCGCGGATCGTCGTGCGTGCATCCGGAGGGCTGCTCGTACATGAACTTCGGAGTCTCGATCCAGGGCGGCCTCGGCGAGGACGAGCTGCACGGCGCGCCGAGTGACGATCAGCTCCTGTCCTCGGACCTGTACGGCGACCCGTGGTGCATGCCGCACGGCGGTCGCGGCTCGGGCGACACGGACCTCGACGCGTGCGTGTGCGCGACAGACGTCACCTGCTGCAACGCGAAGTGGGATTGGGACTGCGTGCAGCTCGGGGCGGCGTGTGGTGCCGATTGCTCCGACCTCGAGTCGGTGCGTTCGGACCAGTCGCAGGACATCTTGTGCGGCCATGGCGGCAAGGACGTTCTGATGGGCGACGAGGATCCCGATCCTTGGGACTTCGAACTGATGTCGGGCGGGCCGGGCGCGGCCGACTTGTGCCGCGGCATCGTCCCACCGGGGACGTCGGCATGCTGCAGCGTATCCTCGTCTCCCGGCTGCTCCGATCCCGCGATCGAGTCGGCCGTGTGTGCCGTCGACCCGTTCTGCTGCACCACCCTCTGGGACGGGATCTGTTTTGGTGAGGTGACCACCGTCGCGGGTGGCTCGTGTGCCGTCGGTACGCCTCCGTGCTGCAGCGTGTCGAGTAGCCCCGGTTGCGCCGACGATGCGCTCATCGAGGCGGCCGTTTGTGCCGCCGACCCGTACTGCTGCCTCATCGAATGGGATTCGATGTGCCGCGACGAGGTCGAGAGCGTGGCGGGTGCATCGTGCGACCCGATCACCGACGTCGCGACGAGCAGCTGCGAGACCGTGATCGAGGCCAGCGTCTCCGCCACCGGCGACGGTGCAATCGCCCGAGCCGTGTGCGGTGACGACAACCTCGAGAGTCTCCCGATCATCCCGCCCGCGGCCGCGGCGGACGTACTCACGACGTACCGCAGCGCCTCCGACAGCCTCCTGCCGAGCTGTTTGTGACGCGTGCGACCTCACCCGCGACGCAGGGGGCAATCACGTGTGGCGTGGGCGCAAGAGCTCGGGCTCGCGCAGGTCCAGTCGACCTGTCCGCAATCGGTGAACGACCCCGCGGCACGACCTCGGCGTCGTGAACGCCGGCCGCACGTACGACGGTGCCGCCTACTGCTGGGGCGCGCCGTACATGTAGCGCCAGGCCGGGTCGAAGACGTACTCGTCGCCCATGATCGGGGAGTCGCCGCTGACGCAGACGGAGCAGTGCGGGTAGCCGTTGGGCGTGGTGGCGACGATGCGGTGCGAGTCGCCGTAGGGTGGGGGCACGTCTTCGAGCACCGTGGGGGCGCCGGGCAGGCCGGCGTTTTCCCAGGCGTCGAGGTGGCCCGGATGCTGCTCGTCGTTGACGTGCGTGATGCCGTAGAAGACGGAGACCGGCGTCTCGGAGGTGTCGTCGACGTCCCACCAGCCGCCCGAGTGCATGACGGCGCGCGAGAACGGCCGGCGTGTGGCGTACAGGCCCGTGCTCGCCGCGCCGTGGGAGATTCCGGCGATGACGATGTGCTCGTAGCGCAGCGTGTCGTCGTCGTTGAGGTAGAACCCCCAGTCGCCGCCGGGGTGAACTTGCTCGAGGTGGCGCAACATCACCACGACCCGACCTTCGGCGCTGTCGTTGCGGCCCACGTCGATGAGCGTGGAAACGTCCTCGCCCATCAGCGCTTCCCAACGCGAGTCGAGGCTGCAGCTGCCGCCCTGGCCGGCGCAGTCCCAGTCGTTGGAGTAGTCGGGCTCGACGACGTGAAAGCCCCAGCCTGCGATCTGTCGACCGTGGTTGCGCCACGACGACGGCGTGTTGGTGAAGCCGGACAAGAAGATCACGAGCTTGCCGAGCGGCGGCGCGGTCGTGTCGAGGTGGGCGAACTGCACCTCGAGGTTGACCTGCACCGTCGGGTCGAGCTCGGCGGGGTCGAGCTCGAACTCGTACAGCTGTGGGTCGCTGACGTCGACGTCGGGAAAATCGTCCACCGCGCCGGTCGAGGCGCCGGTCGAGTCCGCCGCGGTGTCGCCGGTCGAGGTCCCGGCGTCGGTCGTGCTCATCCCCGACGTGGTGTCGCCCGGCGGCTGGCCGGAATCGCTCGTGGGCCCCGACGATGCCGACGTTGCCGCCGTGCCGCTGTCGCTGCCACCCGCGGTCGAATCATCCGGGGTGTCGGAGTCGTCTCCGCAACCTGCACCCACCAAAGCCGCGAACAGACCGATCCCCAAGACCCTGCGCATGGCGGCATTATACGGTGCGGCGCCGCTCGCACCGCGGCCTTCGCTGCCTCTGTAGGGCCATGTGGGAACCGATCGGGAGCGGGGGCAACCCCGTCCTCGGATGCTCACGGCAAGGCGAGGGTGGGCAAACGCCGTGCGAGGGCTCGTCTTCGCGTGGATAGCCCCGGCGGCCTGTCGGGCCGACGATCGCCCCCGCGACCCCGGGCAGGGTGCCGGCGACGCGACGGACGGTGCCGGCTCGGCGGGGGATACCGGGGATGGTGACGACGGTGACCCCCACGACGCCGGCGACGGTGATGCAACGGGGGCTGGCGAAGCCGACGTCGCGCACGTCGAGCTGGCCGGGCGCGCGCGGGCCGACGCGCCTTGGTTTCGTTTCGTCGATGCGTTCAACGACGACGAGCCGATCGAGATCGCGATCGATCCGGTCAGGCTGGCCAGGATCGCGGGCGAGCGTTGTGACGCGTACGTCGTGGCCGCGCGCGACCAGGCACAATGGACCGCCGACGCGACGCTCGTCGACGTCGGCGAAGGTCCGGTCGCGTTGGACGTCGGACAGACGCTGCAAGACAGTCGCTTCGAGCTCGCCGCGGCGGGCAGCGTGTCCTCGGACGCCGGTGCCGGGCTCGGTGTGCCGTACGACGTGGTGCTCGACTGCAACGAGAACGGACAGCTCGACGCGGGCGACGTGATCGATGGTGGCGCGCGTCCGGGCCTGTACCGCACCCACGACGTCTCCGCGCCGGGACCCTACGAGGTCGCACTGGCGGAGTACTCCGGGGGGACGTGGCTGGGCCAGCGGACGTTTTACCCGGCCAACCTCGCCGAACTCGGCGAGGTGCCCTTGGTGGTCGTCACCCATGGCTGGTCCTACGACTACACGCACTACGACTACATCGGGCAGCACCTGGCCTCGTACGGCTACGTGGTCATGCACCACGAGACCAACGTGGGCGAGGGGGGACCGGTCGCCACCCTCGATGCCGCCGAGAACACGCTCGCCAACACCGACTACTTGCTGCGCCACCTCGACACGATCGCCGGTGGCGTCCTCGCCGGACACGTCGACGGTCATCGCATCATGTTCACCGGCCACAGCACCGGGGGCGAGGCCGTCGCCACCGCGCGCACCATGTTGGCGCAGGGCACCTTCGCGGTGCAGTCGTTCGGCCTCGAAGACCTACGGGTCGTCAGCAGCATGGCGCCGGTGTCCTGGCACCCGCGCAGCGTGGTCGATCCGGGGAACACGCCCTACCACATGTTCGTCGCAGGGGCCGACGACGACGTCTCGGGTGCACCCATTCCCTCGTACACGCAGCCTCGCTCGATCTTCGAGCGTGCCACCGGCGATCGCCTGCTGACGTACATCCACGGGGCCGGCCACGGGGATCTGGTCAGCTGCTGCGGCCCGGCGTTCGTCGATACGTCGGCGCCCGATCTCATCGGCCGCGAGTCCGGCAACGTCGTCGCCCGCGGCACGTTCCTGGCGCTCGCCGAGCTGTACTTGCGCGACAACCCGGCGGCGCGCGAACACTTCGCTCGCAGCTTCGCCGAGCACCATCCTCCGTCGATCCCGGACGGAGTCGTCGTGACGGGCGAGTTCCACGACGCGCGGGCCGGCGGGTACGTCCTCGACGACTTCGAGTCCTCCGTGGATGGCACCGACGATCCGCTGTCGGTCGCCAGCAGCGGCGCCGCGGTGACCTACGCGCTGCCCCACGGCGTGGAGGTCCTGATGCGCGACAACGATGGCTCGTTTTCGTGGACCGGCGACCAACCGTCCAACGGCATGACGCACGCGCGCCACGACGGCGACGACCCGCACGCGCTCGTGTTCGACTTCGAGGTCGGCGCGCCGGCGTTCTACGAGCTGGCGCTCCCGGACGCGGTGCAGGACCTGACCGCCTTCGACGCGCTGACGCTGCGTGCCTGTCAGGGAACGCGCCATCCGGCCACCGTCGCGCTCGGCGGCCCTCTCTCGTTCACGATCGGCCTGCGCGATGCGACCGGCGAGGTCGCGCAAGTGCCGGTCTCGGGTCCCGATGCGATCCCGCCGCCGTACGCGAGGATGGGGGAGGGAGCCGGCGTCGGCTGGCAGAACGAATTCTCTTCGGTTCGTGTGCGACTCGCCGACTTCGCGGCCGCCAATCCCACGGTGGACCTCGAGGCGATCGTCGCCGTGCGCCTCGATTTCGGCGAAGCGTTCGGTTCGGCGCAGGGCCGCGTGGCCCTCGACGACCTCACCCTCGTGCCACGTTGACGGCTTCGTGAACGCGCAAGACGTGCGGGCCGACGCCTCGCGCGGGAGCAAGGTCCGCCGCGGCGTCGCCCCGGCGGGCCCCTACCTTGGGAGGACGGTCCCCATGGCACGTCCTCGCCCCCACTCACGCTCGACCCGCGCGGTGGTCTTCGTCGCCGCCGCGCTGGCCCTCGCCGGCTGTGCTGCCGGCGACCCACGCTTCACCGCCGAGACCCCCGCCGGCTTCTGGCTCGGCCTGTGGCACGGGATCATCTCGCTCGTCACGCTGATCATCGGCATCTTCTCGGACACCGTGCGGATGTACGAGCCGCACAACACGGGCGGCTGGTACGACTTCGGGTTCCTGATGGGGATCGGCATCATGGCCGGCGGCGGATCGCGGGCCAATCCCGCGCGTCGGCGCCGCAAACGCGAGCAGGACAAGGAGTGGCAGGAGGTGGCCGACAAGGTCGAGGCCAAGGTCCGGCGCAAGATCCGAGAGTGGGCCGAGGCCGAGCCCGACGAGGACTGGAGCGTGGTCGAAGCCAAAGCCGAGGCCAAGCTCAAGCAGCGCCTGCGGCAGTGGGCCGAATCCTGAGCCCTGCGGTCGCCGCGTCGGCCGTGTAGGATCGACGCGTGCGTGGCCGGGGGACGTGGATCGCATGGGCGGCGTTGGCACTCGCCCCCGCGACGGCCGCGGCGGCACCGACCACCACGTTGACCAACCCGCTGGCGCCGCCGTCCGATTGCGCCAAGTGCCACGAGTTCCTCAATCCGTTCGAGCAGGCGGACGAGCCATCGGTCTCACCCATGCTCGTGTGGCGCGGGACGATGATGGCCAACTCGGCCCGAGACCCGGTGTTCTGGGCCGGGCTCGCGGTCGCGGCCCAAGACGTCGCGGCCGACACGTCGGGCACGCTGACCGACGCCACGCAGCTGTGCGTGCGGTGTCACGCCCCGCGTGCCGCCCTCGACGGCAACCTCGACGTCACGAGCATCGACGAACTCACGCCCACGCAGCGTGAAGGCATCGAGTGCGAGCTGTGCCACCGCACGGTCGAGGACCCGGCGACACCGGCGGGCAACGCAGGATGGATGCTCGACGACACGCTCGCCGGGACGACCGTCGGGCGCCGCGGTCCGTGGTCGTACCCGGCGGACGCACCCGAAGGGGAGCGGCCCGGTCACGACTGGATCCAAGACACGTACTTGGGAACGTCGCGCATGTGCGGGAGCTGCCACGACGTCACCACGCCCGCCGAGCGGGTCGATGCCGACGGCAATCCGATGGGGGTGCCGTTCAACGAGCAGCGCACGTACTCGGAGTGGCTGCGCTCGGCCTACGCCGCCGAGGGGGAGGACCACCGCGAGTGTCAGGACTGCCACATGCCGGCCGTCTCGCCGGCGGCGGGCTGCGGTCCCTTCTACGAGGCCGGCAACGAGTCGCTCCTGCACGAGACGGGCGCGCGGCGGCACGACTTCGTCGGCGCCAACGCCTTCATGCTCGGCATCCTGCGGGACCTGTACGGCGACGCCGAGGTCCCGGCCGAGCACTTCGACGAGACCTTGTCGCTGGCGGGCTTTGCCGCCTCCGCGGCGGCGATCGAGCTCACGGCGCCCGCTTCGGTCGACCTGCGCGAGGGTATCGACGCCCTGGGCGTGCGCGTGGTCAACCAGACGGGCCACAAGCTGCCCAGCGGCTACACCGAGGGCCGCAGCATGTGGCTCGAGGTCACGTTCACCTACGAGGACACGGTCGTGTACTCCTCGGGACGCTGGCTCGACGGCGACTACGAGCGCGACGACCAGCTGCACACGTACGAGGCGATCGCGCACGACCACGTCGACGGCACGCGTGATCACCTGCTGCGCAACGACCAGTGGCTCGTCGACGAACGGATCCCGCCACTGGGCCTGACGCCGCATCCGGAGACCGATCCCGTCGGCGATCGCTATGCCCTGCAGGCCGACGGGACCTGGCCGCACTTCGACGAGGTGACGTACGCATTCCCGGCCCGCGACGACGTCGAAGACGTCAGCCCCGCGCTCGACAACGACGCGATCACGCTGCAGGTCCGGCTCATGTATCTGGTCAACACACCCGAGTACATCGAGTTCCTGCGCGACGAGAACACGCTCAACGGGGCGGGCGACTTCGTCGCGGGCTTGTTCGCCGACGCCGGCGGCTCGGTCCCCGCGGTGCTGGGCCAGACCACCCTCGTGCTTCCCGTGACCGGACTCGTGGGGCAGCCGACGGCCGCGGACGACACGGCCGGGCCGGCGGGCACCGACGACGGCGCGTCGACGGGCAGCGACGGCGAGTCCACCGGCGGTGCCGCGAGCGATTCGGACGCGTCCGGCTGCGCGTGTACGACCGGACGCGGGTCCGCCACGTCCCCGTGGTGGCTCGTGGCGTTGTTCGGACTACGGCGGCGTCGCCGATCGTCGCGGTCCAAGTAGCCGTGGCGCGCCTCAGCGTCGGTGCAGGCCGAATGGAATCAAGTCGTCGTTGTTGGTCTTGATCGCCTCCTGGGCGATCGCGTCGAGGTCTGTGCTCATCTTCGAGGCCGAGACGTCGAAGCCCATGGTCTTCGCCCGCTTCGTCTCGTCGTGGACGAACTCGAGGTCGTCGTCGGTGAGGGCCACACCGGGCTTCGTCCGCTCTTTCATCTTCGCGATCGTCGTGTAGTAGGGCGCTTCGTGCGTATGCAGTGCCGGTGCGAGCGCGGCTTGCATGTGGTCGGCCATCCAGTTGTACGTGTGCTGGATCGCAGCATTGACCGCGGTGGCTATCTTGGAGCGCTTCGTCGGGTCCTTGCCGTCCCCTTTCGTCATGTAGGCGGTCAGAGCAGCCTTGCCCGCGTCCTCGGCCTTCTTGAAGTCGGCACTCTCACCCGTGGCGAGTGCGCTGCGGAACTCCGCGTTGATGACCTCCCCCTGCGTGGATACCGAATCGCCGTAGTCACCCGCGATCTTGGAAATGTGAAGCCCACCCGAACGGTGCGTGACTCGAGCGAGCAGGATCGCGGGCATCACCCCGCCGCGGCCTGCGGCCAGCGTGGCCGCCTTCACTGTGTTCCCGCCGCCCTCGATGAGCTCGGGCATGCCGCTGCCGTTGACGGCCGTCACGAATGGATACAGGTCCCTGTCTGCCGCGTCGTTGCGGTCGAGGTGCTTGAAGACCCACTTCGTCTTCGACGCACTTCGGCTCGCGCCCGACCCGTGCGCCAGGTACTCGGACAGGAGGAACTGAGTGATGTGGTGCGACTCTCGCTCGGTCCCGACCTGCGCGTCGGGCGACCCTGCGCTCTTACGAGTGTCGAACGTGCCGATCCGCAAGCCGATGCTGTTGTGTCCCGAGACGACCGCGCCCCCGGTTGTCTTCTTGTAGTCGTCCCACGGGGGCAGCTTGTCCGCGGGTAGTCGATGTTCCCCCGAGTCCTTCGCTGTCTCGGCTTCTTGGATCCGCTCGAGGACGTCCGAGACGACCGTGGACCGAATGCGGATGAAGCTTGCGCGGCGGTCGTAGATCGCCCCGCCATCCGCCGACCGCACGATGCCGGCGAGAAACGTCCGGATGGCGCGACGGTGATCGGCATCGATGGGGACCGGTGTGCCGGTCTTGTCCTTCATCGTCTTTGGGAAGCTGCGCTCGATGATGCTCGTGTAGAGCTTCGAACCGGCGCTCAGCAGGCCGGGGTGCAGGAATCGAACGGCGATGGACTCGATCGGCTCGGCGGACGAGAGAACTTTGAACGCCTTCGTCTTGTCGCCGACGGTGTGCTCGACCGTGTCGAGTCCGGGACTGATCGAGATCAAGACTCCCGTGCGGCCGTACAGGTAGCGCGTGAACTCCGAGATGAACAGCTTTCCGTCGAGCCACATGTCGGGCTTGCTTGGGTCCATGCGCTGTTGGACGCGCGCGCCGATCTGCACAATCGCCTTCTCGACGTCGTCTTTGATGCCGACGTTCCCCGTGATGTGCGTCGCGATGAGCGCGCGCTCCGTGGTGAATGGTGCCGACGCGGCGAACGTCTTGCCGAGCAGCGTCGTCAGTCGCGACCAGACGTTCTTCGTGGCTTGCTTCGTCGACGCGCTCGGCTTTCGCGTGGATGTGGTGACCTCGTCGTCGATGACGGATCGGAACGCGCGCATCTGATCGTCGCTGCCCATTGCGTGAAACAGCTTCGGGACGACGTTGCCCATGTCCGGCTGGAGCCCGCGTACGCTCGTTTTTATCTTGACGCGCTCGTCGGGCTTGATGCCTTGCTTCTGCGCTGCCTTCTGGAGGGCACGAGCGTTCGCTTCGAGGCTGGGGTCGCGACGAATTCCTACCTCGATCGGGGGCGGCTGCGCCGGCGGGGCGGCAGGACCGTTGGCGGGGTGGCTGCCGCGCTGCTGGGTCACGTGGCCGAGTTCGTGCAGTAGCGTATCGAGGCCAGGTCCCGTGTAGAGCGGCAGCAAGTCGGTCGAGACCATGACGTGGCTTCCGCCCAGGGTTGCTCCCTTGGCGCCCAGAGACTGGAGGAACTCGTCTGCGGGGGCGTTGACGTGAAGGCGCACGTCGTTGAAGTGCTCGAACATCTTCTGCTCGGCGACTCGCTTGATGTCGGCGGGGAGGGGTTTGCCCTGCCCGAGCTTAGGGACAGGTACCGGACGCCCATCGAAGACGTCCACGGTATGGGTCTTGGCGAGGTCGACGTCGGGTAGCGACGTGTCGTCCCCATCGCGCACGCCACCCTCAGGAGCCGTGAGCCCAATCGATACGCCGGGGATTCGGTTCACGCCGTCGACGATGAGTTTGGCGAAGGTCGCGCGTCCGGTCTCGAAGAGTGTCCCGAGTGGGCCGTCGATCAGCGACTGCCAAGGTCCGTTCATCTTGGGCTCGATGGCCTCGAGCGGCTTCGCGATCGCCGACTCGACGTGGTGCCACTGGTCGATGGCTTCGAGTCCGGTCTTGATGACGTTGATCGCAAGCCCGGCTTTGCCCTTGAGCTTGCTGACGATGAAGTCCAGCACGATCCCGACGATGTCCTCGACGTGGATGATCGTTCGAGGGATCGGGAATCCGGTGATCGTGTCGAGGATGCTCTGGGACGAAGACTGGATCTTCTCGCCGAGCTCCTTGGGCGAAAGGCCAGTCACCCCCGCGAAGATGGCCTTGCCGACCGCGCGCAGAATCTGCCAGTTCGACGCGATGAAGAGCATCAAGTGACGAAGCGTCGGGTTCTCCTGTACGTCGAGCTGCGCCGCCAGCACCTTGGCCTGGACGCGCTGGCGAACGGACGCGGCGGCACCGAAGAGCGCGACGCCGAGGTTGATGATCTTCCAGCCGAACCGTCGGAGCTTGTCGTTCTTGCTCGTGCGCGCGATGTCGGCGGGCTTCTTGCGCTTGTCCGCTTGTCGCCCGAGCGCGAACTTCCCCCGGCCGATGCCAAACAAGAGCCAGTGAATCATGTTCTCGAACTTGAGGCGCTCTTTCCATTCCTCGACCACTGCCTCGATGTGCTCCACTGGGTCGTCGGTGAGCGCCTTCATCAACTTCGGGAAGTCGGGCCCGGCGATGAAGTCGACGATGCCCCACGCCGTGCGCGCTCCCATGACGACCTGACCGACGCCAGGGATGAACTCGATCCCGTCCAGGATGAGGTTGCCGATCGCCTTTAGCGCGTCGAGGAACGCGGCCGGACCGCTGTGGATGAGGCTCATCGTCACCGCGTGGGAGAACTGGTGTAGTGCGAGCTCGTCCCTGGTGGTGATCGTCTGGGCATGGTCGTTTCGCGTGATTCGGATCAGGTCGATCGGTCGGTGGTCGGGGGCGCTGCGCTCCTTCTCGTTGAGTGTCTGACCGTCGACGACGACGACGGACGTTCCGCGATGTCTCGCCGGGTTGGACTCGTCGAGGTCGGGATTCTCGGACATCGACCACGGGTGGTACGTGAAGTCCCGAACGACCTCGACGATCGCGTACTGGAACGGGTACCAGGTGAACGTGCTCTCGTTGGGATTGGAGACGTCGTCCGTGAAGTGGCGAGCGCTCCCGACCGGATGCAAGGTTCCCGCAGAGCCGTCGGCCTGCGAGGCCTTGCCCTTGATGCCACGTGAAGTGAGCCAACCTTGGATCGTGCTCGCGAAGCTACCGTCCAGGGTCGACACCTTGCTGCGCTGGGTCGCGACGTACTGTCGCCTCGCGGCGATACGCCCGGCGTCGTTCACGGTCGCCGACTTCGTGGGGTCGGGTGTGAAGATTCGATCGCCGGTGCCGCTGCGGTCGCTCAGTACGTCGATGACCTGCACGAGCTTGTCGTTGGACGCCGTCCACTCGAGGCACAGTGCGGTCCAGTGGGAGTAGCGCTGGACCAGCCACTGACTGTCGGAGCGGGCGAACCGCTTCAGCGCCGCGTCGGATGCGTCGACGAGCTCGAGCATCGCCGCAGCACGATGTGCCTTGGCGTCGTCCGCCTCTGTCAGCAGGTTCGCCGAGAAGTCGATCAGGGCACTGTAGACGGCCTCGTCGAGGTCGCTCTTGAAGTACTCCTTGCCGAGGAATCGAGTGCGATCGAGGCCATCGAGTCCGGTGCGGTACACCTCGATGCCGTCGGCGATCCACTTGCGCACTCGTCGATTTCTCTCGATTCCCGTCGCTTGGCGTTTGCTGGCGGCGAGGGCGGCGTGTGCCACTTCTTTCTTGTCGATCTGGTCCTGGCGGGCGTCTGCGAACAGCTTGTAGGTGGCCTCGTCGAGACCCCCCGCCTTGTCCTTGCTCCCTTCGAAGGCGAGGCGCAGCAGCATGAACCACACTTCGTCGACGAGCACGGTCGGGTCGTCGAACTCGGCTTTGGTCATCTTGTCGGCCCGCTTCTTCAGCGCGGCGTCGAGGTGCTCCTTGTCGAGTCCTCCGTGCTGGATTTCCTTGCCTTCTCGGAACGTGGGGATCGGCCGCGGTGTCGCGGAGAAGTGGTACTCGTAGACCCACTTGCAGAGCGCCGCGTCGCCACGCAGCATTCCTATGACTGGGGTGATGTCCGGCACGGCCCACATCACCAACGGACTCGTCGGCGGGGGAAGTGCCGGGATGACCCACAGTGGGCTTTCCACGCGATCGCCCAAGCCGCCGGTCGAGCCGGCTTTGAACTCTTCGGTCTTGGGGTGCTCGAGAAGCGCCTTCGGATACCGGTGCGCCACCGCGTCGTTGAGCTCGACCTCCGCGTCCTCGACGATCGCGCGGCGCGGACGGATGAACGAGGCGCGGAGTGTTGCCTTCGCCTGGTTGACCAGTGGTGTACTCGGGACGTCGAGGGCTCCGCGTGCCGAAGCGATGAATCCGTCCAGATACGTCTTTTCCTCCTCGTACTGCTTGCGCTTGTAGTACCGATAGACGTGGTGCATCGCGAGCGGATCGAAGAATGCGATGCCGCCGACGCGTCGAGACGTCGTGCCGTCGGGCTGTTTTGTGAGCGACAACTCGCCAGGGAAGTCCGTGAGGATGTCGTCGAGATTGTCGGCCGGGTCCCAGACCCAGTCGGACCGCAGGGCGATTTCGGGCTCGCGGAGACGAGTGTCTCTGTGGTCGTAGACCAGTGAGCCCGCGGCTTGCACGTCGTCCCACCCGAGCCCGCCACCCACCGCGACGAACCAACGAGCCACCTGGAAGCGATGGAAGAGGCGAAGGTCACCGGCGCGGTCGGTCTGAGAGAAGGGCGTGGGGGTCGTGAAGCCCGGCATCGTCGGTTCCGGTGCAGGCGTCTTCGCGGCGGTGCTCGCGGCTGCGCCCTCCACCGTGTCACGCGCAGCGTCGTAGCCGCCGAGTAGCTCTCGTAGGTCGTCGATGAGCAGCAGGCCAATTACGGCGCTGAGCAGCTCACGGTAGACCTTTGGATCCGCGGTGATGTCGGGTTGCTTGCGCAAGCCGTCGAAGATTCGAGTCTCGAAGGCGGCGTAGCCGACCCCCGCGAGGGCGCCGAGCTCGGCTTGCAGGATGCCCGCGTAGCTCCAAGCGGGTGACGCGATCTTGCCGCCGGCCTTCGTGCTGCTGATGCTCGGTTGCGCGCCCTTGTGCCGGGTGAGGACGCGCTTGGCCATCTTCACGAGATGGGTCCGCAAGACCGACCAGCCCGGCGCTTTGCCACTGCGGACGAGGTCGGCGAGGTCGCGAATGGTCGAGTCCGGAACGTCGACCCACTCGCCGAGCACCGGATCGAAGTGCTGGATCTTGTCCTCGGTCTTCTCCCACCGGAGCTTGTCGAAGGACGGGAGCTTGCTGCCGTCGGTCCACAGGGCAATCGCTGGTGCGAGCGCGGAAGCCCACGCTGGCGCGACGGTCGCGAGCAGGAATGCAGCCTCGTCCCGCAGTCCTGCCGCCGCCGCCAGGCTGCTGGACCTGAAGAAGAGCTGCAGGCCCATTCCGATGCGAAGCTTCACCATCCCGGGCTTCTTGGGCGGCTCGTAGTCGGGCTTGGAGAGCCCCAGCCCGGCAAACCACGAGGAGAGCTCACCCTCGACCCAAGTGCGTTGGGTCGGTGTCAGGAACGGGCCCGCTGCATGGGCCGGGTCGACCCATCGGTGCAGGTCGTTGATGAGTCCGACGCGGTAGCGATCGAAGTCGTAGATCGCCTGAATCGGTCCCCAGTGCGACTCGTTGCGGAGCAGAGGGCTCGACGGCGGGTGCGAGATGGGGAGCGGGGCGAGGCCAGCGAGGCCAGCCCCGACCTCGGGCGCATCCTGGATCCACTGCCCGAGCACCTTGATGCCGGGCGTCGACCGCGACGGCCCGGCGACGTAGGTCCACATCAGCTCTTGCACCGTCGACCTCCGCGCGCCCGCGAACAGTGGATCGGAGTCCCACACGCTCAGCGCGAGGCGCCCGAAGGACGCGCCGTGGTTGCCGAGCGCGGCCAGCAGGGTCCCGCGGTGCAAGAAGGAAGTCCTCGTCGCGTCGAAGCGAGCGAGCAGGCGCCCGGCCTCCGCGGTGTCGCCCCGGGCCTTGAGGTAATCGATGAAGTAGGGGACCAGGCCTGGCAACGCGATCGTGGCGACGACGGCCGTATCTGCGGCAGTTGCGGCCGCGGTCGCCGCGGCTTGGGTACTCGGGCTCGCCTTTGCGGCGGCACGTTGTTTCGCGAACAGGTCGACGAGCGCGGTGTCGGTGCCGCTCCACGGTGCGAGCCCAGCGAGGGCGTCCGCATGCCACGTGTCGATCGCCGTGATGGCCGTCGGTGCGCCCGCGTGCCGAGCTTTGTAGAACGCCACGACATCGCCCACGGAGGGCGCGGTCATCCCCAACACGTCACGAGCCTGTGGCTCCCCGCTACCGGTGGTCTCTCGGAGCTCGAGTCGTCCGTCGACGTGCGTCGCGGACTGCTGCACGACGTGGCCGAGCTCATGAAACAAGAGCTCTCTGCCGCGCCGACCGAAGGGCTGGTACGTCCCGGCGGAGAACACGACGTGGGTCCCGAACGCGAGTGCATACGCACCTTGCGTGCGCGCGAGTTGGTCGGCGCGGCGGTCGGCGTGGATACGAACTCGGTCGAACGCAATGCCGACGCGGTCGCGAAGCTCACCAACCAGGCTCGACGGCAATGGCTGACCGGTACCGAGACCCTCGGGTTGCGCCGCAGGGGCCACGCGACCGACGTCTAATCGGAACGGCGCACTGGCGAGTACCGCGGCGGCGAAACGGTCTGCGCGTCGCTCACCCTCCGTCCATCCGACGACGGTGTCGGCACGGATGGGGACGCGGGGCAAGGGCGGTCCGCGTGCGACCGGACGCGCGTGGGGACGCGAGCTCGGAATGCGCGTTGGCATGGTCGGTGACGCCGCGGTCCTCACGTCTGAGCCGGGCGCGGTTCGGCGGTCGATCGATCGGGCCGGCCGCCGGACGGACGGCGCACCCCGAGCCGGGCGCGCCGGGCGTGCTCGTCGCCCGCGCGGGCGTGTGTTTTGCTCGGCGTCGCGACTCGAAAGGCGGTCGAGCAGGCAACGACCGGAGACGGAGAGCGCGTTCTCGTTCTCTCGCGGACGTTCGTGCGATCGAGCCGGCGGCGGACTTCGATTGGTCGACGACTTCTGACGCTCGCGTTGCGGGACGTCGCGCGCGGCGGCCCTGGTTTCGGCGGACGGACGACGCGCAAGGTCGGAGGCGCTGCGCCGCGCGGGCGTCGACTTCGCGGCCACCGTCTTCATCGGCGGTTGCATCGTCGCATCCCCGTCTCGGATCGGACAAGTGTGCGGAGCTCGACAACCGACTCACGGGGACGCGACGGCAACGTCGGCGGCACATCGAAAGCCGATGTCGTCGGCGGTCACGTCGTCGACAACGGCGATCGAGTAGCCGGTCTCGAGCGGCTCGACGTGCAGCTCTCCCCATGAACCACCGCGGACCAGGTGCTGATCGGGTCGATCGCCCATCAGACCCCAGCTTTCCGCGGCGAACATCGTCCACTCGGAGACGTTGCCGGCGAGGTCGAACACCCCGTCGCGGCTGACGTCCTGGGCCGTGCTCTCGACGGGGCACGTTCCTCCCTCGTCGCGGTGCCAGCATGCCGCGGCTGGCGTGGGAGGCTCGTCTCCCCAAGGGAACCTGCGAGCTTGCTCGCGTCCCTGTGCAGCCCATTGCCACTCCCTGGCGCTCGGCAGGCGTCGGCCGGCCCACTCGCAGTAGCTGGCAGCGTCCGTGTAGCTCACGCCGACGATGGGGTGGTCGAGACGATCGTCGTGCCCCCAGTTGAGCAGTGCGCTGCACTCGACGAGGGGGTCGAAGCACTCGTGGCCCGGCGCGCACACGCGGTTGCCCTCGGTGCACGAGGGGTAGAGGCACTTCTCCGCGGCGACGCAGCGTTCGTACGATCGCACCGTGACCTCGTGACGGTCGAGGTCGAAGCGCTCGATCTCGTGCCGCCCGAGCGTGCCCCCCTCGACTCGGACCATGTCGGCCGCGACGGCCGGGCCACGCTCCACGGCTTCTCTCGGCTCGTCCCGCGACGCGGGGCGGCGCTCGCGGACGCGCGGAGCTTCGGGCTGACTCCGGCACGCGAGGACGGAAATCGCCGCGGCGACGATCCATGGGGCAGATGCCCGCACGCGACCATGTTGTCCCGGCGGTGGAGTGCGGAATGCACTTGCGGTGCGGAGCGACACGATCCGAGACCGTAATCTTTGCACGGCCGCCCCGAGCACGCTCGCGACTGATCCTTGCCGGCCGACGGGCCGGTCGCAGCGTCCTCCTCTCGGCCGATGGAGATCGCTTCACCGGCCACGCGGCCGGATCTGTGGAAGGCACGTCGCCGACTCCTCTATAGACCGCGTTAGACCGCATTCGTGATCACAGCGTCCGCGCGAGCGAATGGCGAGCCGACGAACTTGCGGACTCGTTACGCTTCCGCCGCCGTCGAGAAGTGTTCGTCGACGCGTCCTCGTCGGGACGCACGAACCACGACGGGGAGCAGACATGCCGGTCCAACCAACGTACCCGGGCGTCTACAGCGAGATCCTTCCCAGCGGCGCGCGTGCGATCACCGGCGTCTCCACCTCGGTGACCGCATTCATCGGTCGATGCCGCAAGGGATCGATCGACGAGCCCGTGCGCTGCTTCTCCTTCGCGGACTTCCAACGTCAATGCGGTGGCCTGTGGAGCGAAAGCGAGCTCGGCTACGCGGTGCAGCAGTTCTTCGGCAATGGGGGCGGCGAGGCGCTGATCTCTCGCGTCGCGACGGGGGCGACCGTCGCGACGACCTCGATCGCGGGCTCCGACGGCGGATCCTCGTTCGACCTCGTCGCGGCCAACCCTGGTGCGTGGGGCTCGAATCTGCGCGTCACCGTGTCCCATGGGGTCGTCGGGGAGGTCAGCGAAGCGTCCGCGCCGAACGCCTTCCATCTCGTGCTCGAGGAAGTGGATCCCGACCTGCTCCTCGTCGATCCGGCGCGCGCAGTCGTCCAACGCGAGGAGTACCCACAGGTGTCCGTAGATCCGGCCTCCTCCCGGTTCGTGACGAGGGTCCTCGAAGGGTCGAGTCTCGCGCGGGTCTCGGCCGTTTCGGTCGCGCGGCCGGTGCAGGTCGCAGCGCAGAGCTTCGGCCCCGCCGCCGACGGCACCAACGGATCGCTCGGTGACTACCAGAGCGCCATCGACCGGCTCGAAGAGGCCGACATCGTCAACCTTCTGTGCGTGCCGCCGCTCGACCGACAGACGGACATCCCGCTGGCGGTGCTCTCGTCGGCGCTCACGTTCGCCGCCAATCACCGCGCGGTGCTGCTGGTGGACCCGCCGGCGGCCTGGTCCGGCTACCAGGCGGCGGCGAACCTCGCCGGTGGGTACGCCTCGCTGCGAAGCCGCAACGCGGCGTTCTACTACCCGGCACTGATGGCCTCCGACCCGCTGTCGGAGGGACGCCTGCGTCGCTTTGCGCCGAGTGGGGCCATTGCGGGCCTCATCGCGCGCACGGATGCGACGCGCGGGGTCTGGAAAGCACCGGCGGGGATGGAGGCCAGACTCAACGGTGTCGCCGGCCCCGACGTGGCGCTGACCGACGACGAGAACGGTGTCGTCAACGCCAAGGGCGTCAACGCGCTCCGGGCGATGCCGATCGCGGGCCCGGTCGTGTGGGGCGCTCGGACGGGGCACGGTGCCGACGCGATGGCATCGGAGTGGAAGTACCTGCCGGTGGTACGCACCGCCGCGTACATCGAGTCGTCGCTTCGGCGGGGACTGCCGTGGGCGGTGTTCGAGCCCAACGACGAGCGACTGTGGTCGCAGCTGCGGCAGTCTGTCGGCGCGTTCCTGCACGGCATGTTCCGCGAGGGTGCCTTCGCGGGCACACGACCGTCCGAGTCGTACTTCGCGCGCTGCGATGGCGAGACGACGCCTCCCCAAGACGTCGCGCGGGGCGTCGTCAATGTCGTGGTCGGGTTCGCGCCGCTGCGCCCGGCCGAGTTCGTGGTCCTGAGCTTCACCCAGATCGCGGGCCAGTCGTGAGCCCCCGTTCCTTCCGAGGATTCGTTCGATGACCGTCGCCTACACCGCCCCTGGCGTCTACGTCCGAGAGCTGCAGCCCGGCAGCCGGACGATCACTGGAGTCTCTACCTCGCTGACCGCCTTCGTGGGGCCCGCGCGGCGCGGACCGGTGGATACGCCCACGAGAATCTTCTCCTTCGCCGACTTCGAGCGCTCGTTCGGGGGCCTGTGGGCGCACAGCCCGATGAGCCAGGCGGTGCGTCAGTACTTCGCGTCGGGGGGATCCGAGGCGTTGATCGTCCGCGTCGTCAATCGCGACGCCGTGGGCGGCAATGCAGCGGCACGTGCCAGTGTCGTGCTGCCGAGTGCGACGGGCACGATGACGCTGCGCGCCACCGCGGACGCGCTCGCGCTGCCCGGGCTGCACCACCTGACACTGACGGTCGGGGCGGTCGCGGGACCCACCTTCGACCTGACCGTCCAAGCGCGCGACGCCAACGGTACGGTGCTGAGCGGGACCGGCGGCGACTTCGAGTACACCGTCGGGCTCGACGTTTCCGGCGACGTGGCCGCGGACCTCGCGGCGGCGACGACGACGGCGACCGAGGCGATCACGCTCGTGGAGCTGGTCACCGATGCCATGACGGTCGTGCCCGATGCCGGCACCGTGACCTCGTACGCCGACGCCGGAGTCCACTACGCGACGCTGTCGGCGACGACTGGCCTGACGCTGACCGCCACCGCGGGGGCGACCGCGCTCGTCGGCTTCGACCGCCTGCGCCTTCGCGTCGTGGGTACGGGCGGGACGACCTTCGGCGTGCTCGTGCAAGCGCTCGACGCTTCCGGCACGGTGCTCGACGATGGCGGGAGCCCGGCCGAGTACACGGTCGGCCTCGACGCCGCCGGCGGCATCCCGGCCGCGCTCGCGGGAGCCCAGACGACGAACGGGACGACTCTCGTGTCGGCGGCAGGAGGTATCGCGCAGCCGCCTACCGACGGCGTCTACGAGACCTCCCAGGTCGGACTCGCCCACGTGGCGCGCCTGTCGGTGGGCCTGGCCCTGGCCGCCCGCAACGAGGGCGCGTGGGGCAATCGCCTGCGCGCCGCGGTCTCCGTGCTCGACGCCTCGGCCGGCGCGTTTCACCTCGTCCTCTCGGAGGTCGACGCCGACGGTGAGGTCGTCGCGACCGAGGTCTTCTACAATCTCACGCTCGGGGCAGCGGACACTCGCTCCGTCGAGCAAGTGCTCGCGCTCGAGTCGAGGCTCGGCGTCGTCGCGGGCACGGTGCCGTCCGATCCGCCGGCGTACACCGCTGCGCCGATCTCGCTCATCGGCGGCGAAGACGGCGCGGCGCCCCGGCTGTTCGAGGACGTGCAAGGCAACGCGCTGGGCAAGACCGGCATGCAAGCGCTGCGCGACGCGGACCTGTTCAACCTGCTGTGCATTCCACTGGACAGCTGGTCCTCGGCCACACAACCCGAGGTGGACCTGTGGCAGGCGGGCGCGACGTTGTGCGAAGAGCTTCGCGCGGTGCTGCTGGTCGATCCGCCCCGAGAGTGGACGGACGCGGCCGCGGCAGCCACGGCGGCGTCGACCTTCTCGCCACGCAGCGCGAACGCGGCGCTGTACTTTCCGCGCGTGTTCATGGCCGACCCGCTGGCCGAGGGACGCATCCGCGACTTCCCGCCCTGTGGCGTCGTCGCCGGTGTCATCGCACGGACCGACGCCGAGCGCGGGATCTGGAAGGCGCCCGCCGGCACCGAAGCCACGTTGCGCGGCGTACCGGCGCTGGGGGTGAAGATGACGGACGCGCAGCAGGGCACGCTGAACCCGCTCGGCATCAACTGCCTGCGTTCACTTCCGGTCTACGGCCCCGTGGTCTGGGGCGCCCGCACGCTGCACGGGGCCGATGCCCTGGCCTCGCAGTGGAAGTACCTGCCGGTCCGTCGCTTGGCGCTGTATCTGGAGGAGTCGCTGCGTCGCGGCACTCAGTGGGCCGTGTTCGAGCCCAACGCCGAGCCGCTGTGGGGCCAGCTTCGCCTGAACATCGGCTCGTTCATGCAGGGGATGTTCCGCGAGGGAGCGTTCGCGGGCACGAGCGCGCGCACGGCCTACTTCGTCAAGTGTGACGCCGAGACGACGCCGCCCGAAGACGTCGCTCGGGGAATCGTCAACGTCGTCATCGGCTTCGCCCCGCTGCGGCCGGCCGAGTTCGTCATCATCAAGTTGCAGCAGATCACCGCGCAGGCCGACTGAAATCAGGACGAGATTCCATGCCGCTCATCGCCACAAACCCCAATCGAATCGATCCGTACAAGAACTTCAAGTTCACCGTCATCTGGGACGGAGTTCCCGTGGCCGGGATCACGAAAGTCAGTGCGCTCAAGCGCACGACGGAGGTCATCGAGCACCGCAGCGGTGGTGACTCGAGCACGGTCATTCGCTCGCCAGGACAGACGAAGTACGAGGCGATCACGCTCGAGCAGGGCGTCACCCACGACAAGCGTTTCGAGCGCTGGGCCAACAAGGTCTGGTACGTCGACGGAGGACCGGGCGGCGAGTCCTCGCTCGAAGACTTTCGCAAGGACATCACCATCGTCCTGCACGACGAGGCAGGGTCCGACGTCATCAAGTATCACGTGCGTCGCTGCTGGGTCAGCGAGTTCCAGGCCCTCCCGGAGCTCGACGCCAGCGGCAACGGGATGGCGATCGCGATCCTCAAGCTCGAAAACGAGGGTTGGATCCGCGACACCGGCATCACGCTGCTTCCCGAGGGCTCGTACGACGAGCCGTAGCCGCTGCGTCGACGGACGGAGGTGACGACGTGGACGGGCTGAGCGAGGGCGAGATCTTGGCGCTGTGGGACCGGGGACGTCGTGCGTCCGCGGTCGAACGCGCGCGCCTGCTCGCCGCCGCGGCCAGTCCACAGCTCGACGCGCCGCAGCGGGCGCAGCAGCGCGTCGGGGCTCGCGACGGTGCCGTCTTGCAGCTTCGGATCGCGACGTACGGCGCCGACGCGGTCGCCTATCTGCCGTGCAACGCGTGCGACGAGGCACTCGAGGCGCCCTTGGACCTGCGAGCGCTGCACCTGCCGCCGCCGGCACGAGCCTCGCTGACCATCGACGACGACCCGTGGCGGCTGGAGCTGCGCGCGCCGACGGTGGCCGAAGTGGAGGAGGCGACGACGAGCGCGTCGCCAAAGTCGACGCTTTTGCGTCACGTGGTGATCGAGGCGTCCCGTAGCGGGGACCCGGTCGACCCGGCGCGTCTGCCCGACGAGATCGTCGCGCAGGTCGATCGCGCGCTCGAGGAGCTGGACCCGCAGGCCGATCTTCGGCTGTCACAAACGTGTCCGGCGTGCGGACAGGCGTTCGAGGCGGTGTTCGACGTCGTCACCTTCCTGTGGCACGAGCTCGACGTCGACGCGCGGCGGATCCTGCAGGAGGTCGATCTGTTGGCGCGTGCGTACGGCTGGAGCGAGGCGGAGATCCTCGGTCTGGGTCGCACGCGCCGGGCGGCCTACCTGGAGATGGCGATGGCGCGATGAGCTTCCTCGACCACATCCTCGCGCGTGCCCGCGGCGCGGCACCGGTCGCGCAGCCGCTCGTCGGGCCCGCGGCGTGGGGGCCCGTGACGTTGATGCCGGAGCCGCCGGCCGACCTCGCGGTCGACGACCGGATGCCCGAGTCACCCGGGGCGCCCCCGTTGGTCGCTCCGGTCGCGCGTCCGCAACCAGCGGCACCGTCCCCGCCCGCGCAGGCGCAGCCGCCCACGCGCACGACGAGCGTTTCCCCGCCACCCGCGCCGGCGGTGCGACGCGGGGCGCCGTCGATCGGGCCGACGGTGTCGGTCGTGCCGGCGCCGCGTCCGTCCGCCACGCCGACGCCCACGGTTTCGACCGAGCGTCGCGCGGAGCAGGTGGTCCGTCACGAGCGGGTCGTCGTCGATCGTCTCGAGCGGATCCACGAGGTGCACGTGCAGACCCGGCCGCCGGCCACGTTGTCGTCCGAGGTGGTCTCGGCGGCGGGGGTGACCGGCGGTCCGCCAGCCGCTTCGCCGTCGCCCACGCCGAGTGCTTCGACTTCGATGGGGACGCCCGCCTCGCCTTCGGAGCGCCCGCGGCGCCCGGCCCGGCCCGTCGATCCGACGCCGAGGATCGTCCGGCCCGCGTCCAGGCCCGCCGTCTCGCCCACGTCCGACGCCCGCGCGAGGAGCGAGCGGGTCGAGCCCGCCACGCTACCGACCACGCGGATCTCGATCGGTCGCATCGTGGTGACCGTACCGACCGCGACGACGCCGCCCACACGAGAAAAGCGAGCGCCGACGCCTCACGTCGACCTCGACGAGTATCTCGCTCGACGGGAGCGCAAGTTGCGATGAGCAACACGCTGGCGATCGCGGCCATGACCGCCGTCCTGGAGGCGCGGATCCAGGGGCTCATCGCGGCCAACCTGGTCGGCTTCGACACCTTCGTCGATCACCCGAAGGGGGACGACCCACCGGCCGGTGTCTACATCAAGCCGTACCGTATCGTTCCCAACGCGTCGCTGCGCAATCTCGACCTGCCGACGCGCCGATCCGATGGGCTGCCGTACGCGCGTCCGCGGCTGGCGATCGACGTGGAGCTGATGCTGAGCTTCGTGGGCGAGGCCGACTCGTACGATGCCGAGCGTCTCGCCGGGCTCGTCATGACGGACCTACACGCGCGACCCGTCATCACGACGCAGGAGATCGGCGACTTCATGAGCAGCCTCGGCGGTGGCCACGTGCTCGCGGGCGCGGACCTCGGCGACTCGCTCGAGCGCGTGCGGCTGACGCCGATCTCTCTGTCGCTGGAGGACCTGGGCCGCCTGTGGGGGATGACGGGACAGTCCCACTACCCGCTGACGGTGGCCTATCACGCCACGGTGCTGCTGCTCGATGCCGACGTCGAGCCGGTCGAGAGCTTGCCGGTGACGCACGCGCCGCAGATCTTCGTCACGCCGACCGCGTCGCCGCGGGTCAGCGAGGTGCGGTCCGCGGCGCGACGCCAGCCGCTCGTCGCCACCGGCGAGGAGCTGGTCCTGCTCGGATCGAACCTGCGCGGCGCGGTCACGCAGGTCCACGTCGGTGACGAGGTGCTCGACGTCGCCGACGGCGATGCCCGGCCCGCGCGCGTTTCGGTGACGATTCCGGCGACGGTCCCGGCTGGCGTGGTCTCCGTGCGCGTCGTGCATCGCATCGACGTCGGCGGCCCCGGCGACCCCCTGCGCAACGCCGGCGAGTCCAACGCGATGCCCGTCGCCGTCGTCCCGACCGTCACGGTGGCCAATCCCGCGGCGACTCCCGTGGTCGGTGGGGTCCAGGTGAGGCTGACGGTGGTCCCGATGCCCGACCCGGCGCAGCAGGTGACCTTGCTCCTCGACAGCCTCGGCGGGACCGACCACCTGTCGTCGACGAGCTGGGCGGTCGATGGCGCGAACGTGGTGTTTACCGTTGCGGCCGGCCCAGCGGGCGCCTACCTCGTGCGGCTACGCGTGGACGGTGCGTCGAGCCTGCCCGGCACCGACCTGCAAACCCCGGCGGTGACGCTGCCATGAAGGCGCACGCGCCCGACGACGACGGCGTCGTGCTCGGCAGAGCGCTCAACGTCCTGCGCGAGCACCTCGCGGCGATCGCCAAGTCGCCGGAGGTCGCCGATCGCCCGCTGCGCCTGCCGCCGGACCGAGGGTCGGCCCTCGCGCGGCTGCGGGAGTCGTTCGGGCTCGATGCGTTCGAGACGTCGCTATTGTTGCTCGCGGTCGGCGTGGAGCTGCTCCCGGGCTTCGAGCAGCTGTGCGGAGCGCTCAGCCGAGGCGAAGGCGCGGCGGCCCCCACGTTCGAGCTCGCACTCGCCGCGTTACCGGAGCCGACCTGGCGCGCGCTCACGCCGGAGGGGAACCTTCGGCGCTACGGCCTCGTAGAGCTCGAGGACGGTCCCGTTCTGACCCGTCGGGCCGTACGAGTCGACGAGCGGGTACTGCACGCCTTGCTCGGCCATGACGTCCTCGATGGCCGCTTGTCGCGACGCGCCCGCGCGCTCGATGGCGCGAGCGAGCTGCCGTCGACGCTCGAAGCGCTCGCGGCGTCGCTGTGTGGCGTGACCCGGGCCCACCTCGTCGGCGGCACGGTAGAAGCAGCCGTCGAGGTTGCCGCGCGGGCGGCAGTGAAGGCCGGCTTGCGCCCCTGGTCGATGCCCGTCTCTGCGATCCCCGTCGATGCCGCCGAGCGCGAGACGTTGAGCCTGCTGTGGTCGCGAGAGGCCCGGCTCGGCCGCGCGGTGCTCGTGGTGGTGGGGCGGGCCGGGACCGACGACGGACGCGTAGGGGAGTTTCTGGCTCGCACCGAGGTCCCGACGCTCTTCATCGGCGGCGACCTTCCGACCGACGCGCCGCCGATGCGCAAGGTCAAGGTCCCGGCGTTGCCGTTCGCCGAGACGCTGGTGCAGTGGCGCAGGGTGGTGCGCAACGAGGTCGACGACGGCGTGCTGCGAGAGCTCGCCGCCCAGTTCCAGCTCGGTCCGCAGGCGATGGCGGGCGCCGCGAGCACGCTGCCGAAGAACGGGGCGTTCGAACCGGCGAAGGCGCGCGGCCTGCTCTGGAACGCCTGTCGGGCGTTCGCGCGTCCACGGCTGGCCGACCTCGCGCAGCACGTCGACGTCCGAGAGCGCGCCGCCAAGCTCGTGCTCCCGGAGCGGCAGAGCAAGATGCTCGACGCGCTCGTGGCCCAGGTCCGCCAGCGCGCGACGGTGCATCACGGCTGGGGCTTCGCCGAGATCGAGGGACGTGGTGCCGGGACCTCGGCCGTGTTCGCCGGCCCGAGCGGTACCGGCAAGACGATGGCCGCCGAGATGCTCGCCCATCGCCTGGAGCTCGACTTGTTCCGCATCGACCTGTCGGCGGTCGTCAGCAAGTACATCGGCGAGACCGAGGAGAACCTGCGAGCCGTGTTCGACGCGGCGGAGTCGGGCGGCGCGATCCTGTTGTTCGACGAGGCCGATGCCCTGTTCGGCAAGCGCACCGAGGTTCGCGACAGCCACGACCGGCACGCCAACATCGAGGTCAGCTACCTGTTGCAGCGCATGGAGGCCTACAGCGGTCTGGCGATCCTCACCACGAACCTGCGCAAGTCGATGGACGACGCGTTCTTGCGGCGCGTGCAGTTCATCGTCGACTTCCCGTTCCCGGAGCGACCGGAGCGCGAGCAGATCTGGCGGGGCATCTTCCCCTCGCGCACGCCTCGCGACGGGCTCGACTACGACAAGCTGGCCCAGTTGTCGGTCGCGGGCGGCAACATTCGCAGCATCGCACGCAACGCCGCGTACCTCGCGGCGGACGAGGGGCTCGCGGTCGGCATGTCGCAGCTGCTCGAGGCCGCGCGCCTCGAGTACGCCAAGCTCGGGCGCTCTCTGGCGCCCGCGGAGGTGCAGGGATGGGTGTCGTGAAGGGCAACGTCGAGATCGAGATCGGCACGCTCGAGCTCGTGGGCGTGCCACGGGAGCATCGCTACGCGGTGGCAGCGGCGCTCGAGCAGGAGCTCGCGCGCCTGGTCGGTGCCGGTCCGCTCAGCGCGACGCCGGCCCGGTCGCTGGCGTCGTCGACCGAGCCCGGGGCCGTGTCGTCCCCCGCGCAGCTGGGCCGGGCGGCGGCGCGGGCGGCCTTCGCGGCGCTGCAGCGGGGAGGCCGACCATGACCGACGACATCAGTCCTCGCGTGCTGCGGGGCGCCATCGTGGCGATCGACTTCTTGTCGCTGCGCCCCGTGGACGTGATCCCGTTTCAGTACAACCCGCACACGCTCACGCGAAGCTACGAGCTCAAGACCGGCACGAGCGGGGTCGAAGCCGGGCAGCTGTCGGGCGCCCCGGCGGAGACGATCAAGCTCGAGCTCGAGCTCGACGCCTCCGACGACATGGCGGCCGGGCAGGGGGACAACGGCGTCGCCCACCGCATCGCGGCGCTCGAGGACGCCATCTCACCGCGCTCGCTGAGCATCATCGCCAACCTCGTGCTCCTCAACATCGGGACGATCGAGATCGCGCCGCCGACCACGAAGCTGACCCTGTTCGTGTTCGGCCCCAAGCGCGTGCTGCCGGTGGTCATCAACGAGCTGTCGGTGACCGAGGAGCGGCACGATGTGGACCTCACCCCGATCGCGGCCCGGGTCTCGCTCGGACTGCGGGTGCTCAACTGGGACGACGTCGGGCAGTTTCATCCGGCGTTCGGTATCGCCCTGGCCCACAAGATGCGCTCGGAGGTCATGGCGGCGCTGGCCCGCATCAAGAAGCTCACCAAGGTCGTCGGCTCGGCGCAGCTGTCGATCGGAACCTGAACTCACGAGGACGCCGATGATCGATCCCGATAGCCGCTACGCCGACCTCGAGGTGCTCGAGCACGTCACGCCCGACGGGCGCACGATCCGCTACCTCGATCGGCGGTTCATCCTCCCCGCCGGCGCCTTTCGGTCGCTGGGGGAGGTGCGACTGGTCGACGGCGATCGGCTCGATGCCGTGGCCGCCCGAACGATCGGCGACCCACTGCAGTACTGGCGCATCTGCGACGCCAACGAGGCGATGCGGCCCGAGGAGCTGCTGCAGCCCGGGCGGACGCTGAAGATCCCGTCGCCGATCTGACCGGAGCGCCTCGATGTTTCTCCTCGGCGGCTATCTCACGCTCATGATCGGACCCGCGATTCCGATCCCGGCGCCGGAGTTTCTGACCAAGACGATCGAGTCGGTCTCCGTGCAGGAATCCGACTCCGGACGCACGGGCTTCTCGGTCACGTTCGCCGTGGGGCGTGACACGTTCACCGGAGCGGTCGACTTCCTGCCGCTGCTGAGTCAGGTGGTCAAGGTCGGCCATCGCGTGGTGATCATGGTGGTGATCAACGCGATGCCGCACGTCATCTCCGACGGCATCGTCACCAAGCTCGACCTGTCGCCCGGGCTCGAGCCGGGGCAGAGCAAGCTCTCCATCACGGGGACCGACATCTCCGCGTTGATGGACCTGTTCGAGTACAAGCTGCCGGCCCCCGGCACGACCGACGCCGCGGCCGCGGGGCTGGCCATGGGCAAATACTCGGCATTTCTGATCCCGTCCCCGCCAATCCCGCCGATCCCCGACGTCCCATTCTCTCCAACGGAGCGGACGAGGACGTTGAGCGGGACCGACTACGAGGTTCTGACGTCGCTCGCCAACAGGAACGGCTACGTCTTCTACGTCACCCCCGGCAAGGTTCCGGGGATGAACATCGGCTACTGGGGGCCGCTGATCCCGATACCTCCGATTCCGCAGCCGGCTCTGACCGTTCGCATGGGCAATGCGACGAACGTCAACAGCATCTCGTTCTCCATCAACGGCGACGAACCCGTGATCATCGCCGGCAACGCGCTGCAGGAGAAGACGAGCGGCGCGCCGGTACCCGTCGTCGGCGTGCCGATGCCACCGCTGCTCAGCCTGGTCAAGGCTTCGATTGCGTCGGCGCCCTACATCAAGGTCCGCCACCACGAAGACCCGCAGGGCGGCGACGCGCTGCGTGCGATCGCGGTCGCGTCGGCCAAGATGGCACGTGCCGAGGCGCAGGCCGTGACGGCTTCGGGCGAAGTCGACGTCGCCCGGTACGGGAGCATTCTACGCGCGCGCAAGCTCGTCGGCGTGCGCGGGGCTGGCCTCACGTTCGACGGCAACTGGTACTGCAGCTCGGTCAGTCACTCGATCGCACGTGGCAAGTACACGCAGTCGTTCTCGCTGATGCGCGACGGCGTCATGTCCAACACACCGATGGTGCGACCATGAAGACCTACTTCGGCAAGTACCGCGGAATGGTGATCAACAACGTCGACCCGCAGAAGCAGGGGCGGCTCCAGGTCTCGTGCCCCGACGTGCTCGGACCCAACGTGATGAACTGGGCCATGCCCTGCGTGCCGTTCGCGGGGCCGCTGGAGGGCTTCTTGATGCTCCCGATGATCGGCGCGAGCGTCTGGGTCGAGTTCGAGGCCGGCGATCCGGACTTGCCGATCTGGGCCGGGTGCTTCTGGGGCCCGGGGCAGACGCCGCCCAACGTGCTGTCGCCCACCACGCGCACGATCAAGACCCTGACGATGGAGCTGTCGCTCGACGACGTGCTGGGGCTGACCGCGATGGTGCTGCCGCCGACGGCTCCCGCCCCGGCAACGGTGCGGATCAACGCGCTGGGGATCGAGTTGTCGCTCGGCAAGTCGAGCATTCGTCTCGACCCGGCGCGTGTCAGCGTCAACAACGGCGCGCTGGAGGTGATCTGAGATGCCTGGACCCGTGCTCGACCCGACCTCCGTCATGACCTGTCCGCACGGCGGCAAGGTCTCCAACGTCGCGACGCAGCCACGCGTGTTCGTCATGGGCAAGCCGGTACTCGTGTTGGCCGATGTCGGGACGGTGGCGGCGTGCGCCTTCACGCTGCCCGGCGGCAAGCCCTCGCCATGCGTCACGGTGCAGTGGACCGCGCCGGCGACCCGCGTCCGCGCCAACGGCCAGCCCGTCCTCATCCAGTCGTCGGTCGGGCTGTGCAAGAGCCCCGAGCAGGCCCCCCAGGGGCCCGCCGTCATCACCGCGACCCAGCCCCGCGTCATCGCGCAGTGAGAGCGAGCCCATGCCGCTACGATTTCCTTTCTCCATCGATCGAACCGGACGCTCCGCGCAGCCGCACGATCGGGCCGCGTACGTCCGCGAGCTCATCGAGGCCGTGTTGTTCACCTCGCCGGGCGAGCGGGTCAATCGCCCGCGACTCGGTACGGGCGTGCAGCAGCTGGTGTTCGAGCCCGGCGGCGAGCAGATCGAGGCCGCAGCGCAGCATCTGGTGCGGGGCGGGCTGCAGCAGTGGCTGGCCGAGTACATCGAGGTCTACGACGTCACGGTGGTGGCCCGCGACGCGGAGGTGGAAGTGACGCTCGCGTACTCGCTGCGGGGCGAGGACGAGCCGCGCATCGAGACGTTCGTGAGCGGAGGTTGAAGCAGTCATGACGCACGAGTACCGCTGCGAGACCGACGGTCGCCGTCAGTTGCTGCTGGAGCAGCCGCCCGGACCAGGGCGTCTCAACGCGATCGATTTCGTCGTGGTCAAGGACGGCGATGGCGTTCCGAACCCGCTGCGGCAGCGCGTGCTGCTGGTGAAGTTCCTGTTCGCCGACCGCGTGGACACGCTCACGGGCGACTCCGTGACGATCCGCGGCGGCGTGCGGACCATCGACCCACGGGTGCGCTGGGCGTTCCACCTGCCGAGCGTCTCGCAGCCGGGCGGGGTGGGGGTGGACGCGACGGTGGACCCCGAGCTGACTCTCCCCGAGCGTGCGTGGCTGTCGAGCCTCGAGCTCGAGGTGACCAACCCCGATCACTGGCTCGTGGTGATGCTGGAGGCCTACGGCGACTTCTCGCGCTACGAGCTTCGACTGCGCGGCGGCGCCGGGGACGTGCTGCCTCCGCTGGGGTTCGATCGTCGCTCGAGCCAGGTCGACTTCGATTTCAAGGTGGAGTGCCCGTCGGACTTCGACTGCCGCGACGACGACACGTGCACGAGGCCCGTACCGCAGGCGCCGGCGATCGACTACCTGGCGCGGGACTACGCCAGCTTTCGTCGCCTGATGTTCGAGCGGCTCGCGCTCACGCAGCCCGACGAGCCTTCGGACGCACCCGCCGCGACACGCACGGCGATCGTGGAGGCCCTGGCGTTCGCGGCCGACCGGGCCTCGTACTACCTCGAGGCGGCGAGCACGGAGACATACCCCTCCACCGCGAGGACCCGCCCGTCCGTACGACGCCATGCGCGCTTGCGTGACTATGTGATGCACGAAGGCTGCAACGCGCGTGCCTTCGTGGCCCTGCGCGTGGCCGCGGGGGCCTCGCTGGTGCGCGGTCCGGGGCAGCCCGCGCTGCTCGAGACGGGGGCGATGATGCTGACGCGGGTGCCCGACCACGGCGTGGTGATTCGCGAACATGCCAAGCCCGACGCCCTGGCGCATGCGCCGATCGTGTTCGAAGCGATGCACCCGGTGCGCACCCTGGTCGATGCGCACGCCGAGATCGAGGTCCACACATGGGGCGATACCGACTGTTGCCTGCCCAAGGGGGCGACGGCCGCGACCTTGCGCGATCCGGATGGACGGCTCGCGCTGATGCCGGGGGACTTCTTGCTCTTCGAGCAGGTTCGCGATCCGGACACGCGGCAGATCGCCGATGCCGACCCGGCCGCACGCTACGTGGTGCGACTGGTCGACGTGTCCGCCCCGTACGGCGACCCCTTGGTCGAGCACGCCGGGGGCCCTCTGCAGGTCATCGACGTTCGCTGGCACGCCGACGACGCGCTGCCGGCTGCGTTGCCGTTGTCGGCCGACGACGAGATCCTCGCGGTCGCGCGCGCCAACCTCGTGCTCGTCGACCACGGTCGCACGATGCAGACCGCCGGCGACCGGCCGTTGCGGCTACAGCCGTTCGGCAACCAGGGCCGGCTGCGTACGCTGCTGTCGGAGCCGGCACTGACGTTTCGCGAACCGTACGATGCCTCTGCGTCCGCCAGCCGCGTCATCCGACAGGCACCGCGGCAGGCGCAGCCCGAGATCGTGCTCGAGGGCGAGGGGGAGCGCTGGACGCCCCAAACGGATCTGCTCGCGAGCGGTCCTTCGTCGCGCGACTTCGTCGTCGAGATGGAAAATGATCGCTCTGCCTGGCTGCGCTTCGGCGACGACCGCAAGGGGCGCCGGCCGCTGGACACCAGCACGTTCGCCGCCGTCTTCCGGGTCGGGAGCGGACCCGATGGCAACGTGGGAGCGCATGCGCTCGCCCACCTCGTGGTCGACCAGGGCCTGGTCGACCCCTTCGCCGCGGCCGCCATCATCGGGGTTGCCAACCCGCTGCCCGCCGTCGGGGGCGAGCGGCCGGAGTCGATCGAGCAGGTTCGCCTGTACGCCCCGCACGCGTTTCGTCGGCAGGAGCGGGCGGTCACCGTCGAGGACTGGACCGAGGTCGCCCGTCGCCATCCCGGCGTGCAGCAGGCGGTGGCGACGATCGAGTGGACCGGGAGCTGGCACACCGTATTCGTGAGCATCGACCGCATCCGTGGCCTGGAGGTCGACGACGACTTCGTGGCCGAGATGTCGGCGTTTCTCGAGCGCTACCGCCTCGCGGGCTACGACGTGCACGTGGCCGCGCCGCAGTGGGTGCCCTTGGACATCGCCTTGACGGTCTGCGTGGCGCCGACCCACTACGCCGAGCACGTGCAGCGCCAGCTGTACCTGGAGTTCTCACGACTGGACCTCCCCGACGGACGGCGCGGTCACTTCCATCCCGACGCGCTGACCTTCGGTGACGACATCTACCTCAGTCCGATCATCGCGCGCGCGAGCGCCGTGCCGGGGGTGCGCTGGGTCGACGTGACGCCGGCCGCCGTGCCCGGGGACAACGACAACCGCTTCCGTCGCCGCGGCCGACCCCAGGGCACCGAGATCGACGACGGCAAGATCGTGATCGAGCGCCTCGAAATCGCGCGGTGCGACAACGATCCGAACGCGCCCGATCACGGACAGATTCGCTTCTTCATGGAGGGTGGCGCATGAGCACCGATCAGGACGGCTGCTGTCGCGCCGGGGACGAGCCCGTACGCGACAACCCGCCGCGGCAGCCCACGATTCGCTATCGCGTGGGCACCCAGCCCGAGTTTCTCGCGCGGATGATCGCCGACCTGCCGCGTCGCGAGGTGCCGGGGGCCGAGCCCGGCGACGCGCCGTCGCGCCCGCTCGCCGCATTGACCACCCGCAGTCTCGACGACGGGGTCATCGCGGTGCTCGACGCCTTCGCCTGCGTGTGCGACGTGCTCACGTTCTACGGCGAGCGTGCGCTCAATGAAGGCTTCGTGCGCACGGCGGTGCGCCGGCTCTCGGTCCACGAGCTCGCGCGCAGCATCGGCTACCAGCCACATCCGGGCGTCGCTGCCTCCACGCGCCTGGCCTTTACGCTCGAGACGGCCCCGACCTCGGCAAAGAAGGTCGACGTGCCTGAAGGGACCGCGGTCGCCAGCGTGCCGATGGCCGACGAGCAGATGCAGGTGTTCGAGACGATCGAGCCGCTCGAAGCGCGGGGCGAGTGGAACGCGTTGCGGGCGGCGCGAACCCGCACGCAGGTCATCGATCACACCAGCACCCAGCTGTATCTGAAGGGCGTGGCGACGCGGCTGTCGGTCGGCGACGCACTGCTCGTCGTCGGGCGGAGGAGAACGCAGGACCACGGCGCTCAGCTCACCGAGCGATGGGACCTGCGCTTCGTGACGGAGGTCGAGCTCGACCACGCCGGCGACTCGACCCTCGTGCAGCTCGACCGCGCACTCGGCGACCACGAGAACATGCCCGATCCGCCGGGCCTGCCGCGGACGCATCCGGCCTCGCTCGACCAGCAGGTCTTCGTGTTCCGGGCGAGGGGCTCGCTGTTCGGCTTCAACGCCCCGGATCTGCGGGCGCTCAGCGCCGACGTTCGCAAGGAGTTCGGGGCGAGCGGCAAGACCAAGTGGCCCGGGTTCGATCTGGCGAGCGACACCACGGTCTCGAAGTACCTCGCCGCCGACGAGCCTCAGGGGGTCATCGACCTCGACCGGGAGTACCCCGACATCGTCGTGCGCTCGTGGATCTGTCTGCAGGATCGAACGGAGGTCGAGTCGTATCGCGTCACGAAGGTCAGCCCGACGTCGCGGGAGGACTTCACGCTCACCGCCAAGTGCACCCGCGTGTTCCTCGACGGCTACGAGCGGCTCACCCGGTTCAAGCGCCGGTCCACGGTGGTCCATCACGCGAGCGAGGAGCTGACGATCGCGGCCGAGCCATGGACGACCTCGGTCGCCGGTACCAGCGTGGAGCTCGATCGACTCGTGACGCCGATGCCGGCCGGTCGCGTCGTGCTCGTGCAGGGCGTCGACGTCGCCACCGAGGAGGTCGCAGTGGAGACCGCGACGGTCAAAGCGTGCCACACGACGAGCGACGGCACGCGGACGGTGGTCGAGTTCATGGTGGCGCTCGCCGGTGAGTACCGGCGCGACTCGTTGCAGATCCTCGGCAACGTGGCGATGGCGACCCACGGCGAGACGGTGTCGCAGGAGTACCTCGGCAGTGGCGACGCCGCGACGGCCCACCAACGCTTCGAGCTCAGGCAGACGCCGTCGCTGACCTACGTGGCCGACGGCAGTGGCGCCGGGGCGATCAGCACGGCCCAGGTCTGGATCGACGGCGCGCGGTGGTCGGCGGTGCCTCGCTTGCTCGACGCGGGGCCGCGCGACAAGGTGTACGAGCTGCGTACCGCCTTCGATGGTCGCGCGATCGTCCAGCTCGGCGACGGGATCCGCGGGGCGCGAGCGACGACGGGCGTCGAGAACGTGGTCGCGCGCTACCGCAAGGGCACAGGCCTCGTGGGCGAGGTCGCAGCGGGACAGCTGACGCTGCTGCGCACGCGACCGCTCGGCGTGTCCTCGGTGACCAATCCACTTCCGGCCGGCGGCGCTGCCGATGCACAGGCCCACGACGACATCCGCGGCCAGGCGCCCCGCACGGTGCTGACCATGGACCGACTCGTCTCGGTGTCCGACTACGAGGACTACGCCGCGGGCTTTCCCGGCGTGGGCAAGGCGCGGGCGGTGCGGCTGTGGGACGGCAAGAGGACCTTCGTTCACGTGACCGTCGCGTCGGCCAGCGGCAAAGTGCTCGATCCGGCGGGCACGACGGTCACCGATCTCCGAACCGCGATCGAGCGTTGGGCCGATCCGTCCCACGTGGCGCTCGTCGACATCCACCACGAGGTTCGCTTCGGTGTGCGGGTTCGGGTCAAGACCGATCCCGCCCGGCGCAAGGACGACATCAAGGCCGAGATCGTCGCGCAGCTGTTGGTCGCATTCGGCTTCTCGGAGCGTGGCTTCGGGCAGCCGGTGCAGGCATCGGAGGTCGTGACCGCGTTGCACGCCGTCGCGGGCGTCCTCGCCGTGGACCTCGAGGCGTTGTATCGGCGCTGGACCTCGCAGATTCCCCGTCCTCGTCTCGCGGCGGCGAGTCCGGTCTGGGACGGCACCACCGTGACGCGGGCCGAGCTGCTGCTCGTGGACCCCGACCTCCTCGACGTGCACTGGATGGACTGACCGATGCTGGAGCCCGATCGCCTCTACACGCTCCTGCCGGCCGTCTACCGGCAACGCGATCTCGCGCAGGGCCAGCCACTGCGGGCGCTGATGGCCGTGCTGCAGCAGGAGCTCGACACGGTCGTCGCCGACATCGACACCACGTACGACAACTGGTTCGTCGAGACGTGCGAGGAGTGGCTGCTGCCATACCTCGCCGAGCTGTTGGGGGTGCACGCGATGTGGCCGTTGGACGCGGCCGGCTTCTCGCAGCGTGCCTACGTTGCCAATACGATCGCGTACCGTCGCCGCAAGGGCACTGCGGCCGTCGTCGAGCAGCTCGCGTTCGACCTCACCGGGTTTCGGGCGCGCGCCGTCGAGTACTTTCAGCGCACGGAGGTCACCGCCAACCTCCGTCACGTGCGCGAGCCCGGCGCGATGCCGGCGCTCGGCGGCACGATCGACTTGCGCGACCCCGTCCGTCTGGAGCACGTCGACGGGCCCTTCGACCCGCACGCTCACCTCGCGGACGTGCGCTCGATCGAGACGGCGCGCGGTCGCTACAACCTACCCAACCTCGGCGTGCACCTGTGGCGGGTGGGCAGCGCCGAGATCACGCGCTCGACCGCGCGCGCGATCGGTGGCGAGGTGGGCTGGTATCGCTTCGATCCGCACGGCGCAGACCAGCCGTTGTTCAACGTGCCGCGCACGCAGACCGACATCACGTCGCTGGCCTCCGCCGTCGACGTGCCCCACGCGCTGTCACGGGCCACGTTGTGGGCCGAGTCGCAGGGCACGCTGCCGCCGGCGTATCTGTCCCCCGATCCGGCGTTCGGCGTGCGGGTACAGACCGGTGCCGGCATCGGCCCGGCGCTGCCTCTGGAGATCTGCAACCTCGCCGACGTGGGCGCCGCGGTGCCCAGTCATCGGCCACCCGTCGGTACGGTCGCCGTCGATCCCGAGCTCGGCCGACTCGTGTTCGCCATCGCCGACGTGCCGGCGGCGACCGACGAAGTGCTCGTCGACTACGCGTACGGCTCGATGGGCCTGGGCGCCGACGTGGTCGACCGGACGGCCTCGCACGCGGCGCAGCTGGAGGAAGACGCGGTCACCTGGACCCGCTACGTGACGCGCAACGCCACGATCGCGGCAGAGCTCGGCGCGGTTGCGACCCTGTCGGACGCGGTCGACGCGTGGAACACCCATGTCGCCGGCGGGGGCTCCGGCGTGGTCGGGCGGATCGTCGTGCTCGGAGGTCGTACGCGTCCGGACCAGGTGGCGGTCGCGCCCGAGAGTCGGATCTACGACGCGCCGACGTCCACGATCTCGCTGCCGGAAGGGGCGCGGCTGCACATCGTCGCCGCCTCCGTCGATATCGTGCCCGATGGCGCAGGCGGCTCCAGCGAACGCGTCGTGCCCAGCCGTACGCGCGCCGTCGTCCTCGGCGACGTGGCCGTGGCGGGCGGGGTCGCACCGGGAGCAGAGCAGCGACCGGGCGGACTGTTCCTCAACGGCTTGTCGATCGAAGGTCGCCTCGTCGTCGAGCCCGGCGATCTCGAGCGCCTCGATCTGTCCCACTGCGACGTGGCGGCGGGCGGGGGAGGCATCGAGGTCCAGCTGGGCGTCGGGCTGCCGAACGCGGCATTGCGGGTGCGCCTGCATCGGTCTCGGGTGGGCTCTTTCGGTGGCGACGCGCCGACGGCGGAGCTGCGCATCGAGCAGAGCATCGTGCAGGGCGACCCCACGGCGGTGGACGCACCGAGCACCGCCGTGATCGTCGAGGGCAGCACGCTGCTGGGAGCGATCCGAGCGCGCACGCTCTCGGGCGACGATTCGATTTTCGACGGGCCGATGGACGTGCAGCAGCACCAGACCGGCTGCCTGCGGTTCTCGTATGTCCGTCCCGGTGCCCACGGGCCGCGGCGGTATCGCTGTCAGCCGGATACCGCGATGGCGCGCGCCGCCGACGCGGCCGAGCGGGCGCGGCTCCGTGCCCGGCTGCGCCCCGCCTACGTCTCCACCACGTTCGGCGACCCCGGCTACGGCCTGCTGTCTCCCACCGTCGCCGTCGAGCTGGCGACGGGAGGCGAAGACGGCTCGGAGGTCGGCGCCTTTCACCATCTCCAACTCTCGCGGCGCGAAGCGAATTTTCGCAAGGCCCTGCGGCAGTACCTGCGGTTCGGTCTCGATGCCGGGCTGTTGATCGAAAGCTGAGTCAGCGATGCACGGCGACATCTCTCGCGTTCTCTTCGACCCCTCCAAGTCGTACACCTGCGTCCGCTCCCAACAAGGGCGGACCCACGTCGACGCCGACGACAACGAGCAGGTCGACATCCTGCTGCACGACGTCCGTACCGGTCGCATTCACACGTTCGGCCGAGTCGGCGCGCCCGAGGCCGACCCGGGGATGGAGATCACGATCGGCGGCGCCGGGCTGCAGATCGGTCCCGGCACGTACTACGTCGACGGCCTGCGGTGCCGCCTCGACGCACCCGGCCCGATCGAGTTCGACGCGCAGCCGTGGCTGCCGGACGCCGCGCTTCCCACCGCGCCCGGGCTGTACTTGCTGTACCTCGAGGCGCGTGAGCGACCGGTCACGGCCGTGCAGGACCCGGCGATCCGCGAGGTCGCGCTCGGTGGCCCGGACACGACGACGCGCATGCAGGTCGTGTGGCAGGTCAAGGCGCTGCCGGTGACGACGAACGAGGTCGCGCCGACCTGCGCCACCACGTTCGGCGAGTGGGACGCGCTCGTGCAGGGCCCCACCGGCACGCTCGAGGTACGCGTCGCGGCCTCGGCCGGTCCGAACACGCCGTGCATCGTGCCGGAGACCGCCGGCTTCACCGGGATCCAAAACGACGTGTTCCGGGTGCAGGTTCACGAGGGCAACTTCGATCCCACGGCGCCCGGGGGCGTGGACCCGGGCTCGGAGCCCGACTTCAAGTGGGCTCGCGACAACGCGTCGGTCGTCGGGAGCTGGCGCGATCATCTCGACACGCTCGAGGTCGTCGTCGATCGGATCGGCCCGGGCGGCACCCACGGCTTCGACGTGGGCCAATGGGTCGAGCTCACCTCCGACGACGACGAGTTGCTCGATCGGCCCGGCATCTTGGCGGAGGTGGACGCGAAGACGCGCAACTCGCTGACGCTGCTCGATCCCGGCGACGCGAGCGTGACGGGGCCGCTGACGCCCGTGCCGCAGTCGGACGCCGATCGCCACACGCAGGTACGACGCTGGGACTGTCTCGGCGCGCGGTCGGTGGTCGCGAACCTGGTCGACCCCGACGTGACCGCCGATGGTTGGATCCGGATCGCAGATGGCGTGGAGGCCCGCTTTGCGGGAGGCTCGTGGCGCACGGGAGACCACTGGCTCGTCTCGGCGCGCACGGCGGTGCTGCCGGGCACGACGGACCGGCAGATCGACTGGCCCGTGGACGGGGGAGGGCTGCCGCTGGCGCTGACGCCCCACGGTCCGGCGCGTCACTACGCTCGACTGGCGCTCGTCGACTTCGATGGCACCACGTGGTCCAACCTCCGCGACTGCCGACGCGTCGTGCCGCCGCTGTCCGAGCTCGTTTCGCTCGACCACCGTGGGGGCGACGGTCAGCACGCCCGCGCGGGGCATTGGCTGCCGGCACCGATCCGCGTGGGGGTGACACGGGGCAACAACCCGGTCATCGGCGCGCGTGTGCGGCTGACGGTGCTCGCCCCCGGCGGCGGCGTCGTCTCCACGCAGGAGCCGAACGAAAACGGTGGCGTGGCTGGAGCCGCCAACACGCTCGTCGCGACGACGGACACCGACGGGATCGCGGTGGCGTGGTGGCGACTCGGCCCCGGCGTCAGCCCCGAGGAGATCGGCGATCTGTACCAGCCGGCCGCGGCCCAGCGGGTCGAAGCGACGCTGCTGGATGCATCGGACGCGCCGACGCACCTGGCGACCCACTTCGTCGCGCACGTGCACGAGCCGCGGACGCTGACACCGGCCGGGGGCGACGGGCAGATCGGCAATCCCGGAGAGACCCTCGAGATCGCCTTGCGCGTGCGCATTGCCGACGATGGCGTTCCGGTGCAGGGGGCACGGGTGCGCTTTGCCGACCTCAACCGCATGCTCGACGGCAACAACCTCGACGAGTTCACGGGTGGGGCGATCCACGCGAGCGCGAACGTCGTCGAGATCACGCCGTGGCCCGGGGGGAGTCGGACGCTCGAGGCGGTGGTGCGCACGGACGTCAACGGCGAGGCCCAGGTGCAGTTCATCCTCGGCACCGAAGTCGGCCTTCCCGTGCAGCGGGTCTCGGCGACGCTGCTCGACGCCGCCGGGCAGCCCACGGCGCAGCGCCACATCTTCAGCGCCCACTTGTCGATCGCCAAAGAGATCACCTGGGAGCCGTGTCCGCTGCTCGAGGGCCAGCTGAAGGGACAGTTCGACGTGCAGACGGCGCTCGAGGCGTTGTGCGCCAAGATCGCGGGCTTGCAGCAGTTTCAGGGCTATGTGCTCGGTCAGCTCGCCGCGCTATGGAACGCGGTCAACGACGACGGCCCGCGGATCGTGCTGCCGGTCCTCGACGATCCGTTCGTGCTCGACCGTGTGATCACGGCACCGGGGGACGGGCTCACCCTGCCGCCGGGGGCGGGCCGGGACGCGGCCGTCTCGGCGCTGATGCGCTTCGGGGCGCCGGCGATCGGTCGTACGGAATGGGTCGGCGCGGACGGACGGGTCACGCCGTTGCGCGCCGGAGCGTCGATCCCGCTCGACGCACTCGATCGCATCCAGCTCGCGCCCGCGTTCTCGTTGCGGAACATGCCCCGCCGACGTCGTCGGCTCGGGGTGGTGGTCACGGCCGAGGCACCCCTGACGGCGGCACGCACGGGGGCCGTCTACGGCCGCCAGCCCGTGGCGCTCGACGGGACCTTGGGCACGGGGAGCGACGGTGTGCTCACGTGGACGCCGTCCGCGGGCGCCCGCGAGTGGCTGTCGGGGCAGCTCCGCCGTCAGGGCGATCCGATCGCGCTCGAGGTGAGCGTCGATCCGGCGATGCTGGCCGACGAGGCCGCACCGGTGTGGCGCCAGACCTACTTCGTCGAAGGCTGAACCGTCGAGAAAGGCCGCACGCTCGAGATTCGGTCGTATTGCGACCCGGGGCCTTGTTGGTCAGCACCCGGCCCCGGGTCTATCGCCCTTTTCCCGCTCGCATCGCTGACACGCCAGCGCTCAGGACTTCATCCGCTTCACACATACTCCTCGAACAATCTTCGATGACACACGACGTAGTGAGGTGAACCTCAAAAGCTTCGCCGAATGGACTTCGCGTCATGCACGGTCTTTCTGCTTTTGTCGCTGTACTTGTTTTCCTTCGACACACCGGCGGCTTCTCC
>CALBMM010000075.1 GCA_937896535.1 uncultured Pseudomonadota bacterium
CGCGGCCGCGACGGCGGCCAGGGCCAGCACGATGCGCGTGCGCCGGCCGGGAAAAAACAGGCCCACCCCGATCGCCGGCATGATGACCAAGCAGATCACCCACAGCAGCATCTGCATCGCCAGCTGCGCCGGCGGCTGCCGCATCAGGTCCGGCCGCACGCTCATCGTCACGAGCGTCCCGATCACGATGATCGCCGCCAGCATCAGCGCGGGAAGAAAATGCGCGCGCTTTTGCTTTTGCTCTCGCGAGAGGCTCTCGCAAATCGCGTCGAGGGCGTCTGGGGACTTGCTCACGGCTACACGGTGGCTACCGCCGAGGTCAACGCGCCCCCGGGGCACGATGTTTCGCGGTCGACACAGGATACCAGTGCCGGGGCGCCTGCGCCGCGACCCTGACGCAGCGTCAGCTTCCGAGGTGGCGCTTCATCCAGGCGCCGACCGTCTCGTGCCATTGGATCGAGTTGGCTGGAGACAGCACCCAGTGGTTTTCGTTCGGGAAGACCAGCAGCTGGCTCTCGACCCCGCGGCGCTGTAGCGCCGTGAACGCCATCAGACCCTGCGTCTCCGGCACCCGGTAGTCCTTGGCGCCCTGCACGACCAGCATCGGCGTCTGCCAGCGGTCGACGAACAGGGCCGGGTTGTGCGCCTCGTAGGTCGCGGCGGCCTCGTAGTACGGCCCGCCTTGCTCCCACTCCGGAAACCACAGCTCTTCGGTGGCGTAGTACATGGAGCGCTGGTCGAACACGCCATCGTGGTTGACCAGACACTTGAACCGGTCGGGCCACTTGCCGGCGATCCAGTTGATCATGAACCCGCCGTAGCTCGCGCCGAGCGCACACACGTTGTCGCCGTCCAGCCAGGGGTACTTGTCGAGCGCCGCCTGCAGTCCCTTCTGCAGGTCCACCAGCGGCTTGCCACCCCAGTCCTTGCGGATCGCGTCGGTGAAGGCCTGGCCGTAGCCGGTCGAGCCGTGGAAGTCGACCATCACCACGCCGTAGCCGGCCCCGGCGTAGGTCTGCGCGTTCCAGCGGTAGTGGAACATGTTGCCGAACGATCCCTGCGGCCCACCGTGGATGAGGAACGCGACCGGGTACTTCTTGCCTTCCTCGAAGTTGGCCGGCTCCACCACCCAGGCGTAGACCTCGTCGTTGCCCGCGCCGGTGAAGGTGAACTGCTCGGGCTTGCCCATCTGCGCCGCGGCGACCTTGTCGGCGTTGATGTCGGTGATCTGCCGGACTTGACCCCCGGCGCCGGACACCGCCCACAGGTCGGTGGGGTGGCGCAGGTCGTGGCGTGCGAAGACGACGTCCTCGCCCACGGCCACCGGCCCACCGATCGTCCCTTCGTGGGCGATGCGCGTCACCCCGCCCGTGGTGGCGTCGATCGAAAACAAGGCCTTGTGGCCCAGATCCTGCGCCACCGCGAGCAGCTTCGTGCCGTCGGCCGACCACGACATCTCCGCGATCGAGCGATCGAACTTCTCGGTCAGCGTGGTGCTCTTGCCCTCGGGCCAGGTCATCAATGCGATCCGGAAGCGGTCGGCCTCGAAGCCCGGGCGCGCCATCGCCGTGTACGCGAGCGTCTTGCCGTCGGGGGAGAACACGGGGTGGGTGTCCCACGCCTCGTTGTCGTCGGTGAGGTTCTTGGCCTTGCCGCCTTTGACCGACACCGCGAACAGGTCGAAGTTGGTCGACCACGGCTCGTCCTTGGGCTGCACGCGCGCGGTGTAGACGAGGGTCAGACCGTCCGGGGAGAACGTGAACTCCTCGGTGCCGCCGAACGGCTTGGACGGCGCGTCCGCGTCGAGCCCCGCCGTCACGTCGATCGGCGCCGCGTTGCCCCCGAGCTTGAGCGTAAACAGGTGCGAGCGCCGGCCGTCCTTGTACGTGTCCCAGTGCCGCGCGAACAGGCGGTCGTAGACCATCCCGGTCGCCTCGCTCGCCTCGGCCTCGTCCAGGCGCGTCTTGGTGCAGGCCATGTCCTCGCAGTCGACGAACACGTCGGTGGAGAACGCGATGCGATCGCCGGTGGGGGAGACGGCGAGGTTGCCGATCGGCAGCGGCAGGTCGGTCACCTGCGTGGCCTCGCCGCCCTCGGCCGGCATCGACCACACCTGCGGCGACCCGGAGCGGCTCGACACGAAGTACAGGGTCTTGCCGTCGGGCGAAAAGCGCGGGTTGCCGTCGGAGGCGGGGTCTTCGGTCAACCGCGTCGGGGCACCGCCCGCGACCGGGACCGACCACAGGTCCGTGCGTCCTTTGTCGTGCTCGAGATCGGTGACGCGCCGAACGAACACGATCGTCTTGCCGTCGGGCGAGACCTGGTGGTCGGAGATCCGATCCATGCCGAGCAGGTCGAGCACCGAAAACGGGTGGGGATCGGTCGACGCGATCGGCTCGGGGTCACCGATCGGCTCCTGCTGGGCGTCGGGGGCGGGCGCCTCGTCGGGCCCGGTGGGGTCGGCGGTCTCGCTCGCCGGGGTGGTCGCCGCGGCCGAGTCCGCCGTGGGTTCGGATGGGCGCGGCTTGGCCCCGGTGGGCTCGGGTGGGGGCGGGGCCGTGTCGCAGGCGAGAGCGAGCAGGCCGCACACGGCGGCGGCGCGGGCGAGCGAGGACATGCGGCGAAGGGTACGCCGGCCTCCCGGCGTCACGCCACCGGCGACAGGCCCCGGAACGGCTCGGCCAGATCCAGGGGGCGCCACGCGGCGGCCGGCAGATCGACGGGCAGCGTCACGGGACCGTAGGCCACGCGGCACAGGTCGACGACCTCCGTGCCGAGGGCCGCGAAGATCCGCCGCACCTCGTGGAAGCGTCCGGTCGTGATCGTGATCGACGCGTGGTGCGTCGCCGTCTCCGACCGGCGCAACCCCGGGTGGGTCTGCGACTCGGTCAGCGCCGACAGGTCCGTGATGCGCGGTGCGTGCCCGTCGTCGAGCACGAAGCCTTCGGTCGGCGGGTCGCGCCATGGTCCCGCGAGTCCGGCGTGGTACGTGCGCGGCACCGCGTAGCGCGGGTGGGTCAGCTTGTGCACCGCGGTGCCGTCGGTCGTCCACAGCAGCAATCCGCTGGTGTCGAGATCGAGTCGCCCGACCGCGCGCAGCTCCGCGAACATCGGGGCGCCCTCGAGCAGGCCATAGGCCGTGGCATGCCGCGCGTCCTCGTGCGCGGTGACACAGCCCACCGGCTTGTGCAGCAGCAGGTCGAAGCGGACCCGCAGCACGACGGGCTCGCCGTCGACGCGCACCGTCAGCGGCAGCTGCGAGGGCACGATCGAAAACCCCGGGTCGTCGAGCACGGTACCGTCCTCGCCGACGATCCGCTTGGCCCGGCACAGCCGCTTTGCCCCCTTGCGACCGCAGCCGACCGCCCGGGCCACCAACGCGTCCAGTCGCGGCACGGCCCGCATCGTGCCACGCACCAGGCCGGCCCGTGACCACGAAACCGGCTCGCCCGCCGCGACCCGCCGCGCCGTGCACCCCGGCCGCGAACCTTATGTACCCTCGCCCCCGGTGAGCCCCCGCGCGCCCCTGCTCCCGGACGAAGACAAGATCGTCGCCCGGGCCCAAAAAGGAGATCGGCGCGCCTTCGCTCAGATCTACCGCGCGTACGCGCGCACCCTGTACGGCTACGTGCTCGTTCCCATGCTCGGCGACGGCGACGACGCCGAGGACTGCCTGCGCGAGACGTTCATCGCCGCCAACCGGGCGCTGGCCAGCTACACCTGGCGTGACAGCGGGATCTACGGCTGGCTCAAGGTGCTCGCCAAGAACAAGGCGCGGGATCTGTTGCGGGCGTCGGGCCGACGTCAACGACTGCGCGGCGCCTTCGCCGGCCACGTCGAGGCGCTCGGCGGTGGCTCCGCGAGCACGGCGGGCGAGGAAGAGATCGAACGCACGCAGCTGCGCACGCGCATCGAGACCATTCTCGAAGGCCTCAACCCGCGCTACGCCGCGGTGCTGCGGATGCGACTGCTCGAGGACAAGAGCCGCGAGGAGTGCGCGGAGGCGCTCGAGGTCAAGATCGGCACGCTGGACGTGCTCCTGTTTCGTGCATGCAAGAGCTTTCGACAGGCCTGCGAAAAGCAGGGCGTCGCATTTGGAGGTGAGCCATGATGGTCGTTGGGAAGACGGGAACCCATGCGAGGGACAGCCGTAAGCGATGCGTCGCGGCCGGCGTTCCGGGGCACGAAGAGGTGACGTGATGTCCGCGGGCAACGAAAACGGCCGACCGGCGCGAAAGCCGAAAGTCCTCTCCGAGGACTGGGAGGTCGCGTTGCGCGCCGGGCAGGAGGCCGAGGGTCTCGCCGGCAGCGTGGAGGACGAGCTGGCCGTGGTGCACCTGCTGCGCCACGCCCGGGCGCCCGAAGGCCTCGCCGAGGCGAGGCTCGACGCGGTCTGGGCCGACATCGACGCCGAGCTGGAGGCCAGCGCGCCGCGGCCGTGGTGGCGCCGCCGGTGGACCTGGATCGGCGGGACCGCCTTTGCGGCGGCTGCCGCCGCGGCGGTGCTCGTCATCGTGATCCCGAACGCCGGGCAGACCCCGTCGCCGCCGGTGGCGGCGGGCGACGACGGCGAACAACAGCCACAGGTCGCGGTCGCGGCCGGCCAGGCCGCCGCACTCGAGCGGCAGTTTCAGATCCTCGCCCCGGGCGCACGACGTCGCGTCGAGCAAGAGGTCGACGACGACCGCGGCCAGCTGCGCGAGCGGCTGATCGCCCAGGCTCGTGCGGCCGGCGGCGGTTCGATGGGAGGTGCGCCGTGAAGCACCGCAGTCTCGTTTCCCTCGTCGGCGGCATCCTGATCGGTGCGCTCGCGATGTTCGTGGGCCTGGCGCAGGCGGGCAAGCTCGCCCCCGAGCAACCCGAGGCCGTCGTCGCGCTCGCCCAGCTGCTCGACGCCGAGCACCGACGCGTCGACGTGCTTCTAGAAAAGGAAGACGTTGCCGGTGCCATCGCGGCGCTCGAAGCCCTGCGGGAGCAGCGATGGCCCACCCGTGAAGAAGGTGGCGACGTCGCCCTGCAGCTGCGCCACGACGTATACGGTCGCTTGCTGCGACTGCGCTTGGACTACCCCGACATCGATGCCAGGCCCGCCGACGAGCTGCTGCAGATCGCCGACGAAGGTCTGGGCGAGGACGCGGCGGAGCTCGACGTCAATCCGTTCACCGCGCGGCTGACCGCGATGCGGGGCGAGGTGCTCGAGGCGCTCGACCGCGACGACGATGCGCTGACCTCCTACGAGCAGGCCCTGGAGATGAACCGCGTGCTGCTCGAGCGGGAGCTTTCGGGAGGCAACCCCTGATGGTGGCGGGGATTCGACCGTGGGGCGCCGCGTGTGCCCTCGTCGTGGGCGCGCTCGCCGTGGGGGCGTGCAAGAAGTCTGCGCCGGCCACCGCGTCTCCGTCCGCGGGGATGGCCGACTCGGCGTTCGGCTACGACGACGGCGGTGCAGACGCGGAAGCGGTGGCCGAGCCCGAGGGCGAGCCGCGCTCGTTCGAGGAGCTGTCCGAGGATCTCGACCGACTCGGCGACGAGCTCGAGGGCCTGCGCGGCGAGGAAGCCTCGACGCCGGCCGAAGAGTCGTGCGGGCGGATCTGCGCGATTGCGGAGGCCACGTGCGACGTGTCCGACCAGATCTGCGGCCTCGCCGGAGCCCACGAGGGCGAGACTCGCTACGAGCAGGCCTGTGACCGCGCCCAGGCGCAGTGCACGGACGCGACCGACGCCTGCGACGCCTGCTCGGCGTCGTGATCGTCGCGTCGCTGGTCGGTCGTCGCTCGCTTGCGTAGTGGTCCAGGCGCGCCGAGGCGCCGCGGGGCCGACGCTGGTACCCTCGCGCGACCGTGGCCACGCGCGCCTACTTCGTGGTCTCCGACCTGCACCTGTGCGACGTCGAAGAGCACGCCGACGGGTGGAAGTCCTACAAGTCCGGCCGCTTCGTGTTCGACGAGGCGCTGCAGGAGGCGGTCGAGGAGTTCCTGGCCGTCCACGCGGACACCGACGAGTGCGTCGTGGTGCTCAACGGCGACATCTTGGACTTCGACCTCGTCACGGCCACGCCGGACCCGGCGCCTTGGCCCGTCTCGGCGGCCGAGCGCCGTCGCGGCATGGACGCGACGGACGTCAAGTCGGTCTGGAAGCTGCGTCGCATGCTCGGCGACCACCCCGTCTTCGTGGCCACGCTCGCGCGGGTGATCGCGGCGGGGCACCGCGTGGTCTACGTGCTCGGCAATCACGATCGAGAGCTGCACTTTTCGGCCGTGCGCGAGGCCTTCGCCCAGGCCGTGCACGATCGCGCCGACGACCTGGGCCTGCCGCACGAGCCGACGCTTCTGACCTTCGAACCATGGTTCTTCCATGTGCCCGGAGAGATCTACGTCGAGCACGGGCAGCAGTACGACTACTACACCTCGTTTCGCTACCTGCTCTCGCCGACGATCCCGGGGCGCACCCAGCCGACGTTGGCGTTGCCGATGGGCAACCTGTCCAACCGCGAGCTGATGAGCGAGATGGGGTTCTTCAACCCGCACGCCTCGGACTACATCCTCAACGTCTATCGCTACATCCTGCACTGGCTCGAGCACTACGCCTTCAGTCGCCGCAACATCGCGATCCCCTGGCTGGTCGGCAGCTTCGTGGTCATGGTCAAGCTGCTGCGGACCAAAGGGGCTCTGCAGCGTCGGCCACCCGATCACGACGCGGAGCTGGTGGCGGAGGCGAAGCGGGTCGGTCTGTCGGTGGACACCGTGCGTGAGCTCGACGCGCTCAAGCGTCAGCCGATCACCACGCGTTGGTACCGGGTGGTCCGCGAGTTCTGGATCGACCGCGTGGTCGTGGCGGCACTGATGACCAGTGGCACGGTGGCGCTGGCACTGACGCCGATCCCGCTGTGGATCAAGCTGATGGTGCCCCTGTCCACGTTTCCGCTGTTGTTTCTCATCTACGAGTGGTTCGCGCACGGCGAGACGATCTTCAGCGCCGAGGATGATGCCGTCGGCTACGCGCGCGCGATCGCGGCGCTGCTGCCCACCCCCGTGGTGACGTTCGGTCACAGCCACACCCCCTGTGTGGTACCGGTGCGTGCCGGCGTCACGTACGTCAATACGGGTACCTGGGCACCGGTGTGGTCGAGGGGGGACGAGCGCACCCTCGTGCCGGGGCTGCGCAACGTGCTGATCGTGCACGTCGACGGCACCCGCGTGCACACCGCCCTGCAGTCGCGACTGCCCTGAGCTCGGCCGGTTTTTTTTTCGCGGCAGCCTGTCGTGGCCCGGCGGCCTCGCGCGTCACCGGGTCATGGCCAAAGGATTCGTCTGGTTCCACAACCGCAGTGACAAGCCCACCGAGGCGGCGGCGTTTTACGAGGCCCTGCTGGGCTGGAGCAGCGCCGACGGCCCGCCGGGGATGACGATGCTCGCCCAGGGGGCGCAGCCGCCCTTCGCCGGGGTCGGCGCGGGGGCGGGCGAAAAGGGGTCGGCGGGCTGGATCCCGTACGTCGAGGTCCCCGATGTCGATGCCGCGACCGACAAGGCGCGCTCGCTGGGGGCACGGGTGCTCGAGGAAAAGACCCGCGGTCCCGCCGGGGAGTTCGCCATCGTCGCCGATCCGGGCGGCGCCGCCGTCGCCTTGTGGCAAAAGGGTTGATCGACGATGGCACGGCACACGGCGCCTCGCTGCAGCCCCCCGTCGGACTTTCCCTTCGAGCCTCGCTTCGTCGAGGTACAGGGGCACCGGATCGCGTACGTCGAGCATGGCCACGGCGACCCGGTGCTGTTCGCCGAGCCCGGGGTCATCGTCTCGCACGCCAACCCGTGCGGGCATCGGCGGCTCGACGAGCTGCGCGAGCGGCTGCCGCAGCTGCAAGTGCGCGCGTTCGGAGACGGGTTTCATTTTCTCAGCGAGGAAAACCCGGATAGAGTCGTGGAGATGGTCGTGCAGTGGCTCGACGAGCTGCGCGCCGGGGCGCTGGACGGACGCCGCGCTGCGGGAGGGATGTGAGCGGCAGCTCCACGTTCGCGCTGCTGATCTACCGGCGGGGCGCCCACGAGCCCCCGCCGGATCGGGTCGGCGAGGCCTTGGTGGGCCATCGCGCCGTGCAGGCCGACGCGGCGGGGCGCGGGCAGCTACACGCGGTCGCCCGTCTCGACGGGGTCGAGGGCGCCAAGACGGTCGTGTTCGAGGCCGGCGCGCACGAGGTCACCGACGGCCCGTACATCGAGACCAAGGAGTGGCTCGTCGGGTTTTATCTGGTCGATTGCGCCGACGAGGCGGAGGCGATCGCACGGGCGCGTCAGCTGTGTCCCACGGCCGACCATGCGATCGAAGTGCGCCCGGTCGGCTGGCGGTGGCGGGGATGACCGTCGTCGATTCGCGCGTGCTGCGAACGATCTACCCGCGGGTGCTGTCGCGGATGTTCGCGGTGACGCGGAGCCTGCCCGACGCCGAGGACGCGATGCAGGAAGCGATCGTCCGGGCGCTCGCCACGTGGGGCGAGCGCGGGACACCCGACTCACCCGAGGCGTGGCTGACGACGGTGGCGACGAACGTGCACCGCGACCGGCTCCGCAAGGGACGCTGGGAGCAGCCGCGGCAGGATGGTCTGGAGGTCCTCGCGCAGGCCAGTCCGTGGGTGCAGCTCGCCGTCGGGGAGCGAGAGATCGCCCGGGGCTGGAAGGACGAGCTGCTCGCCCTGCTGTTCGCCTGCTGTCATCCCGCCCTCGAGGACGGGGAGGCGAGCGCGCTGTGTCTGGCCACGATCGTGGGCATGTCGACCACCGAGATCGCCGCGGCGTTTCGGTGTGCGCCACGCACGATGGAGCAACGCCTGACCCGGGCGCGCCGGCGGCTGCGCGAGCGCGGCGACTGCGAGGGCGTGCGGCCCGAGGCCGCGCGCGTGCGTCTACCCGCGGTGCTGCGGGCGATCCACCTGCTGTTTTCCGAGGGCTACTGGTCCAACGACGACACGACGCCGATCCGCGTCGCGCTGTGTCGGCTCGCGATCGGGCTCGCCCGCTCGCTGCGCGACGCGTACCCCGACGAGCCCGAGGTCGCCGGCCTGTGTGCGCTGCTGATGCTCCACGATGCGAGGAGGCGCGGACGTCACGGACCCGACGGCGAGCCCGTTGCGCTGCCGCAGCAGGACCGGTCGCGGTGGGATCACGATGCGATCGCGGTCGCGACGGCGCTGCTGCACGAGGCGGCGCGGCGCGGTCGCCCCGGGCCGTACCAACTCGAGGCGGCGATCTCGGCGACGCACTGTCGGGGGTCGACGGCCGCGGAGACCGACTGGGTCGAGATCGCGGCGCTGTACGAGGCACTGGAGGCGATGCGTCCCGTGCCGGCCGTGCGGGTCAACCGGGCGTTCGCGCTCGCACGGGCCGAGGGTCCGCGGGCGGGCCTGCGGCTGCTGACCGACGTCGACGAGCCGTACGTGCATCTGGTGCGGGGCAGCCTGCTCGCCGAGCTCGGGGAGCGCGACGCCGCGGTCGCCTCGCTCCGACAGGCCCATGCCCACGCCCGCAACGCGGCCGAGCGCCGCGACGTGCAGCGCAAGATCGAGGAGCTGACGAGATGAGCCAAGCCGAGGGAATGTTCTGGGAGCTCGCCGCCGATCTCGCCGACGCCGATCCGCGGGTCGTCGAGGGCACGATCATGGGTGGGCGGTGTCTGCGAGTGGGCAAGGAGTTTCTCGCCCTCGTCGACTTCAAGGGCTCGGGGCTCGTGGTCAAGCTGCCGCGGCCGCGGGTGGCCGAGCTGATCGAACAGGGGGTCGGGCGGCCCTTCGCTCCCGCGGGCCGGGTGTTCGCCGAGTGGGTCGCGATCCCGCAGGTCGACCGTCGCCGCTGGCGGGCGCTGCTGAAGGAGGGGATCGCGTTCGTGGGTGCGGCCTCGTCCGGCGGCGCGCCGACGCGCACGCGTCGCAAGTAGGGCACCACCTCGCTCGTCCTCGGCGAGACCGCCGTGTCATCCGCCATCGGGCCGCTGTGCGGTAGGCTCGCCGGCGTCCCATGACGGCGAGACTGTGTCTGCAGCGACCCGACGACGTCGTCGCCGTCGAGCTGACGGGGGACCGAGCGGTCGTCGGCACGGGAGCCGATTGCGAGGTCGTGCTCGACGCCGCGTGGGCGGCTCCCCGATCGGCGACGATCGAGCGGATCGGCGGGGCGCACCGGATCGTCGCCGCCTCGCCCGACGTCGACGTCTTGCTGCGCGGCGAGCCGGTGACCGACGAGGTCCTCCACGACGGCGACGTGGTGCGCCTTTCGGATCCGACGACCGGCGGCTTCGTCACGCTGACCTACGAAAACCCGCTCGCGCCCCCGATCGCCGCGATCCAGCACTTCGCGACCCCGCCCGGCCAGGCGGTGCTTCGCATCGGACGCTCGGACGCCGACATCACCCTCGACCAGCCCCTGGTCGACCGCCACCACGCCGACCTGTGCTGGCGTGACGGCCGGCACGTACTCGTCGACCACGGCTCGCGCCACGGCACGTTCGTCAACGCCGAGCGCGTCGAGCAGGAGCGGGCGCTCGCGCCCGGTGACGTGGTGCAGATCGGCACGTTCCGCCTCACCTACGACGGCGACAGCCTCGACACGTTCGACGTCCGTCGGGCGATCCGGCTCGACGCCACCCGGATCGGCCGGGTCGTGGGCGGCGGTCGGGTGATCCTGCACGACACCACGATCTCGATCGAGCCGTGCGAGTTCGTGGCGCTGGTCGGTGGCAGCGGGGCGGGCAAGTCGACCCTGCTCATGGCGCTGTGTGGGTTCGTCCCGGCCGACTCGGGCACGGTGACGATCAACGGCGACGACCTGTACGGCAACTTCGACGTGTGGCGCTCCACGCTCGGGTACGTGCCGCAGGACGACGTGCTGCACCGCGCACTGCCGGTGGAGCGAGCGCTGCGATACTCGGCCCGGCTGCGACTGCCTCAGGACACCACGTCCGAGGAGATCGAGCGCCGCATCGCCGACGCCCTCGACAGCGTCGACATGCGTCGCCACCGGCAAAAGCGGATCGACCAGCTCTCGGGCGGTCAGCGCAAGCGGGTGTCGATCGCGTCGGAGACCCTGTCGGAGCCCGCGCTGCTGTTCCTGGACGAGCCCACCTCGGGGCTCGACCCGGGCCTGGAGCGACGCATGATGTTCACGCTGCGTCGACTCGCCGATGCCGGCCACACGATCGTGTTGGTGACCCACGCGACGGCCAACATCCGCCAGTGCGATCACATCGCGTTCTTGGCCCGCGGCCGCATGGTCTGGTTCGGACCGCCGGCGCAGGCGCTGGAGTTCTTCGGGGTCGACGACTTCGCCGACATCTACTCCAAGACCGAGGGGCAGGCCGACGAGGACTCGCCGATCGTGCGCGAGGACTTGGCGCAAGAGTGGGCGCGCTGGCGGGCGGCGCATCCGAACGATCCACCGCCGCCCGTGGCGCTGCTTTGGCAGCACAAGTTCGAGCGCTCGCTTCAGCACGACAAGTACACGGTCGAGCGGCTGTCGCGGGCCCCGACCGAGGCGCCGGCGGAGGGGCCGGGAGACCGCGGTCAGGCCAAGCGCCCCTCGTTGGGCGTGCGGCTACGGCAGCTGGCGGTCCTGACCCGCCGCTACGTCGAGCTGGTGGTCCGCGACCGCAAGAACCTGGCGCTGCTGCTGGCGCAGGCGCCGATCATCGGCCTCTTGCTGTTTCTGGTCGCCGACCCCGACAGCCTGCACTCGCGGCTGGAGGCCAAGAAGCTCACGTTCGTGCTCGCCACCGTCGGCGTCTGGTTCGGGGTGATCAACTCCGCCCGCGAAGTCTGCAAGGAGTCGGCGGTCCTGCGGCGCGAGCGGCTGGCGGGGCTGCCGATCGGCCCGTACCTGGCCTCGAAGTTGATCGTGCTGTTCGGGCTGGTGGTGGTGCAGACCGTGCTGCTGTTCGGCGTGTTGGCGCTGCGGGTGCGCATGCCCGACGCCGGCATCGTGATGCCGGCGATGGTCGAGCTGATGGTCACGTCGGCGCTGGCGGGGCTGGCCGGCATCGCGCTGGGGCTGTGCATCTCGGTGGTCGCCTCGACGCCGGACAAGGCCACGAGCCTGATCCCGATCGTGCTGGTCCCGCAGGTGTTGTTCGCGGGCCTGATGTTCCGACTCGGCGGGCTGTCGGAGAAACTGTCGTGGCTGACGATCAGTCGCTGGACGATGGATGCGATGAGTGCGACCGCTCGCGTCAACGAGCTGCGCTCGATCGTGCGGCTGCCGCTGGAGTCGCAGTACGCCGCCACGGCCGACAACCTCGTGGGGGCGTGGCTGCGGCTGCTCGCGCTGGCGGCGGGGTTCGTCGCGGTGGCTTGGATCGTGCTCGCCCGCCGTCGCGAGTGAGCGCGCCGCCACGCTGCGGCCGGCTCATCGCGGCGCTTGCGTCGACGCGGAGAAATGATCGGCCGCGCCCGGCAGCCCGGCCACGGTCGCCAGGTCGACCTCGCCGGCGTTGGCGAGCTGCAGCGCGAGCTGGACCACGGTCTGCTCGCTGCCCCCGACCTGGCGCAGCACCGGCGCCGAGGCACCGGCCGCGAGCTTTTCGCGGAACGCCGCGTCCGGGGTCAGCAGCTCGTGCACACCCACGCGCCCGTCGTGACCCCGACCGCCACATGCCTCGCAGCCCGGCGCTGTGAACCCTTGCACGGGGTGACCGGCGCGGGCTGCCGCGGCCGCGCGGGAGTCGTCGGGCGCCGCGGTTCGGCACGCGGGGCACAGCCGCGGCAGCAGGCGAGGGGACACCACGGCGACCAGATGATCGGCGAGCTCGTCGTCGGTCAGTCCGAGCCTGCGCAACGTGGAGACCGCCCCGACCGCGTCGGCCGACTCGACCACCGCGAGCACGAGCACCCCGCGCTGCAGCGCCACGCCCACCGACGCGGCGGATTCGGCGTCGGAGACGTCGCCGACGGCGAGCACGTCCGGGGCGTGGTCGAGGCTGGCGCGCACCAGCTGTGCCAGCGTCGTCCCCTCGGCCGGTGTGCGCTGGGGAATCTTGGGAATGTCGATCTCCATCACCGGCTCGACCGTCATCACCTTGCGGCGTCGCGCATCGAGGCTCGACAGGATCGAGTACAGCATCGTCGTGCGACCGTGCCCCGACGCCGCGCCGATGACCACCAGCCCCTGCGCCGCGTCCAGGCGCGCGCGCAGGCTCGAAAGCTGCGGCCCCGACAGGCCCATCGCCTCCAGCGGGCGCGGCTGCGGTTGCGTCTGGGTCACGTGCAGCGTCGCGTCGTCGCCGTAGGGTCCGGGGAGCACTGCAAGGTGGAGGTCGACCGCCCGACCTCCCGCCTCGTCGCCGACCGTCGCGCGGATCAGACCCTGCCGCGGTCCGGGCTCGCCCTCGGGCAGGCGTGCGAGCGCGGCGAGATAGCCCACGACTGCGCCCACGTTGGCCGGCGACAGCGGCGAGCCGATCGGGTGCAGTCCGCCGTCGATCCGCAGCCGCACGTCCACGTCGTCGGCGTAGCGCTCGATGTGGATCTGCCGGGCCCCGAGCGCGAGTGCCCGGGCCAGAAGCTGCATCGTCAGTGCCGGCGCCGGGTTGTCGGGCGCGTAGTCCAGCGAGGCGTCGTCGGGCAGCACGAGCCGGCCGGGGTCGGCGGTCGGGTCGAGCTTGCCGTACCCGATGTCGAGCGCGCGCCCGATCTCCCAGGCGTTGAGCTGCACCGGCTGCACGGGTCGGCGCAGGTACCCGCGCAGGCTGTCGACGAGCTGCTGGTCGCCGGGGTGCAGCATCCCCACGGTCACCGCGCCGTGGCCGTCGGGGTCCACCCGACCGAGCACGACGACGTGCTTCTTGTCGCAGTAGCCGTAGCCGAGCAGCTGAACGGAGGCGGGGTCGATCTCGAACTGACTCAGCTCCGAAAACGACGACAGCGTCTCGCTCACCCCGCCTTGTCCTCTTCGGGCTTGCCCTTGGCGTTGGTCTCGTCGAGCCAGCGATCGACCCGCTCGACGGCCGCCTTGCCCTTGACCCCCGCCGCCGCGTAGCTCTCGCGCGCTTTCGCAGCGAGCTCGCGGGCGCGCGCCTCGTCCTCGCCGCTCATGTGCAGCGCGCGGGCGAGGGCGAACTGGGTGTCGGCGAGCAGCATCGGCGCGAGACTCTTGCGACCGCGGACCTTCAGCGCCCGCTCCAGCCGCTCGATGGCCGGCTTGGGCTTGTCCTCGTCGAGGTCGAGCAGGGCCAGGTGCGTGAGCGCGAACGCGAGGTCGGGGTGATCCTTGCCGCGCGTGTGCTCCCAGATCCGCAGCGCCTTTTCGTAGTCGGCGCGCGCGCCTTCGCGGTCGTCGGCGAGCAGGCGCGTCTGGCCCAGCTCGAACAGCGCCCGAGCCACGCGTGGATGCTCGCCCAGCGCGTCCAGTTCGAGCTGATAGGCCCGCTCGTGCGCCGCGATCGCCTCGGGCAGCTCGTCGGTCGCCACGTGGCTGCGCCCCACGTCGCGGTGCAGCTCGGCCAGATCGATGTGGCCACGACCCAGCGCCCGCTCCACGAGCTTGATCGCCTCGGCGTAGTGCTTGCGCGCCGACGCGTGGTCGGCCCGCGCATCGGCGACGCGGCCGAGCCCCGCGACCGCCTTGGCGACCAGCGGATTCGCCTCGCCGGCCGCCTCGACCGTGGCGGCGCGCGCCTGCTCGAACAACGCCTTGGCGTCGTCGTAGCGCGCCTGGCCGATCCGCACGTCGCCGAGCTCGCGCAGCGCCGCGGCACGCGACAGCTCCGAGCGCGGCAGCTTGTCGTACAGCGCCAGGGCTTGGTCGTAGGCGTCGGACGCCTCCGAGAAGTTGCCGCGCGCGAGATGGATCGCGCCGATGCTGTGGCGCAGCTGCGCTTCGTCCGGACCGCCGAGCCCGATCCGTTTGACGGCCGCCTCGGCGTGGCGAGACCAGCCCAGACCTTCTTCGTGCTTGCCGAGCTCGGTCCCCACGACCTGCACGAGCTCGTTGGCCGCGGCGGCCGCGATCGTGTCGTGCTTGACCGACGCCGCCGTCCAGGCCGACTCCTGCAGGTTCTCCTCGGCCGCCTTGGCGTCGCGAGGACCCTGCACCTGACCGAGGCGGAAGCGCGCCTCGGCCTCGATCGGTTGGTAGTCGAGGGTCTGCGCGGTGGCGTAGGCCTCCTCGGCCATCGTGATCGCTTCCTTGCGGCGGCCCGATGCGGCGAGCATCTTGACCCGCGCCAGCGTGCGCCGCAGCCCCGCGACCGCTTCGGTCGTCTCGGTCGTCTTCGGCGGCTCGACGGCGGACGCGAGCGCCTCGGAGTCGGCGCAGCGCGACAACGGGCTGAGCTCGTACGCGCCGCGCAGCGCTCGACCCACGACCGAGGCGTCGGCGTTGGTGAGGATCTCGGCGTACGCGTCGACCTCGGCGAGCCGCTGCTGCAGACACGCCTGGCGAAGGCCCAGCAATCGCGTCGACTGCTCGCCCCGCACGTGCGTGGCTTCGCAGGCCTCGATGCTCATCTGCACCCAGTCCTGGCCGTAGCTGTCGACGGACGCGCCGATCTTGTCGGCGGTCGTGGCAAGCCACTCGGTCTCGGTCCCCGGCGGGGCCGCGGGCAGCAGTCCGTCGCGCGCCGCTTGCTTGCGCTCGGGATTCCACACCTGCGCCAGTTGATCTTCGAAGCCCTGACAGACCTCCGGGCGTTGGTTGCGGTAGTACTGGATGCCGCCGACGAGGCCGACCATCCCCACGACCAGCGCGGTGGCCGACAGCGCCTTGCGCCGGGCGACACGTGGATCGTTTTCGAGCTCGTCGAGCAGCGCCTCCATCGTCGGCCAGCGCTCCGCCGGCTCCGACGACAGTCCGCGCAGCATCGCCCGTCGTACCCAGCCGGGCACGGACACGCCCGAGGGCGGGTCGGCGATCGCGTTGTCGAGCTTTTGTTTGGTCAGCGTGCCGCCGTCCTGGCCCTCGAACGGCAGCTGGCCGTAAAGACCCTGGTACAGCGCGACGCAGAAGCTGAACTGATCGCTGCGCGGGTCGGTGACGCGGCCCAGGTGCTGCTCGGGCGCCATGAAGGCCGGCGTGCCCATGATCGATCCGGTCTGCGTCAGCAACGGCGCCACGACGTCGGCCGGATCGGGGGGCTCGTCGGGCAGCGGCTCGTCGTCGGTGTCGTCGTCGACGGAGCGGTCGGGGTCCAGGCTCACCGACTCCGAGCCCGGCGCGGGGCGGGCCAGGCCGAAGTCCATCACGCGCACCCGGCCGTCGGTGCCGATGAGCACGTTGTCGGGCTTGAAGTCGCGGTGGATCAGCCCGGCGGCGTGGGCCGCCGAGAGCCCGCGCCCGGCGGGCACGAAGACCGCCAGCACCTCGTCCCACTTGCGCTTCTTGGAGGTCAGCCAGCCCTTGAGCGTGTCGCCCTCGACGAGCTCCATCGCGACGAACACGCGGTCGTCGAGCGTGCCCACGTCGTAGACGGTGATCACGTTGGGGTGCGCGAGCTTGGCGAGGGCCTGCGCCTCCTTGAGCAGCCGGCCGCGCTTCTTGTTGCGCTCGCGGGTGGCCGGCTTCATCAGCTTGAGCGCGACCTTGCGGTTGAGCTCGGGGTCGTAGGCGGCGAACACCAGCCCCATGCCGCCGGCCCCGATCTCCTCGAGCACCACGTAGCGGCCGAGGCGGGTGCCCGGGTGCAGGCTGCCGTCGGCGGCGGGCTCGAGCCCGTCGTCGCTGCCGTCACCGGACGGCCGCTCGATCACGGTGTCGGCATCGGGGGCCGGCGCGCGCGTCCGGTCTTGCGTCGAATCCCGCGTGTCCATCGACGACCTGCCACCAAGGATGCGACATCGCCGGGCCTCGGTACAGTCTGCGCTGCGAGCGCGAGGGGTCTGGCGCCGGTGCCGTGGGCGCGCCACGATCACGGCCGCGATGTCCGATCCGACCGACGCCGCGTCGTTTGGCGCCGCCGTACGGCGTCTTGCGGGCGCGCGGGTCGACGGCGACGACACGGGACCGTGGCGGATCGAGGGGCAGGGTCCGGCCGGGTTCGCCGTCGACGTGGCGGTGACCGGCGATGCGGTGACGGTGCGCATCGACGGCTGGACCCATGCCGAGCCGCTCGACGATCCCGGGGTCTGGGCCGAGATCCTCGACCTCGTCGCGGCTGCACAGTGGGGCAAGATCGTCGTCACCCAGACGCGGGCCGGCGATCGCGTGCTGCGAGGCGAGGTGATCTTCGCGTCCGGCTCGGTGCGTCGCAGCCTCGGCGGCTGGGGAGGCGGCTGGGGAAGTTGGGTGTGGCGGCCGGGCACGACCAAGCTCGTGCGGCGCAACGACGGTGATGCACCGGCGACGGCCACCGATGGCGGAACGTCGCCGACCCGACCGTGGATCGGCGTGCGGGGCAGCGCCGCGGCGGGGATCGACGCGAAGGCCTTGGCGCTCGACGGCGAGCTCGACCTGCACCCGTTCTCGCCGAAGGAGGTGAAGCCGCTCGTGCTCGAGTACATCGCGGCGTGTCGCGACGCCGGGATCCTGCAGCTGCGGATCGTGCACGGCAAAGGCATCGGGCACCTGCGTCGGACCGTGCACGCGCTGCTCGATCGCCACGACGCCGTGGCGTCGTATCGGCTCGGGGGCATGGGAGAGGGCAGCTGGGGCGCGACCCTCGTGCAGCTGCGTCCCGTCGACGCCACGCGCGAGCCGAGCACCGACGATCCGTCGTAGCCGCTACAGCGGACGGGCGTACCAGCTGTCGCACCCGAAATGACCGGTGGCACCGGCGGGGCCGCACAGCGGGGCGAAGCCCTCGGACTCGTACAGCGCCCGCGCGCGATGCATCGTGGCCATCGTCTCCAGGTAGCAGCGCGCGTAGCCGGCGTCCTTGGCGGCCCCCAACACGTGCCGCAGCAGTCGTCGCCCCAGGCCCAGGCCGCGTGCGCTCGGCCGCAGGTACATCTTGCGCAGCTCGCAGACGCCGGGCTCGCCGCCCGCGAGTGGGCCGAACCCGGCGCCGCCGATCACCCCGTCGGGGCCCTCGAGCACGAAGTAGGCCGAGGCGGGATTGGCCCCGGCCGCGCCGTAGGTCGCAGACATCGCCGCGACCTCGGGATCGTGGATCGCAAAGCCCGGTCCGCTCGCGCCGTGCTCGGTCATCACGTCGCGGATGATCCGCGCGAGCTCGGGGTCGTCGGCCACCGTGATCGGTCGGATCGCGATCGTGCGCCCGGCCCGGGCGCGGCGCAGTGCCTCGGCGTACAGGCTCATGCCGCGCACGACGAGGGCGCGTTCGTCCTCGGTCAGCTGGCGAAGGGCCTCGTCGACGGTCGCGCCGGCCTCGCGATGGATCCGAGCGACGAGGCGGCGACCCGCGGCGGCGAGCGTCAGCGGCTTGGCGCGACGGTCACCGGTGGGCGAGGTACGGACGAGGCGACGCTCGATCAGCTTGGCGGTCACGCGGCTGACCACCGACTTGTCCAGCCGCAGCGCGTCGGCGAGCTCGCCCACGGTGGCCACGCCGCGACGCGACAGCTCGAGCAGCGCGTGAACCTGCGAGTGAGTGACCTGCGCCGGGGCGTACGTGTCCTCGAGCATCCCGAGCTCGCGCACGACCTGCCGCGAGGCCTCGCGCAGCGGGACCACCTCGGGGAGCTGGCCGGGCTGGGCCGCTGCAGGATCGTCGAAACCATTTGGTTGCATGATGCACCTAAATCGATGCAATGATGCCGTCGCGGTCGGCCGTGTCAACCCCGTGCGACCGCGAAAGACGCTGGGCGGGGCGCCCGGACCGGGGTAGGGTGAGCCCGGATGCGCGACGAGCTGGACATCGTCGAGACGGCCGAGCCGCTGGCCCACGTGCCGCCCCCAGTCCTCGTCGTGCTGCCCGACCCCGAGTCTCGCGTCGCGCCCGAGCACCGCCTGTTCGGGCGTCGGGCGTCCGATCGCGTCGCTGCGGCCGCGCGTGAGCACGGGTTCGCGGCGGTCTTGATGGGTCCTGGCTCGGCCGAGGGTCCCGAGGGCGCCACGGAGATGGCGACCGGCGAGCGCATCGAGCTGCCGGCCCTCGTCGTGTACGAGGGCACCCTCGTCCATCCCGGCCTCCTCGAGCTGATGGTCGTGCACCCGCTCGACGACGACGAGCGCTATTCGCTGTACGACGAGCTCGGCCGGCCGTGCGGGTGGTTTTGCGGGGAGCTGGCGAGCATGCCTTCGTCCATGCCCGTCTCCGAGGAGCTGCCGTGGCCGTCCGAGTACGGCCCCGCCGACGTCGTGCGCATGGTCTACCCCGAGGACATCGATCGGGCCGAGCGTCTCGTTCTACGCACGAAGGGAGCGCTGCCCGACAACGGTGCCTCGCAGTGGCGTCGTTTCGTGGAGCAGCCCGTGCTGCGCTGGTTGTCGAACGCCGCGCGGCCGCTCGCGCAGCTCGAGCTGCTCGCGCTCGCGGTCGCGCTCGCGTCGCTGCCGCTGGCGTTGTGGCCGAGCTACCTGGGTCTGGTGCTCGCCACGTTCGCGCTGTTGGCCGGCGTGTTGGTGTCCGGACTCGTCGAGACGGCGCGGACGCTGCGACACGTGCACGACGATCCCGCGCAGGCCGGGGTGGGCCGCCGACTCGCGCCCGCGACCCGACCGCTCGGGCACGCGGCGCTCACGGCTGGGCTCACCTACGTGATCGTCGCGCCGACGGGCCGCTCGGGTGTGGCGGCGATGGTGCTGCTGATCGCCGGCGTCGCGACCGCCTTGCTGTCGCTGTTTCAGGCGCGGCTGCTGCTGCAGCAACGACCGGCGGAGGTGTTCGCCCTCCCGGACGCGATCGCCCTCGCGGCGCGACTGGGGGTCTCGATCCCCCGGGCGGTCGCCGGCGCACCGTTGCTCGAGCTGGGCCTGGTGGCGGCGGCGCTGACCGGCCATCCGGTGTTACCCTGGGCGCTGCTGGGAGCGAGCGCGGTTGCGCGCCTTTGGCGATGGTTTGCCGGCCCGGCCGAGCCGCGCCCGACCGACACGGTCGAGCCGGGCGTGGCGTGAGGCTCGCGTTGTCCTCGATCGCGCCGGGTCAGGGGCGGGTTCGACCTGCCGGTGCAAAGAAATTACGTCGCAAAATCAGCAGGTTAGGCAGATTCGGGGGTTTGACCGACCTAGGGCCCAGTGCTAGCTTCTGCGAGCACCGACGCTGTTCTTCGGCGCCGAAAGCCCAATGAAGCGCAAAATCCCGCTCCTTCCCCTTCGCGAGTTGATCGTCTTCCCGCACGAGGTCGTGCCCCTGTTCGTCGGGCGCGAGAAGTCGATCAACGCCCTCGAGGAGGCGATGGCCGACGACCGGCACATCCTGCTGTGCGCGCAGAAGAAGGCGAAGGTCAACGACCCCAAGCCCGAGGGCATCCACAGCTACGGGACGATCGGGACCATCATCCAGCTGCTGCGCCTGCCCGACGGCACCGTCAAGGTCCTCGTCGAGGGCAAGACGCGCGCGCGGATCGACGAGTACCTCGACACCGGCAAGTTCTTTCTCGTCGAGGCCGAAGCCATCGACCCGCCGAAGATCGATCCGGAGGAGGACCCCGAGCTGTCGGCCCTGATGCGCTCGGTGCAGGCCACCTTCGAGAACTACATCAAGCTCAACAAGCGCGTGCCGCCCGAGCTCGCCGTCAGCGTGCAGAGCATCGACAACCCGTCGCGGCTCGCCGACACCATCGCCGCCCACGTCAACTTCAAGCTCATCGCCAAGCAGGAGCTGCTGGAGACCGAATCCGTCCGCACCCGCCTCGAGAAACTCTACGAGCTCATGCAAAACGAGATCGAGATTCTCCAGGTGGAAAAGAAGATCCGCACGCGGGTCAAGAAGCAGATGGAGAAGAACCAGAAGGAGTACTACCTCAACGAGCAGATGCAGGCGATCCAGAAGGAGCTGGGATCGCAAGACGAGTTCAAGAACGAGCTGCAGGAGCTCGAGGACCGCATCCGTCGCAAGAAGATGACGAAGGAGGCGTCCGAGCGGCTCAAGCGCGAGCTCAAGAAGCTCAAGATGATGAGCCCGATGTCGGCCGAAGCCACCGTCGTGCGCAACTACATCGACACGGTGCTCGGCCTGCCGTGGACCGAGCGGACCGACGACAAGACCGACATCGAAGAGGCCGAGCGCATTCTCGACGAAGACCACTACGGGCTCGAAAAGCCCAAGATGCGCATCGTCGAGTACCTCGCCGTGCAGGCGCTGGTGAAGAAGATCCGCGGCCCGATTCTGTGCCTGGTGGGCCCGCCGGGCGTCGGCAAGACGTCGTTGGCCAAGTCCGTGGCGCGGGCGACCAATCGCAAGTTCGTGCGCGTGTCCCTCGGTGGCGTGCGCGACGAAGCCGAGATCCGTGGTCACCGTCGCACGTACATCGGCGCGATGCCCGGCAAGCTCATCCAGGGCATTCGGCGCGCCGGGTCGACCAACCCGGTCTTCCTGCTCGACGAGATCGACAAGATGTCGATGGATTTTCGCGGCGACCCGTCGGCCGCGATGCTCGAGGTGCTCGACCCCGAGCAGAACGTCGCGTTCGTCGACCACTTCCTCGACCTCGACTACGACCTGTCGGAGGTCCTGTTCATCTGCACGGCGAACTCGCTGCACACGATCCCGCTGCCGCTGCGTGACCGCATGGAGATCATCGAGCTGTCGGGCTACACCGACGAAGACAAGCTCAAGATCGCCAAGCAGTACCTCGTGCCCAAGCAGACCGAGCTCAATGGTCTCGAGGGCGTGGACATCAACTTCTCCGACAGTGCCGTTCGCGAGCTGATCCACCACTACACGAAGGAAGCCGGCGTTCGGTCCCTCGAGCGGGAGGTCGCGGCGGTGCTGCGCAAGCTCGCGCGCGAGCACGTCAAGGACACCAAGAAGAAGAAGTCGTTCAAGGTCGACGGCAAGACCGTCCAGAAGCTTCTCGGGCCCCAGAAGTTCCGGTTCAACCGCGCCGAGTCCCACGACATGATCGGCATGGCCAACGGGCTCGCCTACACGCCGCTGGGCGGCGATCTACTGCCCGTCGAGACCACGATCACCTCGGGCAAGGGCAAGGTCACGCTGACCGGGCACCTCGGCGACGTGATCAAGGAGTCGGCGACCGCGGCCGTCACGTACGTGCGCGCGCGCAGCCTCGTGCTCGGCCTCGACCCGGACTTCTACGAGCACGTGGACTTCCACCTTCACTTCCCCGAGGGGGCGGTGCCCAAGGACGGGCCCTCGGCCGGTGTGACGATCGTGACCAGCCTGGTGTCGGCGCTGCTGTACGCCCCGGTGCGCAAGGACGTCGCCATGACCGGCGAGATCAACCTGCGCGGCAAGGTGATGCCGATCGGTGGGCTCAAGGAGAAGGTGCTCGCCGCCTACCGGGCCGACATCAAGACGGTCATCTGCCCGAAGGAGAACGAGAAGGACCTGCACGAAATTCCCAAGAACGTGCACCGGGCCCTCGAGTTCGTCTTCGTCGAGACCCTCGACGAGGTGCTGCGCACGGCTCTGGCGCCGCTGCCGGACGACCATCCCAACCAAGCGCTGCGCACGTTCTTGAGCGGCGACGACGTCTCCGACGCGGACGACTGGCGCGAGGTTCGGCAGTGGCTCGAAAAACGCAAGGAGCGCGAAGACCGAGCGCGCGAGTCCGGCCACGGCCCGCACTAGGGAACCGTCCCGAAGGCGCGAGTCCCTCCGGGCCCGCGCCCGTCCCCGCGCGCCGCGTTCCCACCCCCGAAGCCAGCCACGATCGCGTATGATCGCTGCGTGAGAGGCTGGCTCGTGGGGATGTTCGTCACCGCTGCCACCGCGTGCGGCGGGTTCGACGAAGCAGCCAGCACGGGCTCGGTGGGCCCGACCACGGCCGTCGGCGGCGACGACACGTCCACCAGCGGGGACTCCGTCGGCGACGCGACCAGCATGACCACCGCCGCCAGCGACAACGCGACATCGACGTCGATGGCGGACGCGTCCAGTGGAGGCCCGATGGCCGACGCGTCGACCGACGGCGGGGATGGGTCCAGCGACGGAGTCGGCGGAACCGGAGGCGCCGGGGTGCACGACGGCGTCTACACGGGCACGCTCGAAGCCACGTTCAACGTCCTCGACTTCGGCGACACGTTCAACTGTTCCGGGCAGGCCACGATCACGGTCGACTCGACGGCGCCGCAGGTCGTGACGGGCTCCGCCACGTGCACCGCGTTCATTCCGCAGCTCGGCGGCGCCGTGACCGTCAACGGCAGCATCGTCGGCGACGTGGCCTCGCCCACGGCTTCGGGCACGCTGACGATCTCCGACGCCAGCGGATTTCTCGACAACTCGGGACCGTGGGTCGGCGACTTCGTCGGCGACGTGTTCGACGGCAGCTTCAACGGCAACGTTGCCGTGGGTGCCGGGGTCCCGTACTCGGGCAGCTGGAACACGCAGCGCTGAGCGACGCGTGAGCACGGTCGTCGCGCAACGGCGGGGCGAGGGCACCCCGCTCGTCCTCGTCCCGGGCCTCGCCGGCGGCGTCGAGACCTGGGCGGCGGTGATCGACGCACTGGCACAGCGCCATCGCGTCCACGCGCTGACCTTTCCCGGATTCGCCGGCGTACCGCTGCCGGCCGCCGACTCGGCCTCATTGGGGGCGATGGTCGACGTGCTGGTCGAGTACCTCGCCGCGATCGATGCGCCCGTGGTCGTCGCACACAGCCTCGGGGTCTGCGTCGCGCTCGAGGCGGCTGTGCGGTCACCGGGGCGACTCGTGGGCCTCGTGCTCGTCGACGGCGTGCCCTCGGCGGCTGCCCTGGCCGGGTGGGCGCCGGACCGTGCCCGCGTCTGGGCCGCCGACTATCGCGCGCGACTGCGGGGAGGCTCGGTCGAGCAGGTCGCGGCATATCTGGAGGGCGAGTTTCGGGCGATGGTCGGAGATGGGCCGACGTCCGACGCGATCGTGGCGGCGGCGACGCGCTCCGACCCGCGGGCGGTCGGCGAGCGCATGGCCGAGCTGATGACCACCGACCTGCGCGCCGAGCTGTCGGCCGTCGATTGCGAGACGCTCGTGGTGCTGCCGCGTCCGTCGCGGGCCGGACCGGAGTCCGCCTACCGGGCACAGTTCGCCGCGCTGCCGCGGCATCGATTCGCGTTCGTCGACGGCGTCGGCCACTTCGTGATGAACGATGCGCCCGAGCGGTTCGCGGAGATCGTCAACGACTTCGGCGATCGCATCGCTGCAGCTGCGCGCGCAGGCGCTCGATGAGCGTGTGGTCGGCGGCCTCGCCCGCGTCGCCGATGGCCGCCTCGAGCAACGAGCACGCCGGCTCGACTTCGTGCGCATCCAGCAGGATCCGCGCCCGCACGAGCGTCGACTCCAGCCGGTAGGCATGCCCCGGCGGATACGACGCGTCGAACACCCGCGTGGCCGCCTCGGAGAGCCGGCGCGCTTCGTCGAGGCGCCCGACGTGCTGATAGGCGTCGGCGAGGTTGTGCCGACTGATCGCGGTGGGCACGGCGTCGTCGCCGAGGGCCGCCTCGCGTAGCGCCAAGGCCCGGGCGTGGGCCCGGGCGGCGCCTTCGAAGTCCGCCGCGGACGCGCGCGCGACCCCCAGGCTGGTCAGCGGATCGGCGAGCGCGAGGTGCTCGGGACCCTGCGTGGCCTCGACCACGTCGATCGCCCGGCGCAGTGCCTGCGCGGCGGCCTCGTGGTCGCCCTGCCGCGACGCGATGCGCCCGAGGTTGGTCAGGGGCGAGGCGACGCCAGGATGCTCGGCCGCGTCGGCCGCGACGTGGATCGCGACCGCCGCTTCGTAGTGCGTGCGCGCGCCCTCGAGATCCCCCAGGGCCTCGTACGCGGCGCCCAGCGAGTTCTCCGACGAGGCGACGCGCACCGAAGGGCCCCCACGCGCGGTGGCTTCGATCTCGCGCGCTGCCTGCAGGTGCGGCAACGCGGCTTCGGCCCGCCCCGCCGAGACCAGGATCGTCCCGAGGTTGGACGCGATCTGGGCCACCTTCGGATGATGTGGACCGTACAGGGCGCGGGCGTGCTCGAGGTTGTCCTCGGTCAGGTCGGCCGCGCGATCGAGCTCGCCGCGTGCGAACAACAGCTCCACGCGACCTTCGTTGGCGCGGATCTCGAGGTCGACGGCATCGCCGGCGAGCGCAGCGGCTTCGGCCGCGGCTTGAAACCACCGGTCGGCGGCCTTGGGATCACCGGCCTCGACGGCGACCTGTCCTCGCGCCAGATGCAAACGAGCCAGCAGCGCCGGCGGTCGTCCGAGACGTTCGACGACGGCCGACGCACGCTCGAGAAACTCCTGCGCGCGCGCCGTCTGCTTCTGCAGATCGCCGACCCAAATTGCGAGGCGGATCCAGCCGTCGGCGGCGAGGTCGTCTTGGCGCGAAGCCTCCGCGGCCCAGACCGCGTCGCGCAGCGTCTGCTCCGCCGTGGGGAGGTCCCGGGCGACCTCGCCTCGGCCCCGCTGCAGCAGCGCGCGTGCCGTCAGGGGCCGATGGTCCAGTGTCGTGGCGTCGCGAGTCGCGGCGGTCGCCAGCTGCAGGGCCTGGGCGTAGTCGCCCCCGCGCGCGGCCACGCGAGCGCGGGCGAGCTGGTCGTCGATCGCGGCCACGCGGTCGGCGATCGCGGGGTCGGGCGCCTCGACGGCGTCGAGGGCCGCCGCGTCGCGACACGCCGCGAGGGGAGACAGGGATGCCACGATCGTCGGTGCCCGTCGCAGCGTCGCGTCGTCGAGGGCGCGCAGGCGCTCGGTGGTCGCTTGCAGCTCGGTCCGGCGCGTCTGCAAGCAGGCGACGCGCCGCTGCATCGTCGCGCGCGATTGCTCGTGCCGCACCTGGGCCGACGCGCACGCCTCCCGTCGCATGTCCAGCCACGCGTCGGCGTACGCATCGAGCCCCGCCGCGGCGCGCGTCCCCACGTCTTGGGCCCAAGGCTCCGGCCGCTCGTCGAACGCGGCCGTGACTTCGGCGCGCACGCGGTCGTCCCAGACGTCGTGCAGCTGTGCCTCGAGTCCGTCACATGGCGCGGCGCGTGCCCACCAAAGCCACGCCCAGGTCGCCGCCGCTGCGCCGAGACCGACTGCGACCAGTCGCCCGCGCCGTCGCCGTCGCCGCGCGGGATCGTCGACGAGCGCCGCCGCGGCCAGGTGCATGGACGGCCAGCGCCGCGTCGGATCCTCGGCGAGCGCCCGCGCGATCAGGCGCCGTACGTGCGCGGGCGCGCGGGCTCGCCGCGACAGCCCGACCGGGATCCGGTGGATCGGGTCGGCGAGATCGATGGGTTGCGGCCGCTGGCCGGCCAGCGCTTCGTACAGCGCCAGCGCCCAGGCGTACTGGTCGGACGCCGCGGTCGCGGCGTGACCACGACGGACCTCGGGTGCCAGGTACGCCGGCGTGCCGGCGCGGGGGCGGTGCGTGTCGGCCACGGCATCGTCGGAGGTCTCGCCGTGCTGCGGATCGTCGGCGACCAGGCCGAAGTCGAGAACGCGCACGCGCCCGTCGTCGCCCACGATCACGTTGTCGGGTTTGAAGTCTCGGTGCACGAGACCGGCGTCGTGGGCGGCCCCGAGGCCCGCCGCGGCGGCCGCGAACACTTCGGCGATGGCGTCCGTGTCGCGCGGCCGGGCGAGCCAGCGCCGCAGGGTCGGTCCGGGCACGTACTCCATCGCGACGTAGACGTCGCTGCCGACCGTGCCGGTCTCGAACACGGGCACCACGTTGGGGTGCGACAGCCGAGCGAGGGCGCGGGCCTCCGTGACGAGCCGTTGCCGAAACCGAGTGGCCCGGGCTCGGTCCCCTTCGTCGGCGCGGATCAGCTTGAGGGCGACGTCGCGGCCGAGGTCCGGATCGTGGGCCACGTACACGCGTCCCATCGCCCCCTGTCCGGCGGTGCGGCGCACGACGAAGCGGCCGACCTTCACGGGGGTGAGGTCGTCGCCGAGCAACCGTGCGAACACGGCGGCGCGCGTCAGGTCGAGATCGATCTCGTCCAGGCCCGGTCGGGGCAGTGCTACCATGACGTGTGAGCTCCGACTTCGAGCTCTTGGCCGAATGGTCGCAGGGCGACCGCACCGCTGGCAACGAGCTGTTGTCGCGACACTTCGTGTCGATCTACCGGTTCTTCCGCAACAAGGTCGACGGCGAGGTGCAAGACCTCGTGCAGGACACGTTCCTGCGCTGCACCGAGAGCGGCGACGGCTTCGCGGGACGATCGACGTTTCGCGCGTTCCTGTTCGGCGTGGCCCGGCGTGTGTTGTACGACCACCTTCGCGCCTACTACCGCGATCGGGCCCAGCTCGACTTCGCCGAGGTCTCCGTGGCCGAGCTCGCGGCCGAGATGGGCACGAGCCCGAGTCAGTTCGTCGTGCGCCACGAGGAGCATCGCGTGCTGCTGCAGGCGCTGCGCACGATCCCGCTCGACCACCAGGTCGCGCTCGAGCTCGCGTACTGGGAAGGGCTGTCCGGACCGGAGATCGGCGCCGTGCTCGGCCTGCCCGCCAACACCGCACGCACGCGATTGCGACGCGCCCGGGTCGCCCTCACCGAGCGGGTCCACGAGTTGCTCGCCGATCCGGCGGTGGTGCAGTCCACCGTCGACAATCTCGACCGGTGGGCGGCGTCGCTGCGCGAGTACGTGGACCAGGACGCCCCCGCGTCCTGAGGCGATCATACCGGTGCGCACACCGGCTCGCCCGGGTGCACGTCGAGGCCACTGCACGCCTCGTCGGAGCCGCAGCTGCACACGCCGTCGTGGCACGTCTCGAAGCCCGGAACCGGCGGACAGTCGTCGTCGCCGGTGCACTCACACGTGCCGTCGACGCAGACCGATCCGCCGTTGAAGGGACTGCACCCCTCGTCGCCGGTGCAGCGACACGTTCCGTCCACGCACGCTTGACCCGGGGCGCAGCTGTCGGCGGTGCACTCGCACCGACCGGTGGTGTCGCTGCAGGTCGGGTGCGCGAAGCCGAGGCAGTTTCCGTCGGAGAAGCAGCCCGAGAAACACAGTCCGTCGGTCCCGCAGCGGGCCGGCGCCACGCAAACCGTGACCGTGTTGCCCTCGACCGCCGTCACATCGGTGGACGTGGCCTCGAAGCACCCGCCGCCGCCGAAGGCCGGGGCGCAGAACGTGGTGCCGGCGAACTCGATGCACGTGGTGCCGTCGCACTCGTCGCTCGACGTGCAGCCCTCGTGGGTCCAGCCTCCCAACAGCGCCGCGCAGCGGTCGTCGTCGCCGTTGCAGGATGGAGTGGTGCAGTGGCCGGCGGGGCCGCACTCGTAGCCGGGCAAGCAGTCGTCCGCGGATGCGCACGCCTCCTGACAGCTCGCCACCGGACCCGCCGGGGCTCCCGTGTCGTCATCTGCGGTGTCGTCGCCCGAGCTCGTCCCGGGATCGCCGGTTTCGGTGGTCGGATCCGACGACATCGACGACGTCGCGGGAGTCGTGGCGTCGCTTCCCGTGACGTCGGTCGTCGCGTCGGTGCTCGGGCCGGTCGACCCCGTCGGGTCGTCGGTGCCCGTGCCACCCTCGCCCGGACAGGCGGTGGCAGCGAGCAAGAAGGTGGACAACAGAAGGTTCGTGTTCGAGATCGTCATGGCCTGGATCGGTGTCGGGTCATCGGGACGGAGTGCGCCGCTCGCCCCCGCACCACGCGGATCGAGCCGTCACGTCCCGTCGTTCGGCACCGACGCCGAAGTGATTCACGAAAGACGCCCTGTGCCCGAATTCGG
>CALBMM010000076.1 GCA_937896535.1 uncultured Pseudomonadota bacterium
GCTGGGCGGGGTCAACCACGGCGCGTTCATGGAGCACCTCACCGCGCAGGTGACCCCCGCCGACCTCTGGGTGGGCCTGGGCAAGTGCTGGCTGTTCGGAACCTCGGTCGGCCTCATCGCGGGCTACCTCGGCATGAAGGTCTCCGGTGGCGCCGAGGCGGTGGGCAAGGCCGCCAACGACACCGTGGTCGCGACGATCGTCATGATCCTCCTGGTGGACTACATCGTCTCCTACGCGCTGCTCGGGGTTGGCGTTTGAAGACCTTCTTCGAGTTCCTGATCTTCGCGCGCTACGCCGTGGGCGCGCAGTTCAGCGGCATGCCCGATCGCCGGATCTTCGCCGAGCAGCTGCACCGGGCCGGGGTCGGCAGCATGGCCTTGCTCACCGTGCTCACGCTGTTCGCCGGGCTCAACCTGTCCGTGCAGTCCTACAGCACCTTCGAGCGCTTCGGCGGCCAGGACTTCCTCGGGATGTTCGCGGGCATCGGCGGGGTGCGGGAGCTCTACCCGGTCATGGCGGCGATCGTCTGCGGCGCCCGGATCGGCGCCAACTTGGCGGCCGCGCTCGCCAACATGAAGATCAGCGAGCAGGTCGAGGCGCTCGAGGTCATGTCGGTCGACCCGATGCAGCGGCTGGTGGCCCCGCGGCTGTGGGCGGTCACATTCGCGCTGCCGCTGTTGTGCGCCTACGCGGACGTGATCGGGATCGGGGCCAGCTACGTGGGCGCCGTCTACCAGCTCGGGCTCGACGGGGGCACGTTCCAGAGCCAGATCTCGCAGTTCGTCGACATCTGGGACCTGCTCGTCGGGATGGGCAAGGGCCTGCTGTTCGGCTGGCTCGTCGCGCTCATCGCCTGCTTCCACGGCTATCGCGCGGCCAAGAAGGAGGGCGCGGAAGGCGTGGGGGTGGCGACCAACCGGGCCATCGTCCATGGCGCGGTCAGCTGCATCGTGCTCAATCTCGTGATTTCGTGGGCGCTGTACGGGTGACCACCGCGCCCGGATTCGGGGGTGGTCTCGCCGAGCGCCAGGGCTCAGGCGGCGGTGGCCAGACGGCCCTGGCCCCGCAAGCGGTTGCGCAGGATGAGGAACGGGACGACCACGCAGACCACCACGGTCAGCGCGACGCCGAAGGCGGTGATCGCCGCGCCGACGAACGCGTAGCGCAGGCTCAGGGTCCGAAGGGTCATGGCAAGCCAGGTCACGCCCTCCAAGACGCACGGTGGTGCATTTTGTTGCGCACTCGGACGAGTTTTTGCGCTGTGAGCGCAGTCTCGTTTTTCGACGTGAATACCCGGCGGCGACGGGCGTCCGAGCCCGCTTGCCCGCTATCGTAGGCGCCGCGCGATGCCCCTTCGACGACGCCAGCGCCGGGTCTCGTGGCTCGGCCCCTTGCTCGCCCTGACCGTCCTCGGGGGCGGATCCGGCTGCTTCGGCGACTGGGTCCGGGCCCGCAAGTACCCCAAGCGCGAGGACCTGCCCCCGGTCAAGCCGGCACCCAAAGAGGATCAGGGACCGGAGCAGCCCTGCCTCGCGTATCGCGCCCAGATCGCGGAGATCTGCACGGGCCTTCTGGAGGGAAGGCTCGAGCGGTCGCATTGCTACACCGAGGTCCTCAAGCTGTCGGCCAAGCCGGCGATCGACGACGAGTTCAAAGATCCGGACAACGGGCTCACGCAGCGGCAGCGGTCGTGTCGCGGCGACTACTTCGCGCTGCAGCGGGCCCGCGAAGACGACGAGCCCCGAAAGTCCGCCGAGCTCGGGCCCGATTGCACCGCGTGGGCCTCGGAGCTGAAGACCCGTTGCGTAGTTCCGCTGGCGGACGTCGACGCGCTGCTGCCGACCGAGTGTGGGAGTTGGCTGATGACGATGCAGACGTTGGTGCGCGGTCGGGCCGAGCGGCGCGAGCAAGGCTGTGCCAAGGCGCTCGCGCGACTGCACGGCGGTGGCTCCGACAGCGGCTCGGGCGGCTCGGGCGGCGACGTGGGCGGCTCCGACGGCGGCGGCTGAGATCGACGTACGGCGTTTTGCGGTATCGTCGCGCCGTGACCTCCCCCGGCCCCGACGACGCGATCGTGCTCAGTCACGTGTCCAAGTCGTTCGGCAGCCACAAGGTGCTCGACGACATCAGCCTGACGGTCAAAAAGGGCTCGATCACCGTGCTGCTGGGGCCCTCGGGTACCGGCAAGTCGGTCCTGCTCCGGATTCTCGTGGGGCTGATGCAGCCCGACGCCGGCAAGGTCTTCGTGGGCAACGACGACATCGCCGCGCTCGACCAACGCAAGGCCCGCGACCGTCGGGTGCTGTTCGAGGTCCGCCGCAAGTTCGGGATGCTCTTTCAGGACGGCGCCCTGTTCGACGACATGAACGTCGGCGACAACGTGGCGTTCCCGATGCGCATGCACACCAAGATGGGCGACGGGGAGATCCGCGACAAGGTCGCCGACAAGCTCGCCCGCGTGGGCCTGCCGGGGGTGCAGCACAAGTTTCCCTCGGAGCTGTCGGGCGGGATGCGCAAGCGCGTCGCTTTCGCGCGGGCCATCGCGCTCGAGCCGGAGATCGTGCTGTGCGACGAGCCGAGCTCGGGGCTGGACCCGGTGATGTCGGCGACGCTCGACGAGCTCATCATGGAGATGCACCGCACGCTCGGCATCTCGTTCATCGTCATCTCCCACGACACCGCCGAGGCGCGCACGATCGCCGACACGATCGGGATGCTCGCGGCCGGCAAGCTCGTGACGTACGGTCCCAAGTCCGAGGTGCTCGAGCGCGACCCCCATCCCGCGCTCAAGCAGTTCTTCGACCGCAACACCGAAGGTCCGATCCAGGTCGTCTAGTCCATGAACCGCACGCACATCGGTCTGGGATTGTTCGTGGTCGTCACGCTCGGCCTGCTGATCTGGCTGGCCCAGTCGATCGGTGCGATCGGGGGCCGCAACGGCGATCGGTACGAGGTGCGGCTCGAGCATGCGGCCGGCCTCGTCGAGAACAACGCGGTCAAGGTCGCGGGCGTGGAGGTGGGCAAGATCGAGAGCATCCACGTCGACCACGACATTGCCGTGCTGACGCTCAACGTCGATTCCGACATCGTGCTGCACACGGACGCGCGGGCCATCGTGCGGGCCAAGAGCCTGCTCGGCGAAAAGTACCTGCAGCTGGACCCGGGAACCCTGGAGTCGCCGGTGCTCGAGCCGGGCTCGGAGATCGTCGACGTCGGGACCCACTTCGAGATCGACCAGGTGCTCAACGCCTTGCAGCCGCTGCTGGGGGGCGAAGACTCGATCGCGGCGGTGCTCGGGCCGCTCGCGGAGAAGCTGGCCAAGCTTCTCGACGACGCGACGGGGGAGAACGGCAAGCCCCCGATCATCACGCGCGAGGAGATCGATCAGATCGTCGACGACGTGAAGGCGTCCACCGCGTCCACGCGGCGGATGCTCGAGGACAACGAAGAAGACGTGCGCGCGATCGTCAAGCAGGCACGCAAGCTCATCGAGGACCCGCGCATCGAGCGGACGATCGGCCATGTCGACAGCCTCGCGGCCACGGCCGACGAGCGACTGCCCGAGCTGCTCGACCGCACCGAGAACGCGCTGGCCAAGCTCGAGAAGCTCGCCGACATCGTCGACGAGCCGCGCGCCAAAAAAATCGGCACGATCATCGACGACGCTGCGGTGGCGACGGCCAACCTGCGCAAGATCAGCGCCGACTTCAAGGACGCGGGCAAGAAGCTCGATCCGCTCATCGACAACCTGGCCACCATCGTCAGCCGTGCGACGTCGATCGACGGCAAGGTCCTTCGCCAGTTCCTGCAAAAGGAAGGCGTGAAGGTCTACTTCGGAAGCAAGCGCGAGGCGGCCAAGGCCGGCTTCGGCGAATGAGCCGATCGGGCTCGGCGGGCGCGACTCGAACCCGTACGCTCGACGACGAGCTGGTGTGGCCGCGCCGAGAGCCGGGCGCCGGTGCTCGGGTGGGGCGCTACCGCATTCGTGGTCGCCTCGGCGCGGGGGCGATGGGCGTGGTGCACGAGGCGTGGGACGAGCGGCTGCACCGTCGCGTCGCCGTCAAGGTGCTCCATCCCACACGGCACGGTCGCGCGGAGGAGCGGCGGAGGGTTCGTCGCGAGGCGCGAGCGATGGCGACCGTCTCGCATCCCGGCGTGGTGCCGGTCTACGACGTGGGTGAGCACGAAGGCCTGCTGTACGTCGTGATGGAGCTCGTCGATGCGACCGATCTGCGGCAATGGCTGCAGGGCCAGCCTTCGATCGAGGCGCGACTGCGCGTGCTGACCACGGCGGGCGAGGGGCTCGCGGCGGCGCACCAGGCCGGGCTCGTCCATCGCGACATCAAGCCGTCGAACATCCTGGTCACGCCGCAGGGCACGGGTCGAGTGACGGACTTCGGCCTCGCGGTCGGGCCGGCGATCGTCGATGCGGCGGAGAGCCGGACGCGAGCGGTCGGAACGCCGGCGTACATGGCCCCGGAGCAGTTCGAAGGGCGCACCGTGGACGCGCGGGCGGACCAGTACGCGTTTTGTGTCACCGCGTGGGAGACGCTGACGGGGCAGCGTCCCTTCGAGGCTTCGGGGATGATGGCGCTGGCCGAGGCCAAGCTCGCCGGACCGCCTTCGCTGGCCGTCGATCGCGACGTGCCGCGGGCGGTGCGATCGGCGATCGCCCGCGGCTTGCAGCCCGATCCGCGCGAGCGCTGGCCGTCGATGTCGGCGCTGCTGTCGGCGTTGACCTCGACGCGCCGTCCCCGGCGACCTCGCCTCGTCGCTGCGACGGCCGTGGGCGCGGTCGCCATCGGGGTCGCGTGGCCGGCCGCCGATCCGTGTGCGCCAGGGCTCGAGCCGCTGCGCGAGGCGTGGACCCCCGAGCGCCGGGCGCAGGTCGAGCTGGTGCTGCGGACCGACATCGGGCGCGCGCCTGCGCAACGCGTCGTCGCCGATCTCGACGATCGCGTGCGGGCGTGGAGCGGTGCGTACCGGGAGGCGTGCGGGGCGGGATCCCCGGTGGCCACGCAGATCGATCCGCGCGTCCGCTGCCTCGTCCGTGTGCGTCGCGAGCTGGTGGCCTGGCTCGACGTCTTCGACGACTCGCCCGGCCGCGCATTGCGTGCCCTGCCGTCGGTCGCCTCGGCCGACGAATGCGACGACGTCGACACGAGCGCGGCGACCGTGGTCGACCCGGGGCTGTACGACGAGATCGAGGAGGCGCTGTCGCAGGGATGGGGGGCCCGGGTGCGCGGTCACTTCGCCGACGCCGAGCGCATTCTCGACGACGCGGCCCGACGCGCCCGCGAGGCCGGGCACGACGAGCAGGTCGCCACGGCCCTGCGTCGGTTGGGCTCGGTGCAGGACACGCGCGGTCGCCCGGAGGCTGCACGGCAGTCGCTGCTGGAGGCGATCGAGATCGCCGAGCGGCTGGGGTCGGACCGGTTGCTCGCGGAGAGCTACGTGGAGCTTGCGTGGGTGCAGACGGCGCTGGGTCGACTCGACGAGGCCGAGCGCAGCCAGCGGGCCGCCGCCGCCGCGATCACGCGCATCGGCGGCGACCACCGACTCGAAGCCGCGCGCCTGACCAACGTGGCGGGACTGCGCTCGACGCAGGGGCGTGACGACGAGGGCGTCGAGGCGCTGCAGCAGGCCTCGGCGCTGTGGACCGAGGAGACCGAGAACATGCGCCTGCGCGACACGGCGATGTCGTCGATCGAGAAGAACCTCGCGGTGTTCGCGATGGGGCGTGGCGAGATCGACGAGGCGAAGGGCCTGCTCGAGTCCGCGCGGGCACGACTGGTGGATCGCTACGGCGAGGAGCATCCCGACGTGGCCGAGCTCGACATCGATCTGTCGGTGATCTTCGACGCGATGGGGGACACCGCGCAGGCTCGGCGCCACGCCGAGCGAGCCCGCCGCGTGCTGCGGGACGAGCTCGGGCCCGACCATCCGTGGATCGCCCGGGCCGAGGTGATGCTGGCGTACTGCGCCAACGCCGACGACGACATCGGCCGGGCGGCGGCCCACTTGCAGCGCGCGGCCGACATCCGCGTCGCCGTCTACGGCGAGGACGACGTGGTCGCGTGGGGCCACCGCGTCAACCTCGCCCGGATGAAGTTCGACCTCGGCGACATCTCGGGCGCCGCCGAGCTCGCGCAGCGAGCCAAGCTCGCGATCGGCGATGCCCATCCGCCCACCCCGTCGAGCCTCGCGTCGCTGATGACCTCGGCGTTGATCGCCTCCGCCACCGGCGAGACGGAGATGGCGCTCGTCGATCTCGAGCGCGCCCTCGCGGCCCTCGACCTCGTGTATCCGCCCGAGCATCCGCGTCGCGCCGACAACCTCGAGACGATCGCGGACACGTTCGAAGAGGCCGGCGCCCCCGAGCGCGCGGCGCAGGTCCGGGCCGAGCTCGACGCCGCGGCGCCGACCGAGTAGGCGATCACGGATCGGAGATCGTCAGCGGCACGTCCACGTTGATCCCGTAGCCGCCGTCGCCGCGGGCCACGAGCTCGCGCAGGCCCATCTTGCGCAGGGTGGTCAGCGCGACGTAGACGCGGTTGGCTCCCGCCTTGGGCAGCAGGCGTTCGTCGGGCCAGCCTGCTTTGAGCAGGGCCGGGACGCCGACGCGGGTCCGGGGATCTTCGCGGTGGGCCTGCAGCAGCTTGGCGAGCACGCGGGCGAGCACGCGGCGCGATTGCAGGTCGCAGGTCTTTCCGCCCGGGCGGCGAAACCACGTCCCGTCCGAGGCGACGAGGAACGGCTCGCGGGTCACGGTCTCTCCGTGGGTGCTGATCAGCTCGGGATCGGGTGGCGACGCGAGGATCGCGTCGAGGTCGGCGAAGATCGTCAGCGGTCCGTCGTCGCCGGCCTCGACCGCGGCCCGCTCCACGACCGCTTCGAGCTCGCGCACGTTGCCCGGCCAGCCGTGGCCGACGAGGCGGATCACCAGCTCGGGCTCCAGCGGCAGCTGTGGCGCGTAGCGGGCCGCGAATCGGCACGCGAGGATCGCGATGCGCACCGGCTCCTCGCGCAGCGGCGGCAGCTCGACCGCGAACGGTGCCAACGTGCTGCGCAGACGAGAAAACCCCTCGCCGGGCTGGGCGAACAGGGCCGGGGGCGTGCGCCACGTCAGCGCGAGAGGCGTGTCCTGCTCCGCGCGCGTCTCGAGCCAGCGGTGCGTCCGCGTCGCGCCGCCGGCGTCGAGCACCTGCAGGCCGGAGACGATCGCGGCGCCCTCGATCGCGTCGAGGGCGGACTCGCCGTCGCGGCGAAGGTCGACGCTTGTCGCGTGTTCGCCCACCAGCTCGTGCGCGAGCCAGCGCTTGCCGTTGCCCGACTCGCCGACCAGCAGGACGGGACGGCCGCGGGCGAGCAGGGCCTCGGCCGTCCCCGCGGCGCGCGTCCACGTGGGGCCATCGGTGGACGGGGTGACGTACAGGACGGTGCGACCGATCGCCAGCAGACCCGGGCCCACGGTGATCGAGTCTCGGATGCGCTCGCCCTCGAAGAACGTACCGTTGCGACTGCCCGCGTCGGCGATGTGCATGCGACCTTCGTCGTCGACGGTCAGCGTGGCGTGGCGGCGCGAAATGTGGGCGAGATCGAGCGCCCCGTCGCCGAAGGATGTGCAGGCGCGACCGAGCTCCAGGGGCGTCGGCGCGCGCACCGTCACCGTGCTGCCGACGCGCGTGCGGTCCGGGTGCGCGAGGATCGACACCTCCCACGCCGGCGTGCTCGCAGTCGTCGCGTCGAGCGTCGCGGTCGCGTCGTCTGCCGGCTCTGCGGTGCCCACGTCCACGGAACACCATAGCAACCTGCGGACGTCGCGCGAGCCCCGATGCGCGCGCGGGCGGATGCACGCGTCCCGATTTAAGGTCGCGACAGCCGTCGACTGCTCCGCGCCGACCGACGATCCCCACTCATTAAGGTCTGCGCCGGGTCTTAACTTTCGCGGTCGCGCCGTGACGGGGCGCAAGGCGCCCGTAGCGTTGCCAGATATGCAGCGTACGCATTGTGCACCGATGCTCTTGGCGAGCGTGGTCCTGACCGCCTGCCCGACCGACGACGACGGCGGCGGCGACGGAACCACCACCGCGTCCACCACCCCCACCTCGGGATCGGAATCGAGCGGCGCGATCGACGACTCGACCACCGCCACCACCTCGCCCACCAGCGGCAGCGGCGATTCCGAATCGGGGTCAGGCACCGACTCGGGCGACTCCGGCTCCGGGGACTCCACGGCAGGCATGGTGGTCTGCGGGACCCCGGCCGAGCTCGGCGTGTTCGCGCCCCCGGACGGTGCGGCCGAAGGCTTCGTCGTCGACGGCGCGACCGTGTACCTGGCGTCGACGTCGGGTGGCTTGTACGTCGTCGACGTGTCCAATCCTGCGGCCCCGTCGCAGCTGGGCCAGTACGACTTCGGCACGGGCAATCTCGCCCACCGCATCGCCCTCGACGGCACGACCGTCTACGTCGGCATGCGCGGCGGGGGCTGGGCCGTGGTCGACGCTTCGGACCCGACCGACATCGTGTTGCTCGCCGAAGACGACACCGTCTCGGCGCAGGACGTGGCCGTGGCCGGCACCTCCCTGTTCGTCACCGACAACGACGGCGTGCTGTCCTACGACGTGACCGACCCGTCCAACCCCATGCCGCTGACGACCGATCTCGTGCTGCCCGGCTCGTCGGAGACGCTCGAGATCGCCGGGGACGTCGCCTTCGTGGCCAACGTCGGCCACGGTCTGTCGGCCGTCGACATCTCCGACCCGGCCGCACTGATGGAGCTGTCGTCGCTGCCGATCGGCAACGGCGCCCAGCGACTGGCGGTGGAGGGCACCACCGTCTACGTGGCCCACTCCGAGGGCGTGTCCGTGGTCGACGCGACCGACCCGACGATGCTCATGGAGGTGGGCAGCTGGGTGCGCGACCGGGCGTGGGCGCTCGACACCGACGGCACGAAGGTGTTCGTGACCGGCGACGACACGGCGTCCATCCAGGTCCCGTTCCTCGCGGTGCTCGACGCCACCGATCCGGCCGCGATCGTCGAGCTCGACGTGGCGGCCGACGACTACGACGCCCCCCACTGGCTCGTCTTCGACGCGGGTCTTCTGTACGCGACCGTCGAGGACGACGACACGCTGCGGATCTTCGACGCCTGCCCCCGCTGAGCGGGCATTCAGTCCCGAGGCCGTCGGCGCGGCGTCCTTTTTGGGGCGCCGGCCGGCGGTTGCTACCGTGGACCTTCGGAGTCGAGCGTGGCGGAACCTCAGCGTGGTGGGTCTCTGCTGTCGGCGGGGCAGAGTCTGTTTCGGGCGCTGCCCTCGCTGACGCCCACGTTCTTGGTCGTCGCCCTGCTGGCGTGCGTGCTCGTGCCGCTGCCGACGGCGCTGGTCGACCTGCTGCTGTCGGTGAGCCTGGCCGGCGCCGTGCTGCTGCTCGTGGCGAGCCTCGGCGTGCGGCGGACTTCGGAGTTTCTGAGCTTTCCGACGCTGCTGCTGCTCGTGACGCTGTACCGGCTCGCGCTCAACGTGTCGACGACCCGGCTGATCTTGTCGCAGGCCGACGCCGGGCGGGTGGTCGATGCATTCGCGTCCGTCGTCGTGCGATCCGACCTCATCGTCGGCGGGGTGATGTTCGCGATCATCACGATCATCCAGTACCTGGTGATCGCCCGGGGAGCCGAGCGCGTCGCCGAGGTCGCGGCTCGGTTCGCCCTCGACGGACTGCCCGGCCACCAGGCCGCGATCGAGGCCGACCTGCGCGCCGGACTCGTCTCGGGCCGCGAGGCGTCACGGCGTCGCGAGGCGCTGGCGTCCAAGTCGAGCTTCTACGGGGCGATGGACGGTGCGATCCGCTTCGTCAAGGGCGACGCCATCGCGGGCCTCGCGATCACGGCCGTCAACCTCCTGGGCGGGATTGCGATCGGGGTGGGCCGACTGGACATGTCGGTCGGCGAGAGCCTTTCGATCTACGGACGACTGACGATCGGCGACGGACTGCTCGCGCAGATCCCCGCCCTGCTGGTGAGTCTCGCCGCAGGGGTGCTCGTCTCGCGCATCGATCGCGACGAGCAGAGCTCGGAGTTGGGCCGGTGGCTCGACCCGGCGATGCTCGTGGTGCCCGCGACGATGCTGCTGCTGCTGTCGGTCGTGCCCGGCATGCCCGTGCTCGCCTTCGTCGCCACGGCGGTGGGGCTGCTGACGGCCGCGCTTTGGCTGGCCGCGCAGGTGGTCCAGCGCAGTCGGGGGCGGTCGCCGGTCGAGGACGCCCGGTTGCGCGTCGTCGTGCCCACGATCGGCGAGGGGCAGCTGGCCGCGCGCGAGCGCGCCGTCGCCGGCGTGCGTGAGCGTTGCAGCGACGCCCTCGGCCTCGACGTGCCGGAGATCGACGTCGTCGTCGATCCGGACCAACCCCCGGGCACGATGGACGTGCGGCTGGGCGAGCGCGTGCTGGCCCGCGTGCCCGGGGCACCGACCGACACCGATGCCGTGTTCCTCCTCGCGGTCTTCCGCGCGCTGATGGCCAACGCCGCCGCGCTCGTCGATCTGCCGCAGATCGATCACGCGATCGAGCAGGTGCGCGCGTCGTATCCCGGCGTGGTCGCCAAGGCCCTCGACGGCATCGACACGTCGGACTTGCTGTCGGTGGTGCGTGGCTTCTTGCGCGAGCGGATCCCCCAACCGCCGCTGCAGGCCATCCTGGCCGCGATCGCCGAGAGCCGGCGGCTACGCGATCCGTCCGAGCGCGGGCAGCTGCCGGAACTGTTGCGCACGCACCTGGCCGGGCACTGGGTGCACAGCGTCGTCGACGGGGTCGCGCGCGCCGGGGATGCGCGGTGGGTCCGACTCGATCCCGATGTCGAGGAAGAGCTGCTCGAGCGCACCCACGCCACGAACGAGGGTCCTGCGCTGAGCCTGGCGTCGTCGGAGCGCGCGCGTTGGCGGGCGCGGATCCTGGCCGCCGCCGGCGAAGGCAGCGATGCACCGTGCGTGCTCGTCACCACGCCGCGGGCACGACGACCGGCGGCCGCGTTGTTCGACGACAGCTACCCGTTCGTGCCGGTGCTGTCGACGGCCGAGCTCGAGCGCGCCGGTGTGCCGCACCCCGACTACGCCTGGGTCGGCTGACCGCCCACGAGCTCGCCGATGCGCGCGAGGATCTCGTCCTTGCGTCGGCCCCAGCCCGCGGCGTCCACGTGCATGACGGTCCAGCCGCGCAGCCCCAGCACGAGAGGTTGGTGCACGTACTGGTCGAACGCCGAGACGCCGCGATCGCCTTCGTCGGTCAGGATCGCGAGGCGACTGGGACCGTCCGCGGGCTCGGCGGGCGCGACGGCGAGCGGGACCTTGAAGCTGGAGCTTCCCACGTCGAGGGTGCAGCGGTACCCGCGTCGTTCCAGCTCGAGCGCGATCTGGGCAGGCAGCGGCAGATGTCCGTCGATCCGGCGCTTGCGCTTGGCCGCGATCGGATCTCGACTGGTGCCGCGCACTTGGTCGAGCACGCGGTCGGCGAGGTCGTGGCGGCCCGCGCTCTTGTGGGACGCGAACTCGAGGTAGCCCTTGAACAGCCGCGGCCCGCTGTGCAGCGACTGGCCCACGTGCAGCAGGGTCGGGTCGAACGACGACACCACGTAGCACCGTCGCTTCGCCCGCGAGATCGCGACGTTGAGCCGGCGCTCGCCGCCGCGCTGGCCGAGCGGGCCGAAGCGCGCGGGCACGTACGGCTCGCTCGTGCCGCCCTTGCGCTGCCGCATGACCGGGGCGTGCCCGAGCGAGAACACGATGACGTCGCGCTCGTCGCCTTGGACCGACTCGAGGTTGCGCACGAACGGGCGCTCGTCGAGGGCGTCGACCGTGCTCGCGGCCGTCCATGCGTCGGCGAACCCGGCGTCGGCGGCGACGCGTCGCTCGATCGCGTCGAGGATCGTCTGGCGCTGCTTGAGGTTGAAGGCGACCACGCCGAGCGTCGGCCGGGGATCTTCGGCCAGGAGCTCGGCGAGCAGGTCGACCACGCGCTCGGCCTCGGGGCGGTTGAGGCCCGCGTCGTACTCGCCGTCGGCCACCTCGACCCAGCGCAGGGCCGACGGCGCCTTCGGTCCCGCCGTGGCCGGGATCGTGCGCAGGTCGCCGTCGTACATCGCGTGGTTGGAGTAGGCGATGAGCTCCTCGGCGCGGCAGCGGTAGTGCCACGTCAGGCCCGCGTGCGGGCAGCGACCGCGTGCGAGCACCAGCAACGACTCGGCGGCGAAGGCGTCGCGGGCGGCCAGCTGCGCCTGTGAGAGGTCCTCGTCCTCGGTCGCGGTCTCGCCGAGCTCGAAGAACTTCGTGGGCGGCATCTGCTTGTCGTCGCCGGCGACGACGACCCGCTTGGCCCGCAGCATCACGGGAAAGCCCGCCTCCACGGTGCACTGCGACGCCTCGTCGAACACGACCAGGTCGAACAAGGGCTGTCGCGGAAACAGCACCGCCATCGTCTCCGGCGAGACCATCCAGCACGGGATCAGGTCGAGCAGCCCGTCGTCGGCGAAGGTGCGCACGAACTGACGCAGCGGCATGAGGCGCCGGGACTTGCCGACCTCCTTGCCGATCTGCTCCTTGAGCTTTTGGGCCGGGGTGCGGCGGGCCCGGTACTGCGCGTCCGGGATCGTCAGCAGCTCGGCCCCGTCGAGCGCGGCGGCGATGCGGTCGGCCTCGAGCTCGCGCAGCTGCAGGTCGACGCGGCGCATGGTTTCGGCCGCTCGCGTCACCCGCTGTTCGTCGGCGACGGTGCCGAGCTCGGTCAGCTCCGGCATCGCGACCTGCAGCGTCTGCAGGTGCGCGTCGGCCCAGGCCCGTCCCACCGCGTCGCGCCACGCCGCGGCGTCGGCATCGGGCAGCGCGGCGGCGCACGCATCGAGCACGTCCGCGCCGACGGCATGGGCCGCCCGCAGCTGCGCGCGCCAGCCATCGGACTCCCGCAGCCGGTGCGCGTCGGCGGCCAGCCGCGTCTGCAACTCGCGCAGCGTGTCGGCGGACGCGTCGTGACACCACGGGAACGAGGGCCGCAGCGGCGCGACGGCGGACCGCGCGGCATCGATGACGGCCAGACGCGCCTGTGCCTGCGTCAGCCGTTGCGCCGTGGTCTCGACCTCGGCCGCGGAGGTCGGCCACGGGATCCCGGCGCGAGCGAGGGCCTCGCGATCGGGCCGCGCACGCCCGAGCGCGTCGGCCAGCGTCGCCAGCGTGGCCCAGCGCGCCCGCGCCGTGTCGGCGTCGGCGGGGGCGAGCTCGGCCACGTCCAACGCCGCGAACAGCCTCGCCGTCTCCTCCCAGGTGCGCTGCGCGGCCACGCGGCCCAGGACCTCGGCGAGAAACGCCGGGCTCAACGACTCGGCGGCACGCTCGGGCCACGCTTGCACCAACCCGCGTCGCAAAGACCCGCGCGTGCGCCACCACGTCGGTGACAGCAGCCGCCACCACCGCGTCGCGTAGCTGCGCAGCACCGCGGCGTCCCGGGCGAGTGCATCGGCACCTTGCAGCGCCTGCGGGGCGGTCCACGTCGCGAGCGCGGTCGCGTTGTCGGTCCACTTGGCGCGCACCGACGCGACGTCGACCTCGGGGTGGACGACGAGTGCCGCGAGCAGCCGCCGGTCGCCTTCGCCGGCGCAGGCCTGTACGGCGTCGTGCAGGGCGGCGATCGCCTCGCGGAGGACATCGAGGTCGGCGGCGGACACGGCAGGCTCGCCGGCGAGCGCGGCGTCGGCGGCCGCGGCGGGGGCGATCGCGGCCTGCAGCTGCTGGCGCAGCGTGGCCAGCCCTGCGTCGTCGATCTCGTGCAGCCCCGGGCGATTCGGGTCCTGCGTTCGCCACCATGCGCCGTCGCGCCACAGGTCCGCGTACGGATGCAGTCGTTCGGTGAGCTCGCCGATCGTCGCCAGGCCGGCCGCGTCGACGCCCGCGAGTCCCGGCGGCACCTCGATGGGCGTGCCGGCGGCGCGCGTGGCCATCAGCTCGCCGACGGTCAGTCCGGTCGCGCTCGGCACGTGGGCCAGCTGGCCGCGTCGACGCTCCAGCCGTGTGGCCGCGTCGTCGTGCTCCTTGCGCAAGATGCCGTGACGCGTCTCGTTGAACGTGCGCCGAGTGGGCGCCTTGATCCGCTCGGCGATCCGGGCGAACAGTGCCTTGCGATCGTCGCGCACGTCGTGCACGACCGCCGCGGCGTCGCGCAGCCCGAGCGACTCGAGCCGCTGGTAGACCACGTCGAGGGCGGCGCGTTTTTCGGCCACCACCGCGACCCGCTGTCCCCGGCGCAGCGCGTCTGCGACGAGATTGACGATGACCTGGCTCTTGCCGGTCCCGGGGGGTCCGTCGACCACGGTGACCCGGTTGCCCGCACACGCGGCGATGACGTCGCGCTGGCTCGGGTCGGCGTCGAGGAGCGGCCAGTGCGGAGCCGAAGGCCCCGGATCCGCGCCGTCGGTCGCGTCGGTCGCCGCCTGCAGTTGCGCGGGCAACAGTCCCGCGCCGGCGGCGAGCAGGGTCGGCAGGTCCTTGTCGCCGGCGTGCAGCTGGGCCAGCAACGCGTCGTAGTCCTGCAGCAAGTCGGAGCTCGACTGCGCAAACAGCCCCAGGACCGCGCATTCTTCCAGTGCGAGGAACGTCGTCGTGCCGTCGAGGTCTTCGTCGCGCTCGCGCAGCGGGCCCAGGCTGGTCGTCTCCGCCCGCAACGACACGCCCACCTCGGCGAGCTTGGCCACGAGCGCGGACGCGTCGCGGCGGTTGTCGGCCGCGAGCGCATCGAGCTCGGCGAGCAGCTCGTCGGGCAACGCGAGCCCGGCCTTGTTGAACAGAAGGCGCAGCAGCGACTGGTTGACGACGGGCTCCTCGTCCACGCGCGGCTGCACCGAAAACCCCCTTGCCCCGCGACCGTCGCGCTGCAGCGTCACGGGCTGCAGGACGAGCGGCGCTCGGATGCCGTACCCCGGCCCGGACTCACCGCGTGCGACCACGTTGCCGATCACGAACGGGTAGCCCACGCACAAGTCGCTCGCGCCCGTCTCTTCGAAGCGGTCGAGGTTCATGCGCTCGAGCTGGCGCAGCTCGTCGGCACAGGCGGCGGCCTCGTCGTGGCGCCCGGCGTCCTCGGCGGTCACGAGCGTGGCGGCCTTGCCCGCCGACAGCAGGGCGAGCGCGCGCTCGGCCGACCCGGTGCGAAACGCGTCGAGGCGACACAGGTCGAACGCCCGACCTTTGCGAACCCGACGCAGTCGCACGGAAGGACTGCGCCCGTCACCGGACACCAACTCGTCGCGCAGCCGCGTCAGCCCGGCGATCACCGACTTGCGCGCGTCGTCGAGCGGGACCGCGGGTGTCGTCGTCGCCGGCGGAGCTCGCCGAGAGGTCAGTCGCAGCATCGCGTCGGCCGGACAGCTGCCCAGCGTCGGCTCGGCGTCGATCTCGGCGGCGAGCAGCACGCCCTCGACCCGCGTGACCGCCGCGGCGTCGCCGACCTCCGCACCCGCGATCCGAAGCAGGCGACGCGGGGAGATCCGCGCCGTCCCCTGCCGACGAACCGTGTCGCAGAACGCTGCGAGTGCCTCGCGAATCTCGTCTTTGCGCGCGGGCAGGGGGATCGCGACCGGCACCGGCACGTCGACCTGCACGGTGCCGCCCATCGTCTCGACCGCAGGCCGGATCCACCGACGAAACTCGGCGGCGAAGCCCAGGGCCTCGCCGATCGCGAGCACCATCTGCACCTCGCGCGCGTCGACCACGTCGTCGGCCCCCATCACGTGCGACAGCAGCAGGAACAGTCGGCGCGCCAGGTCGGCCCCCCCGGTGCGCACCAGCGGGGCGGTCTCGTAGAAGCGGTCGAGCGCCACGTCGATGTCCAGCAGCTCCGACCAGCCCGGCACCTTGGTGGCGAAGGCGTCCTCGATCGCCTCGAGCTCGGTGTCGGCCACCTCGCCGTCGGCCTCGGCGACGAGCACGGCGCACGCCAGCGCACACTCGAGCAGAAACTGCGGCGGCTCGTCCTGCACGGCAAGCAGGTCGTCGACCTGCGGTGCCTCCAGCACGGCTCCGATCTGCGCGTCGACGGCGGCCAGCGTGCGCGTGCCCGGCCCACGCCCCGTCAGATCACGGTACGTGTCGGTCTCCGAGAACAGCCACAGTGCCCAGGCGCGCAGGCTGTGCTCGGGGTGCGTCGTCGACAGGGCCTGCTGTCCGGCGGAAGCGGTGGCCTCCATCACCTCGCGGCACTGCTGCAGGTACGCCTTCGTGTCCCAGGTCAGCGCGCGGCCGGCCAGTCCGGTGGTCGCGATCATCTCCAGGCGCAGCGCGGCATCGAGGTCGCCGCACGCGAGCAACCCGAAGCGGTCCGCCGTGATCTCGCGCGCGACCGACAGTCCTCGCAGCAGCTCCCGCGACGGCGCGTCGAGCAGGTCGTGCTGGGCGAGCGTGACCCCCACGAACGCCGCTTCGCCCATCGGCGTCCACGGCCCGTGCGCGAGGTAGTGGCCCAACTCGTGACCGAACAGGGCCGCCCCGGCGCCGGGATCGAGCAGCGACAGCAGTCGGCCCTGGATCTCGAGCAGGATCGGCGCCTCGATCAGGTGGATCGCCGCGTTCTCGCGACCCGACGACTGGTACAGCTCCAGCGTCCCCTCCACCCCGAGCACGCGGGCGGCCTCGGCCGCGTACGCGTAGGCGGAGGGGGCCATCGACTCCGACAGTCGCAGTGCGTCGCCGAGGAGGCGTCGGCGGACCTGACTGGGGTCGGCGGGAACGAGGGTCTTTTGGTACGCACGAAGGTCCGGCGACGCCGCCAGCGCCTCGACCAACGTCCGCTCGAGGTCGAAGCGGATCCGCTCGGGGTCCAGGTGGTTCAGCGGAGGGCGTTGCGCCGTGGTCTGCATCGTCGGCCACGCGGCGCTCCGTCGTCACGACCGAGCGCCGCGCGAGGGGCTACATGCAGACTTCGCACTCGGCGACACAGGCGTCGTCGTCGGTGCAGCTCTGGTCTTCGAGACCCGGGGTCTCGCAGGTGCACACGTCGTTGATGCACGAGTGCATGCTCTCGCAGGTCTGCATGCTGCTGCTGGTCTCACCGGCGCTGGCATGGCTGTCGTCGTCGGCGTGGTCTCCACCGTCGTTGGCGGTGTCGCCACCGGAGTCGCCGTCGTCGTCGTCGTCACAGGCGAGGGGGGCAAAGCCGAGCGAGAGGGCCAGGGGGAGCAGGAAGCGCTTCATGGCGGCGGAGGGTACTGCACCGCCGTCACGGGACCCAACGGGAGCGGAGATCGGGGCCGTTTCAGCCGTCGGCGGCGTCCGGGTGGGCCTGCGCGAATGCCTCGACCTCGCGTCGCAGGGTCGTCGGCGCCGACACGTCGGCGACCGCGTCCTCGCGGGCCTTGGCCAACCATGGCTGCGCGCGATTCGGATCCCCGCGCTCGACGTACAGCCGCGCGAGGTCGAAGCGGATCCGGCCACGGTCGTGGGCGTTCGCGTCGATGCGCTCGAGGCTCGCGCCGGCGGTCGTCAGCCACGGCTCGGCCTCGTCGAGCCGGCCGGCGTCGAGCAGCGCACCGCCGAGCGTGCCGAGGGCGACGGTGTGCTTGTGCGAGCCGGGACCGAACAGGGTCTGCCAGCTCGCGCTCGCCCGCCGCAGCAACGCGATCGCCTCTTGCGTCTCGCCGGCGCGCCGCCGCGCCGCACCGAGCATGTACGCCGCCGCCGCGGCGTCGTCACTGTCGGGACCCTGGGTCGCATCCGCGATGCGCAGGGCGTCCTCGAACATGGCGATCGCGCCCGCATCGTCACCGAGCGCCGACAGTAGCTCGCCGTAGTCGCGCGCGGTCGCACCGACGCGCGCGTGGTCGGGGCCGAGCGCTTCGATCTGATCTTCGAGGGCACGCGCGAGGACCGGTCGCGCCTCGTCGAGCTTGCCTTCGGACTGCAGCGATCCGGCCAGGCCCGCGCGCATCGAGATCGTGTCGGGGTGCTCGGGTCCGAAGGTCGCGGTCGCCTGCTCGACGGCTTTCGCGAAGACCGGGGTCGCCTCCGCGTGCCGACCCAGCGAATCGAGGATCGCCGCCTCGTTGGCCGTCACGACCGCCTCACCGGCGTACCCGGGCCCCCGCGCCGCCCGTAGGATCCGCCCGCCTTCGCGGTTGAGCGTCAGCGCCTCTTCGCCGCGACCGTCGAGGCGAAACAAGACGCTGGCGATGTTGACCTTCGACTCGCCGACCTCGGCGTGCGCGGGCCCGACGATGGCCTCACGCAGCTCGAGCCCGCGCCGGAACGAGGCGATCGCCTCCTCGATGCGGTGCTGCGAGCCGCGGATCGTGCCCAGGTTGTTGTGCCACCCCGCCAGCGTGTAGCGGTCGATGTCGAGATCGCGCTCGCCGATGTCGATCGCGGCCTGCAGCTGCGTCGCCGCCTCGTCGTACTCGCCGCGCGCCTCCTCGACCAGGCCGTGCGCGGCGTGCAGGGCCGCCACGCGCTCCGGCTCGTTGCCGGCACGCTCGATCGCACGCCGGGTGTGCGCGATCCAGCGCTCGGCTTGCTCGAGCTGCGAGGCGCGAGCGAGGGTCCCCACGATCACGACGCCGGCGCTGGCGGCGAGGGCGTCGTAGTCCAGGGCCTGCGCGTCGAAGAACGACTGCGACAGCTCGCGCACGCCCGCGGCCGTGTCGCCCGTGCGCGCCAGGGCCGATCCGTGGACCTGACGCGCCTCGGCGACCACGGGACCGAAGCTGGTCGCCTCGGCCCGGCGCAACGCATCGGCCGAGCGCGCGACGAGGTCTCGACTCCCCGCCGAGATTTCCACGACCAGCGAGGCGAGCTCCTCCCGCACGGAGGCGACCGCCGCGGCGATGTCCGTCGGTGGCGTGGGTCGCCGCGCCAGTGCGTCGGGGCGCGTGCACGTCGACGGATCGCGCAGGCCCGTGACCACGTGTCGCGCATCGTCGGGCGTGGCCTGCGTCGCCAGCAGTCGTCCGGCCGCGTCCAGCTGCGCCCGGGTCTCGTCCAGGCACGTGTCGGTCCGCGCGTCTCGAGCGTCGGGTTCGGCTCGACACGCTTGCTGTCGGGCACGAGCCCAGGCGGCGACGCTCGCGTCCATCCGCGCGAGCGTCGTCGCGTCCTCGCCCAGGCGTGCGACGGCCTCGGCCCGTCGCGTGCTCGGCCAGGCTCCTTCGGCGAGCGTCTCCTCGTCGGGACAGGCGGTCGGGGTCGCCGCCCACACGGTCAGCCCCGCGAGGGCGAGCAACGCACCGCCGGCCCACGCGACGTTTCGCGTCGACGATCGCCTCGGGGTCAGCGCGTGCAGCAAGGCGTCCATGGACGGCCAGCGGGCGGCGGGATCGGGCGCCAGGCCCCGTCGCAGCACGGCGATCGTGTGTCGGTCGACGAGGCCGCGGCGGGCGGGCGCTGGACCCCGCGCGCCCTCGGGCGCCATCCGTTTCAGGTCGTCGACCGCATACGGAAGCGCACCGAACAGCGCCTCGTACAGCGACACGCAGAAGGCGAACTGGTCGGCCCGCGCATCGATCGGCCCGCCCTTGTACACGTCCGGGGCGATGTACGGCGGTGTGCCCATCACCGTGCCGCGCTGCGTCAGCATGGTGTCGAGCAGGCTCTGTCCCGACGCGGTGCGGTGGCCCGGCGACGATGCGCGGGACGTCGAGTCGCCGCTGTCGTCGTGGGCGCGCGCGAGACCGAAGTCGACGACCTTCGCCTGGCCCGAGTCGTCGACGAGGACGTTGTCGGGCTTGAAGTCGCGGTGCACGAGCCCGAGAGCGTGCGCGACGGCCAGACCCCGTCCTGCGGCGCGGTACATCGCCAGGATCGCGGTCGCGTCGCGGCCCGCCGCCGACTGCCACTGCCGCAGCGTCGGACCGTCGATCGACTCCATCGCGATGAAGATGTCGTCGCCGATCCGACCGGCCTCGAACACCTGCACCACGTTGGGGTGGGAGAGTCGAGCCAGCGCCTGCCCCTCCCGCAACAGTCGCGCCTGCAAAGGTCGCGTGCCGGCGTGCGCGCGATGGAGCACCTTGATCGCGACCTTGCGCTCGAGCCGGGGATCGACCGCCGACAGCACGCGTCCCATGCCGCCGCGTCCGAGCTCGCGCGTGACGACGTACCGGCCGATCGCGTCCCCGGGGCGGGCAAACGTCGCGCCCGTGGCCGGCGCGGGATCGGCGTCCTGCAGACCTTCCATCAGCGTCGTCGTGTGCGACGGGACACCCACGCGCTCGCCATCGTACCGCCTCGCCCCGGGCGCAAACGGGTCGCAGATGCCACGCACGCGTGACCTGACGCGTTTGCACTGCGCGGCGCCCCGATGGCATCCATCGGGCGATGGCGGACAAGCCCACGACCTACTGGGACTACATCCAAGTCGAGTCGCTACTGGGGCTGCAGGCCGGCAAGGACGGCGACGAGTCGCAGCTGAGCAACGACGAGGTCCTGTTCATCACCGTCCACCAGATCGACGAGCTGTGGTTCAAGCTGATGCTGCGCGAGCTCGCGGGCATCCGCGACTGCTTCGCCCAGGTGCCGGTCCCGGAGCAGGCGTTGGCGTCGGCAGTGCGGGGCCTGCGACGGGTGGCGCAGCTGCTCGATCACACCGCGCGACACTTCGGCCTCATGGAGTCGATGACCACGCGCGACTACCTCGCTTTCCGCGACAAGCTCTTTCCGGCCAGCGGCTTTCAGTCCGCGCAGCTGCGGGAGATCGAGATCCTGCTCGGGCTCGATCCCGACGAGCGCGTGCACCTCGGCCACGAAAACAGCTACCTCGACGCGCTCAAGCAAGCCGACGGCTCACCCTCGCCGGCCTACCTTCGGGTGGCCGCACGCATCGAAGACGTCCCGTCGGTCCGCGACGCCGTGCGCGCGTGGCTGTACCGCACGCCGATCAACGGGTCGGGGCCCGACGACGCCGGCGATCCGGCGGTCGTGGAGTCGTTCATCGAGGCGTACCTGCAGGCCCACCAGCGCGAGATCGACGGGCAAGTCGCGCAGGCCCAGAAGTTCGCGACCAACCCCGACGACGTCGCGCGCCTCGAAAAACGCTACGAGGCGTCGCAAAAGAGCGCCGCGGCCTTCCTGCTCGCCGAGGACGTCGATCCGGCGGATCGCGCGAGGAGATCTCGGATCCGGGCCGCATTGGTGTTCATCGAGAGCTACCGCGAGCTGCCGCTGCTGGCGTGGCCCCGCGAGATCGTCGACGGCATCGTGGCGCTCGAGCAGGCCTTCTTGATCTTCCGTCAGCGACACGCGCGCATGGTCGAGCGCGTGATCGGGCGTCGGACCGGCACCGGAGGATCGGCCGGCGTCGACTATTTGGACCAGACCGCGCTGCGCTACCGGGTGTTCTCGGACGTGTGGGCCGTGCGCACCCTGCTGTTGCGCCGCGACGCGCTCCCCGAGGTGCGTGATGCGGCGTTTTACGACTTCGCCGGCGGGCATTAGTCCGAAAAAGAACCTTCACGACCCCCAACCGCGTCCGTGACGCGGCGGCGCGGATCTGGCGCCGCTCACCGAGCACCGATCCGCCGTCGTGGACCCAACCAAAGAAAACGCGCCGGCTGCTGAGAGCAACCGGCGCGGAAAAGGCACGAGTGTCTTCGCCGCGGTCGGAAACCGACCCGGCGAGCGTCGCCACGTGGAGAACCAGTCCACGGAGCCCGCTCGCGCCGGGGTTGAGGGGCTTGCTCGACCCGGACCCGACCGCTGGTCCGAGCAGAGCGACAAAGCCCGTCAGCCCCAGGGCGTCAGCGGCTTGCTGTCTGGGCCTTCGCCACGGGGGCTTCCCGGAGGCGTCGACGGAGACGTCCGCGGCGTCGCGCTGTGCGGGCTCGCCGAGGACAAGTGCTGCAACGCAGGCCGCACGACAGGACCGCGCGGTTTGCGAGAAAGCCGCCGGATCATGCGTCGCAGCGATTTGGCGATGGCATGGCCGGTGGGGAGCACGACCGCGACGGTCTCGTCCCCTTCGACCTGCAACACCACAGTGCTAGCGCCGATGACCAGGCGGATCGTGGACTCGCCTGTTTTCGCGAGCAGCGCGAGCGCGCTGTCGAGAATGGGCTTCCAGTGGGCTTCCCCCCGGAAATCGCTTTCGTTGTCGGCGGACACGACCGTGACCGCCTCGATGCCGGCGGCTGCCGACAGATGTTCGATGTTGGTTCGAAGACTCATTTTGCCTACCTCGTGTTGCACCGCTTTTGCGTGGTGCTTGTGATCAAGTCTGATGGATCCCCTCAGCCGTGCCAGGCACGGTCCTCTTACGGCCCGCAGAACGCGTTGGATCGAAAGATCGAGAGGCACCATCGATGCCCAAAGGCACCGTTCCCTAGTACTGCCGAAGCTGCCGTTCAGTTACACCCTGCGACGAATCGCCGCGGCTTCCGTGAGCGGTCCCACGAACGAAGGCCGAACCGGCCATGCGGTGACGCTTCGGGACTGCGCGAATCCCTCGTTACACTCCGCCACGCACGGATCCGCCATGCCCTCTCAGATGATCGAATTCCCCGCCAACGGTCGGACTTGCCCCGGCTACCTCGCCACTCCCGCATCCGGCTCCGGGCCCGGCTTGCTCGTGATCCAGGAATGGTGGGGTCTGGTCGATCACATCAAGCGGGTGGCCGATCGCTTCGCCGAGGCGGGTTTCGTCGCCCTCGCGCCGGACATGTACCACGGTGACAGCACGACCAATCCCGACGAGGCCGGTCGCAAGATGATGGCTCTCAACATCGCCGAGGCCGGCAAGGATCTCGTGGGCGCGGCCAGCCACCTGCTGAGCCTGGACGCGGTCTCTCCCAAGAAGGTCGGCGCGGTCGGCTTTTGTATGGGGGGCCAGCTCGCGTTGTACGCCGCCACCGCGCACGATCAGGTCACGGCCGTGGTCGACTTCTACGGGATCCACCCGCAGGTCGAGCCGGATTTCTCCAAGCTGCGCGGTCCCGTGCAGGCCCACTTCGGTCGCCAGGACGGCTTCGTCAAGGAAGCCGACGCCAACGCCCTCGTCGAACGCATCAAGGCCGCCGGCGGCGACGTCGACGCGTACTTTTACGAGACCGGCCACGCGTTCTTCAACGACGCGCGACCCGAGGCGTACTCCGAGGTCGACGCACAGATCGCCTGGGAGCGCACCACCGCGTTCTTGCACGAGCATCTCGGCTGAACGGCGCGACGACGCGTGCTCGACCCCGCGACCCGACGCCGCCGCACCCTCGGTGCGGTGGCGTGGTTTTTCGTGTCCACGTTGCTGCTGATCGCCCCGATCTTCACGACGGTCGGCAATCGCATCGAGCCGCGGGTACTGGGGCTGCCGTTCTCGCTCGTGTACGTGCTCGGCGTGGTTGCGGTGAACTTCGCCGTGCTCGGCTGGCTGTACGCGACGCGCTCGGTCGACGACGACGGTGAGGTGTCGTGACGCAGGCACTGCCCGCCGTCGTCGTGTTCGGCTACCTCGCGGTCGCGCTCGCCCTGGGCGTGCTGGCGGGCCGTCGCGGCGGCGGAGGGATCACGGACTTCGTCGCCGGCGATCGGGCCTTCGGTCCGGTGGTCATGTACTTCGTGATGGGGGCGACGATCTTCAGCGCCTACGCGCTGCTCGGCACCCCGCAGCGCGTCGTCGCCAAGGGATCGGACGCGCTGTACATCATCGCGTACGGGGCGGTCGGCTTCGTTCCCGTCTTCTTCTTCGGCGCCAAGGTGCGGCGGCTCGGCGCGCGCATGGACTTCGTGACGCAGGCCGAGCTGCTCGGCGCTCGCTTCGGCAGCCGCTTCGTCACCGGCCTGATGGGCGCGGCGACGGTGGCCGCCTTCTTGCCGTATCTGGTCATCCAGCTCAAAGGCGCGGGGATGGTCATGCACGCCGTCACCGGCTGGCCCGATCTATGGGGCGCGGCGCTGGTCTACGCCGTGGTGACCGTCTACGTGATCGTCGGTGGGGTGCGCGGCGTCGGCTGGACGAACGTGCTGCAGGGGCTCGCGATGCTCGTGGTCGTGTGGGGACTCGGGCTTTGGATCCCGCACGTGCTCTTCGGAGGTGTGGGCCCGATGTTCGATCGTCTCGTGGCGCAAGCGCCGGAGTACCTGACGCTGCCGGGCCCCGCGAACGTCTCCGACGGGGCGTACTCTTCGGAGATCCTCGTGTCGGTGCTGGGTTTTTCGATGTGGCCCCAGGTCTTCATGAAGTGCTTTACCGCCCGCAGCGCGCGGCTGGTGCAGCTGTCGGCGGTGCTGTACCCGACTTTTCTGTTCTTCCTCGTTCCGCTGCTGTTCATCGGTTGGTCGGCGGTGTTGATGGGGGGCCCGGCCGACGACACCGTGTTGCTGTGGATGCTCGAGCGACCCGAAATCGTCCAAGGCGGCGGCACGGCGGCGTTCGCCTTCGTGGCGTTCGCGATCCTGGCCGCCTCGATGTCGACGGGTGATGCGCTGCTGCACGCCGGCGGGTCGATCGCCGTGCGCGACGTGTTCATGGGTGGCTTCGGCCGGACGCTCGACGAGCGAGCGCAGACGCGGGCCATCCGGATCGTCATCGTGGTGCTCGCGGTCCTCGCCGGCCTGCTGCTGTCGGTCGCCGATCGGGTGTCGGTCGTCGACCTCTTGCTGCTGGCCTACGCCGTCCCGATCCAGTTCCTGCCGCCGACCCTCGCCGGGCTGTACTGGCGCCGCGCCAACCGAGTTGGCGCGCAATGGGGCCTGGGCCTGGGAATCGGTACCGTGGTGCTGTTGTTCGTGCTCGGCCAGACCGCGCCGGCGTTGTACTCTGCCGTCAACCCCGCGGGCTGGCAGATCGGCGTCATCGGCGGGGCGGTCAACCTCGCCACCCTCGTGCTGCTGTCCCTGTGCCGACCTCCGATGTCCGACGAACACTTGAGGAACTTCGAGCTGTGAAGCGCTTCGTCCTCGAACCTTTCGTGCTCGCGGGCGCCGGGCTGCTGCTCGGCGGCACCGGCTGCACCCCGCCGACCTCCGACGCACACGCGATCGCCGACACGCCGCAGCCGCTGCCGCCGCGCGTGGAGGCACCGCCGCGTCCCGAAGAAAAGCCGGTGGGCGCGCCCAGCGAGTGCGGCCGCGGCACGGGCAAGAATCCCGCGGGCGAGTGCGTGACGCTGCAGACCCGCAACCTCGATCACGCCCAGCAGTTGCAGCTGCCCGCCGGCGACTTCGTGATGGGCGACATCCCGCGCACCTACAACGCTTCGCGGGCGCGCGAGAACGTCGAGCTCAACTGGGCCGGGCAGCCGCCTCGGCTCGCGCACGTCGATCCGTTCTGGCTCGACCTGCACGAGGTCACGCGGGCCTCGTACGAAAAGTGCGTCGCGGCGGGCTCGTGCACGGCCGCGCCCTGTCCCGACGGCAACCCGGTCACGCACCTGCCCGAAGCGGCGCAGCCCGGCGCGGCGCAGACGTGCGTGACCCACGAGCAAGCGCAAGCGTTTTGCACGTGGGTCGGCGGGCGCCTGCCCACCGAGGGCGAGTGGGAGTTCGCCGCGCGCGGTCCCGTGGGTTGGTTGTACCCGTGGGGCAACCAGCTGCGCGACGAGTTCGGCGACGGTCTGACCGGCGTCGGCGGGCAGCCGGGCGACACCAGCTACTTCGGATTGCGGGGCATGGGTACCAGCGCCAAGGAATGGGTCGCCGAAGGCTGGGAGTCCGACGCGCCGCTGCGCCCGTATCTGTCGGGCGAGTTTCGTCGGGCCGATGGACCGCTCGCCAAGGTGACCGAAGGCGAGCCCGGCCACGTGATCAAGTACGGCCGCGCCGGCGCACGCCGTGAAGCCAAGGGCGCGCGACCGGACGTCGGCTTTCGGTGCGCGGCCGATCTCGGCGAGGGGGACACCCGGCTGACGGTGCCCGAAGCGGCGCCGAAGGTGCCGTCGCATCGCGCGTCCGAGAATGCGCCGCTTTACGTGTTCGGTGGCGTGGGCGAGGCGGTGGACCGCCGCGAGGCGCAGGCCTTCTGCGACAAGCTCGAGGTCGACGACGACAGCGGTGCGAAGCTGTCGGACTGGCGGCTGCCCACGCTCGAAGAGGCCAAGGGCCTGACGGACTCGTTTCGCGGGCCAGGACCGTTCTGGGGCGTCGAGGGCGCGATGGCGCAGAAGACCGACGGCGATCCCTGGGAGAGCGTCGAGGCCACCGACGACGAGGCCCTGGCGGCTCGCTGCGTGCACGACCGCGCGCAATGACGGACGCTCGCCGTCGCGGCGAGGGCCTGCTAGCTTTTGCGCCGATGCGATTGCAGGTACTGGCTTCGGTGGTGGTGGCGCTGGCGTTCGCGGGCGTCGGGTGTGAAGGCAAGAGCGGTGGCGGAAGCCCGCCGCCACCGTCCAAGCAGCCGCGCGAGAAGACGGCGAAGGCCGCCGGCGACGGCGGGGCCGAGGTTGCGACGCCGACACCGAACCCGACACCGACGCCGACGCCAACGCCCACGCCCACCCCGACCGCCGACGGTGGTGCAGCCGAGGGTGGCGACGCGAAGGAAGCTCCCGACCTGGGACGTCGCTTCGCCGACCCGCCGTGGTTTCGCAAGGAGATGTTCCCCGACGCCAAGAGCGCCACGCCGCGCCGCTCGGAGCTCGACGCCAAGAAGCTGTTCACCAGCTCGATCCTGTTCGAGCTCGCCGAAGGGGCGACGGTCGAGGCGTGCGCGAAGACGGTCGAGGATGCGATCAAGCGCGATGTCGAGAACCTGACCAAGGAAGAGCTCGACAACGGACGGATCCAGTTCAAGGGCACCAAGGAGCATTACGAGGTCACCGCGCAGTGCGGTGCGCCCAAGGGCCCGGTGATGGCGTTCGTCAGCTACCGGTGGACGTCCGATCCCGGCGAAGGGCCGACCAAGTAGTCGCGTCGCGCAGTGCGGTCCGGCCCACCGCGGTGGACGCCCCCCGCAGCGGGCGCTACAACAAAGTCCGATGATCCGTTTCGTGCGGGGTGAGGCCGGACCGTTCGGGTGGGTGGTGCACCCACGCGGCCGACAGCCCGGGCAGCTCCGCGACGACATTCGGTCGTTGGTGCAGTGGTCCGCCGACCGCTGGAGCTCGTACTTTCCCCAGGCCCGCGGATATTCGGTCACGGTCGACGTGGACGAGGCGTCCGAAACCGAGCCGCTGGCTGCGCGGCCGCTGCGGCTGGCGGCCGATCGCGGAGACTTTCACGCGGAAGTCACCGTGGAGATCCCCGGCCCCGGGCAGGTCCGGATGTACGGGCGCGCGACGTCGTCGCACATGCTCGTCGCCGAGCGGACCGCGGGCCGGTACGTCACGATCGGCCGCGTGCTCGGTGGCATCGCCGGCTTCGGCCTGTTCTCCACGCTCGCGTGGTTTTCGGTCGGCGTGGTCGACCCGATCTTCGTGCTCGGTGGGCTGCTGATGGTCGTCGCGCTCGTCGTCAGCCTCACCGCCGGAGCCGCGCTCGGCTCCTGGTTCGGCGAGCGCTTCGCCGACCGGGCGCGTCGTCGGGCCGCACGGCGTGTGGACGACGACCCCGGGATCGAGGCGGATCTGCGACGGTGGAAGTCGCTGGTGCGTCAGCTGGTGGCGCAACGGACCGCGCTGCGCGGCGGTGATCGCCAGCAGCCGTTTCGTCGCGAAGCCGAAGCGATCGTGTGAAGTGCACGGGCGGCAGGGCGCTCACTTGCGCTTCTTCTTGGCGCCGCCCTTGCCCTTCTTGAACTTCGCCGCGTGCTTGACGTTGCGGTTGGCTCGCTGCGCGACCCGACCGTCCTGCTGCATCTTGGCCGGCGCCTCGCCGACCTCCTGGACGAGCTGCCCCTCGGCGAGCTGAAGCAGCTGCAGGAGCGCCGCGTACAGAAACGGGCTCATCTGCAGCGACATGCGCTTGTCGAGCTGGTGGACGGTGACCTGCTGCTTGACCGGCAGGCGAATGTTGACCGCCTTCGCGCCCTTGGGATAGCCGTCGTGCGCGGGGTCGTGCGTCTCAGGGCTCGAGGTCGGCCAGTGCATGCGACACGCGAGCGGCCGACGGTCCCAGATCCGACAGCGCTGCTTGCTCTCGTCGAGCAGCGGGCAGACCTGCTTGGTCTTCGCGAACGCGATGCGTCCGTTCTGCACCGCCTTGGAGCCGAAGCGGATCTTCTCCGGATCCTTGCCGGTGTGGCCGGCCTGGATCGCCTTGAACTGCGCCTCGCCGAGCTCGCCCATCCGCTGCGCGACGACCTGGAAGTCTCGCCACGTTCGGATCTCGCGGTAGATCGACAGCGCCTCGAAGCCGTGCGTGGGCATCGGCGCTTCGATGCAGCCCTGGCAACCCCCGGGCTCGCCGGGTTGCTTGGCGTCCTCGGGAATCTTGTGGAACTTGCGAACGACTTCGGCGTACGCGTCGTAGTGGCGACGGAAATCGTCGACCGCGTCGTAGAAGCCTCGGGGCACTCGCTTGTTGACGGCGATGTCGGCGATGCCCGGCATCGCGGAGATTCGGTCCAGTGCCTCTTGCATGCCGGCGGCGTGCTCGGCCGCGGCTTTCTTGGCGCCGCGAGGCGGGCGCGTGACGTGGTCGCGCGGGAGCTTGATCTTGGGCCCGAGAAGGGCACCCAGCAGGCCGAGGGCCATAGGCCGCGTCTGTAGCACACGGCCGTCGGACCGGCGACCGGTTGCGAAGGCCTCGCTGCGCGGTTAGCGTCCGGTCGATGTCGCGGGCGTACACGCGCCTGGGTCTCGGGCTCGCCCTCGTGGCGCTCGCCTGCGGTCCCAAGGGACCCGGGTCGACGAAATCGCCGACGACCGGGGGCGCGGACGGGACCACCGCGGAGACCGGCGAGGTCGCGATCGCGTATCGGCCCGCGACGCTGCGCAGCAAGGCGACGGTCGAGCTCACGTCGACGGGCGGGGGCGTGTACCTGCAGGCCACCGGCACCGTGCGCGCCACACTGCAGATCGAGACGACCGACGAGGGCACGCGCGTGGCGTGGGACATCGACGGTGTCGACGGCCTGAAGATCGACGGTACGCTACCGCCACCGGCGACCGATCCGGCGGCGTACCTCGCCGAGCACGGCAAGGGCTTGTGGGTGCTCGATGCCGCGGGCCGCGAGGACGTGGGCGCCACCGATGCGCATCCCGGCAACCTCGAGCGCCGCAAGCTCGTCGCCGCCGAGGCCAAGCGCCTGACGGACGCACGCGCGGCCGGCAAGGCGGCGTCGCCCGACGTCGCGGCCACGCTGCTCGACCGCCTGCCGCCGATGCTCGCGCTGCCGGCCGTGCCGCTGCAGCCGCTGACGCCCGGGGGCATCGACGAGCAGACCACGACCACCGAGATCGAGATGCCCCAGTTCGACGTGGTGCTGCCCGTCGAGTCGACGCGTCGCGTCACGCTCGTGGTGGTCGATGCCTCCGGCACCCATCGCCTCGCCGAGCTGCAGATCACCGAAGACCGCTACGCCGGCTACGAGCTCGCCGAGGGCGGCGACATCGAGCTCGAGGAGAAGATCGAAGGCACGCTGCTGTTCGATCTGGATCGCGGCATCCCGTACCGCTTCGAGCAGACGACGACCACGTCGTTCACGGCCGGCGAGCTCGGCTCGGACACCACGCGGATCGTGCGGGCCGAGTTCGAGCCGGTGCCGTAGCGTCCCGAGTCGGCAATCCGTCGACTCGGCCCAGCCGGGCCCAGTCGGGCGCGGGCGGCTCAGTCGTGACGGACGGTCAGCGAGACGTTGCCGCCCTTGGGGACGGTGAGCATGCCGCTGGCCAGGACCTGCGCGCCGTCGCGAACCTGGATGTCGTTGGGGCCGGACGGGACGGAGATGCCGTCCAGCGGCGCCGTGCCGGCGTAGCGACCGTTGACGAACAGGCTGCCGCGGCCGCCTTCGATCTCGAGCGAGACCGAGCCGGGGGAGGACTCGCTCTGCTTCTTGCGGTCCTTGTCGGTCATCTTCGTGTCGGCGGCCCAGGTGCCGCCGTCGGCACACAGTCCGCTCGCGTCGTCGCAGCCGAACATCGCCGCGGCGACGGGCGTGTGCGCCAGCGTTGCACCGGTGCAAAGACCGAGGACCAAACCGAAGACGAGCAGCGATCTCGACATGTCAGAACCTCCCGGTGACGGCCATGCCTCCCAGCGTGGGCGTCACCCGTACGACCTTATCATCTTCGGCCGCGTTCTTTTTGCGCTTCTTTCCCAGGAAATACAGCACGAGGCCGCCGGCGACGAGCGCTCCGCCGACGCCCAGGCCCACGCCGGCGAGCAGATTGCCGCGTTTGCCCCGTGTCTCCACGTCGTCGTACTCGCTGCCGTAGACCGTGTCCTTGTCGGCGCGGCTCTGGTTGACTGCCCCGATTGCGAGGCCGGCTACACCCAGGACCGCCAACGCGCCGCCGACCGACGCCAACCCGATGCCCGCGACGATCATGCCCTTGCCGTTGCCCTTCTTCTTCGGCGGGGCATCGGTCGGGCCGACGGGATCGGACGCGGCCGCAATTTCTTCCTGTACCGCTTGCGCGGTCTCGATGAGCTCCTCGGCGCGGTTGATGAGGGCCGGGACCTCGGCGGCTTCGACGAGGCGGAAGTCTTCGTCGGCGGCCGAGTCGAGGTGGAAGTACAAGATGTCGAGCGCGATGTGGGCTCGCTCGATCGCCGCGTCGGCCATGGCCGGGTCGGCGTCGGCCTTCGCGGCCTCGACGTAGGCGTCACCGGCGTCGAGGTACAGCACCGGGTCGCCCTGCGCCGCGGCACCACGATCGAACTCGAGGCCCGCCTGCGCCGCCTTGCCCGAGTCGAGCAACGCCTGCGCCGTCTGCTGGACGGGCACGCGCTTGTCGGCGGCCTGCGCCGGCGTCACGCCGTCCTTCTTCTTCTTGGGCTTGCTGCGGTTGCTCTTCTTCTTGCCGGGCTTGAGCAGCCACGCGCCCGGGCTCGCCGCGGCCGAGACGGGGGTGGTGGCGACGGCGACCGCGGGGGCGAGCGCAAGGCAGCTCGCGAGCATCCAGCCATGGGTCTTCGACCGCCGCGTCATCGTGCGGCCACGCTAACCGACTGCCCCTGCGTTTTCAACGTGGACGCACGCACGCGCGCCCGCGCGATCGCGCGACGCGGATTGCCCAACCGGCGATCGTGCATTCGCTCTACGTAGTCGGTCTCGCACGCCCGAGGCCTTCGCGGATCGCCCAACGTCGTGCACGGTGGCGAGACGAACTGCCCAATGCCCTCGCCGGTGGCGTAGCCGGCCCGCCCGCGCGCGAGCGTTTCTGGGCCGCCGTCGCCGGACGTTTCTGATAAGGTCCGGCCGTGGAGGCCTCCGCGACCATGCACCTCGTCGCCCGGACTCTCGTCGTCGCCGGCCTCGGCCTCGGCCTCGGTCTCGTCGGAGGCTGCTTTCGCGGCGGCGAACGAGAGAAGGAAGCACCGGCCGGCCTGCTCGGCGGCAAGTGCCTCGCGCCGCCCTCGCAGGGGGCCTCGCCGTTTTGCGAAGAGGGCCTGTGCAACGAGATGCGCAACTACTGCTACGACCCGATGGATCCCTGCGAGGGGTTCTTTTGCGGCGGCAGTGATCGCGGGTTCTGTCAGCCCGACGCCGAGCTCCTGCCCAGCTGCATCTGCGACATCGGGTACAACACCGAGACGTTCGACCTGTACTGCTGTCCCGATCCCGGCAGCCCCGTCATCGATCCGCGATGCAACGGCGGGGACGGAGACGGTGGCGATGGCGAGGCGGACGTCGGCGGCGACGCGAGCATGACCGACGAGACCGGGGCGGGCGGGTCCGACGGTGCCGGCAGCGGCACGGGCTGAGATGGCCGAGCGCGCCGTCGTGCTGCTCAGCGGTGGGCTCGACTCCGTCACCGTGATGGCGCTCGCGGGCGCGGCGGGTCGGCAGGTGCACGCGCTCAGCTTCGCCTACGGGCAGCGGCACGCGCCGGAGCTGCAGTGCGCGATCCGGCAGGCGGAGGCACGGGGCGTGGCGGCGCACGAGGTCGTCGACCTTTCGCACCTCGGTCGCCTCGTCGCGCCGGCCACCGCGTTGGTCGCCGGCTCCGACGTCGCCGTCCCCAAGGATCGGGTGCCCGCCGAGGACATCCCCGTCACGTACGTGCCGGCGCGCAACCTCTTGTTTCTTTCGTACGCGCTCGCCTGGGCCGAGACGCTGGGGGCCCCCGAGATCTGGATCGGCGTCAACGCGCTCGACTACTCGGGCTATCCCGACTGTCGTCCGGCCTTCGTCGAGTCGTTCGCCCGCACCGCCAACCTCGCGACGCGCGTCGGTGTCACGAGCACCGAGGGCGACGCGGTGAAGGTCTGCACGCCGCTGCTGCAGCTGCACAAGCACGAGATCATCGCCGAGGGCGTTGCGCTCGGGGTCGACTACGCCGACACGCTCAGCTGCTACGACCCTGTGGCCACGGACAACGACCACGCGCTCGCGTGTGGTCGTTGCGACAGTTGCACGCTGCGCCGCGAGGGCTTCGCTCGCGCCGGGTTCGACGATCCCACGCGCTACGTCGACGGCTGATCGAGTCGCCGCGCGGTCGTGCTAGCGTCTGGCGGCGATGAGCTCCAGCAAGCGTGCGTCAGAACCGACTTCGTCCCGTCGTCCGCGGTGGTTGCCCTTGGCACTCGCGATGCTGCCGAGCCTGGCGTGCGGCTCGGCGGCGAACGAAGCGCCGGGTGGCAAGGCGCCGGCGAAGGCCGAGGGCAAGACCGCGCCGCCACCCGCGAAGGCCGACGACACCCCGACCCCCGCTGCGGCCAAGCCGGTGCCGGCCTCCGACGACGAGATCCGCGCCAAGGTCGAGCAGTTCGCGGTCGCCGAGCTCGAGGCCGACACTCAGACGCTCCCCAAGGGCGACCGCGAGGCGCTGGCCAAGCTCATCGCCGCCTCGCGCCTGCTCGATGCGATCTTCGACCGGCAAGCGTGGAGCGGCAATCCTCGTTTGGCGCAGAAGCTCAAGGCCAACCGCTCCGAAGCGGGCAAGCTGCAGTACGAGTACTTCAAGATCATGCGGGGACCCTGGGATCGGCAGGCCCACTTCGAGCCGTTCGCGATCGACACGCCGCGACCCAAGGGCGCGGGCTTTTACCCCGAGGACATGACCGCCGAGGAGTTCCACGCGTGGGTACAGGCCCATCCGGGCGACAAGGCGGCGTTCGAGGGGCTGTACACGGTCATCGAGCGCGAGGGCAACCAGCTCGCGGCGGTTCGGTACTCCAAGGCGTACGGCCAGTGGCTCGAGCCCGCGGCGACGCTGCTCAAGGACGCCGCGGACCTGACCGAGAACCCGTCGCTGGCCACCTTCTTGCGCGCGCGCGCGGCCGCGTTCCTCTCCGACGACTACTACGAGTCCGACAAGGCCTGGATGGACCTCGACAGCGGTCTCGAGATCACGATTGGCCCCTACGAGACGTACGAGGACGAGTTGCTCGGGCTCAAGGCGTCGTTCGAGTCGTTCGTGACCGTCAGCGATCCGAAAGCTTCCGCCGACCTGGCCAAGTACAAGAAGTACCTGCCGGAGATGGAAGCGCACCTGCCGGTCGACGATGCGATGAAGACCGAACGAGGCGCCGAGAGCCCGATCCGCGTGGTCGACCTCGTGTTCAGCTCCGGCGACGCGCGCAAGTCGGTGCAGACGATCGCGTTCAACCTTCCCAACGACGAGCGCGTGCGCAAGGAAAAGGGGGCCAAGAAGGTCCTGCTGCGCAATCTCATCCGTACCAAGTTCGACCTCATCATGAAGCCGATCGGCCAGCGAGTGCTCGCCGAGGACCTGCACGAGCACCTGTCGGCCGACGCGTTCTTCCATCAGGTGTTGTTTCACGAGCTGTCGCACAGTCTCGGGCCCGGGCTGCTCGACCGCGACGGGGAGAAGGTGGAGGTCCGCGTGCTGCTCGGACCGGCTTACTCGCCGCTCGAGGAGTGCAAGGCCGACGTGATGGGCGTGTACAACCTCTTGTTCATGATCGAAAAAGGCGAGCTGCCCAAGGAGTTCCGCGAGCCGGTGCTCGTGTCGTACTTCGCCGGGCTGTTTCGCTCGGTGCGCTTCGGCGTGGCCGAGGCCCACGGCAAGGGCGCGGCGGTGCAGATCAATCGCTACCTCGAAGACGGCGCCGCGACCTTCGACGAAGGTGCGGGACGCTTCACCGTCGACCTGACCAAGCTCGAGGCATCGGTCGAAAAGTTGGTCACCGACCTCGTGACGATCCAACACGAGGCGGACAAGGCGAAGGCACAAGCGTTCCTGGACAAATACTCCGGCATGTCCGAGCCCATGAACAAAGCTCTGGCGGGGTTGTCCGGGATCCCGGTGGACATCCGGCCCGTCTACCCGATCGCCGGCGAAACCAAGCCGACGATCTGAGCGGCGCACAATTGTCGCGGCGGGGGGCAACGCGGCTATGCTGCGCGCCATGGCATACCCACGAACCTGCCTTCGACTGGCCTGGCTGACCGCGGCGACCTTCGCCTTCGGCGCGTGCGGAGACGACGGATCCTCCGAGGGGAGCGGCGACGGCTCGGCCGCGTCGACGAGCACCACCAGCCCGGGGACCGACACGGGTCCCGCGACGTCCGCGTCGTCGACCGATCCGGATCCGACGATCGCGAGCGCGAGCGCGAGCGGTGACACGACCTCCACCGGCGGGGGATCGACCTCGACGACGTCGGGGGTCGACTCCAGCAGCGGTGGCAGCGAGTCGGGGGCGGTCGACTGTTCCGTCCTCGACGAGACGGCCTGCATGGACGAGCCCGCGTGCATGCCCATCGCCGGTCAGCCGATCGTGTCCGGGGCCGAGGGCTCGTGCCTCGATGCCCGCGAGTTCCTCGAGTGTCAGCCGATGATGGCCTGCGGCGAGGCGCTCACCTACGCGTGTGCCGGTGACGACGCCCCGCTGTACCAGTTCCCGACGACGTGCATCCCGAGCACGTTCATGGACTGCGGGCCGCCGCCGCCGGTCGACCTGCCGCCCTGCTAGCGCGGCACCACGTACAGGCCGACGAGGCACATCTCGTCGGCCGTGCCGAAGCCCGGAGCGACGTCCTGGCTGTCGCCGGTGGTGTCCCACTCGCACGTCACGTGCATGACGTCCGAGAGCTTCATGCGCAGCGGCTGCTCGAGGAAGTAGTTGCGCTGCCAGTCGAAGTCGTAGCGATCGACGTCGGCACCGCACACCTGTCCCACGCCGTCGACCATGAAGTCGATCGTCATCGTGCGACCGCGCTGGTGCATGTGCGGCAGCAGGCCGTAGACGTCGATCTCCTGATCGGCCGCCTCGAGGAACAAGGCCTGGTTCATCGGCGCGTCCCACGAGTACGTCACCGAAGGCTGGCCCGCGGGCAGCATCGTGGGGTTGGTGGAGAACGACTCGAACAAGAACGGGTCGAACAGGTTCTGGACCGCTTCCTGCTCCACGCTGTCCTGGAGGGCGACCTGCACCACGGTCTCGCCGGCCTCGGTCGACTGCGCGAGGTTGTAGTGCATCTGAATGACGAGGGCGTGGCCGGCCTCGAGCCGGATGCCGGTGCCGGGCGGCACGTTGACCGCACCGACCCCGGGCGCCCAGCTCACCGGCACGCCTTCGGGATACACGTCCTCACCGGCGGCGCCGAGGCAGTCCCAGCCGATCTGGTCCGGGCTCATCGCGTCGAGCTCGGCCATGCGGGCGCCGTTGTTGAACGCGGCCGGATCGACCTCGAACGCGAGCACGTGGTGCACGGTGGCGGGATTGCCGGGGATGACGTCGTAGCCGACGACGAATCGGTCCTGGGTGTGATCGGGCTCGATCAGGAAGCACTGGTAGTCCTCGAACTCGCCGCCGGGGTAGGTCTCCGGCACCGGCACGTAGCCCGCCGGCGTGCGCAGCTCGATGATGTCTTCGCCCACGAGCGTGGGGGGCTCGGGGATTCGCAGCTCCTCGGTCGGCTCACCCTCGGCCATGCCGTCTTCGACCCACGCGTTGATCGTCTCGATCTCCTCGTCCGTCAGCCAGTTGGCGTCCTCGAACGTGTTGCAGCTGCCGTCGTTGTTGATGCCGAACGGCGGCATCGTGCGGGCCGTGACCGACGCGGCGATCGTCTCGCCCCACACGCGCGCGACCTCGGGGTCGTCGAGCACGAACGGTCCCACGCCGCCCTCGACGTGGCAGGCCATGCAGTGGTCGGCGAAGATCTGCGCGACGTCGCCGTGGTAGGTGGCACGGGGCGTCGAAGACCCGGCGTCGGCCGTGGCGTCGTCCTGGGTGTCGTCGTCGGCACAGGCGGTGACGAGCAAGGTGGCAAAGAGCGCGAGAAGGGAGAGTTGCATTCGCATGAGCGTGATCAGTCCGAGTCGGTGGGCGTGGCGCGGACACTCGAGAGCGTCCACGCGTTGACCCCGTGGTTGTGAAGGTGAAGGACCACGTCGGTCCCGGCGTCGATGTCTTCGTCCACCGGCACCGTGAGGCCGAAGGGGGCCGCGGCCGACGGGATGTCGACCCAGGCGTCCCAGTAGACGTGACCGCCGATCGCCACCGCGACATGACCCTGAGCGGGTGCCGACGCGGCGAGGTCGTCGTGGAACGCGGAGATCTCGATCGCCTCGCCCGCGTACACGTCGTGGGCCAGCGGCTGGGCCAGCAGCGCGTAGTTGCACAGACCGGTGTCGATCTCGAGCCCGAGGGGTTCGACGCGACGACCGGCGGGACCGCAGTCGATCGTGTCGGGTTGGTGCTCGGCGAAGGGATCGTCGAGTGTCGGGGTCCAACGGTCGGCGTGAACGAGCGAACGCTCCGCGAGGGGGGCGATCGGCTCCTGCACCGGATCGCCGCAGGCGCTCCCCATCGCGATCGCCCACGACGCCGACGCGATCGCCGATGCGACGGGGCGTCGACGTGGGCGGACGGACATGGCCGGTGCAGCACCGCGCGCAGGGCGAGGTGTCGCCGGCCTTCGCGGGCGCCGGGGGGCGAACACGAGCCTGGGATTATCATTGGTTGACCGGTCGGTCTATGAAGCCGAGCAAAAGCTCAGGTTTCATGATCGCGGTGCTATACTATGTTCCGACCCCGAATTTCGGTGGTGAAAGATGCGAGTCGCCGGGGGGCTCGCATTCGGCTCCCCCCGCATCCGTCGCCTACGCGCAAACTACGCGCTTGCCAGCCAGCCGACGATCGTCGCGCCCGCGACCACGAGCACCACCCACGTCGCCACGTCCAGCCGCAAGCCCAGCTTCATCATGTCGTCGATCCGGATCATGCGCGTGCCGTAGGCCATCGCGTTCGGTGGCGTCGATACCGGCAGCATGAACGCGTGGCTGGCCGCGAGGGTGGTGACCACCGCCGTCGTCGTCGGATCGAACTCACTCGCACCCGCGATGCCGATGATCACCGGCAACATCATCGCGGTGCTCGCCGTATTGCTGGTGACCTCGGTCAGGAAGATCATCAACAGGGCGGCGGTGGCCATCAAGCCCAGTGGGTGCTGGGCGATCGGGCCGGCGAGGTCGATCACCGTGCGGCCGATCGCCTCGGCCAACCCCGTGTCGAACGTCATGCGCCCCAGCGCGAGCCCACCCCCGAGCAGCAGCAGCGTCGACCAGTCCACCCGCGCGATCGCCTCGACGTCGAGGATGCGATCGCTGCGCTCGGGATCGTCGGGGTCCGCTCGGCCGGAAGGGATCGCGAACATCAAGCACGCGCAGACGATCGCGACCGTGCCTTCCCCCAACGTCGCCTCGGCCCACTGCGACGTCGGGTGCGCGGCACCGAGGATCAGTCGTAGCGAGGCAGGGGTCAGCCAGCCGATCACGGCGAGGGCGAAGATCCCGATCGCGCGACGCTCGCCAGCGTACATCGGTCCGAGCTGCGCGAGCTGACGGGCGACTTCGTCGGTCAGCCCCTCGACGCGCGCAATGGGGGAGGGAAACCACCGTCGCCCGAAGATCAGCACCAGGGCGGTGCTCGCGATCCCGATCGGCAAGGCGAAGGCCATCCACGTCAGGAAGTCGATGCGCACGCCCGCCATGTCGTCGAGCATGCCGAGCGCGATCACGTTCGGGCCGGTGCCCACGGGCGTCGTCATGCCTCCCAGCGATGCGGCGTAGGCGAGCGTCAGACACATGCCGCCACCGAAGCGATGGAGCGCGCGCTGCGTCGCGGCGTCGCTCGGGGCGACCTGTCCGATCGTCGACAGCAAGCCGAGCGCGACGGGAAGGAGCATCGCCGTGGTCGCCGTGTTGGAGATCCACATCGAGAACAGGAACGCGATCGCGGCGATGGCCACCGTCGCCCGCTGCGGTGAGCCCCGCACGATCGGTCGCGCGATCAGCCACAGGGCCGCGCGGCGGTCGAAGCCCTGGCGCGCCAGTCCACCCGCGAGCAAGAAGCCCCCGAGGAACAGGAAGATGAGCGGGTCGGCAAAGGCGGCGAAGCCATTCTTGGCGCCGGTGACCCCGAGCAAGACCGCGACCGCCGGGCCGAGGACGGCCGCCGCTCCGAGGGCGATCGCCTCGGTGATCCACGCGAGCACCGTGGCCGCGCAGACCGCCGCGAGCCGCTGCGCCGGGGTCGACAGGCCAGGGATGTCGACGACGAGCAGCAGCACGAAGACCGCCGGCACCAGGCGCAGTCCCCAGCGCTGACGAATCCGGTCGAAGCGGCGCTCGGACTCGCTGATCTCGGCCCGAATCAACGTCGCCACGGTAGCAAGTCGGCGGCCCGGACCGCCGCCCCGGTGTCGATCTTCGGCAGGGATGCGGCGGCGTGCGATGATCCGGCCGTGTCCCGACCCGATCGCGCGGCGGCGGCGATCGTCGCGTTCGGCCTGCTGCTGCTCGCGGCGGTGCGGATGCACGTGTGGTGGGACGACTTCCCCAACCCCGACATCGCCGGGATCGTGTACGAGGCCGAGGGGCTGCGGGCCGGGGCACTGCCGTACGTCGACACGGTCGACATGAAGCCGCCGTACGCGTTCTTCCTCGTCGCCGGGTGGATGTCGCTGGCCGGACGGGGGCTCGACGCGCTGCAGATCGGCCACGTGCTGTGGCTGTGCGTCGGCGCTCTCGGGGTGGCGTGGGCCGCCGCGGCCGTCTACGCCGATGTCGGCAGCGAGACGTCGACGCGCCGAGCGGCCGCCCTCGCGGCCGCGGTGTACCTGGCGACGGCGGGGATGTTCACGCCCAACTACTCGTCGTGGATGACCCCGGCGTACGCCCTCGCGGCCGGGGCCGCGCTGCGAGGCCTGCGAGGGCCGGGTCGTGCCTGGCCGGTGCTGGCCGGGGCGGCGGCGGTCGTGGCGGTGCTGACGATCCAGCGGGCCGCCGTGCTGGCGCTCGTGATGCCGGCGGCGTGGGCGTGGGCGCGGCGTCGCGCGTGGCCGGGTGGTCGCGCGAGCACGTGGGGATGGTGGGCGCTGGGCGGTGTGATCGGGGCACTGCCGGTGCTCGTGCCGTATGCCCTCGCGGGTCGGGTCGACGCGCTGGTCGGCGGCATCTTGCCCGTGTCGACCGCGACCGAGTACGCCGCGTCCGCCGAAGGCTCGATACCGGGCAACCTCGCGCGCGGCGTGCTGCAGATCGGGCGACTGTTCTGGTTTCCCCTCGCGCTCGCTGCCGCCGGTGCGATCGCGACGGTGGGGCAGGGCAAGGTCGCGCGGGTGGCCTGGCGTCCCGGATTGCTGGGGCTGGCCGCCACGTTCGTCGGCGTCAGCCTTGGCCAGCGCTACTACGAGCACTACGGCGTGCAATACGCCCCGGCGCTCGCCGTCCTCGCCGCCCACCCGGCGCTGCTGCAACGGCTCGCCGCGCTGGGCGAGGCACGCGGCGAGGCGAAGGCTCTCTCGCGCCCTAGCCTGCTCGCGGCCGGGCTCACGGGCGTTTCGATTCTCGGCCTGGTCGTCGAGGTCGGCCTCGGCAAGGGGCAGCGCTACGAGGCCCTTGCGCGTCGTCTCGAGTCCGGTCGCACCGCCGCGCAGGCGGCCGGAGCACACATCCGCGAGCGCACCGATTCGGGCGCGACGATCCAGGCGTGGGGGTGGACCGCGTGGCGCATCTACTACTGGGCCGAGCGGCGCTGCGCGACCCCGGTGTTCAAGCCGATGGGGTACGTGACCACCTTGCACGGCAGCACGGCCTTTTCGGCGGGCAAGGGCCAGCCGATCGTCTTTCGCGACGGCCCGATCGCGGACGCGATGATCGCCGCGTTCGATGCCGCGCCGCCGACCTACTTCGTGTACAGCTCCTCGTTCGTCGACACGTTCGGGGCGCGGCCCGATCCGCTCGAGCAGTTCACGGCCTTGCGTGAGCGGCTCGCCCGCGACTACGTGCCCGAGGCCGCCTTCGGTGACCTGCGGCTGTTTCGGCGCAGGGCCACTTCGCCGCGTCGGTGATACGTTGGACGCGTTGACCCCCTCCGATCGGTCGGCCGGATGGTTGCTCGCCGTCGCGATGATGGTGGGGTGCTGGTGGTACGCCGCCACCGGCCTGGTCAGCTCCAACGACGGCTCCCATCTCGCGCTCGCCCGCGCATTGGTGCTGCGGCAGACCACCACGATCGATCCCGAGGTCGGGCTCACGCTGTGGGTCGACCGGTCCCAGCGGGCCGGGCACCAATACTCGGATCGCCCGCCGGGGACCGCCTTCGCGGCCGCACCTGCGGTCTGGCTGGGGCACGCGCTCGATCGTCCGCTGCTCGATCGCAGTCTGCGGACGCAGGCGATCGTCGTGACGCCGGCCGCACCCCGCTTCGCGGAGACCTACGTCGTTCGTGGGCAGCGCTTGCGCGTGCCAGGGGTGCCGTTGCTGGCGCTGCAGGGGACCGCCTTGCTCGTCGCGCTGCACACGGCACTGATGGGCGCGCTGGGCCTGTGGGGCGTCGACGTGCTCCTTCGCCGACGTGCCGTGGGCGCACCGGCGCGCTCGTTCGCCGCCGTGACCCTGGGCATGGCGACGCTGTGGGGTCCGTACGCGACCGTGCTGTTTTCGCACGTGACCGCGGGGGCGATGACGATCGTCGGCGTGGCTGCGCTGGAGTCGGCGCTCGCGGCGACGGGCCGCACGCGGATCGTGTGGGGCCTTCTGGCGGGCCTGGCCGGCGCGTGGGCGGCCGCGGCGGACTATCTGGTCGCCCTGCTGGTGGCCGGGGTGTTCGCGGCGGCGTTGGACTGGCGCCGCGAGATTCGGCTGCTGCCGTGGCTCGTCGCGGGCGCGGCTCCGATCGTCGTCGCGACGGCGCTGTACCACGACGCTGCCTTCGGCTCGCCGCTGTCGATCGGCTACGACCATCACGCCAACTTCGCGTTCGCTCGCGAGCGCACGTCGACCTTCGACGGCAATCCGCTGCAGGGTCTGTGGACGCTGTGGGGCCTGGGCGAGGACGCCGGGGTGCTCGCGCTCGCACCCGTCACCCTCGTCGGGATCGCGGGCCTGGCGGCCGGCGCGGACCGACGTTGGTTGCTCGGTGCGGCGCCGTGGGTCGTCGCGCTCGCGATGCACCACACGCCGGCGGGGGGCGCGTCCGAGGATCACCGCTACTTGGTGCCGTTGCTGCCGTTGGTCGCGGTGGGATTCGGCCACGCGTGGGCCCGCGCGGCGGCGCACGTGCGCGCACGCATGTGGGCGACCGGCCTCACGTTGCTCGCGGTCGCGTCCGCCGCCTTGTCCTGGCTGCACTTTTTCGAGGTCCGCGGGTGAGCAGACGCTCGTAGAGCCCGAGCGGTCGCCGCGGGAAACCGCCCAGGCGGGGCCGAGGCAGCTGGTATCTTCGGACGATCATGAAGCGCCTTGGATTGCTTGCGGGGGGAAGCGTTGCGGTCGTGCTCGGCGGATGCCCGAGCGACTCACCCATCGACGAAGAGACGTCGATGACCACGGTCGATCCACAGACGACGACGGCACCGGGCGTGACGCTGACCGACGGTGACGACGACGGCCTTACGACGACGATCACCGATGGCGCGACCTCGATGCTCCCGGCGACCGACGACGGCGCCGACTCGACCACCACGCCGGACGACTCGGCCACCACGTCGCCGCCGCTGCCCACGACCTGCGGCAACAACGTGCTCGAGGGCGACGAGGTCTGCGACCTGACGCAGCTCGATGGCCAGACGTGCGAGACGCTCGGCCACATGGGCGGCAACCTGGCCTGCCTGCTCGACTGCTCGGACTACAACCTGCTCGGCTGCTTCATCTGCGGCAACGACATCCTCAACGACGCCGAGGACTGCGAGGGCGGTGTCGTGCCCGAAGACGTCACCTGCGAGACGATGGGCTTCGCCGAGGGCGGCATCATGCAGTGCGGCGACGACTGTCTGTGGGACACGTCGGAGTGCCAGATCTGCGGCGACGGGATCCAGCAGGGCTTCGAGTCCTGCGACACCGCCGACATGGGCGGCGAGACCTGTGCGTCGCTGGGCCTGATGGGGGGCGACCTCACCTGCACGCCCAGCTGCACGTACGAGTTCGGCGGGTGCGACATCGCCGGCGTGCCGTTCGGCAACGACACCCACTACAACGGCTTTTCCCTGATGCCCGGGGTGCTGCCCTGCGACGACATCAGCGGCAGCGGCACCACCATGAACCTGTCCGACGACAGCAACCTGGTCGTGCCGATCGGGTTCCCGTTCTCCTTCTACGGCACGGACTACACCGACGCGAACGTCCAATCCAACGGGACGATCCGCTTCGGCGACGCCAGCTACCTCAGCTTCGGCAACGAGTGCTTGCCCACCGCCCAAGCCACCACGAACAACACGCTGTTCGTGCTCTGGGACGATCTCGACCCCGGCAACGGCGGCTCGCAGATGTACTACGAGACGCTCGGTCCCGCGGGCAACCAGCGGTTCGTCGTGCAGTACGACACGCAGTACTACCCGAGCAGCGACGCGATCCGGATTCAGGCGGTCTTTCACGAGTCCGGCCAGATCGAGGTCTGCTACCCGGACATCACCGCGGCGGGACACGCGGGCAGCGTTGGCGCCTCCGCGACCCTGGGCATCCAGCAGAACTCGATGAACGGGTTCGACTACTCGTGCAACATGGCCGCGCAGGACGGCCTGATGCTCTTGTACCTGCCCGTCTGAACCGGACCCGCCGATAATTGGCCAACCCGGGTGGGGTTGGGCACCCTGCGCAGGTGACCACCCCCGCCGAGCCGGCTGCGACCGGCAAGCCGCGCTGGTGGTCGAGCGCGCACGCGTGGGTCACGACGACCTACTACGCCGAGGGCTTTCCCTACTCGATCGTCAACAACCTCGCCGAGTACCTGTTCAAGGAGCTCGGCGCGAGCCTGCAAGCGATCGGACTGACGGCGGCGTTCCACCTGCCGTGGAACATCAAGTTCCTGTGGGGTCCGTTCCTGGACCAGTACGAGACCAAGCGGCGCTGGCTGCTGGCGACCGAGGTCGTGCTTTCGGTGCTGCTGCTCGTGCTCGCCGCGTTCGCGACCTCGGCGGCGATGATCGGCGCGGTCTCGGTGTGCTTCATGGTGATGGCGGTGTTCTCCGCCACCCACGACATCGCGATCGACGGGTACTACCTCGAGGGGCTCGACGAAGAAGGGCAGTCTCGCTACGTCGGCTACCGGGCGGCCGCCTACAAGCTGGCGAGCGCGACGGTCCGCGGTCCGCTGTTCATCTTCATCGGCTACGTCGGGTGGCAGGTCGGTCTGGTCACGGCCGCGGTGATGATGGGCGCGCTGACGGCCTTTCACGCGGTGGCGCTGCCGCGGGTCGAGCGGCGCGGCAGCTCGATCGTCGCTCTGCCGCGCCTGCTGGCGAGCCGGCCGTACCTGACCGCGGCGGCGGTCGCCGCGATCGGCATCGCGATCTGGCGCGAGGAGATCTTCGGTCCCGACCTCGCCGAGACGGTGGTGGCGCCGGTGCGCGAGTGGATCGCCTCGCTGCGGTGGAGGGTGGCGATCTCGGTCCCACGATGGATCGGGCTGGGCCGGCTCGCCGTGCTGCTGGCCATGCTCGCGGCACTGCCGTGGCTGCGCCGTCGCATGGAGGCCTCCGACTCCCAGTACGCGCGCTCGTTCGTCGACTTCCTCGCGCAACCGCAGGTGGGCCGGATCCTCGCGTTCGTGATGCTGTTTCGGACGGGCGAGTCGTTCCTCGAGAAGATGCGGCTGCCGTTCATGATGGACGAGGCGGGGCTGAGCGGACCCGAGTACGGTTGGCTCAACGGCACGGTGGGCCTGCTCGCCGTGTTCGTGGCGACGATCGTGGGCGGGCGCCTCATCGCCCGCGACGGGCTGCGGCGGTGGATCTGGCGCTTCGTCCTCGCCCAGAACGTGCTCAACCTTTCTTATGCCGTGGTCGCCCTGTTCCCCGACCCGTCGGCGATCCCGACATGGGGGATCGGCGTGGTCATCGTGGCCGAGCACTTCGGGGCCGGGCTGGGGACGGCGGTCTTCATGGTCTACCTGATGCGGGCGTGCGACCCGGCCCACAAGGCGGCCCACATGGCCCTTTTGACCGCGCTGATGAGCGTGGGCTACACGGTTGCCGGGATCGCGAGCGGGTTTCTGGCCGCGGCGATGGGGTACGCGGCGTTCTTCGGGCTGACCTTCGTGGCCACGATCCCGATGATGGCGCTGATCCCCTTCGTGCCCTTCATCGACGGCCGCGCGGCCGCATCCGGGGCGGCCCGCTGAGCCGGGACCGGGCCGAGGCGGCCGACGCGCGCCCGTGATCTTCGTCCGGCCGATCGGTCCCCGCGCGGCGTAAGGGCGCTCGGCGCCGTCCGTTGAAAGGAGCGGCCCTGGGTCGTGCCGTGCTCGTCGGGAGCCACGCCCTGCGAGCCATCCCTCGTTCGCCGCCGGTCTGGGCCGGTTGGTGTAACCTCGACGAGTTCCCCGAAGAGTTCCGCCGACGTGTCTGCATTGTTGTCCATGCTGCTGCTCGCGGCGGCCCCCGGTGCCACCGCAGCCGACGGATCCGCCACGGACGAGGCCAAGGACTACGGGCCCTTCTTCGAGGCCGAGGCCCCCAGCGACGCGACCTTCGCGACCAAGGGACGCAAGGGGCGCGAGCCCGTCCTTTCGGTCGCCAACGGTGCGCTGTGCTTCGTCGAAGGCAGCTGGTGCAAGACGTCCGTGCTGGCGACCGTCGAGGTCGCTGCCGGTATGCGTGTGCCCGCATCCGACAAGGGGCCGGACATGCCGTACGCACACTTCGGTTTCCGCGGCGGCTTCGCGGTGCGGCCGTTGATGTTCACGCGCCGCGAGTGGCATCCGTGGGGCGTCGGCGTCATCGGCAGCTGGACTCGCGGGACCGGAGCGACCACCGTGGTCGGCGGACTCGACGACCAAGTCATCGACGAGACCCCGCGCACCGATGCGTGGCGCGTCGGCCTGCTCAACCAGCTGTGGCTGAGCAAGAAGCCCCACGCGTTCCACCTCGACTTCACGATGGGCGTGGTGCGCAGCGAAGTACTGACGTCCGGGGCCGCGCTGGTCGGCACTCACGCCGAGGTCGCCTTCGGCTTCGGCGGCTGGGGCTCGGTCTTCGCCGGCGGTGACTTCCTGGACCAGGACACGCGGGTCAGCTTCGGCTTCCGTGGCCACGGCATCGCGGCCGCGCCGATCATCGCCATGGTGATCGGCGGACTCGCGTTGGGAGGTGCCCTGTGAGCGCGACGTTGGCCTGGCTCGCGGCCGCGGCTCTCGCCCCCGCACCGGTCTCCGCTCCGACGGACGCGGCGGCTCCGACCGCGGCACCTACCGCCCCGGCCGATCCCGATCCCGACGCGGCCGCTCCGGTGGCGACGCCCGAAGACGTTGCGCCGGCCGACCCGAGCGCCGACGACGGGACCGATCCGAGCACGACCGACGAGGCGCCGGCCGAGGCGACACCGGAGCCCGAACCCGAGCCGGAGCCGACGCCCGACAGCGACGAGCCCGACGGCACCTTGCATGCCGCGGTCGAGCGCGCCGGTCCGCCGTACTACGACGAGTCGGACATGGCGGCGCTGCGGCAGCGCTACGAGGTGCCCGATCCGGCGCCACCGCGCGAGCCGGCCCGCTGGCGGTGCCTCATCGCCGACCCGACCTGCAAGATCAACGTGGAGGTCAACGCGACCGCTGCGTACGCGCTGCGCTTTCAGCAGGGCGACGTGCGGATGACCGGAGCCAACCGCTGGAACAGCGGCCGCGCGCAGTACGACGTGTGGGCCAACTTCGCCACGCTCGTCGAGCAAGAGGGCACGGCCAAGTACACGAAGATGACGCTCGGTCCCAAGGGCGGCGTGATCTTCTCCGACAACGGAGACATGTGGGGCAACCTCGGGATGGCCGGCCGCTACTGGCTCGGCCGCGGACGCTTCGCCCCCGCGATCGAGTTCTCGAGCGCGCTGGCCTTCAAGCTCGGCACGCGCGAGCGCGACATCATCACCGGCGAAGAGTCGTTCCAGATGCAGCGCGGTCCGGTGGGCTTCACCGCCGACGTCGGCGTGGGCATCGGCGGCTTCGGGGCCGTGGTGCTCGGCGGTCAGTACGACAGCCCGCTCGCCCGCGAAGACGTCCCCGAACGCTTCCGCACCTCCGCCGCCGGCATGTTCTTCGTGGGCTTTCGCGGCAACATCCTGTGGGGTGGCCCGGCCGCCGCCGCCATCCTCACCCACGGCCTGACCCAGCGCCTCGTCGAGCGCTGAGCGAGCGCCGCGTCAGTTCGCCGATCGTTCGGCGAGCACCCGCTGCAACGTGGGCAGCAGCTGCTCACCGCGTAGCTGTGCGCCCGTCGCGACGATCGTGCCGTCGGCGTCGACCAGCACCCGCCGTGGGCACGGCGTGGAAGCCGAACTCGTCCATCAGTGCGTCCTCCCCCTCGCGCCCGACGAACGCATGGGTCCACGGCATCGACCAATACTCGCGACGGAACTTCGCGACGTCGTCCGGGCTCGCGTCGAGCGACACGAACAGGAACTCGACCTTCGGGGACTTGGGCGGCTTGAGCCTGCGGAGCTTCTTGGGCGGCAGGGACACCCCGAGGCCGTTGACCGTCGCGTACGCCTCGTGCAGCTTCGGCTGCTCGTTGATGCAAGGCCCACACCACGTCGCCCAGAACTCCAGCAAGTACAGCCGGTCACGGTCGTCGGAGCGCACGGACGCTGCCTTGTCGGTCAGGCCCACGAACGCGTAGGCCGGGAGCTTGCCGCCCGGCCGTAGCGTGCGCATGGGGTCGTAGCGCTCGGCGAGGAACTGGCGCTGGTACGTATCCTCGTACTGCGGACGGTCGGAGATCGCGTACAGCTCGGCCGCGCGGTCGAAGTCGCGTTCTTGCTCGGCGTGGCCGATGAGCAGCTCGAGCGCCCCACTGGCCGCCGTCGGCGACGGGTTGTCCGTCGCGCGACGCATCAGCCACGGTTCGATGGCCGCGATCGCCTTCGCATCGCCCGCTTGCATCAGACGGTAGAGCCGATTGTCGAAGTTCATCACCACCGCGAGCGCGGGATCGGTCGGCTCCACGGCTTCGACCGCCGAAAGCAGACTCGGCCCCAGCGCGGCGGGGTCATCGACGTCGTGCAGGTACCCCAAGAACGACCCGGCGTGTTGGGCCCGCAAGAGGCTCCGCGTGCGAGGATCTTCGACCGCGTCGATGTCTCGTGACGCAGCGTCCGCGAGCGCGCGGGCTTCGTCGCGGAGCGCGTCCGTCATGACGTACTGCTTGGGATCGTCGCGCAGCGCCTTCTCGTCGATGACGGCGAGTTGCTGCTCCCACGCTTGCTGCCACTTCTGGACGGTCGCGATGACGGGGTCGAGGCCCGTCCACTGCAGTTGGCTGCCCTTGCCGCTCGGCGGCAGCTGCGAGAGGTCGAGTGTGATCGCGCCGCGCTCGGCGATGTCGACGACGGACCAGTAGTCTCCGCCGCCGTCGCTCTCGAAGCGGTCCGCGGTGGGACCGTTGAACGTGCGGCCGCGGCCGGGCGCGCCCAGTTGGTACCGCAACACCGTGGCGCCCACTGGTTTCTCGGCGAGCGTCAGTGTGTAGTTCTGTGCCGAGCCTCGGTGCGCGAGTTTGGGTCCCTCGCCCACGCGCTTACCGTCCGCATCCAGGTATTCGCTGCGGATCCCGACCGTGTCGGCCGCCTCGACGAGCGGGTACGTCCCGAGCCGACCCTCGACGCGCACGTCGTCGCTCAACCAGAACGAAGTGTAGTGCTGGGCATGGTCCACGGCGGCGATCGAGACCCGGTACAGCTTGTGGCGGGGAAGCTCGACTTCGAATCGACCCTCGGCGTCGAGATCGATCCGAAGCACCGGCTTCATGAAACCGTCACGGAACACGAGCAGCTCCGCCTTCTTCAGGGCGGAGCCATCGTGCCCCCGCACCTGTCCGGACACGTGGAACGTGTCGCGCGCGGGTACCTTCGCCGCCGTCGTTTCGGCCGGGTCCGGCTCGGGCGGCGTGACCGCCGTCGAGGTCGCTCGCGTGCCGCACCCGAGGGCCAGCAACGCGAGGAGAGTGGAGACGAGGGGGCGCGTCACCGGGTCATCGTAGCGGAGGCCGCAGTGGCCCCCGCAAGCGAACCGGGACGAACGTCGCTCTCAGCCGCAGACGGCGGCTTTGTCGGTGCAGCAGTCGCCGTAGCCGTCGCACAGTGCGTCGCACCAGCAGCTGGCGTCGGCCGACTGGCCACCGCAGGCGCCGGCGCAGGTGGGACCGGAGGCGTCACCGCCGTCGTCGTCCTCGTCGGTGCCTTCCATGACGTCCTTCCACTCGCAGTAAGGCATCGCGGCGGACTCGGCCTCGGTGTCCTCGGCCACGTTGCGCTGCGGGCAGGGCTCGTCTTCGGACCAGGAGACCCAGCCGACGGGGTTGTGGTTGCGGAAGACGTCGTAGCCGCCGCCGTCTTGGGCCTTGAACACGACCGGCGGCAGGCAGGCCGCGGCCTCTTCCTGACGCTTGGCGTTGTAGTCGACGATCGTCTCGTACATCGCGTTGTTCGAGGAGTTCCAGCAGCACGTCTTGGACTTGGTGTACTCGAGCTCGGCGAAGATGAAGTCGTCTTCGTGGCGCCACATCGCGTCGACCTCGGCCTTGCTCATGCCCAGGTCGACCGCGGCGGTCTGGTAGATGTGGTCGAACGCCTCTTCGCGAGCGATGCGGGCGGCACACGAGGCCGGGAAGTTGTGCAGGTGCTCGCGCTTTTGGGCGACGATCGACAGCAGCGCCGCGATCTTCTCCTCGGGATCGACCTCGCCCAGCAGGCCCTTGAAGGTCTCGGGACGCTCGCGCATCGCGTCGAGGTCACTGGAGTCGATCCACGACGCCTCGTCGGCGGCCATCCAGGTGTTGGTCCATTTGCCGCCCACGTTCTTGGCCACGCGGAAGCGCTTGAGCCCGCCGTTGTTGGGCGCGAAGTCCTCGGCCTCGGTGGCGCCGCCGGCCTCGGGGCTGGTCAGGCGCAGCGCGCTGCCGGTGGCGTCGAGCAGGCGCGGCTGGATCGGGGGCAGCGAGCCCTCGGCGACGCGCACGTCGAGCTTGCCGCCGGGCAGCTCGTCGACCTCCATCGTGAGCATCGTGTGACCGATGCCGTGCTTTTGCCAGCGGTGCAGGTTCACGTCGCCCTCGCGCACCGCATCGGGCACGAGGTTGTACGTGTTGCGGCTGTCGGCGAGGTTGCCCGAGCCGTTGAAGATCAGCATGAGCCGGATGAACCGCGCGGCCCGCTTGTTGAGGTGGATCTCGTCGAGCCACGCGCCGGTGCGGGCGCCTTCACCGAGGAACGGCTGCTCGTCACCGGACTGCACGCCGAGCGTGCGCAGGCCGTTGTCCCGCGGCCAGTCGGCCAGCGCGTCTTCGCCGAGGTCGGAGAAGTCGTCGTAGGCCTGGGCGAACTTCGGCATGTTGTTCCAGCGACCGGACGCGGTGCGGATGCCGAAGTGGCCGAAGTACACCGGCGTATTGCCGTCGTACGAGACGACGTAGAACGGAAGGTTGTACCAGGCGGCGAACGACGCCCGCATCGTCAGCGCCACGTCGGCGCAGTCGAGCTTGGCAGCCTGCACGGCCTTGCCCCACGGGTTGACCACCTCGAACGTCGAGCCCGAGATGCCATCGGTGACGCCGAGCGCCTCGACCCAGCGCGAGTACTTCTCGTCCCAGGTCAGCCCCGAGTCGGCCGGCCACGCCACGCCGGCCTCGCGCGCGGCCGGGGTGTTGGTGTCCTCCCACTGGTTTTCGACCTCCCAGACCTCGGTCTGGGCGTAGTTGCCGTTGACCGGCAGGCCCGCGACGCCGGCGTTGTCGGCCTTGCCCAGGCGCGGGCCCGCCTGCAGCTCCTCGAAGTCGCCGTCGATCTCGTCCTCGGCGGGCGCGGAAGTCCCGCACGCCGTCAACAAAGCGGCGGAAACGGCGACGAGGAGGCGGCTACGGCGAAACAGCGAGGAGATCGGCGTCATGGGGGCTTCGTCCGGGTCGCAGCGTACTCGGACCTACACTGTACGCAACGCCACCACACGTTGGGTTGCGCACGGAGTAACGACGACTACCAGGGCGGCAACAGGGCCCCGATCCGGCCGAAACCCTCGCCGTCGCGCCCAGATCCGCCGTGCCAGGTCGACCCGACGGGGCCCGGCCGTACCATCGACGCATGCGGATCCTGTGCGCGGTGATCACCCTGGCGCTGACCGGCTGCCCGGACTCGAGCGCGTCCAAGCCGGCGCCCGCCACCCAACCCCGCGGCGTGGCCAACCCGGCCAAGACGATCGAGGAAGCCAAGGAGGGAGCCGAGCGCGCGGTCGAAGCCGGAGCCCAGCGCAACGACGACGCCCTCGACCGCGCAATGGAAGGCGAGACCCCGAAGTCGCGCGGCGCGCGGTGAGCCGGGGCGGGGCCTCCTCGCTCAGAGCACGTCTCGCATGCGCGCGATCGTCTGGTTGGCACCGATCTTCATCGACTCGGGCACCTCGTCGTCGGCCAGGTCGGCCAGGCGCAAGAACTCCTCGAGGCGCTCGACCGCCAGCTTGCGATCGCGAAGATCGGCGTACGCCATGCCGAGCGCGAACTGGTTCCGTAGGTGCTCGGGGTCGATCGTGATCGCCTTCTTCAGGGCGTCGACCGCCTCTTGCGGCTTGTCCAACGCCAGGTACGCGCGGCCAAGGCCCGACCACGCCTCCACGTTCGTGGCATGGGTCTTCGTGGCCGCGTCGAGCACGGCGATCCCCGCGTTGGCGTGGCCGTAGTCGATATAGAGGTTGGCCAGTCTGACGAAGGCGTCCACGTTGCCCGAGTCGGCCTCGATGGCCGCGCGGTACTCGGCGTCGGCCTCCGTGGGCTGGTCGAGGTGCTCGTGACAGAACGCGCGGTACAGATGCGCGTCCGATCGCTCGGGCGTCGCCTTCGTCACTTTGCCAAGCAGCTCGAGTGCTTGCTCGACCGCCTGGCGCTGCTGCGCGTGTGACCCCGTGGACTCGACCGCCGTCTCGTACGTCGCCTTCGCGACGCGGAACTGCAGCTCGGTCACGGCCTCGTCCCGCGCGTGGGGCAGCCCCGCCTCGAACGCGGCCTTCGCCCCCGCGCCGTCGCCGTCGCGCTCGAGCACGATCCCGAGGTTGAGCCACGCGTACGCGTACGTGGGATCGGCCTTCGTCGCGGCCTGCAGCTTGGCCTTGGCCTTGGCGTTGTCGCCCTGGCTCGCGAAGTCGACGCCTTCGTTCATGATGATGATCGCCTCCCGGCGCGCAGACGGCGTTGGGGCAGACACGAGCAACGACAGCGCGATGACGAGACCGGGCACGGCACCACCAGGGTACCATCCGGGGGTGCGCACACGAGCTCTGATCGCGGCGGTGTGGTGGGTCGCGGCCGGCTGCGGCAAGGACGATCCGGCCGTGAAGACGAACGACGATCCCGCGGAGACGAAGTCTTCGAAGGCCGACGCTGCCGACGCGAAGGACCGTGGTGACACCGAGCAAGCACCGGCCGAGGCGTTGCCCGAGGCCAAGCTCATCGAGCCCCTCGGCGGCAAGGGACCCAGCAGCACCGCCACCGTCGAGCTGCCGCCGTCGCCCACCTTCGCGTCGTCGTCGGTCCCCGACAAGTACTCCGACGGCGCGTACTCGATCGCGGGCCTGCGCGAGGATCTCGATGCGCGCGTCGCCGAGGGCGACGCCGGCACGGAGGTCGAGGTCCGTGCCTGGGTCGCGAAGATCTACGTGCCGCCCGAGTGCCCCGAAGGCGAGGTCTGTCCGCCGGCCAAGCAGCCGCACGTGTTCGTCACCGACACCGAGGACGACAAGGGCCTCAAGCGCGCGTTGATGGTCGTCAACTACGCGTTCGCGATCCCCGAGTGGGACGCCAAGCGCTGGAAGGGCGAGGAGGGCGTCGTCCTCGAGCTCGGTCGGCAGTACACGTTCAAGGGCAAGGTCAAGCAGTTCTCGGACACGGGCTTCGCCTACGACCGGGGACTGCTCGAGTTCGTCGCCTACCGGCCGCTCGACCCCGTCACGCTCGTGGAACAGTCGCGCTGGGTCTACCCGCCCGGTGCCCCGTGGCACCCGCTGGAGATCGCGCGTCAGGAAGAAGAAAACGCCGCGCTCGCGGCCAAGGCGGCCGCGTCGGCCGCGGTCCCGATCGTGCCGGCCGAGTAGCTCAGCCGATGCCGGTGAGCTCGGCGAGGTCCTGCTGCAGCGTCGCGCGGGCGTGGGCGATCATCGGCGCGCGGACGCGACGCTTGGTCTCGCCGTAGGCCTTCTTGGGCAGCTTGGCGAGCGCCGCCGCGGTCTCGTTCGCCGTCGACAGCAACGCATCGGGCGCGACCACGCGGTCGAGGTAGCCGACCTGCACCGCCTCGGCCGGCGCGTACATGTGCGCCTGCACGGTGGCCTCGGTCAGCCGACGCGGGTCCAGACGGTCGCGCGCGAGCTCCTGGGCCAGCAGCGGCATCGTCATGCCGATCGCGACCTCGTTGAGCCCGATCTTGAAGTCACCCTCCACGCCGATCCGCGTGTCGGTGCACAGCAACGTGAGCGCGCCGCCGGCGACCGCGTGGCCCGTGCACGCGCCGATCACCGGCAGCGGCAGCTCGTACAGCCGCAGCAGCACCCGGGCCCCCTTGCCCACGAGCTCGGCCGCGTTCGCCGGTCCCGACATCATCACCTGGAGGTCGAAGCCCGCCGAGAACTTGCCCGGACGACCCACGATCACCAGCGCCTTGGCCTCGGCCTCGGCCTTGGTCAGCGCCGCATCGATCTCGTCGAGCATCGCGTGCGACAGCGCATTGGCCTTGCCGTCGTCGAGCGTCAGCGTGGCGATGCCATCGGTCAGGTCCCAGGAGGTCAGCGCGTCGCTCATCGCCCACGAGCATGGACGAGGCGGGCCGTTTGGACCAGCCGCTGGCCCTGCAAAAACGCAGGTGCGCCCGCTACTCGATCGACAGCTCGAACGAGAAGCGCTGCGTGCCCGAGTACGCCCGCACCGACAGCAGATACTCGCCCGCGAGGGCCGCGGCGGCCGACCGCTCGTCGCCGTCCGGATCGATGTACTGCTCGATCGACTCGAGCTTGGTCGCGGTTCCACCCACGAGTCGGTACAGCTCGAGCTCGGGCGCGTCGGCGTCCTCGTCGAGCGCGGTGATCCGCACGCCCTGGCCCTGCGCGAGCTGCAGCCGGTAGTACTCGGTGACCCGCTCGCACAGCATCACCTCGAAGGTGCCCGACCCCGACAGCGAGGCGGCGCGAAACGGCGAGTAGGGAGCACCGAACCCGTCGTCGTCGCCCGGACACGTCTCCACGATCGCGTACTCGCACTCGAGGGAGTCGGGGCGCAGATCGGTGCAGGCCTGCTCGTCGATCTGCCCGGCGCACTGCGCCGCGAGATCGCGATCGACGATCGGGAACGAGAAGTCCTCCAAGTAGTCGGCCGACCACTGCTCGACGCACTGGTCGAAGTCGCCGTAGCACTCGACGAAGATGTTGTCGCAGACGTCGGCACAATCGCCGTGCAGTCGTGCGCAGGCGCGGGCCACCGCCGCTCGGGTCGCGTCGTCGACGTCACCGACCTGTCCGAGCGCGTCTGCGTCGCCGCCCACGCACACGCCCCAGCCGCAGTACGCTGCGTCCTCGCAATCGGCATCGGCCCGGCACTCGCTGCCCACCGACCCTTCGGCCACCGGGACGGCCCCGGCCGCGGTCGGCTCCTCGCCGACGCACCCCACGCACCACCAAAGCGCCGCGGCGCTCGTCCATCGAATCGGTCGCATGCTCACCCCGGTCGCGGGCGCCATCGGCCCGCGACGATGCCCCGAACCTAGTGCGCTCTCGTGCGGCGGCAAGGGGTTTTCGGGCGAACCTGAGGGCTGGTGTCGCCGCGGACGAACTCGGCGATCTCGCCGCGCGCACGCCTCGATGGCGGCGATCGGAACCTGAGGGATCGGGTCAGGGCGCGAGGTAGCGGTACACGTTCTCGACCAGCTCCTGCACGAAGGTCTCCTCCTGCAGCCACTGCGGTCGGTCCATCACCGTCGCGTGCACGATCGCCTCCACGCCGTTGAGCACGAAGAAGGCGGCCATCTCGAGGTCGCAGTCGCGCACGAGCTGCGGACGCAGGCGCAGCTGCGCCGCAAGGACCTGCGCGAAGCGGGGCACGAGGTCCTCGAGGTCGTCGGGTCCGAAGCCGGGCAGCACTTCCTTCATCACCGCGCGGTTGAGGGCCACGTGCTCGGCGGCCGAGCTCACCAGTGTCGTCACGATGCGCTCGATGCCGTCGCGCAAGGGCAGCTCGAGGAAGCGGGGGATCTCGGCCATGATCGCCGCGGCATCGGTCTCGACCACCCGGTGCATGAGGTCGCACAGCAGCGCGCGCCGGTCCGGGTAGTACTGGTACACGGTCCCGATGCTGTAGCCGGCGACCTTGGCGATCCGGGTCATCGAGACGTCTTCGCCTTCCTCGTGCAGTGCCTTGAGACCGGCGACCTGGATGTGCTCTCGCGTCGCGCGGGCACGCGCCTGTTGGGGCGTGCGACGCACGGGAAGGCGCGGGCGCTTGAGCATGGTCCCCAGCCTGTCGCGATCACGGCGCGCGATCAAGGAGTTGGTACTCTGAGCCCGTGACGTCGCCGCCTCGACCCGTTCACGCCGCGCGGCCCTGGGCCGAAGAGCTGTTCACGTACGGGGTCACCGGCACCAACGGCAAGACGTCGACGGCCGCGATGATCCGCGCGTGTCTGCGCGCGGCGGGACGCTCGGTGTTCTCGCTGATGACCACGGGCGCCGCGATCGACGAGACGCCGATCGACAAGGGCAAGTCCTTCGACGACTTCGTCGACATGGTGCACCGTGGCGTGCAAGCCGGCTGTCGCGACCTGGTGATCGAGGCGACGAGCCTCGGCCTGTCGCGCGGTTATGCCCGCAACTGGCGGTTCGACCTCGGCGTGTTCACCAACCTCTCGCCCGACCACCTCAAGACGCACGGCACGTGGGAGAACTACCTGGCGGCCAAGGCCCAGCTGTTTCTGCACCTGGGGCCCGGACGCACGATGGTGCTCAACGCGGCCGACGAGTACGCCACCTTCATCCACCGCGCCGTGCCCGAGGACGTGCACCGGTTGTGGTTTCGCGTGCCCAGCCGCGGACCGGCGCACCACGCCGCCGATCTGCAGGCCCGGGAGGTCGCGCTCGATCTGGACGGCACGTCGATCACGCTGGATGCCTCGCCCCTCGCCGAGGCGCTCGGCGGCCACCTGCGCGTGCCGATCATCGGTGAGGTGTTCGCCGAGAACGCGCTCGCGGCCGCGGCGGCGGCCCACGCCGGAGGGCTTCGGACCGACGCGATCGTGCGCGGCCTGGCCGAGTGTCCGGCGGTGCCCGGGCGCTTCGAGGTGCTCGCCCGATCGCCGGCGGTCGTCGTCGACTACGCCCACACCGCCGACGCGTTGACCCGCACGTGTGACGCGGCCCGGGCGGTGGCGAAGGGGCGCGTCATCGTGGTGTTCGGGGCCAGTGGCGGGTCGACGCCGCAAAAGCGCGGACCGATGGGCGAGGCGGTCGGGCGTGCGTGCGACCTGGCGATCGTGACCAGCGACAACCCGCGTCACGAAGATCCCGAGATGCTCGCGGCGGCGGTGGTCGCCGGGGTCGAGCGCGGGGGCCGGGCGCGGGTGCGGACGATCCTCGATCGCGGCAAGGCGATCGCCGCGGCGATCGAGGCGGCCGGGGTCGACGACGTGGTCGTGGTCGCGGGGATGGGCCACGAGGTCGGCCAGCGGATTGGCAACACCACGATTGCATTCTCGGATCGCGAGGAAGTCCGTCGTCTCACGGGCGGATGAGCCGGCCGGCCGGCCGGTCGGCGCGGCTGGTATCGTCGGATCGATGTACGGCCCCCAGCCCCCCAAGCCGAAGTACCGCTACACCGCCCCGGTGATCATGCTCGTGGCCGCGGCGGCGGCCGCGTTCTTCGGCTACGACGAGATGCGCAAGTACACGGACAATCCGGACGTGACGGAGCTGGCCTGCGGGCCCGATGTGCTCGAGCGCGCGGGCGACCGCAAGTGGGTGGCCGTGCCGGACTGTCTGCCCGACTTCGACGACGCCTACGAGGTCACCGACGGCGCGCGGGTCGAGGGGATCTACATCCCGCTGCATGACGCGAAGGGGCAGCGCGCGGGCCTGTTGTTCACCAAGGACAGCGAGACGCTCGACCTGTCGGCGCAGCTGCGGACCGCCACCGCGGAGGGCGAGGAACGCGACGCCGCCGAGAAGCTCGCGGCCAAGATCACGGGGGCCGGGCTCACCGGGATGACCGACGAGATCCGCCGCGACCACGTGGACCTGATGGCGCGCAACCTTCCCGGCATCAGCCGCGACACGCTGGTGCTCGATCATCTCGATGCGCCCAACCGGGCAACGATGTGGTTCGGCTGGGGCGTCGCGGGGCTGCTCGGCGTGCTCGGGACGATCTTCTTCCTGCGCGCGCGCAAGCTGTCGGCGCTCGACGCCGCGGAGCGACTGGCATGGCACCAGGCTCAGGCCGCGCAGCAGACCGCCCGGGCGGCACCGCAGTTCGGTGCACCGCAGCCGGGCTACGGCGCGCCGCCGATGCAGGCGCCGTGGGGCGTCGGGCCGGGGCAGTATCCGCCGGGGCAGTATCCGCCGGGGCAGTACCCGCCGGGGCAGTACCCGCCGCAGTGACCCGAAATTGCGAACGCGCCGCCGATGCTCGCATCGACGGCGCGTCGCGGGATCGTGGGTGCCTACGCGGGGCAGTTCTTCTTGAGCTCGTCCTCGCCGCCGGTGCAGTCCATGATCTGGTCGCAGAGCCAGGACTCGGGGATCGCGGTGCCGTCCTCGCACGTGAATCCACAGTCGGGCGGCTGCACTTCGTCTTCGCCGCTCTCGCAGTCGGGCATGCCGTCGCAGATCTGCGTCGTGGAGATGACCGTACCGTCTTCGCACATGAAGTCGGAGGCGCCACCCGACGAGCTGTCGACCATGCCGGTGGCGGCGCCCGTGTCGGTGGCGCCCGCGGTGCTGTCGTTGCTGCCGGTGTCCGTGGCCCCGGAGGTGTTGCCGGTGTCGTTGGTGTCGTTGGTGTCGTTGGTGGTCGTCGGGTTGCTGTCGCCCGTGCTGCCCGCGTTGGTCGCGTTGGTCGCCGAGCTGGCCCCGGTCGTGTCGTCGTCGTCGCCGGTGATGACGCAACCCGATCCCGCGGTCATGAGGGTGGCGGCGGCGAGGAATTTCGTGAAGTCGATGTTCATGTGTCGTGTGCCTCGGTGGTGAGAAGCGGCGCGAACCTACCCGCGGACCCACGCCGCGGGAAGTCGCGCCGCCATTGACGCACGAGCCTCGGATTCGGTTCCACTCAGGTCGATTTCAAGCGCATTTTCACGCGCGCGACCGTTCGACACGAGCTTGGCTCCAGACGTGGGTGGGGTCGTGCCACGAAAGCCGTGTGCCTTCCCACGTCAGGTCGCCGTCGCGACGACTCAGTAGCAAACGAGGTCGATGTCGCCGGGACAGCACAGGTCCGCGACCATCTGATCGTAGCAAACATCGATCGGTGGAATTGCCCGTAGCGCGCCGCAGTAGCAGTCGCCGGCTTCGCAATACCGCAGATCACCCTCGACCAGTGGGTGCGTGCCCTCGCAGCACAGGCACTCGCCGAGCTCGCCCACGTCGTCGCATCGACGAAACCCCGGCCCGTTCGGACAATCGCAGGGCTCGGGGACGCCGGGGGTGCACATGTCCATCCCCGTGTCGGACGTGGACGAATCGCTCCCTCCGGAGCTGTCGTCGGCGACGGCCGTCGTCGTGCCGGTGTCGTCGGGGCTGCCCGAGCTGGTGCCACCCGACGTGTCCTCGCCACAGTCGCAGGCATCGAAGGCCGAGCCGTCGGCATTGCAGATCTGGATCCCCTGATCGCCGCTGGTGCACACGCAGGCCACCTGCGCGCCCGGCGTGCAGGTGGTATCGCCATCGTCCGACCCGGCGGTCGAGTCGCTTTCGGTCATCGCCCCGGAGTCGGTGCTCGCGTCCTCGGACACGGGACAGCCGGCAAGCAGTGTCACCCAGACAAGTGTGTTCGTGCGTCGCATGGGATCACCTCAGTTGTCGAGCGCACCCTGCAAGATCCACAGCTCGATCGTGTCGAGGTCCTCGTCGGAAATGTCGCCCACCGGCGGCATCGGATCCGGATCCATCGGCAGGTCGCAGGGCGTGGCCTGAAGGTTCGCGCGCTGCAGCAGATAGCTGCTGTCGGGGTCGAAGGGGACGATGAACTTCTTGATCACGCCGCCGCCGGCACCGGGGTTGTCGGGCAGGGGACTACAGGACCACGCGCCGATGTCGAGCAGCCGCTGGTGGAGGGTGAAGTCGGCGCAGCCCGTCGCCTGCCCGATCGCGGGACCGGAGTTGTGGACCGATCCCACGGGCGTCTGGGTCAGCGACAACCATCCGCGACAACCGGCTTCGATCGTGGCGTTGTAGGGCTCGGCATCGTGACAGCCCATCGCACTCGCGCCGCAGCTCTTCTCGAAGATCGGCACGACGTCGCGCGAGAACGAGACGATCGTCGTCGCGCCCCCGTCACCGCCGCCGTTGCCCGAGTCGCCGCCGCCGTCGCCGGCCGTCGGACCACCATCGCCGCCTGCGGAATCACTGCCGTCGCACGAGCATGCCCCGAGTCCGGCACCGTCGGACTGACAGACCTGGGCACCCATCGATCCATCGGCGCAGACGCAGCCCACGCTCTGCCCGGGCACGCACGCACTACCGCCATTGGCGCTGTCCTCGTCGCCGGCGGTTTCCGTGTCGGCGTCGACCCCTTCTTCTTCGGCGGGGCAACCCACCGACAACGACAGCCCCACGGCCCATACCAATCCCCGCGTCGCGTATCCCATGCCCGGGAGTTCGCCGGTCGCCGCTACGTCCGTCACTCGAACTTCGAAAAAAATCGCGTCAGCTCGGGTCGACGACCGAAAACGAGTTTGCCGTGAGATCCCGATGGCATAGCGCGCAGCTGTAGGGCACGGGCAAGGGGGCGAGCGTCCCGGTCACGGCCAGATCCGCCCATCCGAGCAACTCGCCGTTCGGTCCGTACCCGAAGAACTCGAGCGCGCCGTCGGCCCTCGCGCCCGCGACGATCACCTCCACTTCGGTGCCGCCGTCGGCGAGCACGGTCTCGGCCACGAAGACCCCGGCGGAGGCGTTCTCGTAGAGCGTCCGCGGGGCGAGCTTGGGGACCGACATCGCGATCGTTCGCGACGGGAACGTCGAGTAGTCGCCGTAGCGTTCCACGAACGTGTCGAGGTCGCCCGGGATCGCTCGATCGCAGGCATACAGGCGGTGGACCGCCTGTCGCAGCAAGTCGAAATCGAGTCGACCGGGAGCGCCCAGCGCCAGCGAAGCCTCGATCGCGTGGCCGAGATCGGTGTCGGGAATGCGCGCGCGCGGGAGCGTCATCGCGATCGTGTCCGGCGGGACGACGAGGGCGTAGGCAAGCCACGCGCGCTCCAGATCGGTCAGCTCCGACGTGTCGATCGGGTCGGGGAGGGTGGAGGCGTCGGCCTGGGCGAGGCGTGCTTCGAAGTCGGACGCGGCTTCGGGCTCGGCGCTCGGCTCGGGCGGTGACGGATCGATCGACGCGCAGGCGGACGTGTCGACGCCGGGATCGTCGGCCGTGCACGCGATCGCCAGCAGCAGGCCCCATCCGGCGCTGCGTCCTCGAATCGTCCGTTTCGTACCGCGTGCGTGCATCGGTCGCTCGTGTCTACTTTACGACGGGTGCGTCGCAACGCGATTCTGTGGGGGTGCCGGCGTCCTCGTGGCTCTGGCTGGCGATCGCCAGCACACCCGCCGCCCTCGAGGACGCCGGGGAGCTCGACCTGACGTGGTCGGCCCCCGCGCAGTGTCCGGACGCCGGGCGCGTCCGCGCGCGGGTGGAGCAGATTCTCGGACGGCGGCTCGTCGCCAGCGGCCCGACCACGCTGAAGGTCGAGGCGACGATCTCCGAAGAAGGATTGCAGCTGCGGACGCAGACCGAGCACGGGGAGCGCACGCGCTTGCTCGCGGGTCACGAGTGCGGGGCGCTCACCGAGATGGCCGTGTTCGCGATCGCGTTTTCGATCGACCCCACGGCGGCCGCCCGCGCGGCGGACGAACCGGGGGCCGGCGAGCCCATCGCGCAGCCGGAGCCGGAACCCGAGCCGGCGCCGGATCCTGAACCCGAGCCTGAACCCGAGCCGAAGCCGAGCGCGGCGCCGCAGCCCGAGCCGCAGCCGCCGCCCGTGGCCGAGACGCCACCTCGCATCCGCGTGGGGGTGCGCGTTGCGGCCGCGGGGGCGATCGGCCTGCTCCCGCAGATCGGCGCCGGCGTCACGGGGGCGGTCGCGATCGTGCTGCCGCGAGCGCGGGTCGAAGTGCACTACGACCACGACTTCGAGCGACCGCGAGACCTCGAAGGCGATCGCGCGGTGGAGGTCCGGGCTTGGCGGCTGGGCGCGCGCGGCTGCTGGGTCCCGTCGCTGCCGGCCGGCGTGGAGTTCCCGTTGTGCGGCGGCGCGCAGGCGGGACCGGTGCGAGGTCGACCCACCGGCACGCTCGCGGCCGCGAAAACCACGTCGGTGCCATGGGTCGGGGTGGACCTGCTGGCGGCCGTCGCGTACTTCCCGGTGCGCTGGCTGGGGGTGTCGGCGGGTCTGGAGGGCATCGTCCCGATCGTGCGACCGTCGTTTTCCTTCGAGGATCTCGGTCGTGTGTACCGGTCTGCGCCGGTGGCGGGGCGCCTGTTCGCGGGGCTCGAGGTCCGTTTTCCGTAGGGCGATATGATCGGGCCCGGAGGCGGGACGAGTTTTCGTGACGGAAGCGGGGGCAGGCGGCAAATCCGGGGCGGCCGGCTTGCATTTGTTGCCCCACGAAGCGCCCCAGGCGCCACAACCGTCCTCCCGCGCGTCGCCGAGCGACGACTCACCCGATTTCAACGCGCTGTTCATGGCCCACTACGCCTACGTGTGTCGGACCCTCTCGTACTTCGGGGTGCCGGCCTCCGCCGTCGACGACGTGGCCCAGGACGTGTTCTTGGTCCTGCACCGTCGACTCGCCGAGCTCGATGTCGGCAAGGACGTGCGCAGCTGGTTGTGGGGCATCGCGCGGCGGGTGGCCCACACCCATCGTCGGTCCGCGGCGCGGGCGAAGCGAAAGCACGACGAGGCGCCCATCAAGACCGGCCCGGTGCGGCCCGACGAGCGGCTGCAGCTGCGGCAGCAGGCCGAGATCGTGGAGCGGTTCGTGCAGTCGCTGCCGGTCAAGCTGCGCGACGTCTTCGTGCTGACGCAGATCGAAGGATTGCCCGCGCCCGCGGTGGCCGAGGCGCTCGGGCTCGAGCTCAACACGGTCTACTCACGGGTGCGTCTGTCGCGAGAGCGCTTTGCCCGTACACTGCTGCGGTTGGAAGCCGAGCACGCGCGCGCCGGCGGAGGGTCCAATGTCTGACGCGGACCTTTCGGCCAAGTACCTCGACGCGTACCGCAAGGTGCACGATCCGGGGTCCGATGCCGCCGCGGCCGCGCTGGCGCGACTGCACGCACGCATCGAAGCCGGGGCGGCCGATCCTGTCGCGGACGCCGACGAGGTGCCGCCGCGTTCCGGTGTGCTGATCAAGATCGCCTTCGGCGCGGTCGCGCTCGCGGCGGCCGTGCTGCTGGCATGGCAGCTCGACCTCGGCGGGTGGATCGCCACGCGTGGCGACGATGGCAAGGCCGACCATTCCGCGGCGTATGCCGGCGAGGGCGACAGCGAGGGCGGCGAGGCATCGCGGCGGCAACCGAAGGTCGATGCGGAACGCGGCGGGCCCGGTCCCGGGGCCGCGTCGGTCGGTGAGGACGAGCGCGAGTCGGTGATCGAGTCGGAGCCCGGGGTCGAGGTCGAGCCGGAGGTCGAGGCCGAGACCGGGCCGGAGCCCGGGGTCGAGGTCGAGCCGGAGCCCGCGCCGAACAAGATCCGCCGGCCTCGGGCGAAGTCACCTGCCGATCCGAGTCCGTCGGTCGACGCCACGCTCGAGGCCGAGCTCGCGCTGCTCAAGTCGGCCCAGTCGGCGCTGGCGGCGGGTAACGCGGCGAGGGCGTTGCAGCAGTTGGACCGTCACGCCAAGAGCTTCCCCGACTCCATGCTCGCCGAGGAGCGGGAAGTCGCGCGCATCGAGGCCCTGTGCGACCTCGGCAAGACGACGAAGGTCACCGCGGCCAAGAAGGCCTTCGCGCGCAAGTTCCCCGGCTCGCCGTTGTCGGGACGGGCGAAGTCGGCGTGCACGGAGGTGCCATGAAGGGGTCGATGTGGTTCGTCGCGCTCGTCGTCGCCGGTTGCACGATCGATGGATCGCTCGGTCGCGCCGACATGATGGGCACGGACACGACCGAGGGCGGGTCGACGTCGCTGGGCTCGACGTCCGACGCCGCGGACACCGGACCATCCGCCGAAGGCGGAAGCCAGGGCGGCACGGGCGGCTCGTCCGGTCCGATCGACATGACGACGGGCGACACGGACCATCCGCTGCCCACGCCCGACGTCGCCTGCGATCCGACCGATCACGACAGCCCGTGCGCCACGTGTCGCAAGCAGATGTGCTGCCCAATCTTGGAGGCGTGCGCCGCCTACGAGCCGTGCTTTTGCATGTGGGAGTGCCTGCTCACGCCCGACCACACCGAGCCCGCGTGCGCCGAGGCGTGCAGCTACGAGGGCCAGACCGTCCAAGACGTCCTCGTCTGCACCGAGCAGCACTGCACCGCCGAATGCCACGACGGCCTCGACGCCCACCCGGCCCACGACGCGCCTGCCGACACCACGGGCTGAATCGACCCGGACGGCTCGCGGTCGAGAGTGTCGCCGCCGGACTGGTGGACCCACGGACGACCTCGCTGCTCGAGCGCCGCTACGGACAAGCGAGCTCTGAGGCAGACACGGCGCAAACTGCCAGAGCGAGCACGACGCGACGACGATCACCGCACGACATCGAGATGCACGCTAGCACCGGCCCGCGGCGACGCGCGACACCGTGCGGGCCGGAGAGGCTCCTCCCGTTCCGTCACTGAGGCCGCGCCATCTCGTATCGGTGTTCGAGGGGCGGCGAGGACCATCCCGGTCCGCGCCGCCTCGCTCGGCATTGCGGCGGACGCCTCACGGCGGCTACGTTGCCGCGGGCCGCACCGCGAGCACCAGGTGCGTAGGGCGGACGACGCATGGACACGGCTGTACCGCGCATCTACGGCGACTTCAACGGAGGTATCGAGCGGGATCTCTACGCGTTGACGTGCAACGGGACGCGCGAGGATCTCGAGAAGCTCGGACTCGAGCTCGAAGTCGGCATGGCCGTCGTTTTGTACGACTACGACGCGCTCGAATCAGGAGAACCAGCGTGGTTGGTTGCCGATGCCGTGATCGTGGAGATTGAGGGCTGGGGGCTGGGGGCTCGTCGCGAGAACGAACCCGGAGTCCTTTCGCTGGGAGCGACGCGCCGACGATGGGTGACCGGCGCCCAACTTGGTGTAGCAGCCGCGGGCGGTACGCGAGCTCCCGACACGCTCGGCGGAGCTGGCGAACGCTCTCGCCAGTTCGAGGGAAGGCATGCGGCGCTCCGATGTTTGCGCGCGGCCGTGGTCCAACGACATGAAGATCCAGCGAACCAAGATGTCGTTGGCCGAGATTGGTCGCTCTGCGCACGTTGCCGTCGACCGGCGAGGGGCATCGACCGCACGTACCTTCGCGACGATCGCTACGGCGACGCTCCTCGCTCCCGTCTCGTTCCTCGTCGGCGTCGCGCTCTTGTCGGGTGGAGGTCTTCCCCGCCTCTTCTCGAGCCGAGGTTCGCGCCTGCGTCGACATGAGAAGGAAAGGTCGCTCGATGTCGAGGTTCTTTCGTTCTCGGCCCGAGGATGCTGGTGGCTACGCGGCAACGGTTCCGCTCATCACACGCTCATGCTGCACGCTGGCGGGCGCGATGTCGTGTTGCTGGGCACGGGGTGGCCAGACGCTTGGGTACGAAGACGCGGGCTGTTTCACAGGTGGCTCATCTGTCGACGGCTCGACGACGCGAAGGTTCTGGGAGTCCGAGCTTGGGGGCGCGCTACCAGCGTGTCGGTTGCGCCGGCGGCCGACGACATGGAGGTCGGAGAGCGCGCCCTGATCCGACCGCTCGACAGCCTCCCTCTTCACCTCGTGCAACTCGTGTCGCCGTCTGGTCCCTACCGCTGACACCTCCGAGGGTGGTCCGTCTCCGGATCCTGGCGAAGTTTTGGAAAGAGGCCCTCGATGCCGAACGAGACCGCGACGACATGGGCGGTGGGCAACGAGGAGATGGCGTGCAGGACGCTGGAGGCCGGCCTGTCGACGCGCGCAAGACTGATGGGTTGGAGGAAGAACGCGAGGATCTGCCCACGTCCGGTCGGGAGCAGCTCCCGAAGAAAGCAGAGCTGGAGTTGCGGCTCTCTGCTCTCGGCCGCGACGCGCCCACGAGCCGCACCTGGAACTTCAGGGACGTCAGCGAGGCGAAAGAGACGATGACGCGACAAGTCGACGAGGACTGCGCGCTCGTGCTCTTCGGACTACTCCACGCGTACGGCTCCGAAGTGCTTGTATCGCCTGTGGCTCGACTCGGCGGAGTTCGAATCGTGGGCGAGGGCCAGACTGAGGTACAATGAACAGGTGGTTGGTCGGAGTTGGTGGGTCGTCGCGACGGCTGGGATCGTCGTACTGGCACCTGCGGAGGTCGTGGCTGGCCACTGCAGCTACTGCAGCTACGGCTTGCCGTCGGCGGTCGAGCTCGCCACTCCCTCGATCGGGGTGGATGGCGTCGTCGTCATGGCGCTCGTAGACAACGGCCAGGGAGTGGGAGATCCGCGGTGGGATATCGTGACGGTGGCTGTTCGCGACGCGAGTGGAGTGGAGGTCGAGGGTGAGCTCGAGACTCACCCAGGGTTTCGGCCCGCGGCTTGGCGCCCGGCGGAGCCGTGGTCGCCTGGGAACTACGAGGTCACGATCGACGTCGACCTGATGGCGTTCGAGGATCCCTTCGGCGAGCCATCGGATTGCTCCCCGTACTCAGTCTCCTATGCGTTGACGGTCTCGGAGCAGGCAAGCCACGAGTTGGGCGCTCGTTCGATCGGCGCGACCCAAACGTATCAGCTCTTGGAGTCGAGGGACCTCGACACGCTCGTGTGCTGTGGCGAGGCGCTTCCCCATTTCGAATCGCCCGCAGGTATCTTCTGTCCCGGCTCTCCAACGTCACAACTCGCTGGGGATTGGGGCTGCGTGTCGATCCTCGGGACAGGACGCCTGGATCTGCGAGCAGAGCTGTTGCTCGACGGTGTGCCAGCCCCGGCGGACTATGCCATGCGCGAAGTCGTTAGTGGAGCGTACGGCGAGCGAAGCGGGCCGGTCGTCCTGATGAAGATCTTTGCGGAGGGTTGCCGCACGTTCGAAGCGCTCGACCTGGTGACGGGGGAGCAAAGCTCGCACGAGCTGTGCTTCGACTCGGACGAGGCGGAGCCGCTGGGATCCGTCGAGCTCGATGCGACCGCCAGCCTCTCCGAGGACTGTTCCGGCCCAGCGTTCGTTTGCAGTGTCGAGGGATCCTCGTGGAATCCTGACGCGTGTCGTACGTGGCCGGAGTCGGAGCCGTTTGTCCACCCGTCGACGATCCCCGCATCGGAGATGGGCCCACAAGACGACAACGGAGGGGGGAGCTGCCGTGCGGGACCAGGACGTCCACCTGTCTGGATCATGTTGGTCGCGCTTGGCATCTCGCGAACTCGACGACAACGAGCGCGCCGGAGCACGGAGCCGATGAACCGGACGTGATCCGTTCTTCGTGCCGCGTCAGCAAACGGGGCCACGGGCGAGGTTCAAACCGAGCGGCGCCCCGGTCTCCGTACGAACTGTGTTGCGGCGCCTCCGCGGGGTACGCTGCTCGTGATGCTGCGACTCGTGCTTGCGAGCGTCACGGCCGTGTTTTGTTTGGGCTGTGAACGGTCGAGGGCGGCACAGCCTCCCGAGGCGGCCATGCAGACCCCCGGCGTTCCCGTGGACGACCTCGTGCCGATACGGGAGATGATGGCGACCGCCGAGCACGCCAGTGATCCTCCGCCACAGTTGCTCGCGAGGACTCTCGCCGCCAAGGACGGCGAGGTCGTGGTCGTCGCGATCGTCTTCTGCGTGGACTACGGCGATGGCACGGTTTCCAAGACGTTCCTGACGCAGTCGTCCGGAGACGAGGAACTCGACGAGATCGTGCGCTCGACGGTGGAGGCATGGAGGTTCACCCCGGCGGAGTCGAGCGAGAGGTGCAGCAAGATCGTCTTCAAGCTGAACTTCCAACCGCCCAAGCGATCGCGACGGCGGTCGAAGCCGGGAAAATGACGTGGATGCTCGGCGACGGCGCGCGCGGCCGGTGGAGCGCGCAGCGATCAGTCCTCGAACTCGATCTCGCAGCCGTTGAGCTGCCACTGAAACGGTGACTGGCCGGGACGCGGGATGGGCTCGAGCACGATCGAGTGGTGCGGCGCGCTCGTGCCCTTGACCACGAAATTCACCTTCGCCCCCGAGGACAGCACCGGCTTCGATTCGGTGACGACGTGGCCGACGTCGATGCGGTAGCGCACGGCATCGTACTCGGACTCGGTCGCGACGCCGCAGGCCACGTAGGCGAACTTGCCTTGCGGAACCTTGACGCGCAGCTCGATGGCCTTGCCCGCCTTGCTGAGGAGCACGTCCTCGGTCCACGCCGAGAAGAATCCGGACCACGCCCGCAGGTCACCACCGCCCGCCAGGATGCTCGGCGGGTACCACTTGTAGTCGGTCGTCGGCTTTGGCGGGGCGGACACGGGAGCGACCTTCACCGGGCCCGGTCCGATCGAGGGCGAGATCGAGGCGGAGGTCTTCTTCGGAGCGATGGTCACCGGCCTGCCCGTCGGTAGCTGCAGCGGATCGCCTCGAAGCTCGCGGGTGCCCTCGAAGCGCGCCGGAGCACCGCGTCGCTCGTCTCGGTCCGCGGGGGCCCTGTTCCCCGACGTCGTCTTCGCCGGACGAGCGTGGGCCAGCGCGCCACCGGCGGCGAGGACCGCCACGCACCAAGGCACGATGCGAAGGATCGAGCGCGTCATGACAGCTCCTTGACGGTGCACGAGTAGGGCTGGATGAAGGCGATCGAGTACTGCGCGTTCACGGTCATCACGTAGCGGTAGTCGCCGTGCGGCTTCGGCAGCACGAAGAACTCGAAATGATCGTCGACCTTGCTCAGGTGCATTTGCAGTCCGGTCGCACGAAAATCCGCGCCTTCGTAGCGAGCGAACTCGGCAACCTCGATCCCGAGCTCGTTGAGCGTGTCGAAGTGGCATCGCACCTCGTGAGGCTTCTTCATGTCGAGGATGTCGAGCACCAATCGGCGTGGCGTGGGGGCGTCGCCGTAGGTGAAGTCGCCATCGAAGAACCGCCAAGAGACATTGCCGTCGACGAGGCCGCCGGCGGAGACGGTCCAAGTGGCGTTCGGGCCGGCCGCCCGCGCGCCGTCGCCGACGAGCTGGCTCGACGCGACGAGCACGGCAGCGACCAGCGGGCCGCGCAATCGTTGTCGGGAGTGCATCGACTACCCCAACGCGCAGCGGGACCGGTTACCTCAGCCGAGCTTCGCTTCGCGCAGCTGCCCACATCGGCGGGGACGACGGGCGCACTGGTCCAAGCCGGTGACTCGGAGGACGCGTCAGCCGCCCGCCGAGAGCGAAGTCCCCCCGACACGTTTGCCCTAGCAGCCACCACACCGAACCACTCCCGCGTCGCGAACGAGAGCTGACCTCCGACAGAGCAGGCAGGAGGTCGTCTGCCGCGCTGCCGGTCGCAAACGCCCTCGCCAGCGAGCCGAACGTGCAGACGTCGTCCGTCTCCGATTCGAGGAGCTCCAGTCGAGTGCGTCACGGGTTTGTCGCGATGGTGCGCGTCAACTTCCGATCCGTTCTCGATCGCTTCCGCCATATCGACGGCGAGATCGTCAGTGACGACGTCGTTCAGGCGGGTGGGGGGTCGACGAGCTCGCGCACGGCGTCGGCCCACTGTTCGAGGCGGGTCATCGTGGACTCGACGAGTGCGGGCGAGGCGGCGAGCTCCTCGAGCGTCTGCCGCAGCTGGATTCGCGCCCGGCGGATCCGGCTGCGCACGGTCCCCTCGGGCACGGCGAGGACCGTGGCGATCTCGGGGCCGGTCAGTCCCTCCCACTCGTGCAGCTCGAGCGCGATCTGGTAGTCGATGGGCAGGGTGCGTAGGGCCCGGATGATGAGCTGGTCCTCCTGCCGCTTGGCGAGGATGGACCCGGCCCCCGGGGACAGGTCCGCCACGGAGGCCTGCGTGAAGTCCACGCGAGCGCCTCCCTTCGTGGCGTAGTGCTTCATCAGTCGGCGACGCGCCGTCCCGAACATGTAGGCCCGAAAGGACACGTCGGTGTCCAATCGATCACGACTACGCACGCATGCCAGCAACGTGTCCTGCACGAGATCGTCGCAGCTGCAATCGACCTTGCTGCGAAAGAAGCGGTACAGCGCCTTGAAGTGGCGGTCGAAGAGCTGGCTGCCGGCGGCCTGGTCACCCGCCCGCCACCGCTCGAGCAACTCGGGGTCGGACACGCAGACCCATCCTAGCAGCGGCCGCGCGGGGCCCGAAAGTGTGGGTCGGAACGAGCGTCCCGCGGTCGAGCATCGGGGCGGCAAGCGCTACCCTGCCGGGGGTGGGCACCGGGGACCACGACGGCGCGCCCGACTCGACGCAGCCCAGCGCGGCAGCAGCCACGCCGCCGCGGCCATGGTCCTCCAAGTCGAGCCTCGGCGAGAACGTTGCGCGCTCCAAGATCGCGAGCGCTCTGTTCGGAGCACCGGCCCCGAAGATCGGCCGCTACACGATCCTCGGCGCGCTCGGGCGCGGCGGGATGGGAGCGGTGTACGCCGCATACGACGACAAGCTCGACCGCCGCATCGCGATCAAGCTGCTCCATCACAGCGGGCCGGACGCCAGTGCCCGGTTGCTGGGCGAGGCGCGTGCCCTGGCAAGGGTCGAGCACCCCAACGTGGTCGCGGTCCACGACGTGGGCGAAGACGGCGACCGCGTCTACGTGGCGATGGAGTTCGTCCGTGGACGCGACCTGCGGCAGTGGCTGACGCAGTCGCACACGTGGCGCGAGATCGTCGAGGTGTTCGTGCAAGCCGGACGCGGTCTTGCGGCCGCGCACGCCGTGTCGGTGCTGCATCGCGACTTCAAGCCCGACAACGTGTTGATCTCGGACGAGACGCGCGTGCGCGTCGCCGACTTCGGCCTGGCCCTCGTCGACGCGGCTGCGGGCACGCCGACCATCACGCTCGAGGACGACGGCAGTCGCGACGGGGGCCCGGTCGACCACGCGGCCGGCACGCCTCCGTACATGGCCCCCGAGCAGCTGCGCGGAGAGCCGTTGGACCACCGTGCGGACCAGTTCGCGTTCTGTGTGTCGTTGTTCGAGGCCCTGTACGGTACGCGACCGTTCTGGGGAAACACGCTCGCCGAGTTCGCCGAGGCGATCCGGGCCGGGGCGCCACGGGTGGATGCCGAGCGCGACGTCCCGCGTTGGGTGCGTCCGATCGTCGTACGTGGCTTGGCCGCCGATCGCGAGCAGCGCTGGTCATCGATGGACGCGCTCGTCGATGCACTGAGCGCGCCGCTGCGGCGTCGACGGGGGCGCATCGCGTGGGGGGTCGTCGCGGCGGCCACGGGGCTCGGTGCGATCGCCCTGGCCACCCGCGGCGCGAACGAATTCGTCTGTGACGGCGGTACGGCGCTGGTCGAGTCCGCCTTCTCCGACGAACGCCGACAGCAGGCCGCCGATGCGTTTGCGGCCGCGGCCGACGGGTGGGGGCAGGACGCGTGGCGCCGCGTGGACGCCGAGCTGTCGGCGTACGCCGGGGCGTGGAGTGATCGCCACCGCTACTTCTGCGAGGCCACGCACCTCCGCCGCGAGCTCTCCGCCGAGCACCTCGACACACGCATGCGCTGTCTGGAGCGACGCTGGCGAGTGTTCTCCACGTTGATGGACCTGTTCACCCGCGCGGACGCGGCGTTGGTCGAGCGCTCGAGCGCCGCCCTGGAATCGCTGCGCTCGCCCGACACGTGTCCGGACGACGATGCCACCGCGAAGGTACCGGCCGAGCTGGCCGACGCCGTGAACGCGGTCGACTTGAAGCTGCAGGAGTCGACCGCGCTGCAGGCCGCGGGGCGGTACGACGACAGCAAGCAGATCGTGCTGTCGGCGCTGCAGGAGGCGGATGCGCTGGGCTTTGCGCCCTTGCGCGCGCGTGCGGCAGGGCGGCTGGGTACGGTGTCGAGCGCACTGCAGGAGTCCGAGCCCGCGCGCGAGTACCTACGACAAGCGTACCTGAGCGCCCACGAGCTCGGGATGACTGGGCTGATGGTGGACACCGCGCACGAGCTCGCGTTCGTCAGCGGGAATCTCGAACGCGACCTGTCGGAGGCGCTGGTGTGGTCCGACCTGGAGGCAGCGTCGCTGCGTCGGCTCGCCGACACCGCAACGCCAGGCCAGTGGGCCAACCACCGCCGCACCCGAGCCACGGTCTACGAATCGGCCGGCAAGCTCGACGAGGCGATCGTGGCCATGCGCGAGGCGTTGGAGGCCGAGACCGCCGCGCAGATCGAGCCGCTCGGGCTCGCCACCACTCTCAACAACTTCGCGGTCACCATGTACCGCGCGGGCCGACACGACGAGTCTCTGACCGCGGTGCGTCGGGCCGTCGAGATCCGGCGCAGCGTGCAGGGCCCCGACCATCCGATGACCCTGCAGACCACGAACCTGCTCGCGGTGGCCCTGACCGAGGCGGGCGAGCACCAGCAGTCGATCGAGGTCGCGACCGAGCTGCTCGATCGGGTCCGTCGAGTGCGCGGGACCGCAGACTCACTGTATGCGACCGTGCTCGGCAACCGGGCCAACACCCTCGCGAAGCTGGATCGGCTCGACGACGCTCTCGCCGACTACGACGCCGCCATCCGTACCTTCGAGCCCGACAGCTTGCGGCAGGGGCCGGTCCTCGTGAGTCGGGCGGGCGTGCTGCGACGGCTGGACCGGCACGCCGAAGCGAAGCAGAGCCTTCAGCGGGCCTTGGAGGTATTCGAGGCCCAGCTGCCGCCCGGCCACGAGAGCATCGCGGTCGTCTTGAGCAACCTCGCCAACGTCAGCTCCGATCTCGGTGACCACGAGGATGCGATCGCCCTTTCGCAGCGGGCGTTGGAGATCCTCGAGAGCGGCGCGAAGGCGTCGGCGCAGCGGGCGAGGGTGGAAGCAAACCTCGCCTCGTCGCTCGTCGCCGTCGGTCGCGACGACGAAGCCCTGGCGCTGACGGACGCTGCGTTGGCTCGGCTGAGCGCCGAGTCGGAGCCCGACCCGACGCGGATCGGATGGATGCGCGCAAAACGAGGGGCCGTGCTCCTGTCGCTGAAGCGGACCGACGACGCGATCGACGCTCTGGCGTCCGGCTTGGCGGAGCTCGAGCGAGGGCGCGCCGTTCCCCATCAGCTCGCGCAGGCGTGCGAGTGGCTCGCCCACGCGACGGCGGCCGCCGGTGCGCCCGCCGAGGACGTGGCCGGCTGGGTCCGACGCGCGCGGACCCATTTCGGCGAGGAGGTGGGCTACGAAGACGCGAGCGACGCGCTGCAGTCGTGGTTTCAGACCTGGCTCAAGGCGCAGGCGGGGCGTCGTTGATCGCCTCGACCGCGCTGCCGCCCGTGAAGGCATAGCTGACGGTGAGGTCGTAGCCCACCACGGTGACCTGGGCCGGGTCGGTGGACGACAGCACGTGCGCGCCCGGATCCAACGACGCTCGGGCGTACGACCAGCTTCGGCCCCCGCTGTCGCCGATCGGCGACCAGCCCTCGATGCGTGCCTCGTCGAGCAGGACCTCGGCACCGGTCGGGGCGACCACCGTGACCACGCTCGTGCGGTAGCCGTACGGCGCGAGAAAGACGTACCGGTTCATCAGCTGCTCGATCGCCGGCAGCACGATCATGCCGGGGTCGCCGAGGTCGCCGCCGCCGTTGGCCTCGCCGGAGTTGTACAGGAACTGCGACACCGAGAACGGCTTGGCCGGATCGGTGGACTCCACGATCACCGGGACCGACGTGGAGAACGCGATCTGTTGGTGCGCGCCGATCGAGTCGGGGGCCCCCTCGGGTTTGCCGGCCGGGTAGGTCAGCGTCGTGTCGTCGTAGGCCCCGACGATGCGGATCACGGCGGGATCGTCGGCCGAGACCGAGGTGGGATCGGGGGGAGGCGCGACGACGTAGCGGCTCCCCCACGCGACGGTCGGCAGCAGCTGGTGCTCGACGTGATCGAGGCAGCACTCGGTCGCGGTCGCGGGCACGCTCGCCGCAATGTTTCCGGAGAAGGCGGCGATGGGCCGGTCGCTGAGCACGCGGGTGCCGGACAAGTTGCCGTCGATCGACGCCACGTTCGAGGGGTCCGACAAGATCGTGAAGACCTCTCCCCGATGGAGCACCACGCCTTGCCACGCTCCCTCCACCAGAACGTCCGTGGGGAAGAACTGCACGTGCGTGTCGTCCTCGGTGGCGACCACGGTCACATACGCGCCGGCCGGGAGGGCCTGCTCGGTCCAGCCCGACGGGAACGTGTCGACCTGCTGGCCGCGATCGGTCACGGCGATGTAGTCGTTTTGCAGCACGTGCGCCGGTAGCAGCGACGTGGCGTCGTTGGAGTAGACCGGGACCAGGTTCGACAGCGGCTGGAACTGATACGCGGTGATCGGAACGTCGCTGTCGACGCGAAAGGCTCGCCCTCCGGAGTTGCGTTCGGGGTCGACCTGCAGATCGTTGGGCAGCAAGAAGGCGTACGTCCCCAGTGGCGCGACCACGGCTTGCTCGATGATGTCTTCGCCGGCGCCGACGTGGACCGACACGAGCGCGTCCTCGGTCTCGGACACGTTGGCCACCACGATGGCGAACTGCTGCTCGGTCGCGATGTCGAGGGAGTACGGCGTCGACGGCTGCCAGACGTTCGGAAGGTCCACCCCCCAGAACTCGCAGCCGGCATTGGTGGCGACGAAGGCGGCCGCCTCGCAGCTGGCGGCATTGCCGATGCCGCCGCCCACGTCGAGCCTCTCGAGTTCCGATGCGGTCTCTTGCTCACCCTCACTGTCTCCTGCCATCACGCATGCGCCTTGCAGGCAGGCGAGCTCGTCGGGGCACTGGGCGTCGACGAAACACTCGCCAGCGCCTCCAGGGACGCCGCAGGCCGAGATCGAGAGCACGCTGCCGAGCAAGAGCACGCGGGGGTGGGTCATCGCCCGGTACGTTCTGTGGGCCTCGATTTCGATTCCGACGGCGGACGGTTTTTTCGGGAATCGAAATCGCCGTCTCGCGAACTTGCGGGGCGAAGTGTCCCTCGCAGTCACCCCCTCGTCCCGCATGGGGCTCGCGTTCGCGGCAGTTGCGCTCGCCGGTTCCGTCGCCTCGGCCGCGCCGCCCCCCGTGCCTGTGCCGGCCCCTCCACCGACTCCGGTCGAGGACGGGAGCGATTCTCCCGCGCCGGATCCATCCGAGACCGCCATGGCCCCGGCGCCGCTGAGCGGATCGACGCGGCTGGACGCCAACGGCCTCTTCACTTCCGAGCGACGCGCCTACGAGCTTTTCATGGAGGGCCTGACCGCCCTCGAAGCCGACGACGAGCAGCTCGCGATCGACAAGTGGGAGGAGGCGGTGGCGGTGCTCCCCGACGAGCGCCCCTACGCGCGCAGCCGCGGCGCGCTGGCGCTGCGCCTGGCGATGGCCCACGAAAAGCGGTTCTACCGCCACGGCGAGCTCGCCGATGTTCACCGCCAGGTCGCCCTCCTGCGCGGGTACCAGGCGCGCCTCACCGAGATGTACCCCGACGATGCCGCCGCCCGAGCGCAACGGCACGAACACGCCCAGGTGCGGATCGAACAGCTGCAGGCGGACCTGCAGCGCTTCGAGGGGGACGACGGGACCGTGGAAGAGCAGCTCGACAAGAGCCTTCGCGGCGAATACGAGGCGCGCAGCGAAGAGATCTGGCGTACCGATCTGACCGACGCGGGCTGGCACGCGCGACCCGACGATCCGCGCAAGGCGGGGCGGCGCGCCGTCGACGAGGAGGCGGCGCCCGAACAGAAGAAGCCCGAACCCACGCCGCAGCCGGTGAAGCGCCGGGCCGGGACCGGACTGCTGGCGTCTGGGGCGGTGCTCGGCGCGGTCGGACTGGCCGGGATCGGCGTGGGCGTGGCCGGCATGGTGACCGCCTCGCAGGCCAACGAGTTCGATCCGGGCCAGTCCCCACAGCAGCGCCGCGAGCAGCTCGCCCGCGGCGATCGCAGCAACGTGCAAGCCGTGGTGGGTCTCGCCGCCGGAGGCACCGCGTTGGTCGCAGGTGTCGTCTTGCTGGCGACGGGCGCGGCCAAGCGCAAGCGCTCGCCCGGAACGACCGCACTCGCACCGATCCGAACGCCCGATGGATGGGGCGCCGCGATCACGGGACGCTTTTAGGAGACCGTCATGCGACGACCGAACCCGATCTCGACTCTTCTCGCGATCTCGTGCAGCGGGTGCCTGTACGACGGAGAGGGTACGCAGGGCCTGCCGTGCAACGTCGACGCCGACTGCGGGGCGCAAGTTTGTGTCGACTCCGTGTGTGGTGGCGGCGCGGCCCTGACCGTGGCCGACACCGAGCCCACCGGGGGCACGGGCGACGAGTCCACCGGCTCGGACGAAGGCCCGACGGCACAGCAGCTGCCCGAGCCGTGCACGCCCGGGCACCAGGCGTGCCTCGGCAGCAACGCCATGGAGGTCTGCGACGACGACGGCAAGCTTTACAGCTTCGCCTGCGAGGCCTGGTGCGGCATGGGCAACCCACCGCAGGGAAGCTGTCAGGCCGATCCGCGCGACGGCGTCGAGTCGTGCTGGTGCGCGAGTCAGGGCGGGCCACCCAGCGGCACCTGCGGCAACTCGTGCACCTACGATGGCGAGTGTGCGGGCGGCGAGCGGTGCTGGGCGCTCACCTCGGGCAACAAGTGCGCCCCCGCGGCGTGCGGCGGCTGCTTCGACGCCGGCGTGGGCTGTACCTGGCTCAACGACAGCTGTCAGTTCGAAAGCTGTGGCTGAGGACCGCTTCGCGCCGAGGCGGGCGACCAGATTGCCCGACGACCGGCTCTGGGCTGGTTGCTGGTTCCAACTCCGCTGTCGGGGTCGTGGCGTGGTCGCAGTGGTCGAGCGTGCATGATCGAACCGTGTCGCGGTGCCTCGCACGGTACGATGCCGGTCGTGTTGCGAAGTGCGCCGAGCCGATGTTCACGTGCGCAGGTCCAAACGCGTGGCTCGACGCTCGCGATGGCGAACGGCGGCTACGACGATGGCCTCACCCAATTTGAGGTCGGCTGCATTCAGCTGCACCGAGGAGATTGCGATGCCGTGGCCCAGTGCCTGCACGATCACGCGTGCTAGGGGCTGTCCCTAATCCGGTTCAGAGGAAGCCGGATCATCTCGATCACTTAG
>CALBMM010000077.1 GCA_937896535.1 uncultured Pseudomonadota bacterium
GACAGCTGCAAGAGCTCACCGCGCCACAGGGCCGAGCCGCCCATCAGGCCCATGCCGATCATCGGCCACAGGCCCGCGAGCACGACGAGCACCCAGCGGTCGGACAGGTGCCGGCGCAATCGATACAGCCGGCGCGCGATGGCGGTCATGGCGTCGGCGACTCCACGCGCTGGACCTCGAACACGACCTCCCCGGGTCGCACGAGGTTGAGGTCTTCGCGCGCGATGCGGGCGACCTCGCTGGGCGAGGACTTGAGCGCGTCGATCTCGGCGCGGAGCAGGCGGATGTCCTCGCGCAGCTTGGCGTTGGCCTCGATGAGGCCGTCACGCTCGCCGCGAACACGCGCGAGGTCTTCGGCGCCGGCCGACGCGAGGTCGAACCGGTCCGGCCACAGGGTGATGCCGCCGGCGACGAGCAGGGCGAGCAAGATGCGGTTGACCCAGCGCACGAGAGTGCTTGCCAAGCTACCGATCCGCCGAGGCCGGGCAAAATAACCGGCGCCCGAACAAGGTCCGGGAACGTCGCCCGAGCGTACCTACATCGACCTACAATCTCCAAATGTCCAATCGATTGGACATTTGGCGCGGTGGCCGCTTCAGCCGCCGTGGACGATGCCGAGCTTTTGCAGGCCGCAGGTCTTGGCCGCGTCCATCACCGACACGACGTTTTGATGCGCGGTCGATCCGTCGGCGCGGATGTTGACCGTGGTCTGGGCGTCGTCTTGGGCCACCGCACACAGCCGCATCGCGAGCTCGCGCAGGTCCACGCGCTTGCCGTCGACCTCCATCGTGCCGTCGGCCCCCACCGAGACCACGACGGCCTTGGGCTCCTGGCGCACCTCGCTGTCCTGCGCCTTGGGCAGGTTGACCCGGAACGACGGGTTGCTCTGGAAGGTCGCCGTGAGCAGGAAGAAGATGAGCAGCTGGAAGACGATGTCGATGAGCGGGGTGAGCTCGACGACGGCGTCGCCGCGGCGCTGCCGGCCGGCCCGCAGACCGGTCGAGCGCGCCCGCAAGCTCACGCGTCGCCCTCCGGGTCACGCTCGTCGTCGTCGTCGTCGTCGTCGTCGCCGTCGTCCTCGTCACGGTCGTCACGGGCCGCCTCGCGCTGGGCCGAGCGTCGGCGCCGTCGCTTGCGGGTGGACTCCTCTTGCATCGGCCGGCGGCGCGCGTCCTCGAGCAGGTCGACGATCGCCATTGCATCCTCTTCCATGGCGACGATGAGCCGGTCGTTGCGTCCGAGCAGGAACTTGTAGGCGACGAGCATCGGGATCGCGATCGTCAGACCGAACGCGGTGGTGATGAGCGCCTGCCAGATGCCCTGCGCGAAGGTATCGGGGCCGACGACGCCGGACTGGTACGACTCGACGAAGTTCTGGAAGACCTGAATCATGCCGACGACGGTGCCGAGCAACCCCATCAGCGGGGTGATCGAGGCGACCGTGCCGACGATCTCGACGTTACGGTCGAGATGGGCGACCTCGCGGTTGCCGACCTCTTCGACCGATTCCTTGATCTGGGCCCGCTGCTTGCCTTGGTCGTAGGCGCGCAGCGCTGCGACCATGAGCGTGGCGATCGACGAGCCGTTTTCCTCGCACAGGATCTGCGCCTCGGAGAGCTTGTCCTTGGAGACGAGCCCGCGGATCCGGTCGACGAACGCACGCGGCAGCACCTTGGCCCGCTGAAGCGACCAGACGCGCTCCAGGAAGACCGCCACCCCGACAACGGAGGCGGCGAGAATCGCCCACATCAGGACGCCGCCCTGCTCGAAGAACTCCGCGAGATCCATATCGGCTCGGGCCCCGGGTGGCGGAAGCGGTGCATGCGCTCACCCCGCGGGCCGGTCAGATGATGAACGCCCGCTGCCCTAGCGGCAACCCGACCCGTCCCGTGCCGCGCAGGGCGCACGAGGATTGACGCTTGACGAGCCCCTGGCCGCGCTGCTATTCGCCTGCGCCTTCCCGGGGGCGTAGCTCAGCTGGGAGAGCGTCGCGCTGGCAGCGCGAAGGTCAGGGGTTCGATCCCCCTCGCCTCCACCCGGACCCAAGACCCCGCAGGCCCCGCCTGCGGGGTCTTTTCGTTCCCGAAACGCTGGACAGCAGCGCGGAACTTACGTGTACGATGCGCTCCGACATGGGTGATCGCTCTCAGAACTTACTTTTCCTGCTTTCCCTCGCCCCGCTCGCCGCCGGTTGTCCCGGCGACGACTCCGGTGGCGACGGTACGACCGGCTCGATGCCGATGACCGACGACTCCACCAGTGGGAGTCCGACGACGACGCCGCCGCCGACCACGATGACGTCGGCCGACAGCACCGGCACCGATCCGAGCACGACCACCGACCCCACGGATCCGACGACGGACACGATGCCGATGACGGACTCGGGCGCGACGGATTCGGGTGCGACGGACTCGGGCGCGACGGACTCGGGCGCGACCGATTCGGGCGCAACCGACTCGGGCGGCTCCGACTCCGGTAGCAGCGACTCCGGCAACATGGATACGCCGTGCCAGCAGTACGGCAACCAACTCTCGTACTGCTACTACGGCAACGACCCGACCTACGCGGCGAACGCTGCCGCCGGTTGCGACATGGCGCAGGCCTACCTCGCCGCGACCTACGGCGCGGCGTGCAGCACCGCCCTGGAAGAATTCGCGGCGTGTCTCGGTGCGCTGCCGTGTGCCCAGTGGGCGAACATCGGCGACGGTGCGTGTGACACGGAGCAGGCGACCTTCCAGACCGAGTGCTCGCCGCCGCCCGGGGCATGCCCCGACCAAGACGCGGGAAACACCGTCCCGCAGACGATCAATGGCGACACCACGGGTCTGGGCGGCAACCACGCTCCCTCGTGCGGCGCAGGCGGTGGCGAGGACGCGACCATCCAGTTCACCGCTCCGGCCGACGGCACGTACATCTTCGACACGAGCGGCAGTGCGTTCGACACCGTGCTGGCCCTGCTCGACGCGTGCGGGGGCAACGAGCTCGACTGTAACGACGACGAGCCTTCCGGGATGTCCCTGTCGTCGGAGCTGACGCTCGCGATGACGATGGGCCAGACCGTCATCGTCGTCGTCGACAGCTTCGACGGCGAAGTCGGGCCCTTCACGCTCAACATCACGCAGCAGTAGCGCAGCACTTGGCGGCACCCCGCTGGCGAGGAGGGCGACGGCTTCGGCCGCCGCCCTCTTTGCGTTCGTGCCGTGATCGACCGACGCTGCGCGCGCGATCTGGCGCGATGCACCACGGGTGTCCCCGGCGGCGACCGATGCTGGGTACGGAATGGTCCGGCGAGGAGATCGCGCCCGCCTGCGAGATTGTCTCGGCGGAACTCGGTGCGACGCAGACGCGCCCGACTACAACGCCGTGAGCGCGTTGAGCATCGCGCGGGCGTTGCCGAAGCGATCGGCCGGGTCCTTGGCGCACGCGGTCGCGAAGAAGTCGTCGATCGACTGGGTCTGCGACCGCGGCAGGTCGCCGAGGAAGGCGCTGGGCATCACCGGCGCACGCTCGCGCTGACACTTGAGCAGTCCGCGCGGGTCGTCGATCGTGTCCTCGAACGGATGGTGGCCCGTGATCGCCTCGAAAAACGACATGCCGAGCGCGTACAGGTCCGCGCGCGCGTCGACGGGACGGTTGGCCCGCGACTGCTCCGGCGGCAGGTACCGTGGGTCGCCCATGATGTGCTTCTCCTCGTCGGGGTTCGGATCGGACAGATCCTTGGCCACGCCGAAGTCGAGCAGCTTCACGGGACGGTGCTCGGGGTCGTACGGGTCGCGCGTGACGAAGATGTTGGCGGGCTTGATGTCGCGGTGAACGATCCGGCGCAGGTGCACGTAGTGCAGCGCGTCGAGCACGTGATCGAAGATCGTCTTGATCACGTGCAGCGGCAGTCGACGCCCGGTCGCGAGGGCCGCGGTCATGTCCTTGCCCTCGAGAAACTCCATCACGAACCAGAACAGGCCGTGCTCGGTCGTGGTGCCCACGTCGAGCACGCGCACGAGGTTGGGATGCATGAACCCGCCGCACAGCCGCGCCTCGAGGCGGAATCGACGACGCTCGGATTCGGGTACGTCGACCTTCATGACCTTGAGCGCGACGTAGCGGTTCATGATCGGGTCGAAGGCCTTGAAGACCTTGCCCATGCCGCCCTCGCCGAGGCGACCCACGACTTGGTACTGCTTCGAAAAGCTCAGCAGCGTCCCCGGGGAAAGCTCCGTGGGCTCGCTATCGGTCGCAAGCTCTTCGGTCTCGCTCATCGCGCGGCAGCCCCCACGGTACCGCACTTGCCGCCGAGGGCGTCAATGCCTACCGGGGTCCGGTGATCCGGCCGTCGGCCGAGGAAATCGTCCAGTTCGAGTTGTCCGACATCTGCACCGGCACGTCCGGCGCCCCCCCCTGCACGAGCATGGCCCGGGCCACCGTCATCGGGGTCGGCACCTTCGTCGCCGTGACGATCGGCGAGGCGACGCCCTTGCCGCGGGGGTGCACGAGACGGTCTTGCAGCACCGCGGGCTCGACCTTTTTCTTGACCTCGTCGATCACGACCTCGAGGTCCGGCCCGTCGCCGTCGGCCGACATCGCGTACACGCGCGCCACGGTCTTGGACTTGGCGTCGGACGGATCGGATCGCTCGTACAGATCCATGAGGTGGAACAGGTCGCCGGGCGCCGCCTTCTGCAGGTGCCGCGCCGAGGCCAACAGCGACCGCACGCGGCGAGCCTCGTGGCTGCCCGCCTCCACCTTGCCGTCGATGAGCTCGACGTCGAGGACCTTGTCGGGGTCCAGCAGCAGCGACACGAGCACCCAGCGCGTGGCCTCGGTCGCGACCAACGTCTTGGCGGCCGGACCGCTCCACTTGACGAACATGACCTGCGCCGACTTGCCGCCGGGGTCGACGTCGACCATGGGCAGCACCACGTCGCCGTCGTCACCGATCCGCGACAGGCCCTGCTCGTACGCGAGCCTCAGCGCGCGCTCCATCTTGGCGAGCACCTGGCCGCGCAGCGTCGTCGCGTTCATGTCGGTGGCGGGAACCGGGACCAGGATTCCCGGCGGCGGCTCCGAGCTCGCGCCACCGAGGCCGAGGTCACCGAGCTCGCCCTCGGTGCTGGTCTTGGCACAGCCGGGGCCGAGGAAGCCGAGGACGAGGGCAAACGCGACGGGGGGCGAGCGTCTCACGCGGTGCGCAACATACCACCGCGCCGCCGGGGCTCACGCGACCGCGGTCACGGCTGGAACTTGTGGCCGAGCACGCGGATCCGCGACAGGCCTTCCTGCAGTCGCTTGTGGGCGGCCTCGAGCTCCTGCAGCTGGCCGGCGTCGTTGGCGTCGAGGACGATCGACAAGGCCGCGTACGCGTCGTTGGCCTCGCGGTACAGCGTCTGCCATTGCTCGACCGACAGCCGCCGCCGTCGATCGGCGAGCCGCTCGACCCGGCGCATCGAGTAGTCGAACCCGGCACGGGCGGTCTGCGGTGTGGGCTCGCTGCCCGGGGCGTCGACCAGCGGCGGAGGCTCGACCTCGTCGGCGTCCTCGGGGAGATCGCTGTGGCGGGCGTCGAGACCGCGCGCCGCCGCGGCGTAGCGTTCGCGCTGCCGCTGCATCTGCGTGCGGGCGTCGACCGGCTTGCCGTCCGCGCCCAGGTACGCCTCCTCGGCCTCCTCGACGGCATCGGACCCCGACAGCAGCAGCATCAGGGCGTAGCCGGCGATACCCACGGCCGCGAGGCCCGTGAGGAAGTGGAGCTTGGAAGCCATGGCGAGCGGGCGGTCGGCGCGGGGACAACGTGTCGCGCTGCACGCGCCAACACTGGTCGTGCAGTGTAGGATCGCCTCGTGGATGCTGCCAGCGGGGACGCGACGCTCGAGTCGGCGATCGATGCGCTCTACGCCGGCGAGCTCGCGGAATTCGTGACGGCGCGCAACCGGCTCGCCAAGGCGCTCAAGGACCGCGGCGACAAGGACGCGGCGGCGGCGATCAAGGCGTTGGGCAAGCCGTCGCTGTCGGCGTGGGCGGTCAACCAGCTGTGGTGGCACGCGCGCGGCGAGGTCGACACGTTGCTCGCGGCTGGCCAGGTCGTGCGTCGCCTTCAGCAAAGTGGTGCGGGAGCGACCGAGCAGCAGCGCGCCGCCAAGCGACGGCGGGCGTGTCTGGATGCGCTGCTGCGGGCCGCGGAGGCGCGCTTGTCCGAGGGGGGACACGCCAGCGGGGCCACGACGCTGCGCAAGATCCGGTCCACGCTCGAGGCGCTCGCGGCGTGGGGCGACGACGTGCCCCCGCCGGGTCCGGGTCGACTCGTCGACGATCTCGAGGCGCCGGGGTTCGAAGCGCTCGGCGCCCTCGCCTTCGCGGCGCCCTCGTCGGCCCGCGCGTCGCCGGCCGAGGCGTCGCCGGACCCCGCGCCCGACGACAGCGTCATCGAGCTGACGCAACGGGTCACGCCCGACGATCGGCGCCAGCAGCAGCGCCGATTCGCCGTCGAGGCGCTACGGCAGGCGCAGCGTGCGGCCGACGACGCGACACGAGAGGTCGACGCTGCAGACTCGGCCGCCGACGATGCGGCGGCGACGGCCGACGCGGGCGAGCAAGCCTATCGCCGCGCCCGCGCCGAGGCGGAAGCCGCCGCGCGACGAGCCGAGCACGCCGAGACGACGTGGCGGCGCGATGCCAAGCAGGCCGAGGCGCTGGCGGAGGGCGCCCGGCTGGCGCGCGCGGCGTTGCGCGACGCGGAGGCGGAGGTCGAGCGCCGGCAAGCCGCGCTCGACGAGCTGGACTAGCTGGAGGTTCGGCCGGGGGTCAGGCGCCGGTCGACGAGCTGCCGCCGCCGGAGGAGCCGCTGCCACTGCCGCCGCCGCACACGGTGACCGCGGGGTTCATGGAGCAGCTGAAGTCGTCACAGTCGACGAAGCTGTCCATGTCGTTGTCCATGTCGTCCGAGCACAGCTCGTCGGTGTTCTCGACACCACACACCGTGATGTCCTCCTCGCCGACGCAATCGAAGTCTTCGCAGTCGACGAAGTTGTCGCCGTCGTTGTCGATGTTGTCCGAGCACGCGCGGTTGTTGTTCTCGGTGCACACCGTGACGTCGGGGTTCATGTTGCACCCGAAGTCGATGCAGTCGATGAAGCCGTCGCCGTCGTTGTCGATGTTGTCGGAGCAGGTCGCGTCGTCGCCCTCGGCGCTGCCGCCACTGCCGTCGCCGCACACGGTCACGCCCGGCGCCATCGTGCAGTCGAAGTCGTCGCAGTCGATGAAGCCGTCGCCGTCGTTGTCGGTCTGGTCCGAGCAAGCGGCGTCGGTGTTCTCGGCGCCCATCATCCCGCTCGTCGCCGTGCCCGGCGTCCCACCGCAGACCGGCGCGGAGTCGGTGCAGTCGAAGTCGTCGCAGTCGACGAAGCCGTCGCCGTCGTTGTCGAAGTTGTCCGAGCAGGCGGCGTCGGTGTCCTCGCTGCCCATCATGCCGGTGGTCATCGGCGTGATGGCCGTGCCGCCGTCCGCGGTGCCCTCGGCACCGGAGGTCGTGGTGTCCTCGCCGCCGTCGAGACAGCCGGGAACGATCAACGCCAACAACAAGACCAAGCGATTGTACGAGGCTCCGCGCATGACTGGCGCCGTATAGCCCGGTGCCGGGCCCTGCGACAACCAGCGCTGGTCCCGCGACGGGCGGCCCTGGGTCCAGTGAACGCGCGGCCACGAGATGGTCCCGATCCCGCAACCTGGCGGCGTCGGACTGGCATTGCGATGGCGCCGGCGCTAGGGTCCGGGCGCCAGTGGCGCGAAGGCAAACCTGGAGCGTGGCGCTCGGCCGGACTGGGCTCGGGCTGGTCGTCGCGGCCGGTCTCGGCGCGTCGACGCCGGCCCACGCCGCGTGGGGTCCGGCGGCCGACGATGCGCCCGCGCCCTCGGCCCCCGACGAGCTCGTCGCGCCCAAGCTGCAGACGCCGCTGCAGGTCACGTATCCGGAGGCGGCGCTGCAGATCGATCCGCCGCCGCGCGGAACCGTGCAGGTCGAGCTGACGATCGGCGTCGACGGAATCCCCAAGGAGCTGTCGGTCACGCGCAGCGTCGATCCGATCCTCGACGAGGATGCACTGCGCCTGGTGGGGGCGCTGCGCTACACGCCCGCGACGTACCAGGGCGAAAAGGTCGAGATCGTCACGAAGGTCTCGGTTCCCTACGCGCCGCCGCAGCCCGAGCCCGAGCCCGAGCCCGAACCCGAACCCGCGATCGAGCCCGACACGCCGCAGCCCTCGGACGCGCCCACGACGACCGAGGAGCCGGAATCGGACGGCCCGGTGCGCATGTCGGGCACGCTGCTCGAGGCCGGCGTCCGCACGCCGATCCAGGGCGCGACGATCGTCGCCGTCCCTGCCCCGCCGGACGCGAAGGTCGGCGAGGTCAAGAAGCAAGACTACACCCCCGAAGGCGCGCCGGCCTGGCAGGTGGCCGCGTACTCGGACGAAAACGGCGAGTTCGAGCTGCGCGGCACGTTCGCCGGCAAGGTGCGCATCGTCGTGCTCGCACCGGGTTACGACCGGCTCGAGTTCGTCGAGAGCCTGCCCGCCGACCAGCAGGTCGCCGTCAAGTACTACGCGCTGCGGCTGCCGCAGAACCCGTACCGCACCGTGGTGCAAGCCGAGGCCACGCGCGAAGAGGTCGCCCGCCGCACGATCACCGTCGAGGAGATCAATGCCCTGCCCGGCACGCAGGGTGACGCGCTCAAGGCGATCCAGAACTTCCCCGGCGTGGCCCGCTCGCCGTTCGGCATCGGGCTGCTCGCGATCCGTGGGACGGGACCCAACGACTCGGCGATCTATCTCGGCGAGCACGAGATCCCCACGCTGTTCCACTTCGGCGGGCTCACGTCGGTCTTCAACTCCGACATCCTCGAGCGGATCGACTTCATCCCCGGCAACTTCGACAGCCGCTACGGCGACGCGATCGGCGGCGTCGTGGACGTGCAGCCGCGCGCGGGGCGACGCGACGGCTACCACGGCTACATCGACTCCGACATCTTCGACACGGGGGTTCTCGTCGAGGGGCCGATCGGCAAGGGCTCGTTCGCGCTGTCGGGTCGACGCAGCTACATCGACCTTCTGCTGCCGGTGTTCATCCCCGACGACGCGGGGCTCGACCTGACGATCGCCCCCCGCTACTACGACTACCAGGCCCTGTTCGACTACCCGCTCGGCGGCGGGATGTTCACGTTCCGTGCCTTCGGCTCCGACGATCGCACCAAGCTCGTCGCCTCCGATCCCAACGAGGTCGAGGAGGACGAGGCCGACCAGTTCGAGACGACGAGCTTCTTTCACCGCGTCGACCTCGCCTACCGCCGTCGCGAGGGGCCATGGTCGTTTCTGTTCACGCCCTCGTACCGCCTCGAGTTCGCGCAGTTCGGCATCGGCAACTTCTTCAACTTCGACCTGCAGACCCACAACGTGTCGATGCGCGCCGAGGTCGAGCGCAAGCTCGGCAAGCGCCACTCGTTTCGGGTGGGCACCGAGTACCAGGGGCTGTGGTTTGCGGTCGACGTGCGTGCGCCCCCGCTGCCGGGGCCCGGCGGTCCCGGAGGCTCCACCGGCACCGACATCTCCGCGAGCGTCAGGGATGCGGGCGCACTGCCGGCGCTGTACTCCACGGTCACGCTGGGCGTGACCGACAAGCTCACGCTGTACCCGGGCGTGCGGCTGGGCTTTTACACCCTCGTGGACCGGGCCAGCTTCTTCGACCCGCGGCTCAACGCCAAGTGGGAGGTCGCCGACCGCACCACGCTCAAGGCCGGCGTGGGCATCTACTCCCAGGCGCCGCAGCCCGTCGAGATCTCGGCGCAGTTCGGCAACCCGCGCCTTGGGCTCCAGCGCGGCCTGCAGAGCTCCGTCGGGGTCTCGCAAGCGTTCGACTACGGCTTTTCGATCGACGGCACCGTCTTCTTCAACAACGTGTTCGATCAGCCGGCCAACTCCGCCGAGCTGGCGCGACGACCCGACGGCAGCATCGGACCGGAGCTGTACGCCAACACGCAGCGTGGCCGCGTCTACGGGGCAGAAATCCTCGCGCGCAAGGAGCTGACAGGCAACGTGTTCGGCTGGGTCGCGTACACGCTGTCGCGCTCGGAGCGGAGGCCGACGCCGGACCAGGACTGGGTCCTGTTCGGCTTCGACCAGACCCACATCCTCACGCTCATCGGCGTCTACAAGCTGCCCAAGGGTTGGCAGGTCGGCGCACGCATGCGGGTGGTCTCGGGTCTTCCGAACACGCCGGTGATCGCGAGCGTGTACGACGCCAGCAGCGGCGACTACATCCCGGTCAACGGGGAGCTCAACTCCGATCGGCTCCCGGTCTTCCACCAGCTCGACCTGCGCGTCGACAAGCAATGGACCTGGAAGCTCGCCAGCCTTACGCTGTATCTGGACGTGCAGAACGTCTACAACAACCAAAACACCGAGTTCATCCAGTACTCGTACGACTTCTCCCAGCAGGCCATCGTCGCCGGTCTGCCGATCATCCCGTCGATCGGGACCAAGGTCGCGTTCTAGGTCCGATGTCCCGCCCCGTCCCGCTCCGCCTCCTGCTCGCGCTCGCCGCCGGTACCGGTGGACTGGCGTGCGCCATGGACCTGCCGCTGCAGGAGCGGATCGCGAGCACGCGGCCGCTGGCGATGCGCGTCGACGTCGTGGACCCGACCGCCGACCCGGAAGCGGCGGTGCGCAACGAGGCGCTGCCGCTGGAGACGATCGCGATCACGCCGTTGCTCGTCGATCCCGCCGGCGTCCTCGACGACGCGCGCATCGAGGCCGAGGTCCAGCCGGTGTGGCTGGCGTGTCCGCTCCAGCCGATCGAGGGCGTGTTCGGCTGTCTGTCGAGCCGGCTGCCGCTGGCGCTCGAGGACATCGAGGCCTGTCCCACGGTCGACCTCGCCAGCCTCGACCTGCAATCGGGCAACGTGCCGCAAGTCCCGGTGCCGTGCCGCATCGAGGCGGGCACGCCGGCGCGGCCGCAGCTGCAGGTCCCGATTCACCCGAACCTGCTCATCGGCGGCGACCTCGAGATCACGATGATCGGCCACGTGCCGGGTGAGAGCTCGACCGAGGCGTGCGCCGAAGCGGTGCTGGGCCAAGCCGACGAGCTGTCGGCTTCCTGCATCGTGGCCTCGCACCGCGCGTCCGTGGGTCCCGATTCCGAGATCCTCGCGCTCGCGAGCGCGTTCGGCATCGAGGGACTGGGAGAGGTCGACGTCGCCGCGCCGCCCGAGCCGCCGGCTCCCGATACGCACCCGCGGATCCTGACGTTCACCGTCGCGATCACGGACGAAAACGACGAGGTGCTGCAGACGCTCGAGGTCGCCCGCGGTGACACCGTCGTCGTCGCGCCCGGCCAGAGCCTGCAGATCGTGACCACGACCGACGAGGCCGACCTGCAGACCTACTACATCGCGCAGGACAACGACCAGTTCGAGGAGACGCGCGAGTTCCTCAACGGCAGTTGGTTCCGCACCTGGGGTGAGCTGCTGTCGCCGGTCTCCGACGACCCGATGAGCATGAACACCTGGACGATGGTCCCCGGCGAGCAGGACGAGCGCGAGCCGCAGCGCCCCCCCGACGACCGCGCGACGCTGTACTACGTGCTGCGCGACAGTCGACAGGGCGTCGACTGGTGGTGGTTTTCCGTCGACGTCACCGCGCCGTAGACACGTACGGCACGTCGAGGGCCGTGGGGTCGGCCGCGGCCGAAAACGAGTAGTGCCACCACTCGCGGGCGTAGGGCGAAAAGCCGGCGCGTCGCATCGCCGCCCGCAGCTGCCGGCGCGCGGCGGCCTGGGGGCCGCGGCCTTCGCCGTGGTGGGCGGCCTCGGAGAACTCGTCGAAGTCCGTGCCCATGTCGATCGGCGCACGCGTCTGCGCGTCGCACAGGCCCAGATCGATCGTCGTGCCGGTCGCGTGCTTGGACCGCGCCGCGATGTAGCCGTCGCGCAGCAAGTCGCCGCGCCCGTGCTCGCGGGCCCATGCCGCCATCGCCGTGCTCGCCCGGGCGGGCCGGTACGCGTCGAAGACCAGCAGCGCCCGGCCGTGCGCGGCGAGCTCGGCCTGGGCACGCTGCAGGCCGAGGGCGGCGTCGGCCCGCAGCCACGCCCCCGGGACCTCGTAGCCGGGCAAGGGCGCCCCGGTGAAGTTGTCGGCGGTGGCGTAGCGGATGTCGAAGCACGCCGTCGGCAGTGCCTGTCGCAGGTCCACCAGACCCAGCGGCGGCGCATCGGCCCAGGGTCCGACGTCGTCGGCGACCGTGGGGGCTTCGAACGCGGCCGGGGCCGGGGCGGGCTCGCCGACCGACGGGACCGCCCGTGGGCTCGGCGATCCGTCCGCCGCCGTCGACGCGACGGGACCCTGCCCGCACGCGGCGACGATCAGCGTCGCCGCAAGAACTCGAAGTCGCGATCGAGCAGCGTCTTGCGCCCCTCGGCGCGGGCGTTGTCCGCCGCCTCGTGGCACAGCCGTCGCAGATGGTCCGACAGCGGATCGAGCACGCCGTCGGACGTGTTCATCCCGAAGCGCTCCTTGACGTAGGCCTTGAGGCGCGACGCGATGACCAGCACCTCCCGCGGGGCCGCCCCCGTGTCCGGTGCCGGGGCCGAGCCCACCACGCGACGACGCGGGCGCTCGGGCTCCGGCGCCGCGACAACGCGTCGGCTCGTGCCACCGTCGCCCGCCGCCTCCGCCGCCATGGCCGCCTGATGCTCGGCCTTCGTCGGCGCCTGCTCCTCGACCGCCCCCGCCTCGCGGTGACGCATCATCGGCAGATGCGCTTCGAAGCACTCCACCGAGCAGAACGTCAGGCCGGTTCGCTTGCGATTGCACGTCGAGACACTGCACACATAGTAGGTCGCGCCGAAGGCGATGTCCTTCTTGCAGGTGCTGCAGCGCTTGAAGACCTCGCTCATCGTCACTTCCCTCCGCGGCCACGGGCCTCGTCGGCCTCGTGCTTCTTTTTCTTCTTTTCCTTCTTCTTCTCGGCCGCCGGCTGGTTGCGCTTGCGCAGCGGGTTGGGCAGCAGCTGACCTTCGAAGTTGAACGCGAGGACGAGCTGCGGCAGGCCCTGGGACACGTCCTGCCCCGTGCGGTAGCGATGCTGGATCCACCACTGGGCCAGCAGGATCAGCGTGGGCTTGTTGAAGCGCTGCGTCGGCCGGTCGAAGAACGTGTACAGCACCCCCGGACCCACGCGGTGGATCGGGCCGTTGGGGCGGCTGACGGGCTCGACGGGAAGGAAGTCCTCCTCGTCGTAGAACGCGTGCGCGATCGAGTAGCGCCCCGCCACCTTGAGCTTTGCCGTCGCGAGCCAGATGAGGTCGGCGTCGTTGGACAGCGCCCACCCGCGATCGGCCTGCACGATGTCGAGCATCTGCGAGTAGAAGACGCGATCGCCGTCGCGCAGGTCGTAGTCGGCCCAGAAGAACTGCAGGTTGTTGCGGAACGCGATCGGGCCGACCTTGGCCTGCAGCAACGCCGACAGGGTCACGAACTGACCGGTGGAGGTGTAGTTGGTGCCCTCGTCGTCGAGGTCGTCCAGGCGCGTGTCGGAGTAGTCCGACGTCGGCGACGGAAACGACTGCATCAAGCCGAACGTCGAGTAGTAGCCGACGAACTCGTAGCTCGCGGCGAGGCTGAGCACCGCGGCGGGCTGAAGCTCGATGCGGGGGCCGATGCGCGCGTACGCGGGCGTGACCCACGTGTGCAGCTTCGCGCCCAGATACGAGTCGGCGAGCACGGGCGAGGACTTGTCCCAAAGCTGCAGGCGGTACCCCGTGGTGTGCTCGTTGACGAGACCGAGGGGGTTGTAACGAAACGCGGTGAGATTCTTGTAGACCCAGCTGTGCCGCGGAAAGCCCGAGCGACCGTACTCGGCCGGCGGGTCGAGCAGTCGCGGTCCACCGGGCTGCGTCACCAGCTCCTCGCCCGGCTGCGACCACCGAGGACCCGACGCGTCGGCCTCGCCACCGTCGTCACCGAAGTCGTCGCCATCGTCGGGGCCGTCGGCGTCCTCGGACATGTCCGCGCCCCACCCGGCCGCGTCGTCGGCGTCGCCGGCAGGGGCGGCATCGGCGGGCGGCGCATCGGCGGGCGCAGTCGGCTCCGGTGCGGCCTCCGCCGGCGTCGCGGGGGCCGGGGCGGGCTCCGAGGCCGGCTCGGTCGCCGCGGGGGCTGCCATCACCGTGCCGGAACCGGCGAGCATGGCCGCGCACCACGAGATCATCTGGAGGCCGCGCCACGAAGTCGCCATCGCCGCAGGACGATACACTGGCGCTTGCCGCGGGGAAACCCGCCAGACCGCGCGATCAAGCGTCGGCGGGGGCCGTGTCGGTCGCGGCGGGCTCGGTCGCCTCGGCCCGTCGTCGATACATCCGAAGGGCGTGCTGGCCCGCTGCCGACGCGCGAAGGCGCAGCAGCAGGTCTCGCCGCTTGCCGGGCGGCACGTCGTCGACCGGCGGCAGCCAGGCGCCGTAGCCCTCCTGCGGCGACGGGAGCACGACGGGTGCGAGCATCGTCGCCAGGCTCAGGTCCGCCGCGGTGAAGCGATCGCCGACGACGAACTGCCGCCCCGCGACCCGCTCCGACATCCATGCCTCGGCGGCCTCGATCTTGTCGACGGAGCGCTCGACCGCCACGGGATCGATCTTCAGGCCGCGCTTCATCCAGGGCAGCACCGCCCAGCCCATCGAGGAGAAGGCCAGCCGCTGCGCGGTGCCGACGTTGCGGCGGACGATCTCGTGAAACAACCGGGGATGGTCGAACGCGACGCCGTACGCGATCCGACGCGTGTGCGGCCCCACCTCGTCGTGCATGCGCTGCTCGAACGCGAGGATCTCCTCGCGGTGCGCGGCCGGGTACAGCGTCGTCGACTCGTCGCCGTACCTGTCGCTGAGCCAGCGGACGATGAGGCTGGAGTCCTGCAGTCGCTCGCCCTCGTCGGTCACCAACAGCGGCGTGGAGAACCGAGAGGAGATGCGGTCGGCCGCCCCGAGCCGTCCGCGACTGGCCCACAGCACGGCGGGCATGTGGAACATCGGCAGACACGCCCACTCGTCGAACGCGACGCCGAAGTACTGAAGTGCCCAGCGGGCCTTGTCGTTGTAGTGGGAGAACGCGATCGTGACGAGGCGCATGGAACGGCCCAAGGGCGACGCGCCACCGACCCGGTGACCTCGTCGCCCCGAAGCTTGAGCGCGGCGGCGCCCGATTGCGAGCGAACCGTCAATCCGCCGGCCACGGCTGGGGCGGATTGGCGTTGGGCGGGGGCTCGGCGGCGCCCCGGGCCCGCAGGTTGTCGATGAACATATCCACGTAGCGCAGGTCGTCGGCGATGTCGGCGTCGTCGCGACTGGCCAGCCAGCTGCCGACCCCGGCGCGCACCGCCAGCAGCACCGACAGGGCCGCGGTGTCGTCGCCCACGGAGGCGCGCTCGGCCGCGAGCTGAAACGCGACGAAGAGGTTGAGCATCAAAAAGCCCTTCTCGGCCTCGAGCGCGGAGAAGTAGCCGGTCGCATCGGGACCCTGCGGCGAGACGACGCCCCCGGCCTGCACCACCTCCTCGGCGGTGCCGGGCACCAGGTAGCGAAGGCTGAACGCCCCGATCGTGCCGTCCGCGGGCGCGGGGTCGCCGGCGGTGCGCATGACCTCCGCCAGCACCACGCCGCCGCCCCCGCGCCGGCCGAGCTCGGCGTCGCCGACCGACTCGCGGTGCGCCAGCTGCAGGATCGGGATCTCGATGCGCGCGGACTTGTCGAGGGTGTCGGCGAGCTTGGTGCCGTAGACCCGACGGATCTCCCAGCCGGACTCGACGGCGAGGTCGATCTCCACCTCCGCGGCCAACGGCACGAACATCGCCTCGACCTCCTCCTCGAAGACCTCTTCGACGGCGGCCACGTCGTCGATGAAGTAAAACGACCCGCCGCCGACCTCCGACAGCCGCCGCATCAGCACCGGGTCGAACGAGGTGCCCAGGCCGATCGTCGACAGCCCGACCCCGTCGGCCGCCCAGGCCGTCGCCAAGTCGACGATCTTGTCGTCGCCGAGGATGCCGGTCGTCGCCTCGCCGTCCGACAGCAGCAGCACGCGGTTTTGGTGCTCGGGGTCGGCGTTGGCCTGCACCGCTTCGTAGGCGGCCCACAGGCCCTCGTAGACGTTGGTGCCCCCGTCGGCGCTCAGCTGCGCCACGGCGACTTCGTAGGCCGCCGTGTCGGCGCCGGTCAGGTCCGCCTCGACGGTGGCCGCATCCGCGAACGACACGAGCGTGACGCGGTCGTCGGGGTGCAGCGCGTCGGCCATGCGCAGCAGGCCTTCTCGCACGCGCGAGATCGGCTCGCCGCCCATCGAGCCGCTCGTGTCGACCGCGATCGCGAGATTGAGGGGGCGACGGGGCAGCTGCGACGGATCGATCGGCGTGTTCATGCCGAGCATGACCATCGTGCAGTCCGATCCCGTCAGCAGGTTGCCCATCATCCCGAGGCTGGCGTGCAGACAAACGTCGTCGCCGCAGTCGGCCGGTGGCAGCGCGAACTTGTGCTCGTTGAAGAACCCGACGTCGTCGAGCGTCTCGGGGCCGGGGACGCCGCCGGCCTCGAGGATCGCCCGGAACTGACCGAAGTCCTGGGCGCCACCCTGCCCCACGCCCGGACCCACGCCGGGGTCGCCCGGGCTGCCGCCGTCTCCCCCGTCGCCTTCGCCTCCGTCGGCGCCATCGTCGGCGAAGGGGTCGCCGCCATCTGCACTGCCGTCGCCGCCACCGGCCGCACAGCCGGACGTGGCGCCCAGCGCCAACGCAGCGGACAGGACGAGGCCGAGGCCTCCGTGGTGAGCCGTGATCGTGGGTTGCGTCTTCATGGTTCGTCGTCTCGTCGGCGAGTCGGGCAAGGGGTTGGCTGCGCTCACAGCGGACGCTCCGTCAGCACGAGCTCGAGGTCGGGGCCGAGCACGTCGGGGCCGAGGCTGCAGGACGGATCGAGGGCGAACCGCTCGGTGCCGTGGGTCAAAGCCAGCTGCAGCTGGGTGGTGGCCGACGTGATCGTCGACGGCTCGGCACCGGGCAGCAGAACTGCCGCTCCGGCGTCGCCGGCCACCGACACGTGCACCGGTCGCGCGACCTCGCCGCACGTCGGCTGCACCTCGGCGTCGCACTCGAAGTCTGCGACGACCGCGAGGTCGAGCCCCTCGAGCATCGGCAGACCGTCGCCGGTGGTGACGACGAGCTTGCGCGGTGCCGTGTCGGCGTCCTCGATGCTGTAGACGCTCACTCCGTCGTAGCTGCCGTCCGTCGACGAGCCGAACGTGGGCGGGCGAATGTCGAGGCGGTCGCCGGGCGAAAACGGGATCATCTTCAGGGGCAGGCACAGAAACCAGGTGCGGCGGCTCTCGCCCTCCGAAAGCGACAGGCTCGTACAGCCGTCGGCCCCATCCTCGACCGCGTCGAGCGTCCAGGTCCCCAGCGGCAGCGGCTCGGCGACGGCCACGCGATCGCGGTCGAGTTGCGGGGCGCACTGCTGGCCCTGCGCCGGCGCCGGCGCGTAGGCGAACGGCGCGTCGTCCCACGTGCGGCGACCGTCGGCGTCCGTGCGCATCGCGAGCTGGGCGATCTCTTCGGGCAGGTCACCTCGGCCGGGGATCGTCTTCAAGCCGTAGTCGCCGACGTGCCACCACACCAGCCGCGGCGACGCGGCATCGACCTCGATCCACGCGGCCAGACACTCGCGGCCGTCGTCGCGATCGGTGAGCACCGGTTGGTTGGTGCCCGCGGGCAGCGTCCACGTCTCGGTCAGCCCGAACAGCTCGACCGTTGCGAGGCGGGCGGGATCGGACCCGATCGTGTCGCAGTCGAGGTCGACCTCCGGGGCGAGCGGACGGATCCGCACGACGAGGTCCTCGGTCGTGCCGTTGTGCAGGTACGTGTCGGTGAACAGATCGGGCAGCCAGCCGTCCTGGGGCTCGTCCCACTTGCCGGGGTCGGTCGGATCCTCCATCGGCAGCGGCTCGTCCGGGTCGTCGATCGGCTCGTCGGGCGACGACGTCGCCGCACACGCCCACAGCCCGGCCGCGGCCGCGGCGAGCCGACCGCTGTGGCGCGCGTGGGACCGCGTCGGCTGCGTCAGCGCGCGGGTGAAGAACGCGAAGCCGACCCACAGGGTGGGCAACGCGAGCAGGTCGGTCGGGTCGGACGTGATGACCCAGGGGAAGCCGATCGCGCCCATCAGCGTCGACCAGCCCGCGGCGGCGACGGCCGAGACCTGGATTGCCGAGAACCCGATCCCCACCGCGACGTGCGCGAGGGCGAGCCCGCGTCGCGTGCGAACCCGCAGCGCCCACGCCAACAACAGCGGCGCGACGAGCAGCCCCGCGACGTCGCTGAGCTTGCCGGTCACCACCCCGGGCAGCAGCCCCGAGCCCTTGAGCACGTGGTCGTTGAGGGCCAGTACGGCCAGCGCGCTCAGCCACACGGGCGACAGCAGCCCACGGGCCGGCACGATGCGGGTGTCTTCCAAAGCCATGATCGTCGTCTCCACCGCCCCACTCGGGGGTCGCAGAGGTAGTGCCCACCCCTGCCGAAACGATCATGCGGCCCGGCCGGCCGTGAAATTCCGGTGTGCGGCGTTCGGGGCCCGCCGACCGTCGGCCAACCGGGCCCGAACCGACGAAACCGGCCTCGCCTCGCCTCGCCTCGCGTCGCCTCGCGTCGCCGATCGGTTGCGCTCGGGTGTGTGCGCCGATCAATCGTGGACGCGCGCGCCCGTCTCGCCGGCCGCGAGCGCGGTCAAGAAATCGCGCACGAGGTTGCGGGACACGACTGCACGGTAGCGGGCGGTCGAGCGGATGTCGTCGATCGGCGTGACCTCGGCCTCGGCCACGGCGACCGCGGCGTCGATGGTCGCCGCGTCGAGCGTCTTGCCCAGCAGCGCCGCTTCCGTCTTGACCAGGTCCAACGGGACCGGGGCGACCGAGCCCACGCCGGCGCGCAAGTACGCGACCTTGCCGTCGTCGAGGCGGCCGAGCGCGGCCAGGCATACCTTCGAGATCGCCTGCGCCTTGCGGGTGCCGACCTTGCGGTAGTCGTGCAGGGCCCCCGCGCCACCGGGCGTGCGCGGCATCCGAATCCGGGTCAGCAGCTCGTCGGGCTGCCGGCCCATCTGCTTGTACCCGGTGTGAAAGCCTCGGTAGTCGACCCACCGTCGGCCGCGGACCGAGGCCAGCTCGATCTGCGCGCCGTAGGCCAACAGCGCCGGCGGCGAGTCGGCGGCCGGCGAGGCGTTGACGATGTTGCCCCCGAGCGTGCCGCGGTTTTGGATCGCGATCGCACCGCTCTCTCGCGCGGCCTGCACGAGCATCGGATACTCGGCCGCCATCCCGGCGTGGTCACGCACGTCGGAGTATGTCGTCAGCGCGCCGAGGATCGCGTGGTCGTCGTCCAGCGTGATGCCCCGCAGCTCGGGCAGCTGCCAGATGCTCAGGAACTTGCCCGGCGGCAGCTTGCCCGCGGCCAGCTCGACCATCACGTCGGTGCCTCCCGCCAGCGGTCGCCACTGCCCGGGCGCCTGCGCCATCGTCTCGAGCGCCTCGTCGACGCTCGCGGGGGCGCGCAGCTCGTAGTCGGGAAGATAACCCCTCACGATCGTGCCTCCTTCATGCGACGCGCCGCATCGACCACCGACTCCACGATCCGCGTGTAGCCGGTGCAGCGACACAGGTTGCCGGCGAGCCCCTCGCGGATCTGCGCATCGCTCGGATCGGGGTTGCGCCGCAGCAGCGACGCCGCCGCCACGAGCATGCCGGGCGTACAGATCCCGCACTGCGCTCCGCCGGTCTCGATGAACGCCTGCTGCAGCGGCCCGAGCGTCTCGGCCGCGCCTTCGAGGCCTTCGACCGTCTGGATCGTCGTCCCGGACGCCGACAGCACCGGCACCAGGCACGCGTTGGTCAGCACGCCGTCGATGAAGACCGAGCACGCCCCGCACTCGCCCTCGCCGCAGCCTTCCTTGGTGCCGGTCAGACCGACCTCGGTCCGCAGCACGTCGAGCAAGCGCGCCATCGGGTGCACCGACACCGTGTGCTCGGTGCCGTTGACGGTCAGGGTCACGTTCACGTGGCTCATTGGGCCGTCTCCTGCGTCGTCAGAAGGTCCATCAGCGTCTCGGGCATCAGCGGTACGCCTCGCGGGTCGACGCCCGTGGCGTGCGCCACGGCATTGAGCACCGCCGGCGCCGGTCCGTCCATCGGCAGCTCGCCGATCCCCTTGGCCACCGGTTGCGGGGCGAAGGGTTCGAGGAACGCCACGCGGATCGGCGGCGTGTCGACGGCCGTCGGGATGATGTAGTTGGTCATCTGCGGATTGGCGACCCGGCCGTCCTTCCACACCACGTCCTCGTACACCGCCCAGCCGATCGCCTGGGCGACACCACCCTCGATCTGCCCGCCGGCGAGGATCGGATTGACCGTCTTGCCGATCTCCTGGATCGCGACGAAGTCGTCGACGCGGATCTCGGCGGTGCGCGTGTCGACCGTCACCGCGGCCACGTAGCAGGCCCACGCGTAGGCACTGTACGCATCGCCGCGGAAGTTCTTCTCGTCCCAGTGCACCCCCGCGGGCGGCTGGTAGTTGGCGCGGCCGACGAGCGCGTCGTGGTCGGCGTACCAGGCCCGGCACGCCGCGGTGAACTGCTCGGCGTCCCACGTCGCGGGCAGGTGCCCTGCCCCCTGCAACTGCCCCACGACGTCGGCGGTCGCCTGGGCGAGCAGGTTGCCCACCACCATGCAGGTGCGCGACGCGACCGTGGGGCCGGAGTTGGGCACGTGTGCCGTGTCCGGCTGCACGACGTCGATGCGATCGATCGGTACGTGCGCGGCGTCGCCCACGATCTGCGAGAAGATCGTGTTGGTCCCCTGCCCGATCTCGGTGCTGGCCGCGAGCACGCGCAGTCGGCCTTCGGCCGTCGCCTCGACGACCGCCTTCGAAGCCAGGTGGACCTCGCCGGCGCCGGTGAAGCCGGAGCCGTGATAGAAGACCGACAGCCCGATCCCCTTGCGGATCGGGCCCGTGGTCGACGCGTTGTGCTCGTCGAAGGCCTTGCGTTTGGCGACCCAGTCGGCGTCCGCGAGCGCCCGATCGACGAGCTTGTCGAGATCGACGGGCTCGTCGATCGTCTGCCCGACCGACGAGGTCTGCCCCTGCTGCAGCAGGTTGCGCCGGCGCACCTGCACCGGGTCGAGCCCGAGGTAGTCGGCGATGCGGTCCATGTGCCGCTCGAGCGCGAAGATGCTCTGCGGCGCCCCGAACCCCCGGAACGCGCCGTGGGGCGGGGAGCTCGTGGCCACGGCGCGCGAGTCGACCCGGACGTTGTCGCAGCGGTACGGCCCGGCCGCGTGGATCGTTCCGCGCGACAGCACCACCGGCGACAAGGTGATGTACGCGCCCCCGTCGATGACGAAGTCGATGTCGAGCGCGAGCAGCTTGCCGGTGTCGTCGAACGCCGAGCGGATCTTCGTGCGCGAGGGATGGCGCTTGGTCGTGGCCGTGACGTCTTCGATGCGGTCGTAGACGATCTTGACCGGCTTGCCGGACTTGTACGCGAGCAGGGCCGCGTGCCCGGCGATGATCGACGGGTACTCCTCCTTGCCGCCGAAGCCCCCGCCCGTGGCCATCTGCACGATGCGGACCTTGTCCGGCGGCAGGCCGAACAGCGGGCACAGGGCGGTCTGGATGTAGTACGGACACTGCAGCGAGCCGCGCACCGTCACCCCGGCGTCGGGGTCGTACTCGGCGATCATCCCCTGCGCCTCGATGTACATCTGCTCCTGCGCGCCGGTCGTGTACTCGCCCGACAGCTCGTGCGGCGCGTCGGCCCACACCGCGTCCACGTTCCCTTGACCGGCGGTGTAGTGGGTAAAGACGTTGTCGGTGCCCCACACCACGGTGTCGGCCGCGAGCGCGTCGTCGATCGAGTGGACCGAGGGCAGCGGCGCGTACTCGATCCGCACGTGCCGCCGCGCCTTCTCCACCACCTCGCGGTCGGCATGCGCGAGCAGAACGATCGGCTCCTCGACATGGTTGACCACGCCGTCTGCGAGCAGGGGCTGGTCGGTCTGGATGAGCTTGACCTCGTTGGCGCCGGGGACGTCGGCGGCGGTCGCGACCACGATCTCGTCCCACGGCAGGTCGCCCTCGTAGTGAATGGCGACGATCTTGCCCCGCGGGATCGTGCTGCGAACGGTCGCCCCGTGCAGCATCCCCTCCACGTGCAGATCGTCGACGTACTTCGCCGCGCCCGTGACCTTGTCCCGCCCTTCGCGGCGCGGAACGCTACGTCCGACCCATCCGTCCGGCATGCGGCGGCAGCATACCAGGCAGGCCCGGACCGATGCGCGGGTCCGGGTCGGGTCCGCTCAGAGCGTCTTGAGGTACTCGAGCACCGCGGCCCGCTCGTCGTCGGTCAGATGGTCACCGAACGTGTGCCCCGTGGCGTGATGACCGAACTGCGTCGTGTCGTAGACGAACTTCGCGTCCGCCGGCGGCAGCGTGTCGTGCCCCTCGTCGACCACCAGATACGGCCAGCCGACCGAAGCCTCGTCGAAATTCGTCGAGTCGTAGTCGACGCGCCGCCAGTACGTGGGTCGACGCGTGCTGTCGAGCACGAGCGCGAGGTTCGGAACCGAGCCGTTGTGCAGGAACGGACCGGTCGCCCACACGCCGTCCAGCGGCGGCGCGAGGTAGCCCATGAAGGGGTTTTCCACCTCCATGCGGGTGATCGCGCCGTACGGCGAGGCGTTGTACCACTGCACCAACTCCGGCGCCCACACCTTGCCGCCCTCGGCGACCACGGGATCGGTACCGACCACGTCCAGCGGCAGCAGCAGGTTCGGGTACGTCTCCGCCGCGGGATCGTCGGCGTACGTCCCGTGGCACGGTGCGCAGTCTTCGTTGAAGATGTCCTCGCCCGCGACCGCGAGCGTCTCGTCGATCGCGAAGGGATACGCGGGGGCCTGCAGCGAGCGGACGAACGCGTGGATGTCCGAGAACTGCTCGGCGATCATCGCCGCCTCGTCGACCTCGTCCGTGCACAGCGCCGTCGCGAGGATCATCGTGCCGCGGTGATCGCCACGGGCCATCGCGTTGTAGAACAACGCGTTCTTCTTGGCGGCGCGCCACCACGGCGGCACGTCCGAGGGCACCGGGATCGGCGGGACGTCGAACCAGGGCTCGTCGGACCACGCCAGCGTCTGCGGATCGCGGTGCGACACGAGCGAGATCGCGGCCATCTCGGCCGGGTTCGTCCCGATGGTGCGCATCACCGTGTTGGGACCGAGCCCCTGCACCCGGTGGATGAACTTGGTCAGCTCTCCGAGGGCGCCGAACGGAAGCTCCGGGATCGGGAGCGCCCCGAACGTGTCGGCCTGCGACTGGGTGAAGTCGCGGTCGGCGTTGCCGAGACCGACGACGAGCTCACCGTTGAAGCGACCGGCGTGACACTGCAGACAGTTCTGCGAGGCGAGCAGCACCCCCGAGGGGGCCTCGTGCGCCGTCCAGTCGTACGGCATGTCGGCGTTGAGCCCCTGCCGTCCCGGTAGCGGCTCGTCGGCCGCGTAGCTGCCGATCAGCGGTTGGGCCAACGCGAACATCGCGTACGGGATCCCGCAGGTCAGGTAGCCGTTGTGGACGAGCTTGTCGTAGCCGGCGACGGGGTCGCCCTCGGTCTGCGGCTCGGCCGGCACCACCCAGCCCGCATCCCACGGATGCTCCATCGGCGGGCCACCGGAGGTGTCGTCGTCGCCGGCGTCCGTCGGGCCCGGGCCGGCCGAGTCCGCGTCCGCCGAGCCCGTGTCGGTGGCCGGGTCACCACCGGTGGTCGTCGACGTGTCCTGGCCGTCCGGCGTGCCGGTGCTGCCGTCGAAGGCGCAGCCGGCCTCGACAACCAATACGACTCCCCACGCCGCGCGCCACCCACTCACGGCAAGCATCGTTCGGCAGGGACGCGGTCGCGTCAACCCCGGCGCCGCCATGGCATGCTCGGACCCGATGAGCACGGTTCGCGACCGATTGCGCCAGGCCCTGGCGATGGGCCCCAAGACGGCGCTCGAGCTGTCGGGCGAGGTCGGCTGTCCGCACAAGCAAGTCGCCGAGCACCTGCAGCACCTGGCCAAGTCGTTGCGTCGCGAGGGCGCCGCGCTGGGCGTGCTGCCGGCCCGCTGCCACGGCTGCGACCACGTGTTCGACGACCGTGGGCGTCTGACCCGACCGAGCCGCTGCCCCGCCTGCCGATCCGAGCGCATCGATCCTCCGCGCTTCTTCCTGGAAACCGCGTGAGCTGGTACTCGGCCTCATGACCAACCGTCGGCGCACGAAGCTGGGCGACCTGTTGTGGGCGCCCTACTCCGCCACGGTGTGGACCGTCTCGTTCGTCTGGATGTGCTCGCTGACGCTGGTCCTGCTGCCGCTGACGGTGTTCATCCCGTTCGCCAAGCTGCAGCGCTGGGGCCCGGCCTTCTCGTTGGGGCTCATCCCCCGCGCGACGTTGTCACCGCTGCGCGTGCACTTCGACGCGGGCTATGACCGCGCGCGCACGAGCATCTACTGTCAAAACCACGTCAGCGTGCTCGACGGACCGATCGCGCTGGGCGCCCTGCCCGTGTCGTTTTGCGGGATCCAAAAGGAGTCGTACCTGCGCATCCCCGGCTACGGCTGGCTGATGCGGCTGGGCAACGCGATCGGGGTCCCGCCCGCGGGCGCGCCGGGGCGCTACGAGCAGGTCGCCGCCGCCTGTCGCGAGCGGGCGTCGCGGGAGATCTCGATCCTCGTGTTCCCGGAGGCACACCGCACGCTCGACGGGGGCATCCGGCCGTTTCGGCGCGGCATCTTCGAGATCGCGGTCGCGAGCGGCCTGCCGATCGTGCCCGTCGCGGTGCGCGGCATGTTGGAGATCCTGCCCAAGGGCACCTGGATCACCCGACCCGGTCGCATCGACGTCTACGTCGGCCCGCAGATCGAGACACAGGGGCTGAGCGACGACGACATCGACGCGCTGATGGAGCGGGTCGGTGCCGCGATGAGCGACTTCCTCGAGCACGGCCTCCAGATCGACGGACGCCGGCTCGAGGCCGGCGTCGTGTCGTGAGTCGCGGATCGCCGCCGCGACGAGCTCAGCGTCGACGACGCCGCAGGCCGAGCAAGCCGACCAGACCCAGCGCGAGCCAGGGTGTCGGCTCCGGGGCCGTCGTGCAGCTGCAGCCCTCGTCGTCGCCCCCCATCGCGTCGGGCAGCGAGTCGGAGTCGCCGTCGGTGCCGTCGCCCCCGTCGCCGTCACCACCATCGCCGTCGCCACCATCGGCACTACCACCGTCCGCCGACGGCGGCGGGTCGATGCCGACGTAGATCGTCACGACGTTGCTCATCGTCTCGTTGCCGGCAAAGTCGGTCGCGATGACGTGCAGCACGTACTCGCCCTGAGGAATGTTGGTCACCCCCCAGCCGTACGGCTCGGATGCGTCCGACTGCAGCGCCATGCCGTTGTTGAACAGCTGCACCGACTCGATGCCCGTGTCGTCGAGGGCATTGACCATGACCTCGAAGTTCGCGCCCGCCTCGAACTCGTCGCCGTCGGCCGGGAACGTGATCGACACGCTCGGCGGGGCCGAGTCGGGGATCGCCGGCCCGAACAGGTTCAGCAGCTCCTGGTGGGAGTTCTGCATCTGCTGCGAGCCACACACGGCCGCATGCTGCTGCGGACACGACAGCGACTGCACGATCTGAATGCACGTGTCGTTGAAGGTCGGATCACCGCCCGCGTTGAACGGGTTCATGATGTCGCCCGGCTCGTCGACGTGCTCGAGCCCGTACGAGTGCGCCACCTCCTGGCCGATCGTCGTGGCGGTGATCGCCGCCGAGAACTGGTCGCCGGCCGAGTGGAACGCGTACGTGATGTTGTTGTGGGTCTGCTGGTCGTTGCAGTCCAGGGGCGCGATGCCCAGCACGCCGCCGCCGAACGGATTGCTCGGCCCGGTCATGTTCATCGTGTAGTCGCCCGATGCCGGCCGCTGGTCGACCACCAGGATGTTGTAGGCGGCCCAGTCCTGGCGCACCGCCTCCATCACGGCCGCGCGCTTGGTGGGGTCGTTGCCGTACGGCGCGAAGTTTTGGCCCGCGAACTCACCGAGCTGGGTGGTGTTGCTGCGCGAGTCGTCGAAGCCGCCATTGAGCAGAGCGCCGTCGAAGTTGACGAAGATGGTCCCGGCCGGCGCAAGTCCGCCCTCGGCGGGATCGGACGGGGCGGCCAAGTTGCGACGCGGTGCGTCGGCAGGCACGGGCACCGGGTCACCGCGATACTGACCGAGCCCGATCGCTTCGAGCTCCTCCACCGTCATGTCCCAGGTGGGAGGACGAACGGTGTCGGGCTCGGCCGCGTCGTCGGCGAACACGGTGGCCGGCACCAGCCACAAAGCGCAGCAGATCGCCGTACGCACGCGGGGGGCGACCGCGTTCGTCCAGCGGGACGAGGGGTGAGGTGAGGCTCGGCGCATGAGGTCTTCCGGGGGGGGCGGAGCATTGCCAACAAAGCCGGCAATGCTCCCGCATCATATGGATGGCGTGGAGAGGTCGCAACTTCGATTGCACGGTCAACCGAGCAACGTCAACGCCAGGTTCATGGTCCCTTCGATCTTCGGCCGCGATTCGAACGAGAGGACCTCGCGCATCTTTGCCCATCACCTCCGAACCCGGCTGTGAGCCTGGTCGCGTTTTTTCACTTCGTGGGGGCGGATTCTGCGAGCCAATGAGCGCTGGCCGCGGCCGTCGAGCGGACGACCCGTGTGGCGAATGTGAGGTCGAGGGAGGCGACGTCGTCCTCGCGCGCCCGGCAGTGGTAGGCGTCGGAGCGGAATTCAGCCGTGTCCGTGATCATGACCGCGCCTACACCCACGTCCCACAGCGAAGCGTGGTCGGAGCGTTGCAAGTCGTACACGAGCCCGGAGTCCTTCACGAGTTGGGGGATCTCGAGCACCGCGGAGGGAAGCTGCTGTGACTGCCCATACGTCTCGATCAGGCGGGCGAAGGGCGCCCCCTTCGGGTCGGCCACCAGTGCGATGAAGTCGGCCCGCGACTGCCGCTGCCGCAGCCGCTCGACCTCGTCGGTGAACAGCAGACCGAACCCGGTGGGGATCGCCTGCGTGTTCGGGGCGTCGTCGGTGAACGCGATCGCGTCGAAGTTGACGTAGAGGCTCACGTCGATCGTCGACGTCGCGAGCCGTCGCGCCCAATCGCGTGAGCCCACCAGCCCCCGCTCCTCTTCGTCCCAACACGCGAACGCGATCGTGCGTCGCGTGGGGATCGCGGCGAGCACCCGCGACAGCTCGAGCACCGCGGCCACGCCGCTGGCGTTGTCGTCGGCGCCGTCGCAGCCCGGCAGGTGATCGTAGTGCGCTCCGTACAGCACCCACGCCGCCTCGTCGCCCTCGCGCACGCCGAACACGTTGGTGCCCGTGGCGTACCGATCGACGACGACCTCGTAGCCGGCGTCCTCGAAGACCTCGGCGCACATCGCCTGGACGCGGATGTGGTGGGCCGAGCCCGGCGGTCGCGGCTGTGCCACGAAGCGGAGGTCGGCCTCCACGCGGGCCGGATCCACGCACGCCGCGACACCGGCCGGATCCACCGCCGTACACGCGGGCGGGGCGAGCCGTGCCTGCGGCGCGGCGGACGTGACGGGGCGGGTCGTCGCCCTCGGCGCGCACCCCGTCGCCGTCGACACGGCGAGGATCGGCACGACGCACCAACGCACAGCGACCACGAGGGCGTCGATGGTGCCACAGCCCCACCGCGCCGCGTGCTATGGCCCCAGGGGTGCCGACCGCTCCGCCGACGGCCGTCCGCGATCACCTTCCGGCCGAGGCCCGCGTGCACGCCATCGGCGGCTCGGAACAGGCCGACGTGTGGCGCGCCGACTTCGACGGTGGACCGCGGTGGATCAAGGTGCACCGCCACCCCCCGCACGCGGCCCGGGAAGCCGAGGCGCTGACCGTTGCCGCCGCCGTCGCCGGGTACACGCCCCGGCTCGTGGCCACGATCGAGCCCGCGACGCTCGTGCTGTCGCACGTCGCGGGCGAGCCGTGGTCGTCGACGGCCGCGCTGCCGGCGTCGGCGTGGTCACAGCTGGCGCGCTGGCTCGTGGCCTGGCACGCGCAACCCGTCGCCGTCGGAGATCCCGTCGACCCGGGCACGGCGTACGCGACCCGCTTCACGCGCGCCCGGCAGGCCGTCGGGGATGCGCTCGGGACACGGCTCGCCGCTTCGGTCGATGCGTGCGTGGATCCGACCGTCTTCGTCGGTCGTCGGCGCGGTTGGTGTCATCGCGACCTGAGCCTGGACAACCTGCGGTGGTCCGTCGATCACGGACTGGGCGTCATCGACTTCGGTCAAGCCCGCGCCGATGTCTGGCCCACCGACCTGGCCAAGCTCTGGGCCGACCCGCGCGTCGACGCGACGAGTCGTCGCGCGCTGGTGGATGCGCTGCCGCAGGGTCTGTCCGCGGTGGACGAGGCGTGTCTACGCCAGGCCGTGCTGCTGCACGGTCTCGTCACGTTGGGCTGGGGGGTGCGCCACCGCGTGGCCGCGCGCGTCGACGAAGGGCGACGAGTCCTCGCCGACGCGACCGCGACGCGTGGACCTCCGCCCCGCGGTGCGTGACGCGAGCGACGTCTACACCGCTCGCCCGGGACGACGCAGCATGTCCGCGAGCGCGGCGAGCCGGGGCAGGTCGCGGACTTCCTCCGCGAATCGCGGCGTGCGAATGACGCTCGTGGACGCCGCGAGCTCGGCCCGCAGGCCCGCCACGATCGTGTCGATGACGGCGTTGGTGTGGGCCGCGTCCGCGCGCAGCGATCGCAGCGTGCGCCCGAGCTCGGTCGCGTCGGTCGACACGGCCGGGACCGAGGTTCGGATCCGGTCGGGTGCATCCGGATCCACCGGGACGTAGCTGGCGTTGAAGACCACGGCGTCGACCTCGATGTCGCGCGCGCGCAGGTCGTCACGCAGCCATGCGGCGTCGTCGACCGCCGACGGATTGCCCGAGCTGACGAGGATGTACGCCGTCGAGGACTCGCGCAGGATCCGATCGACGGCCTCGGCCCGTGCCTGGAAGCCCTGGCGCAGCTCGGCGAACGCGGCCAAAAAGCCCAAGATCCCGTCGAGGAGCTCCTCGCCGGTCACGCGCTTGAGCAGCCCCTTGGCCATCTGACCGCCGCGCGCGAGCAGCCGCGCCCCGAGGCCCTTGGGACCCTCGGTGGTGCCGGGCAGAAACCACTCGACGACGGCCGAGTCCAAGAAACGGGCCAGCTGCCGCGGTGCGTCGAGGATGTCGATCGCGTTGCGGGCCGGTGGCGTGTCGAGCACCACCAGATCGTGCGACTCGACCGTCACCGCGTGGTACAGCCGCTCCATCGCGACGTAGGCGTGCGAGCGGGCGAGCGAGCGCGACACCGCCTGGTAGACCCGATTGTCGAAGATCCGCTGACGCGTCGGACCGTCCGCGGTGATCCGCTCGATGAGCGCGTCGAAGCTGCTGCCGGTGTCGACCATCGCGGCGTACAGCTCGCCGTCCTCGGTGCCGACGCGCTCGGTGGGCACGCGGCGCGTGGTGTCGTCGAGGCCGTCCAGACCCAGCGCGTCGGCGAGGCGCTTGGCCGGATCGATCGTCAGCACGAATGCCTTGCGTCCCGCCCGTGCGGCCGCCAGCCCGATCGCGGCGGACACGGTGGTCTTGCCGACACCGCCCGGCCCCACGCAGACGACCAGGCGCTTGCCGGCCAACACGTCGTCGAGACTCATGCCGCGCCCTCCCGGCAGCGCGCCGCGAGCTCGATCAGCTGAGACTGAGACAGGCGCCCCACCCCGAGCTCGGGCAGCTCCACGATCGTCTCCGGCAGCTGCTCGTGCAGGCGTTGGATCTGCGCACGCGCCCGATCGACGGTCTGCAGCCGCCCCCGGGCGAACGCGACGTCGGCGGCCAGCTCCGGGTCCCCCTCGGTCGCGATCGCATCGAGCGCGGGCAGCTGCGCGGCCGTCAGCGGAACGGTCGGTACGCGGTTGACGTAGACCGGACCGAACGTCACCGACTGCGCCGCCGAAAGTCGTGCGTGCAGCTGCAGGGTCTCGGTGACCGGCAGGTCGTCGGGCAGCGTGACCAGGCACAGCCGCGCACGCTCCGGGTCGGCGATGATCGTCGCCACGTCGTCGACCAGTCGCCGCATCGGGCCCGCCCCCATCAGACCGCCGACGACCTGGCGAAGCTCCAGCAGCATGAGCGCATGCCCGGTCGCATCGAGGTCGACGATGATCGGGTCCCACCGCGGCCGGCCGTCGCGCGTCTCGATGAAGCGATGGTGCAGCGCGTTGATCGTCGCGATCTCCCCGACCGCCGGCATCGCCGCGAACAGGCGCTCGAGCACGCGGTTCTTGGTGATCGCCTGGGCGACGCGACGTGACGGCACGTGCGTGGCCATGTACTCGGTCACCGCCCGCTGAAACTCCACGCTCATCGCGTGCACGCCGTGGCCGACCGGCTGCGGCTCGAAGCCCAGCTCGCCGACACCGAAGACCGAACGCATCGACGCGCGATGGCCCAGCTCGACCAACAGCGGTCGCTTGCCCGCCCGCGCGGCGTCGACCGCGAGCGCGGCGGCGATCGTGGTCTTGCCGACGCCGCCCTTGCCGGTCAGCAGCAACAATCGGACGTCGGGCCCGGTGCTGGCGGAGTTGGACAATCCGGTGGGGTAGCTAGCGCACCCGGCCGATGAACACAAACGCGGACGGGGTTCCTCACGCCCCTGGCGCCATACGGCGGTTGCGTCGCGTTCGCGCCGCGGCGCGCCGTCGATCCCGCCCCCATCACCTGCGCGCGTACACGCGCACGTGGTATGAGCCCGCACACCTGCCCACGACGGGAGCGCATCGGTGATCAAGGGACATCCCAAAGGCCTCGCCCAGCTGTTTTTCACCGAGATGTGGGAGCGCCTGGCGTTCTACACGATGCTCAACATCCTGCTGCTGTACGCGACCGACTTCGAGCGCGGCGGGCTGGGGCTGACGTCGGCCGAGGGCAACGAGATCTACGGTCTGTACCTGGCGTTCGTGTACTTCACGCCCTTCCCCGGTGGGATGTTGGCCGACCGCTATCTCGGCTACCGCAAGGCGGTGCTCATCGGCGCGGTCTTCATGTCCGCGGGCCTGTTCTTGATGGGCACTCCGGGGCAGACCTACTTCGTCGTCGGGCTCGTCAGCCTCATCATCGGCAACGGGTTCTTCAAGCCGAACATCTCCGTGATGGTCGGCAACCTGTACGAGAGCGGCGACGCCCGTCGCGACGCCGGCTTCAACATCTTCTACATGGGGATCAACATCGGGGCGTTCGTCGCCTCCTTCTTGTCCTCGTCGGTGCGCAACGGTGCGGGCTGGCTGTGGACGTTCCGCGTGGCCGGCTTCGGGCTCGTGGTCGCGATGATCATCCTGCTGATTTCGTGGAAGACGCTCGAGAAGGCCGACCGCCGCCCCGAGATCGGCAAGGACGACGCCGGCTTCGGCACGGTGTTCACCAAGATCCTGCTGCCGGCGCTCATCGTCGGCGGCGCCGTGGGCACCTTGGCGTCCAAGGGCATCCTGCCGACGGGCCCGGTGCGGCCCGCCGTCGCCGGCTTCCTCGCCGGAATGATCCCGGTGGTGATGTTCTTCATCAAGCTCGGGAACACGGCGCCCAAGGAAGAACGGCCGGGCCTCAAGGCCCTCTTGCCGATCTACGTCGCGGGCGGGACGTTCTTCATGATCCTGCACCTCAACGGCTCGGCGATGACCCAGTGGGCGCGCGACGACACGAACCGCAACGGGTTCGAGCTGCCGGTGGTCCAAGTGCTCGAAAAGCCGTTCCAGCTCGTGTTCGGCGAGTCGGTGACCTTCACCCAGTCGGGCTTGCCGACCTACTACACCAACGCGACCGAGGACACGCCGCGTCCCGATCCGCGCTCGCTGCTCGTCGTCGACGACCCCCAGATTGCGCGGATGTTCGGGCAGCAACGGCTCGACGAGAAGACGGTCGCCCAGATCGCCGACGCGTACCCGGACATCAACGTCCAGGAGATCGCCAAGGACGCCACCGACGTCGACCCGCTCATCCTCGCCCGAGCGGCCAAGGTCTACGAGACCGGCACCGTGACGATCGAGGAGTCCGAGGACAGCCACGGCGCCAAGGTCATCTCGGTCAAGATTCCCGACGGGGCGCTGCCGATCCGGAGGGTGGCGTTCGTGCGCAGCGTCGACGGCAAGGCCATCGGCACGTACGTCGTGCACGAACAGCTGTACCGACAGATCTACGACGGGTACGCCGAGCGGTTCGGCAAGCAGCCCCAGCTGCTTGCCCCCGGCCAGTATCAGACCGTCGTCAACCCCGAGCTGTACCAGTCGCTCAACGCGTTGTTCGTGGTGGTCGGCACCCCGTTGGTCGTGCTCCTGTTCGGCTGGCTGTCGCGCAAGGGCACCAACGTCTCCACGGCCCGCAAGCTCTTCTATGGTCTGGTCCTGACGACCGCGAGCATGCTGCTGATGGCGGTGGGCGGGCTGATGACCGACGGCGGCACGATGAAGGTCTCGGGCATGTGGCTCGTGGGCTTTTACGGCGTGATCACGATCGGCGAGCTGTTGCTGTCGCCGATGGGCCTGTCGTTGGTGACCAAGCTGACGCCCAAGCGCCTGGTGGGCCTGGCGATGGGTGGCTGGTTCATGGCCACGGCCTTCGGCAACAACCTGTCGGGCTTCTTCGGCGGGATCCAAGGGATGCTCAGCCCGTCGACGTTCTTCTTGGTGCTCGCGGGTCTGGCCGCGGCTTCGGCGACGTTCGTGTTCGTGCTGCTGCCCAAGCTCGACGCGACGCTCGAAAAGTACGGCGCCTGACGCCGGGTGCCCGGTCCGAAATCGCTGGGTCCAACGAGCCACGACGGCGCTGCGCTCGACGCACGCCGCCGCGCCCCCGCGAGGGCAAACGACGGTAGTGCCGCACGTCGCCGTTTCGATCACGACGCACGACCTGCGTGATCTCCCCCCACGTCCCCCGCCCCACGGGCCGACAACCGCTGCGCAAAACCGGTATGGTTGGCCCCGTGGTGCCCTCTCGGTCGTCCCGTCGTGGCGTGCTCGCACGCGCCGTGAGCCTCAGCGTCGCTGCTGCCGTCGCCGTTCCGGCCGTCGTGACGGCCCCTGCGTCCGCCCACGCGTTCGGCCCCGAAGCCGAGGCCACGGACGAAGCCAAGGCGCTGTACGAAGAAGGCCTCGCGCGCTTCGAGACCCACGACTACAACGGCGCGGTCGACAAGTGGACGCTGGCCTACAGCAAGCTCCCACCGGAGGCCAGTGGCCAGCGCAACGCGATGGTCTACAACATCGCGACCGCGCAAGAGAAGGCGTACGACCTCGACAAGGACATCCAGCACCTGCGCCAGGCCGCGCTGCTGCTCGAGAGCTACGTCGCAAACTACAAGGACATGTTCAAGAAGACGCCGGAGACGAAGGCCGAGGTCGACAAGGCCAACGCCCGGATCCAGTCGCTGCGCGAGCGCATCGCCGCGGCCGAGCGGGGTGAGGCCGCCGCGCCACCTCCCACGGCGCCCACGCCCGTCGGCGGCACCACCCTCGGCCCGAACGGGTCCGACGGCATCCAGTGGAACACGGGCCACGCCCCGCCGGTGGACAAGGAGAAGCTCTCGCACAACCGCATGCTCGCCACGCAGGCGCAAAAGGGTGACCAGATGGTCATCGCCGGCTACGCCGTCGGAAGCGTGGGCCTGTTGTTCCTGCTCGGCGGTGCGGCGGCGGCCGGCGTCGGCTCGAGCACGGAGACCGACGGCGCGACGTTCTCGGGCATCGGCATGCTCGTGTTCGGGGCCGCGGGCGTGGCCACCGGCGGCGCGCTGCTCGGCATCGGCTTCAAGAAGAAGAAGGCCGCCCAGCGCGGCGAGCTCGTGCTCGCGCCGGCGGCCGGTCGCGGCTTCGCGGGCGTCGGACTCTCGGGGCGCTTTTAGCCCGCGTCGTCCGGGGCGTCGGCCTTCGCGTCTTTGGGCTCGGCGTCCTTGGCCTGCGCCTTCGGGTCCTTGGCTTTTGGGTCCTTGGCTTTCGGGTCCTTGGCTTTCGCGTCCTTGGCCTTCGCGTCCTTGGCCTTCGCGTCGTCGGCCTTCGCGTCGTCGGCCGCCGGCGCCTTGCCCTCGGGGGTACCGGGCTCGACGTCCGCGGGCGGTGCCGTGTCGGCGTCTTCTTCGGCCGGTTCGGCGCCTGGAGTCGGCGCGGCCGCGGCCCCGATCGCTTCGTCGGTCAGCCACGGGTTCGGCACGCCCTGAGCCGCACTGATCGCCTGCGCGCGCGCGCGCTCGGACTCGTCGGGCGGGTCTTCGGCGGCCCAGGTGGCGAGTCGACGCCGCTCCAGGGGCGACAGGCTCAGCGCGCCGGGATAGGTCGCGTCCATGTACAGGTAGGCGCGAGCCACGTCGCCGCGGCGGGCCGGCGGCGGCTCGGCGACGCCCTGCTCGGTGTCGACCTCGAAGTCGCAGCGACCGTAGAGCCGGTCCTCGCCGTCGATCTCGCCGAAGCGTGCTCCGGCCCGGTCGTTGGCGACCTCCTCGATCATCGGCACGAGGTTGTGCAGGTCCGTGTACATCGCGACGAACTCGGGATCGGTCGCGACGCAGCACTGCACGCCAGTCGCCGACTTGCCCTCGGCGTCCTTGCAGCCCGATGCCATCCAGCACTTGCGGTCGCCGCCGAACTCCAGCGGCGGCACCAGGTGGGTCCACGCGATGCGCTTGGCCGCCTCGTCGTCGGCACGGGCCGCGTAGCCGCAGCCGGCGTGGTTGACGCGACCGTCGGCGCGAAACGGACAGCCGCACAGAAACGATCGCCGCGCGTCCGCCCAAAGCGTCTGCGCCGCCTCTATCGCCGCCGGCAGGCTCGCGTGGGTCTTCGGCAGCGGCTTGGCCGGGGCGGCAGGCTCGGGCGACGGCTCGCGGTCTTGCTTCGGCGGAGGCGGTGGCGGCACCGGCTTGGTCGCCTTCGGCGGAGTCTCCGACTCGGCCTCCTTCGCGTCACACGACGCCATCCCGAGCACCACGAGCCACGGTGCGATCGCATGAAACCGAAACCAGAACAAAGCGGCGCGAAGGCTAGCAGCCGATCCGCGCGGCGTCGATGTCGCCGGGACGAACGTCAGCCGGGGGCGAGCGCCACGATGCTGTACGCGACGGCGCGCTGCCGCGTCGGGTTGCGGTAGCCGTGCTTTTGGTCGCCGCGAAACACCACGACGTCACCGGCCCGCAGCAGCCAGCGCTCGCCGCCGGCCGACAGCTCGAGCTCGCCGACTTCGCAGGTCAGGTACTCGCGCGTCCCGGCGATGTGCGGCACGCCGGCCATCGCCGCCCCGGGCGCCAGGTCGAAGCGCTCGAACTCCATCCCGGGGATCGGGTCGGGCAGGAGGCGGCGAATGGCGATCTTTCCACGTCGTCTCACCGGCAGCTCGTCGGCCCGGTACAGCCGCGCCGTCGCCCGGGGTGGGCCGATGATCTCCTCCACGCTGACCTGCAGCGCCGCCGCCACCTTCACGAGCACCGAGAGCGTGGGATTGGCACCTCCCGTCTCCAGATGCGCCCACGTCGGGCGGGGCACGCCCGCGATCGCGGCGATCCGCGCCTGTGTCATGCCTCGCGCCTCACGCAGCGACCTCACGTTGTCGGCCAGCCATGCCGACGAATCGTCACTCATGTCGGCAGGATAACTCAGCCTCGGCGCTGCACGGCGACGAACCGAGCGACGAGCTCGCGCTCTCCGTCGGAGATCCCGGATGTCTCCGTGCGATCGAGCAACGCCTGCAGCTGCTGCTGCGACAACGAGGACCACCACTGGTCACGACGCAGGTCGAACACGTCGAGCGCGGCGGCCTCGGCTCCCTCGGTCGACGCGTCGTGGCACGGGGCGCAGTGCGCCAACAAGACGGGACGTACCGCCTCCGCCGCATCGTGGACCGACGCATCGCCGGGCCGCGGCAGACTCACCCACAGCGCCGCGATCGCGGCCGCCACCGCCACCGTGGCCACCACCGCGTGGCGCAGCTGACCGCGGCGGCAACGCAGGGGCACCGCCACCGACTCGGGGACGGCACCACGGTCCCAGGCATCCATCACGCGATCGGCGAACCCATCGGGCACGCTCGCCTCGGCCCACTCGGCCAGCGCAGCACGCTGGGCTGGCGTCAACGCATCGTCACGATCCGTCATCGTTGCACCTCGTCCTCGAGCGCGCTGCGAAGCTTCGCTCGCGCGCGCGACAGCCTCGACTTCACCGTGCCGAGGTCGACTTCACACAGCGCTGCGATCTCGGTGTAGTCGAGACCGTGCAGCTCACGGAGCAGGAACGCGCCGCGGTAGACCGCGGGCAGGTCGGCGATCGCCCGCTCGATCGCCCGTCCAACCGCGCCGACGGGCTGGCCGTGAGCGGCGTGCCCGTAGTCTTCGGAGACGGTGTCGAGTCCGCGAACGAAAGGTCGGGGCCTTCGCAGCTCGTTGAGCGCGACGCGGGTCGCGATCGTGACGAGCCACGTCGCCAGCGAGGCCGAGCCTTGCGGCACGAAGCGCGGCAGCGCCCGAAACGCGCGCAAGAAAACCTCCTGGGCGAGGTCCTCCACCAGACCGGCGCGCCCCGCGGGCGCGAGCATGGCCCGCAGCTGCCCCGCGACCCGACGCTCGTACGCCCGCACGATCGCACGGCACGCCGTCGGCTCACCTCGTTGGGCCCGCGCCAAGACGTCCGTATCGACGCTGGATCTGGAGTTGGTGAAGGTCATCGGGCCTTCGCAGCCATACACACTTCGGACTCCCCGAATGTTCCCATTGACCGGCCTACTTCGGGCGACCTACTTTCCGAAGTCCGTGTCGGCTCCGCGCTCGGCGCAGATGCTCGTCTTCGGCGCCGTGATGGCGACGATGCTCGTGAGCCCCCCCGCCACCGCGGGGCCACCCGTGCTGCCACCACTGCCCGGGGAGCGACCGCCCGAGCCCGAACCCACGCCGGTCCAGCCCACGGTCGAGTCCCCGGCGAGCCCGGCGCCCGCCCCGGCGCCGTCGTCCAAGCGGGTGACCAAGCCCAGACCGGCGCCCGCCCAACCTGCTCCCACGGCGCCCACCGAGGATCTCGCGCCGCCGCCGGCCGCCGCCGCCGACACCGAGGTGCAGCCTCCGCAGCCCGAGCCTTCGCAGCCGCCGCTCTCGGACGAGGTGGGAGGCGAGCCGCTGCCCCCGGCGACGGCCCCGGACGCCGACGCGGCCCCGAGCCTGCCGCGCCTGCCTCCTCCGCCGCGACCGCCCTACCGTGGCACCGGCGTGTTCATCGGGGCGGGCGTGACGTTTTCGATCGCGCTGGCCGAGCAGATCGTCGCGCACGTCTTGGTCAAGCGGCGCTGCACCGATCCCGTGCAGCGTCGGATCGACGAAGACCGGACCAACGAGCCGACCGACCCCACGATCGACGCGGACGGCAACGGCATCCCCGACATCCTCGAGATCCCCGACGAGGCCGAGCGTGCCGGCGAGCTCGTCATCGACTGCATCCCCGGGGTCATCCCGGCCCTCGCGCTGCGCGTGCACTCGGACTTGGGTCTGTTGGCCACGATCGGTCTGGCGACGGCCGGCGGGATGCTGCGCGCGCGCCAGGCCGCGCACGACGACGTGTTCGGCGGCAAGACGCGTCGGACCTTCACGGCGTTGCGGATCACGGGCATCTCGCTCATCGGCACCGGCATCGTGACCTGGTTCGCCACCGGCGCCGGGTCGTGGGGTTGGCTGACCTCGTGCGACAGCGGCCGGTGCGTGACCCGAGCGCGGCTGATGAACTTTCTGACGCGAGACATCAGCGCCCTGATGATCGCCGGCGGCGGCGCGACGCTGGGGTTTTCGGAGGCGTACCGACGCAGCTCGGATCGGTACGAACGCGATCGAGCCTGGTCGGTGGGTCCGGCGATCGGCCGGACGTGGATGGGTCTGTCGATCGCCGGGCGCCTCTAGTCCTCCGACCGGGTAATTCTGAGCGGATACAACGCCGTCAGCGTCGCCCTCCACCGCGGCGCGAGGCCGAAGCTGTATCGGGATACTGCGAGGTCTCGCAACAACGGTGGGGGCGACGGGGGCGGTGTTTAGCCGCTCAGAATTACCCGGTCGGAGGACCAGTGTCCCGAGTCAGGGCCCGCGCAGACGCCACCACAGGAACGCGGCGAGGACGAGCGCGTGGTCGATCTTGCCGGCCGCCATCAGCTCGTCGATCGCGGGGCGGTCGTACAGCTCCACGAGCGTCTCCTCGTGCGGATCGGCCTCGCCCGGGCCGTCGTGCGTGCACCCTTCGGCGAGGTAGGAGTGCAGACGGTTGCCGAACAACGCAGGGTTGGGATTGACGGCGCCGAGCTTGGTCCAACGCACCGCCCGGTAGCCGGTCTCCTCGTACAGCTCGCGGGCCGCGGCGAGCTTGGGGTCCTCGCCCTCATCGACCATGCCGCCCGGAATCTCGAGGATCGGACCGGCGATGCCGTGCCTCCACTGGCGGATCATCACGATGCGGTCGTCGTCGGTGACGGCGATGACGTTGACCCAATCCGGCGACTGCAGCCCGAAGAACCGTGACTGCAGGCCGTCGGCGCGTCGGCTGTCGTGACCTTGCACGGTGAAGACGCGACAGTCGGCGACGGTCTCGGTGTGGTGCACGGTCCAGGGCTTGGGCTCGGCCATCTGCACCCGACGATAGCACCGGGGTGACGACTCACCCGCGCCCGACGTACCCTGCGGACGTGACCCCGCGAGTGATCGCCTGCGCCTCCCTGCTCCTCGTGACTACGGCGTGTCCCAAGGATCCGCCGCCACCGACGACGCCCGCCGCCCCCGTCGCCGAGCCCGAAGCGCCGACCGAACCCGAGACACCGCCCGCGCCCGCCGACACCCGCGTCTTCGTGCAACCGCTGCCGGGCGAGACGCACTTCGGCAAGATTCAGCAGATCACGTTCGGGGGCGAGAACGCCGAGGCGTACCTGTCGACCGACGAGACGCAGCTCATCTTCCAGTCGACCCGCGACGGCATGGAGTGCGACCAGATCTTCACGATGGGCCTCGACGGGGCGAACACCAAGCGGGTCTCGACGGGCGAGGGCCGCACGACCTGCTCGTACTTCTTTCCCGGCGACGAAAAGATCCTCTACGCCTCGACCCACGCCGCCGCCCCCGGTTGCCTCCCGCCCCCGGACCGCAGCCACGGCTACGTCTGGAAGCTGTACGACGAGTTCGACATCTACGTGGCCAACGCCGACGGCTCGGACCCGACCCCGCTGCTCGTCGGCAAGGGCTACGACGCCGAGGCCACGATCTCGCCCAAGGGCGACAAGATCGTGTTCACGTCCACGCGCGACGGTGATCCCGAGATCTACACCGCGAACCTCGACGGTTCGGGCGTCAAGCGGCTGACCAAGAAGAAGGGCTACGACGGCGGCCCCTTCTTCTCGCCCGACGGCACGAAGATCGTCTACCGGGCCAACCATCCCAAGGGCAAGGAGGAGCTGGCCAAGTACGACGCGATCCGCAAGGAGGGGCTCGTGCAACCCACCCGCCTCGAGCTGTTCGTGATGGATGCCGACGGCAAGCACCAGACGCAGATCACCGACAACGGCAAGGCGAACTTCGGTCCCTTCTTCCACCCCGACGGCAAGCGGGTGATCTTCGCGTCGAACATCGACGACCCACAGGGTCGCAACTTCGACCTCTACATGGTCTCGATCGAGACCAAGGAGATCGAGCGCATCACCACCAACGAGACCTTCGACGGGTTCCCGATGTTCACCCGCGACGGTTCCAAGCTCGTCTTCGCCTCCAACCGAAACAACGCCAACGAAGGCGACACCAACGTGTTCGTCGCGGAGTGGAAAGAGTAGCGCGCCGTGCCGGTCCACGCGTTCGCGCGACCGCGTGGTCGCATCGTCGAGGTCACGATCGAGTCGCAGGCGCTGGCGGGCAACCTCCTGGGTGATCCGAGCGCGCGCACGGTCGCGGTCTACCTGCCCGAGGGCTACGACGACTCGTACGCCGACTACCCCCTGTTCGTGGATCTGGCCGCGTTCACCGGCAGTGGTCTCAAGCGGCTCGCGTGGACGGCCTTCGGGGCGAGCGTGCCGCAGCGCATCGACCAACTCGTCGCCGACGGCAAGATGGGCTCGGTCGTCGTCGCGTTCCCCGACTGCTTCACGTCGCTGGGCGGCAATCAGTACATCGACTCCGAGGCGGTCGGACTGTGGTCGACGTTTCTGCGGACCGAGCTCGTGCCGACGCTCGAGAGCCAGTTCCGCATCCGCCGTGGAAGGCAGCACCGGGCCGTCTACGGCAAGTCGTCGGGCGGCTACGGGGCGCTGGTGCAGGGGATGCTGCATCCCGAAGCGTGGGGGGCCGTGGCCTGTCACTCCGGCGACATGGGCTTTGACCGCCTCTACTTGCGTGATTTTCCGGCCACGCTCGACACGCTGACCCGGCACGGCTCGCCGGTCGCCTTCCTCGAGCACGTCCGCACCACCCCCAAGCTCAAGGGCGCGGAGTTCCACGCGCTGATGATCCTGGCGATGGCGGCGACGTACGATCCCGACCCCGACGCGCCCTTCGGGATCCGCCTGCCGGTCGACTCCCATACGGCCGAGCTCGACCCCGCGCGCTGGGCGGCATGGCTCGCCCACGACCCGGTGCGGATGATCGGGCGCGACGACGTGCGCGACAACCTACGGCAGCTCGCGGCGCTGTACATCGACTGCGGCAGCCGGGACCAGTACTTCCTGCACTACGGGGCCCGCTCGCTCGCGCGCCGGCTGTCCGCCCTCGGCATCCCCCACGTCTACGAGGAGTTCGACGACGACCACAGCAACGTCGACTACCGCCTGGACCGGTCGCTGCCGATTCTGTACCGGGCCGTGACCGGGGGCTGACCCGCTGCGGTATATTTGCGGCTCCGATGCCGCTGGTCCTCAAGCCCGGAGACCGCTACGACGCCTTCGAGATCTTGGAGGTGATCGGGTCCGGGGCCTTCGGGCGCGTCTACAAGGTCAAGGACCCGCGGTGGGAGGAGCCCAAGGCGCTCAAGCTGTCGATCGACCCGATCACTTCGGTCGAAGCGGCCCAGCGCGCGCTGCGGGAGGTCACGGTGCTGCGCAGCCTCAACAACCCGCACGTGGTCGAGATCCACGACTGCGGATTGCGGGCGGACGGGCACGTCTACGTGCTGATGGAGCTGCTCGACGGACTGCCGCTCGACGAGTGGCACAACTTCGACACGGTGCTCAATCCCGCCTGGGCGGCCCACGTGATCTACCAGTGCTGCGCCGGGCTGGCGCAGGCGCACATGCGGGGCATCGTGCACCGCGATCTCAAGCCGGCCAACATCTTCATCGATCCCAAGCGTGACGTGCACGTCAAGCTGCTCGACTTCGGGCTCGCGCGATCGTGGGACTCGAGCCAGATCGTCGGCGTGTCGGCGACGGTGGGGCACATGCTGATCGGCACGCCGCACTACGCCCAGCCCGAGCAGCTCGAGACCACCGAGCTCACGCCGGCCGCCGACGTGTACAGCCTCGCCATGCTGCTGTACGAGATGCTGACGGGTCGCACGCCCTTCGATGCCGGCCGACCCGTCAGTGCGCTGCGCGACGAGTGGTACGGCAACCCGATGCAGTGGCTGCGCGCCCACGCGCAGACGGCCGCGATCCCGCTCAAGGCCGTCCCCACCGTGGCGCCGGTCTCCGACGGCCTTGCCGAGCTCGTGATGGCCGGGCTCGCGAAGGACCCGACCAAGCGCCCCGCCACCGCGCTGGTCTACGCCGAGCGGCTTCGGCAAGTCTGGCCGAGCTGACGGACCCCCGCCGTGACGAGACCCGAGGACACGAACATCGATCCCCGGGCGGCCACGGCGGTCGCGGGCGTATCGACGCAGCCGGAGCGTCCGCTCGAGGCGTCCGAGCGCGCCACGGCCGAGCGCGGCAACCCGAAGACCACCTTCACCGCGACCCCGAGCGCGACGCGGATGGTGGTCGATCGCGACCTGCAGCTCGAGATGGTCGAGCATGCCGCCGCGGTCCAGCGCATGCGTCGACTGATGCCGACCGCGATCGCGCTGTGGCTGGGCTTCTTCGGCGTGGACTTCGTGCTGGCGACCTGGGTCGCGCCGGGGCCGCTGCGCGACTACGCGTTGCTTCGCATCGTGGGCGGCATTCCGCTGGCGATCACGTGGGCACGGCTGCGCTACGGCGAGCGGCCCAGCCCGCGCGCGCTGGCGACCTACGACCTCGTCAACACGTCGTCGTGCGCCGCGACGCTGAGCATGATGGGTCTGCTGTCCGGAGGGCTGACCAGCCCGTTCATCTCGTACATCTCGCTCGTGCTGGTGGGCCGCGCCGCGGTGCTGCCCGAGCACTGGCGCCGCGGCGCGCTGAGTCTGGGCGTGCCGGTGCTGGTGAGCACGGCCGTGCTGCTGGGTTCCACGGCGATCTCGGCGAACATGCGCGCGCAGCTGTCCGACCCGCAAGCGCTGGGTACGTATGCGTTCTACCTGATGCACGTGTTCGGAGCGTGGTTGCTGCTGGTGCTCGGCGGACACTTCGTGTGGGCACTACGTCGACAGGTCTTCGCCTCGCGCAGCATCGGCCGGTATCGGCTGCGAAATCGACTCGGACGCGGGGGCATGGGCGAGGTCTGGGTAGCGTTCGACGAGCAGCTGCGTCGGGAGGTCGCCTTGAAGATCCTGCGACCGACCGATGGAGGGGACCCGACGGTGGTGCAGCGGTTCGAGCGGGAGATCATCGCGACCGCGGAGCTGTCGCACCCCAACACGGTACGGATCTACGACCACGGCGTCACCGAGGATGGGCTCTGGTACTACGCGATGGAGCTGCTGCGGGGGGAGAACCTCGGCGAGCTCGTCGAGCGAGAGGGCGCCCTCGATGCTGGTCGGGCGGCGCGGATCGTGGGTCAGGCGGCGCGCGCCCTCGCCGAGGCGCACAGCCGCGGGATCGTGCATCGTGACATCAAGCCCGAGAACGTGTTCATCGCCGAGCTCGGAGGCGAACGCGACTTCGTCAAGCTGCTCGACTTCGGCATCGCGCGGATGCACGACAAGGCGGACGAGAAGCTCACGGGCACCGGCTGGGTGGCGGGCACGCCGATGTACCTTTCGCCCGAGGGCGCGGCCGGCCGCGACGTGGGGCCGGAGGGTGACGTCTACGGTCTGGGCGGCGTGCTGTACTGGGCGGTGACGGGTGAGACGCCGTTCGCGGCCGACAACTCGATGCAGCTGATGCAGCTGCACATGGTTGCGCCACCGCAGCCGCCTTCGGAGAGGATCGGTCGCCCGATCGACCCCGGCGTCGAGGCCGTGATCATGAAGTGCCTGGCCAAGGACCCGGCCTCCCGCTATCGAGACGGCCGCGCAGTCGCCAACGCCCTCGCCAACCTCCCCCCCTAAACCCTCTTTCGGACGGAGGGTCTCCTCAGGTTGGGAGTGGGTGTCCGGGGCGCGGGCCTGGGGTCGGTCGGCGGACGAGCCTCGGATCGGGGTCGTACGGCGTATCGTCGGGACGATCCGGCTGCCGCCGCGCGACAGACCCCGCGAGAAACCAATGCCAGTGCGCGGGGGCGCGTTCGCGGCCTCGCTCAGATCAGCATGTCGTAGCTGTCACGGCGCAGCCGCCACGCGCACGCCGGCGAAGCGACGCATCCAGTACGTCCCATAGGGGTACTCAGGATCGCCGCCGGCGATCCGCTCCGTTCGGCTCGCGGCGTATTTGCGTTCCCATTCCACGTTGCGCTGCAGTGCAGCGATCCGCGTCCACTTCGAACGCGATGCCACCGTCGGGGTGACCGCGAACCGGACCGCGTCCGTCTTCGGTGCCTCGTTCCACTTCTGGCGGCCGATCTTCTTGGGTCCCTTGATCCGCGACTTCCCCTGCCGGCGATGTTCTGCGCGGAGCTCGATCGAGCGCTCACGGACTCTCCGCAGGATCAGCTGATGCAGCTCCTCGTCGGTCAGGTGGCGTAGGATGTCAGGGCGCACCAGCTTCAGCTCGACGTGGTTGGGGATGTCCTCGTTGCTCGGATCGTAGAACCAGTTCGGGCGGTAGAACCGCTTGACCTCTCCGAACTTCCATCCGTAGGTCGAGAATCCCTCCCACTGTTCCGGCCACTTGACGGCGCCGGCTGCAACGGCGTTCGTGTACACGTACACGATATCCTCGAGGACCGTCTCGTCGTCGAGTTGCTCGAGGTCGCAGCAGCCATCGTCGCTCCAAAACGAGTCGGAACGCCCGCGCTTGGCGTTGACGCCCCGCGCCACGAACGAATGGAAGGGGTTCTTGAAGTCCGGCAGGCTGCCAAGCGCGTCCGTGCAGCACGTGTGGTGGTGGTTGGACATGGCCACCGAGGCGTGGAGCCGCATGCCACTGTTTCGGATCGCAAGCCCCATCGTGAAGCCGACGAAGTTCGCGATCTCCCGACCGTGCTTCTCGTCCGGCGTCAGAAACATCCGACGCTCGAGCGTTCGCCGCGTGATCATGTACCGCGTTCCAGGCACGACGGGCCGTGCACGGACACGCTCATAGTCCTTGTCCTCACCCTTGGCCCGATTCGCGGCCCGACGCTTGGCGGCCTCCTTGGCTCGGGACTTGGCATCCGCGAGCCGGCGCTCGAAGTAGTCCGACACTCGAGGAAGGAGTCGACCGCGCCGAGCGTTCGTTGCACCTTCCGGGGGAAAAAACGTCGCGCCGATCGCCGTCCGACGTAGCTGTGATCTGACCACTACGCCGGCAACACTCCCGACCTATTCACTCCTGCCATTGCTGCCCCTCTCAGATCCCCAATCGGGAGACCCTGCGACTGGGCGTTCAGAGACTGGGCGTTCAGTATTCGTAGCCGCGGACGCCGACGCGGACTTCGACGAGAGCGCCCGGGTTGACCTGCGGCGCGCCGGGCTGGCGGCCCTGCACGAGCACGTCGAGGAAGGGCGCAACGCCGATGCGCACGTTCGCCTTCTGTCCCTCGAGCCCGGTCGTTCCCGCCGGGTACCAGTACAGCCAAGACTCCGCGCGTACGGTGTGCACGCTACCGAACGGCTGGTACGAGTTCTCGTCGCCCACCGACGCCCAGCTCAACGCCGGCCCGAACCCCAGCTGCGGCAGCACCTTTCCGCCGCGTTGGATCGAAAACAGCACCGGCACGGTCACCACGAACGCCGGGCGCGCGCCGGGAGCCTCGATGATGCGATCGACCGCAATGTCCGGCCCGCCGTCCGGCGTGGGCTCGAGCACGCCCACCGAGCGCGCCGGATCCCAGTCGCGCGTGTACCGGGCCAAGATCTGCGGCGCCACTCGGTAGCGACGCGGCTCGTGGACGTAGTGCAGATACCGACCGAGCACATCGAACGAGTGCCGCGTCTGCGAGCGCTCGTCCGTCTCCCCCAGCGGCACCCACGAAAACGTCTGCACGCCCCACTCCACCCCGGCCGTCAGCATCCAGAACTTCGCCGGGCCCGTCTGCTCGGTCGTGTCGCGAATGAAATCGCCGACGAGCCCCACGCGCCACGCCCCGGGAAACCCGTTGAGCGCATCCACGCTCGCGCGCGACGCCCCGGAGCCACTGCTCTCGGTGACGGCGAAGCGACCGCGAGCCCCGAGCCTTCCCCCATTGCACTTCGTGGACTCGCCGCGGCACCTCGGTCCGAACAACAAGTCGCCGCCGACCTCGATCTGCGCGGATCGGTTCGCCGTCGCGATCTCGCCGAACGGCGCCGCGCCCACCTCCGGATCGTCCGGATCGTCACGCGGCCGATCGGGCGGCTCGGCGTCCTCCGGCTCCGTCACCGGGGCCGGCGTCGGCTCGGGTGACGGTCGAGGCTCCGGTTCGGGCTCCGTCGTCGGCTCGGGCTCCGGTCGAGGCTCGCGCGGCGGCGGCGGCTCGTCCTCGGTCGGCGTCGGCACGCGGCCGTCCGGCTCCTGGACCGCCGCGCCGGTGACAGCGCCGACCTGCAACCCCGTCGCGAGTAGCAGTGTCAGCGCCAGGCTCATATCCGCAGCTCCAGCTCCCCGTACCCGTCCCGCAGCGACAGCACGAGGTCTTGGTCGTCGACGGTCCCGGGCAAGTCGATCGACAGGCGATATTTGGCCGCCCCGATCCCGAAGACGCGGACCTTCAATCGCAGCTCTTCGTCGGGCACGTCACCGCACCACGACCGCTCACGCGTACCGTCGTCGGCGATCCGCTTGAGTGGTCCGACGAACGCATAGAACCGTTCGATCGTGCCCTGCACGGGCTCCATCTTGATCGTGAGGTGGCGTGCCATGCCCGCCGGGAGCATACACGCGTTTTCGCGCGGCGCAGCGCCACGCACCGGGGTTCGAGTCCGGCTACTGCACCCGCGTCAGGTCGAATGCCACGCGGCTGCGACCCGGCTTGTCGAGCACGACGAGCTCGTAGACCGCGCCGTCGTCGTCGGCGAGGTACAGCACGTCGCCGGGGACGATCCGCACCTTCTCGTGGTCGCTATCCCCGAGCGCCTCCTCGACCGACGACACCTTCGTCTGCAGGCCCGCGTCGGCAAAGAACCCCGGCTCGGCGTAGCCGTAGTCACGGACCGGAGCGCCTTCCTCGTCCAACCGCAGGTCGGCCTCGGTCACGAAGAAGAGCCAGTCTCCCTCGTCGGCCGCCGAGGCCTCCGCCCCCCCGCGCACGTAGTAGAAGTCCGCGTCGCCCTTGGTCGAGTCCGTGATCAGCGAGGCGAACTCCGACAGCACCTCGGGATGCAGCGAGAGGTTGCGCCGCGTCTGCTCGATGAGCTCGTCGGGCGACACCCCGACCTCCACGTCCTTGATCGTCAGCTCGACGTCGGCTTCGCCCTCGGCGAGCCCACCGTCGTGCAGGCGCACCTCCGCGATCTCGAGGTCGAGGTCCCACAGATACGCCGGCGGCGGGGGCGAGCCCACGTTGTTGAACGTCTCCAGCGTCACCCAGCCGGTCTCGTCGATGCACGCCGTGAACGCATCGGCGCCGGTCGCAAGCTCGTACGTGTCACAGTGCGCGGGCACCTCTGCCGTCTTCTTGCGCGCCATCTCGGCGATGAGCCGCTCGAACACGAAGTCCTGCAGCCCCCACGCCGGCGAGTTGCCCAGCGGCAGCGGCTCGCGCGAGTCGCCGCCGGGAATGAAGGCGTCGTCTTCGAGCACCCGAAACGTCAACTCGGAGACCGTGGGATTTTCGACCAGCCCCTCGATCTGCATCCAGCTCGGGTCGTCGTAGTCGTGGGCCGTCTCGATCTGCGCGGCGATCGAGTTCACGCTGGCGACGTCGGCATTCGTCAGGTCCACGCCCTTGAACGGCAGCGCATTGGCGTTGACCCGCGACACCATCTTGAAGTCCTCTTCGATGACCGAGATGCCCTTCGCGGACGTCACGAAGCCCGGGTGTCCCTCGACCGGCCCGAAGCGCTCGGCCATGTTCTCGAAGTTGGTGATCACGTCCGCCAGCGTCAGCGGGATCGAGCGCGCCTTGACCGGCCACATCCCGTCGGGGTGCTCCTCGTCCACCGGACCCCGCCGAAACTGCGCGTTGGGGTGGGTGCCGATCACGTGGTCGAGCATCACCTCCGCCACCGTCTGGGGCGGAATGAAATCGTCGGTCACACCGGTCGCGAACAGGTTCGCCAGCGCCCTCGCGGGCGGGATCCCCACCGCGGCAGACAGCGCGACGAGGTCCTCGAGCTTGGTCCCCTCGAGCACGGCGTTGTCGGGCGTGAACAGCAGCAGACGCCGCATGTTCTGCGCCGCCGGCGGCAGCGCGGCCACGTCTTCGGGCGACAGGTCGCGCAGCGCGACCAACGAGTTGACCATCAGCGGCGTGCTGTCGAGGTCGACGAGCCACACGTCCTCGAGAATCCGCCGCGGCATCGCGCGCAGCTCCTCCAGCGACAGCTCGTTTTGAAAGCCCTCCACGTCGAGCCGCATGTAGCGAAGCTCGACCGCTCGCGTCTCGCCCACCTGCACGTCCGCGGCGGGCTCTTCGGAGGGAACGAACGCGGTGTCCTCCGCACAACCGCAGATGGCCAGCGTGCCCAGCAGCGTCAGTCCGATCTTCCGCGTCGTCATGGTCGTCTCCTCGTGCCGCACGCACCACTAAAGCAGCGGTGCGATCGCCACTTCCGCGACGGATCCGTCGCCGCTTTCGGGCAGGCTGAAGCGCGCCCGGTAGACCTGACCCGAGTCGTCGGCGTAGTAGACGACCGTCTGCCCCGGGTCGAGGCGGAGCTTTTCGTGCACGGTGTCGGCCAACCCCGGCACGGTCGTGCTGGAGACCTTGTTGGCCAGCGAGCTGTTGGAGAAAAAGCCCGGCGATCCGTAGGTGTACGGCTCGTCGTCCGCGCGATCGATCGGCGCCACGAAGTACGCGTACACGTTGAGGTCCTCGCCCTGGGCGTAGAAGAAGTCGACCGCGTCGTTGTTCTTCTTGTAGTCGCCGAGCAGGATGTCCGAGAGCGCCGCGGCCTGGTCCTGCAGGTACGGACGCACGGCCTCGGCGGCCTCGGATCCGGTGATACCGACCGAGACGTCCTGCAGGGTGAAGCCGACGTCGGCCTGCCCCTCGGTGAACGTGGCGAAGGGCGTGTTGTGCAGCGCCACCTGCCCGACCTCGAGCACGGTCTCCCACACGTACTGATCTTCGGGCGGGTTGCCCAGACCGAAGAGGATGTCGTACTGGATCCAGCCCGGCGGGTTGCCATCCTGGCCGATGTTGACGTCGGCGGTGCCGAGCAGGTAGCCGGCCGCGTAGACCCGATCCTGGTAGTCGTTGTACGCCGCCGCGGTCAGCACGTACTCGAGGTCCCACGGATTGCGGGCCCAGACCGAAGTACCACCGACCGGTGCGCCCGGCAGGTTGTCGGTGCACGGCGGGTCCCCCGTGCACGGCGTGATGAACTGGTCGTACTCCTGCAGTCGAAACCGCAGGTCGATGGTCAGGTCTTCGACGATGCCCTCGAGCCGAAAGCGCGCCGGGTCCTGGAAGTCGAACTCGAGCTCGTCTTCGTAGGTGGGCCCGGTCGTGTCCTGTACGATCGACATGAACCCCTTGCCCATGTCCGCATCGACCCCGTCGACGAGCTGCAGGTTGGACTCGGCGACCGCGATCATCAGAAAGTCCTCGCCGAGCACCTCTCCGTAGGGCGTAAACGACGGGTCGATGATGCCCGGGTGGCCGTCCATCGGGCCGAAGCGGTCCGAGAGCGTCGCCAGGTTGGTCAGCGCGTCCCCGAGGGTGAACGACAGGGTCGCCGCCGGCGGCACGTTGGGATGCGTGGCGACGAAGTGCTCCTGGAACGCGGCGACGAGCGCATCGGTCGACACGACCGGCGCGGTCCGGGGAATGCCGAGCGCGTCCGACAGAATCTGCGAGTAGTCGTCGAGAATGCCGAACGTCGACAGGAAGTTCGCCAGGCCCTCGAGCCCCTCGCTGGTCGTGCCTTCGACGACGACGTTGGCGGGCGTCATCGTCAGCAGTCGCACCATCGAATACTCGGCACTCGTGCGCCACGTGCCGTCGGGGCCCATGAAAGTCTGCCCCAGCGGAGTCAGCGAGCAATCGTGGTTGGGATTGGGGTTGTCGTTTTGCCACGACGTCCCGCACGCGCTCGCGATCTGGTTCATCGTCGAGTACAGCAACGGGGTCGAGTCGAGATCGAGCAGCAGGATCTCGTCGGCCGCGTCGCCGAACAGCTCGGCGACCTCGTCGCGATTCATCTCGAGCGTCAGCGCAGGAGGCTCGTCGAGATTGAGTCGCAGCTCGTAGACTTCTTCGGCCCCGAACTCGCCCGGGTCTTCGCCGTCGTCGCCGCTGCCGGTCGAACCATCGCCGTCGCCCGCCGTGCCCTCGGTGCCCTCCGTCCCCGAGCCACGGGCGTCCCCGTCGACGCCGCAGGCTCCGAGTCCGAGCAACCCGGCGGCCATCACCCCTGTCGTCCTTGCGCGCCGCATCGTGTCTGACATTGTCCTACATCACCCAGCGGAACGCGAGCACCCTCGGCGGCGGGGACGCGCAGCCCCGCCGCACGGTCCACCGACCCGTCGAACATCGCACGGATCGCCGTCGGGAGCGATCCAAAAAACGCGAGCCCTCAGGCGGGCGGAGGCGGAGGCGGCGGCGGCGGCGGCTTGCGATCCGACGCGGTCGGCGACGCGCCGGGCTGCGATGGCGCAGCGTCCGGGGCCTGCGGCGTCGTGTCGCGCCCCTGCGATTCCGGCCTCGGCTCGCGGTCGACCCCCGAAGGATCGTCCGCCGACGCGGGCTCGCCGGCGGCGCGCTCGGCATCGGCGCCCTCGCCCTCGCCCTCGCCGCTCGTCGGCGCGTTCTTGCGCCGCTTGCCGCCCACGCCGAAGCGCACCTGCGCATGCACCGACAACTGCGACAAGAAGAGCGTGTACCGCCCGTTGCCCAGATCGAAGTCGGAGTCGACCACCTGCCTGGGAATGATCGCCTGGCCCTCGAAGTCGCCGTAGATGCTCCAGCGTTCGTTGAAGGACCAACCCACGCCGGCGCCGAAGATCAATCGATGCCCGTCGGGCGAGGCCATGTCGACGGTCGAGTTCGGCGACGCCGACGATTGGTACCCGGCCAGCGCCGAGACCTCGAGGCGCTCGATCGGACGGATGCGCGCGGTCGTCTCCACGTGCCCGGTCCCCACCCAGTTGCGCACGAGATCCTGGTCGACCGATTCGCCGATTCCGAGGGCCGGCTGCGCCAGCTCGGGCGAGGTGAGCTTGATCCGGATCGTGTCGAAGTCCTGATAGAACACGTACGAGCCCATCAGCTCGAGCGACAGCTTGGGTCCGATGCGATACCCGGCCCCGGCCGTGATGCGCTTGGGCAGCGAAAACTCGATGTCGGCGTCCCCCTCGACCAGCGGCGGATACTGCAGGCCCTGCGCCGCCAGGTCCTGCGTGAAGAACTCGTCGTCCATGTTCAGCGTGAACTTGCCGCGCAGGCGCACGCGCGATCCGTGTTGGTAGACGAGCGCCAGGTCGAGCGCATCGGTGGGTCGAATCGCCACGCCGGCGTTGAACGAGATGCCGTGCGAGATACCCTTTTCGATGTCGACTTGGCGCGCGAGCACGTCGAGCTCACGCACCGTCGAAGGCGCGTCCACGCCGAAGTCGTTGTCTTGGCTGATCGGGTCGGCGGCGAGGCCGTCACCGAACACCCCGACGGCGCCGAAGTCTTGGACCTTCGACAGCTCCATCATCGAAAACACGTAGCTGACACCGGCCCCGATCGAGATGACGTCGTGCAGCTTGACGCCCGCCGCGAGGGTCGCGTTGGCCGACAACAAGGTCACGCTCTGCGCCGAAAACCGCTGCGGTCCGTCCGCGGGCAGGTCGAGGATGGCGGCGTACGGCACGTAGATGCCCGCGCCAAGGGTGAAGCGCTCCTCGATCACGGGCACCGCCACGAAAACGTCGCCGATCGGCCCGGCCGGTAGCGTGTTGACCTTCCGGTCGACGCCGGTCTTGCTCGGGTCGATGTCCGCGGGATCGATGGGCTCGGCGAAGTCGAGGTTGTCCGAGAACTGGTAGGCACCCCGCCGCTCGCGCTCGTAGCTGAGCGCGCCCACGATCACGCCCGCACCGAACACCACGTCGCCGCGGTCGAGATAGCCGAGCTGGCCGGGGTTGTGATGCACCGCGGTCGCGTCGCGCGTGACCGGTCCGGATTTCTGGCTGCCGACGTTCGGCGCATCGAAGCCCGACGCGTGGGCCTGGCTCGCGAGCCCGAGGCTGGCTGCGATCAGGCCGAGCGTCAGCGCCTTGGAGGACATCGGGGGGTGAAACTACCACGCGGTTGCCCTTGCTCGCCGCACTGGCGGTTCGCTAGCCTGCCCACCGGGCTCGCCGTACCGGCGGCCCGGGGACCGAACGCCCGATGTTGCTCGTATCTGGAACCAAACGAAGTGGCACGTCGATGTGGATGCAAGTCCTCAAGGCGGCCGGCATCCCGATCCTGGGCCAGGCCTTCCCCCGCAACTGGGAGCAGGGACCCCTCCGAGACGCCAATCCCGACGGCTTCTACGAGAGCCTGCTTCGCAACGGGATCTACTTCCGCACCAACCCGCACCCGCAGACCGGCAAGTACTTCGAGCCCCCCCACGTCAAGGGGTACGCGGTCAAGGTGTTCATCCCCGGCATCATCCGAACCGAGCGGGCGTACATCGAGTACGTGATCGCCAACGTTCGCGAGTGGCGGGAGTACGAGGCATCGATCAACCGCCTGTACGCGATGGAGAAGACGTCCCGCGACGAGCAGCGGGCCAAGGGCATCAACGTCGAGGAGCCCTTCAACTTCCCGCCCGCGTACGAGTGGTGGATGGAAAACTTCGCGCTCGCCCGCGACATCTCGCTGCGCAAGTACCCGGCGCTGCTGCAGACCTACGACATGGTGCTCGCCGACCCCGAGAAGGTCATCGGGCACGTGCTGCGGACGGTCGGCTACGGCGACGTCGACAAGGCGATCGCGGCGGTCAAGCCGGAAAACCGCACGCAGAACCGCCCGGAATCCGACAGCGTCGAGCCCGAGCTCGCGCAGGTGTTCGACGACCTGTACGGGGCGATCGCATCCGGCAAGCCCCTGGGCGACACGCTGCTTCGCAAGCTCAACGAGACCAACCTGGCGCTGCTCGAGCGACTGACGCAGCTGCAGCACCAGGTCGCGATGTCGCAGATGCAGATGCAGGCCAAGGTCCATCAGCAGACGGGCAAGAAGCCGCAGCCGATGCGCATCGACGGTCTGCCCGACGTCTGATCAGCGAGACGGCAGGCCGCGGCCCGAGGTCAGATACACCGCGAACGTCCCCAGCCAGTGGCTGCCGGCGTAGTGGGCATCGCCCACCGCATCGATGCCGACCTTGGCATGGGTCGCCGCCGCGGCGAGCAGGGCGGGCCGGCGCGCATCGTCGGCGGGAAGGCCCGCGGCGATGCCCTCGAGCATCCACGCCCGCGACAGGTTCAGACCGTCGAGGTGCACGAGCTTGCCGTCACTACGGTCGGCGGGGACGACCGGGCGCAGGAACTCGACGTCGCCGCGACCGTCGGTCGGCACGTCCGGCAGCGCCGTCGACAGCCACGCGGCGAACTGCGGGGGCGGCAGGACCCGGCGCATGAAATCGGCCGCCCCCAGACACGGCGAAAGGAAGTCGTGGCCGGAGGGCTCCAGCCACAGAGGGCACCCTCGATCGTCGCCGTACAGGCGTCGTCCGTGCTCGACCAGCACGTCCGCGAGCGCGTCGTCGCCGGCCTCGCGGGCCCAGTCGAGGGCGAGTCCGAACGCGAAGGCGGTCTGCGCGTGCTCGCCGACGCGAATCGGGTGGGTCAGCTTGGGCACCCACTCCGCGAAGCGACGCGCCGCGAGGGCCTCGAGCGGCGTCAGGCGCTGCGACCACGCCTGGGCCTGCGGGTCCGGCCATTGCCGAAGCTCGGCGCCCAGCTGCAGCAGCCACGCCTGACCGTACGGCCGCTCGAATCCGGCCCGGTCCTCCCGCGCGGCGTACCGCAGCTCGGCCCGCAGGTTGTCCTCGGTCAGACTCGTCTGCAGCGCGGCGCGGGCCTCGGTCGCGAGCGCGGTCCCCGGGAACGTCCGGGCCACGCGCGCCAACAGCCAGTGCCCGTGCACCGCCGAGTGCCAATCGAAGCAGCCGTAGAACGCGGGAGTCAGCGTCCGCGGGGACGCGACGTCTTCGTCGGACGCGAGCACGTGTGCGACCTTGTTCGGGTAGGGCCGATGCACGCAGGCCAGCGCCAAGGCGGCAAAGCGCTCCGCCAGCGGCTGGGACAGGGGTGGTCGCTGGGGCACCGGTGGCTGGGCCCGCGGCGGCCGCGAAGACGGGGCCGCGGTACACGTGAGCAGTCCGAGCGCGAGCGCAGCGGTCCATCGCGGCATGCGACGCAGCGTATCAGCGATGCGTGGGTATACTGCCGGCCGTGTCGGTCCTGCGGACCCTTGTGGCCTCCTCCCGTGCGCTGATCACCGGCGCCAAGGAAGTCGCCCGCTTCCGCGAGATCGCCACGGTGTTCGTCACCCACGGGTTCGGCTGGGTGTTCGCGCAGCTCAAGCTGCGCCGCGAGCTGCAGGTCGACTACGAGGGGGCGAACCTCACCCGGGCCGCTCTGGGCAGCCCCGACACGGGCAAGCGGCTCGTCGCCGCCCTGACCACGCTGGGCCCCACGTTCGTCAAGCTCGGCCAGATCCTGTCGACGCGCACGGACGTGCTGCCGCGCACGATCACCGAGGAGCTCGCGTCCCTGCAGGACCAGGTCGACGCCTTGTCCTTCGAGGAGATCGAGCCCCAGCTGGTGCGCAACTTCGGGCCCAAGTGGCGCGAGCGCTTCTCGGAGTTCGACGAAAAGCCCCTCGCCTCGGCCTCGATCGCCCAGGTGCACGTCGCGACCCTCGAGGACGGCTCGCGCGTCGCCCTGAAGATCCAGCGGCCCGGGGTGGGTCCGAAGATCGAAAGCGACCTCGGGATCCTCTTCGCGATCGCCGGTTGGGTCGAGGATGCGATCGACGAAGCCCGGGCGATGAACCTCAAGGGCACGATCACCGACTTCACCAAGTCGATCCTGCAGGAGCTCGACTTCCGCATCGAGGCCAAGAACCTGCAGCGGTTCGCCCGAAACTTCGAGGAGAACGCCACCGTCGTGTTCCCGAAGGTCCACGACGAGCTGTCGACCAACGACATCCTGTGCATGGAGTTCATCGAGGGCCGCAAGTTCTCCGCGGTCATCGACGCGGGCGAGAACGTCGAGCCCTTCGTGGAGGGCTACTTCGACGTGGCCTACAAGATGCTGTTTCGCGACGGCTTCTTCCACGGCGACCTGCACCCCGGCAACGTTCTCGTGCTCGCCGACGGCTCGCTGGGCATCCTCGACTGCGGCATGGTCGGGCGGCTGTCGCCGGCGATGCGCGACAAGCTCATCGACATCCTGTACGCGGTGCTCAACGAGGATCTCGAGGGCGTCGCCCGGGCGTTTTGGAGCCTGTCGATCCGGGAAGGTCCGGTCGACTACACCGCGTTCGAGGCCGACGTGATCGACATCGCCGAGCGCTACATCGTGGGGCTGCCCCTTTCGGAGGTGCAGATCGGCACGCTGTTCGCCGAGATCGTCTCGGGGGCGACGCGCCACCAGGTCCGTATGCCCACGGACTTCACGATGATGTTCAAGGCCATCCTGACGACCGAGGGACTGGCCAAGTCGCTGGCGCCGGACATGGATCCGGTCGAGTTGGCGCGTCCCTACATCATGACGATGGTGCAGGAGCGCTACAGCCCCGAGCGCCTCAAGCAGATCGCGATCGCGGACTTCTCCGTGCTGTCGCGCATGTTCCGGTCGATCCCCAACTCGCTGCCCGAGCTCATCGACCAGGCTCGGGGAGGCAAGCTGCAGATCGGGCTGTCGGACGCCAACCTCGCCAAGCTCGGCGCGGCGTCCGACCAGCGGGTGGGCCGGGCGATCCGCACGGCCCTGACGATCACGTTCCTGCTGTGTGGCACGTACACGCTGGGGCTGGGCCTGCCGATGTGGACCGCGGTGGGGATTCCCGCGATCTCGGCGGCGTTCTTCGTGGCGGCGGGCTTCGGGCTGCTGTCGATCGTGGCCAAGTAGAGCCAGGCAGCGGCGGCCTCAGTGACCGACGACGACGACGACCGCGCGCGCTGGAACCGACGCTGGGTCGACACCGACCCGCTCGCGGGCACGCCGTCGCCGGTGGTGTGTGCGATCGTCGAAGGCCTGACGATCCCCGCGGGCCCCGTGCTCGACCTCGCCGGCGGGCCCGGTCGCAACGCCGTCTGGTTGGCCGAGCGTGGACACGCCGTCACGCTCGTCGACGTCTCGGAAGTCGCGTTGTCGTTGGCCAACCGTCGTGCCCGGGCGCACGATGTGTCGTTGACCACCGCGGTCGCCGACCTGCAGGCCGCGCCCTTCCCCACCGGCCCGTGGGCCTTGGTCCTCGTCTCGTTCTACCTGCAGCGTTCGCTGTTTTCGGCCGCCGCGAGGGAGCTCGCCGAGGGGGGCCTGCTCGTGCTCGTGCACCCCACCGTGGACAACCTGCTCCGTCACGCCAAGCCGTCGCGTCGCTTCCTGCTACAGCCCGGCGAAGCGAGAGCTCTCGCCGAGGCCGCGGGACTCACCGTCGTCGTCGACGACGAGGGTTGGGTCGGTGACGACGACGAAGCCCGTCACCTCGCCCGCCTCGTCGCCCGCCGATGATCACGTGCCGCCGGCACGTCGCGCGCGCGGGTTCGACGGGACTCGCGACGCCGACCTCGGCTCACGGCGCGGGGACGGTCAACTCGAGATCGGCGCTGCGACACGGATCGCCGCATCCCTCTCCCGGGTCGTCGCCGACGACGTAATCGGGCGTCAGCGTCTCGGTGAGCACGACGTCGCCGTCGATAGTGACCGTCGCCTCGAGCGTCTCGGGGGCCACGTCGTACGCGAGGACGGAGAAGCGGACGAATCCGTCGCTGACACCGAAGTCCCCCGTGGTCAGATCGCCGGTTCCGGTGCACGCGCCGGCGGCGTCACACGTCACCTCGAGCGAGCCGTCGTCGGAGTCGAAGCGCACGATCGTCTCCACGCCGGCGAACCGACCGTCGGTGTCGCTCCTCACCGCGACCTCGAACAACGGAGGACAACCGATCGCGGTGCAGTTGGTGGTGGACTCGCAGGTCGACGACGCCAGGGGCACCAACGTCAGACACAAACAAACAACTCGTCTACCCATCCATGCCATGCACGTATCCTAGCATCGGCCGCGCGCGTGTGCTCCGTGTCGGGCCACGGGCCGTGGTATGCACCACACCGATGGCCGCGGCCCGCTCCCCCTACTACACCGAAGAGCACGAGGCGCTGCGCGACACGGTGCGCAAGTTCGTCGCCCGCCACATCACGCCCCACGTCGACGCGTGGGAGACCGCCAAGTCGTTCCCGCGCGAGCTGTACAAGCAGGCGGGCGACGTGGGCCTGCTCGGGATCGGCTTCCCCGAGGAGCTCGGGGGCATGGGTGGCGACGAGTTTCATCGCATCGTCGTGACCGAGGAGCTGACCCGCTGCGGCAGCGGAGGCGTCGTCGCGGGTCTGATGAGCCACGCGATCGGCCTGCCGCCGATCGTCGCGCTCGGCAGCGAGGCGCTCAAGCAGCGGCTCGCCCCGGCCGTCATCGCCGGCGACAAGATCTGCGCGCTCGCGATCACCGAGCCGGGCGGCGGCTCGGATGTCGCCAACCTGCAGACGACCGCCAAGCCCGACGGCGACCACTTCGTGCTCAACGGCTCCAAGACCTTCATCACCTCCGGCGTGCGTGCCGACGTGATCACGGTCGCGGTGCGCACCGGCGGCGAGGGCATGGGCGGCGTCTCGCTCATCGTCGTCGAGGGCGACACGCCCGGCCTGGACCGCACGCCGATCGAGAAGATGGGCTGGCGAAGCTCGGACACCGCCACGCTGTACTTCGACGACTGCCGCGTCCCGGCGGCCAACCTCGTCGGCGGGGTCAACGAGGGCTTTCGCGGCATCATGAACAACTTCAACGGCGAGCGGCTGTCGATCGCGGCCATGGCCTACGGCTTTTCGAAGGTCTGCTACGACGAGGCCCTCGCCTACGCCCGCACGCGCGAGACGTTCGGGCGCCCGTTGGCGAAGCGACAGGTCATCCGGCACAAGCTCGTCGACATGGCGCAACGAATCTCGGCCCTTTCGGCCTATCTGGAGGCGGTCACGTGGCGCGTCAACCAGGGCCAGTTCCCGATCGCCGAGGTCTGCATGCTCAAGAACCAGGCGACGCAGTGCTTCGAGTTCTGCGCGAAGGAAGCGGTGCAGATCCTCGGGGGCGCCGGCTACATCGAGGGTGCGGTGGTCGAGCGCCTGTACCGGGAGACCAAGGTGCTGTCGATCGGCGGCGGGGCCGAGGAGATCATGAAGGAGCTCGCGGCCCGGCAGCTCGGGATCTGAGCCACCTCACCCGAGACTACATGTCGGACATTTGTGCCGACCCGGCCCGATCGGTTGAATGGCGCGTGATCGTTTGCCGTCGCAGCGGCACCACCCCAGCCGCACGACATGATTCGACGAATTGTTCCGATCGCCCTCGCCGCCGGTCTCCTCGGAGGCTGCACCGACGACTCCGTTCCCACCGTCGACACCAACGTCGACAAGGACCAGCCCGTGGTCGAGCTCGACGAGCCGACCGAGCAGGAGCTGTGCGACGACCTCGAGACGTTCGCGCGCGAGTTCTACAACTCCGACCTCAACGCGAGGATCGCGTGCATCTCGGTCGCGACGCTCGCCGGCGTGAACCTCGAAACCGGCGAGCTCGACGCCGGCGCCTGCAACCGCGCCTACGACGAGTGTCTCGACAACCCACCCGACGACGTCGAGCCCATCGATCCCAACGCCGAGTACCAGTGTGACGTGGCCGACATCCCGGCCGAGTGCAGCGACCTGACCGTCGGTGATCTCGTCGAGTGCACCGAAGAGGCGGCGCAGCTCATCGACGAGTACATCGTCAACTTCTCGTGCGACAAGCTGACCGAGGCGTCCTCGATGACCGAAGTCGGCGCCGCGTGCCAGCGGCTCGAGAGCAAGTGCCCGAGCCTGTTCGAGGAACCGGACCCCGGCACCGATCCCCCGCCCGAGTGATCGCCCGGCCTACGGGCAGCCCGACATGTCCGTGAACAGGCACGGACCCTCGCAGAACGACTCGACCCGTCCCTGACGCAGGAACGTGTCGAGTTGTTTGCGTGCGGGCTCGAGCTTGCGCAGCTTGCCGTGAGGGTCTTCGCACGCGCGCTGCGGGGTATTGCCCACGGGGTCGGGCGGCAGTCCGAAGTCGTACTCGACGTACGCCGAGCCCTGCACCGGGCCGTCGACCGTCTCGATGCCGAAGATGTCCCGGATCCCCTGGTCGACCATCGGGATGCCCAGCGCTCGCGTCATCACGTGCGCACCGTAGTTGGTGACCTGCCAGTCGCCGAGCGCCGCCCGCATCAACACCTCGTGGCTGGGCGTGTTGGGCAGCGTGTCGTCGATGATGTACGGGACGTAGCCGTTGGGCTCGGTCTTGTCCCACAGCATCTGCGCGAGCGCGAGCAGGAACGTGACGTCGCGGTTGTCCGGATACGTGGCCTGGATGATGACGAAGAACGGGTCGAAGTCGACGCTGCGCGGCAGCAGCAGGTTGTACGGCATGCCCATCACGCCCAGCGCCCCACGGGTCGCGTCGGTCGACAGCGCCATGTACGTGCCGCCGAAGATCCCGCCCTGGCTGATGCCGTGGTAGACGGGCTCGCTCGGGTCGACCATCGAGCCGAACATCGGGTCGGCGGCGAAGCGCCCCTTCATCATCCGCATCGCCAGCAGGGAGTTGAGCATCCCCTGGTGCTGGCGGTCGATGACGGCGTCGAAGTCGTGGAACTTGCCGCTTGCGATCGTGGCCCCGACGTAGGGGTAGTCGTCGGCCGCGAAGCCGACGAAGTCGACGCCGAAGATGATGTAGTTGTACTCGTTGATGAACGTGCGAAAGTGGCCGCTTTCGATCTGCTCTTTTTCGCCGAGCAGCCCGTGGCCGTACTGCATGAGCTTGGCCGGGCTGCTCAGCGCGCTGTGGGGAATGAGCACCTCGAACCCGAACTCGGCGACCGGCTGATCGGGGTTGACCATCGGCAGGCCGTCGGCCCCTACGAGCAGCTGCGCCCCCGGCTCGGGCTTGTCCAGATACAGGGGCACGCGCATCGTGCCGAAGATCTGGTAGGCGATGCTCTCGGGATCGAAGTCCTCGACGACCTCGTCGATCGTGTACTCGGGACCGAGCTCGCCCACCATCGCCAGCGCCTGGTCGCGCATGTGGACCATCCACCGCGTGTTGTTGTCTCGGCTCGAGGTCGTGTAGTCCCACGCCAGCTGCAGCTCGCTGCGCTCGACGCCGAGCCGCTGCAGATGAAAGAAGATGTTGTCGTACAGCTCGCGCCGGACGTCGTCCTCGTTGGTGTCGCGCAACGCCACGAACGCGTCGGTGGCAGGCAAGGGCTGACCGTCGTCGCCCAGCAGACCCCGGATCGCCACGATGTAGCGGCGCGCGTCGGCGAGCCGAACGGCGGGTCGCAGCGTGAGCGTGCGCTCGTCGACGTCGTCGGTCGTCTCGTCGAGGTCGACGAAGTGCGGTACGAGCTCGCCCGTCTCGGTGTCGAGGATGATCGTGGGCGAGTCGGGCTGCAACGAACGCTCGATCGACGTGGCGCGCGCCACGGCGCTGGCTTCGAGGGACGCCAGCGTCAGCCCGGGAAAGTGCGCCATCGGGGCCACGCCGGTGGAGAAGCCGTCGAGGATGTTCCAGGGCGCCGGATCCGTCGGCACGTCGTAGTAGCTCAGGGGCATGATCGATGCCGGCAACGCGACGCGGCGGCCGGTTGCGGTGGACTCGTCGGCGACCGTGTACACGTTGGAGGGGAACGGGAACGCGCACGTGCCGGCGACGAGGTCGTCGCACTCGATCTGCGGCCAGTCTTCGATCGGCGGAGCCTCGGTCGGCACGGGGTCGAGTCCACAGCCGACCACCGCGGACGCCGCCAGCACCAGCCACTTCGAAGGTCCTTGCATCCACGTCATCGCGTCACGTCTCCCGGAATCGACCGAGCCGACCCTAGCAGGCGTGGTCGCGCAGCGTCACCGCACCGCCGTGCGCGGCCGCTCACGGTCGGGCTATGATGGCGCCTCGGATGGCGCCCCGCCGAACGATGATCCTCGCCGCGCTCGTCGCCCTCACCTGCGGCGACGACCCTCGCAGCGGCGACGGCGGGGGCACCGACGTGCCGCCGTCGACCGGCGTCAGCAACGTCACCAACGACGGCTCGGCCAGCGCCGGCGACGAGACCGGCCAAAAGCTCGATGCGGGCACGCTCACCGACCTCGGTGGCTTCGGCGGCGACTGCCCGGCGGACTCGGGCGCGGCCACGGGCGAGTTCAGCTTCATCTGGATCGCCAACTCCCCCGAAGGCACCGTGTCCAAGATCGACACGCGCACGGGCGAGGAGGTCGCGCGCTACCTCACCGGTCCGGGCAACGGCACCGACGATCCCTCGCGCACGTCGGTCAACCTCGCGGGGGACGTGGCGGTCGCCAACCGTTCCGGCTCGATCTCGAAGTTCGCCGGCGTGATCGATCACTGCGTCGACGCCAATCTCGACGGTGCCATCACCACGTCGCTGGGCGCCGACGACGTGCTGCCGTTCGGCCAAGACGAGTGCCTGCTGTGGAACGTGCCGCTCGGTGGCGGCGGAGGCTCCAACCAACAGGGCCCGCGCCCCACCGCCTGGGACGCCGGCGCGGGCGGCGATCCGTGCGACGTCGACGACGACCGTGTGTGGGTCGGCTGGTTCGACATCGCGGCCAACCAGGGACGCTTCTTGCGGCTCAACGGCCAGACCGGCGCCACGCTCGACGACGTGTTCGTGCCCCAGTGGGACGTGACCGGCACCAGCCAGTACGGCCCCTACGGCGGGGCGACCGACGCCGACGGCAATCTGTGGGTGCTCGGCCTGGCCGGCCCCCTCGCGCGCGTCGATGGCCAGTCGCTGGTGACCAACAAGTGGGAAGTGCCCGAAGGCTCCTCGCCCTACGGCATCGCCCTGGACGCCGAGGGCACCCCATGGACCACGGGCCTGGCCGGCGAGGTCCTTCGGTTCGACCTGGAGACCTCGACGTTCAACCAGTTTCAGATCGGCGGGCAGCTACGCGGCGTGCAGATCGACCGCGACGGTTTTCTGTGGGCCGCGGTCAACGGCACGTGCGGCGTGATGAAGTTCGACACGATCTCGCGCACCGTCGTTGCCCCGGTGATCCAGATCGACGGCTGCGTCACGCCGGTCGGGGTGAGCATCGATCTCGAGGGCAACGTGTGGCTGCCCGACCAAGGCGCGAACGTGGCGTTCAAGTTCGACCCGCAGACGGGAAGCGCCACGTCGACGCCCGGGTTGCGCATGCCGTACACGTACTCGGACATGACCGGCTCCGGCCTGGGCCTGGTGATCTACCCGCCGGGGTGATCGCCTCGCGGCCGGCAGCGAGCCTGGCCGGCGACGGGATCGGAGTGCTCAGGTTGCGCAAACCGGCGGGGATCGCAGCTTGCTCAACTTGGGCAACGCTCGGTTGCCCAAGCGCGCAATGACGTGAAATCACTGATCTTGGTCCGGCGGTCTCACACTTGCTGAAGCAAGGGGCGTGGCCGACGTGGTGTCGGCCCTCAGACCGCGGCGCGACGCCGCACCCAAGAAAAGGAACAGAACAATGGGACTTGCTTCTGGTGTTTGGCTCGCTGTGCTCGGAATTCTCGGCGCCTCCAACCTCATCATCGCGCGGAAGCCCGACGCGAAAGAGCTCATCGCCAAGATCGCCCCTTACCAGGGCTGGATGGGCGCCGTATCGGCGTTGTGGGGCGTGTGGATGATCGTCCACGCGATCCTCAACCTGGGCGTGCTGACGGCGGCCCCGATCCTGTGGATCACGTACATGGCGTCGGCCGTCCTCCAGGCGGGGCTCGGCGTCCTGCTGGGCACCGGCACCCTCAAGACGTTCGTCAAGCAGGAGCAGGCGCAGGAGAAGCTCGACCAATTGGTCGCCAAGCTCGCCCCCTACCAAGGCACGCTCGGCCTGGTCGCCATCGGCGTCGGCGCCTGGACTGTCGTCGCAGACCTGCTCTTCCGCGTCTGACGGGCTCACCACCACCACCACCGGGGGAGGGGCGCGCCCCGTCGCGCTCCTCCCCTTTTTTCGGGCTGAAAACCGCCCGCGCACCGGCCTGGGGCGCGGCTTTGCAGGGACGTGCACGTGCCGATCTTCAGTCTTGATATAGTCCCGCCCGGTTTCGGCGTGAGCGACAGCGACCACACGGGCGACGATGGCTCCGGCAAGCTCGAACGCACCACCCTTCAGCCCCGCGACAAGGCACAGCCGGTCACCCGTGGCTTTCGCCTGCTCGTGATCGGCGACTCGGCCCACACGGCCCACCGTCTGCCCAGCGAGGGCGAGATCAGCATCGGGCGCTCCGAGCAGGCCGACGTACAGGTCCAAGACCCCCTGATGTCGCGCGTGCACTGCAAGCTGCAGATCGGCTCGCAGATCCACGTGCTCGATTGCGGCAGCTCCAACGGCACCGTCGTGCGGGGCCGGCGGCTCGACAAGCACGAGCGCGTGCCCTTGTCGGTCGGCGACACCGTGGAGATGGGCTCGACCGTCGTGATCGTGCAGCCCGAGTTCGCCCGCGGCACGCCACGGCGTCCGGCCGCCGACGATCCCGCCGCGTCCGAGGTCGACGACGCGATGCAGCGAGTCTACAAGCTCGCGCGCCGCATCGCCGCCAGCAACATCAACGTCCTGCTGCTCGGCGAGACCGGCGTGGGCAAGGAAGTGATGGCGCGGCGGATCCACGATCTTTCGCCGCGCGCCGCCAAGCCGTTCGTCGGACTCAACTGCGCCTCGCTGCACGAGCAGCTCGTCGAGAGCGAGCTGTTCGGCTACGAAAAAGGTGCCTTCACCGGCGCCCAGCAGACCAAACCCGGTCTCATCGAGACGGCCGACGGGGGCACCGTCTTCCTCGACGAGGCCGGCGAGATGCCGCTGTCGACGCAGGCCAAGCTGCTGCGCGTGCTCGAGGCCCGTCAGGTCCAGCGCGTGGGTGGTCTGCGGCCGCGCGACGTGGACGTTCGCTTCATCGCGGCGACCAACCAAAACCTCGAGCACGAGGTCGAGGCGGGGACCTTTCGCGAGGACCTGTTCTATCGCCTCAACGGCATCTCGCTGGTGATTCCGCCGCTGCGGGACCGGACCTCCGAGATTCCCTCGCTCGCGCGAACGTTCATCGCCCAGTCGTGCCGCGACGCCGGCTTCGACGCCCAGCCGGTACTGTCGAAGGAAGCCGTCGACTGGATGAGCCACCACGAGTGGCCCGGCAACATTCGCGAGCTCAAGAACGCGGTCAATCGCGCGGTGCTGCTGGCCTCCACCGGCATCATCCAGCCCGAGCACCTGCAGACCGAGTCGTACAAGCCGCGCACCGGCCGGGGCTCCGGCCGCCGTCCCGTGCCGGCGGCAGCGAGCGCGGCCCAGGCCGAAGATGCCCCGCCGCCCGGGCTGACCCCCGCCGAGCTCGCCGAGCGCCAGCGCGTCCTCGATGCCCTCGCCGCCTGTGGTGGCAACCAGACGCGCGCGGCCAAGATGCTGGGCATCGCCCGACGGACCCTGACCAGCCGCCTGGACAAGCTGGGCCTGCCCCGTCCCCGCAAGGGCAGGTAGTCCGTCACCGTCGCCCGCCGTGGGCGCGACGACTCCGCGTCCGGCTACGGCAGCGAAAGATCGGCGACGACCGGAAAGTGGTCCGAGGCCGTCTCCGACACACCACATTCGAGCGGCGTGCCGACCTTGACGATCCCGTCCCCCGTCGGCGGCTCGTCCACCCCATCGTCACGACACGAGTTGTAGACCTCCGACGCCGCCAGCTGCGGGCCGGCGTACCAGACGTAGTCCAGCCGCCGCGAGTCGTTCCAGGTCGCGAACGACGACGGCCCGTCTTCCTGCGTCGGGTCGGCGAGATTGAAGCCGGCCCCCTGCAGCGTCGCGAACGGCTGGTAGGACACGGGCACCTCGATGTCCGAGCCGAGCCGGTACGAGCTCGGCAAGTCCGGCGGCAGCGCGAGCGAGGTGCCGAGCGCGGGCTCGTCGAGCGTCTCGTTGAAGTCGCCGAGCACGACGATCGGATCGCCCGGATGCGCCTGGCGGTACGCCGCGACAGCCTGGGTCAGACGAATGACCTCGACCTGGCGGCGGAACAAGTCGATCGTTTCCTGGCCCGACTTGAGGTGCACGGCGATGACCCCGAGATTGCACTCGGTGCCATCGGCGGCGCCCACGAATGCCCGCACCGCGAAGATGTCGCGCCCCACGTCGTTGGCGGTGGGGTCCGCAGACAAGTCCTCGCCGGTATACGAGCCCACCACCGTCAGCGGCACGTTGGCGATGCACGCATTGGTGTGGTCGCCCCCGATCGCCGGAGACTGGTTGGCCTGCACCGAGTACGCGTAGCCGGCCTCCGTGACGAGCGCGGCGAGCGAGTCGTCCTCGTCGAACTGCACCTCCTGCAGGCACGCGATGTCCGGTGCGGTGCGCCCCAGGACTGCCGCCAGCGCGTCGTGGCTGGGCGAGCCCACCGTGTCGACGGTCTGGACGTTGAACGTCATGACCCGCACGAGCTTGCCGTCGCACGCGGCCACGACCGAGCCCGAGGCGTCCGCCCCGACCGTCGCGTCCGCCTCGGTCGCGCCACCTTCGGCGCTCTCGGTCATCGCATCGGCATTGAGCGCGCTCTCGAGACTGCAGCCGCCCGCGAGTGCCCCCGCCCCCAGCAGGCATGCCCACGACACGACTCGACGATCTGCTCGCACGGACAAATGGAGAGTAGGAGGCCGTGCAACCTCGTCGCAACCCGCGCGTCACGTTTGCCGCAACGGGCCCGGCGTTCGTGCGTGGGCGGGATGGCGGCGAGCGCACCGAGCGCCCCGGTCGTGCCACCACGGTCGACGCGTCGCCGACCGCGATCGTCCGGATCCCTTCGCACGCGGTCGGCGTGATGGCCGTCACCGGTGTCGCGTCTCGCAACGTGGTGAACGACCACCGCCATTGCGGGCGACGGAGGGCATCACTTCGGTCGGGCCCGAGATCATTGCGGGATCGGGTCGTCTCCACGCTGGCGTGGATCTCGAAACCGAGCCGGGCATGTTCCGCTCGCTTGGACTGACCTTGGCCCTGACCTTCGCGATGACCGGCGGCTCCGGCTGTGCCGGTGCCCTCGCCCCCTCCCCTGCCCCGACGCTGAGCCCCGAGGCCGCCGTGATCGAGGGCATGCCGTCGGCCCCGTCGCGGGCGTTCGAGGTCCTGCCCGAGCCGGCACCGTGCACCGACGACGCCGCGACCGACGACGACGATCGCTGTCCCGCGGAAGTCCTGCACGCGGCCGCGATGTCGTGGCTGGGCAAGACCTCGGCCGAGTTCGACGGCGTGCAGATGCACGTCATCGAGTACGACGAGGCTCAGCTGCAGGCCGAAGCCCGGGCCGACGCCGCGTTCGCCGAGCTGCTCGTCGCGGCCGACGTCGCGCCGCGCGACGGCATGCTCGGCCGGGTCGAGGCGCGCGCCGTCGAGTCTCGCGTGCTGTCTCTGGTCGACCCCGTCGCCAGCGCGAGCGACTACTGACCCGCGCTGCCCCCCAACGAAAAAGGGCACCCCGGCGAACCGGGATGCCCTCTTCGTGTCGGTCGGTGAGGACCGGCGCGGACTACATGCCCATGCCGCCCATGCCGCCGCCCGCGTCGGCCGCCGGAGCGTCCTTCTTGGGCTTCTCGGCGATCATCGCCTCGGTGGTCAGCATCATGCCGGCCACGGACGCGGCGTTCTCGAGCGCGGTGCGCACGACCTTGGTCGGGTCGATGACGCCGTCGGCGAGCATGTCGACGTACTGACCCGTGCGGGCGTTGTAGCCGTAGGTCTGCTTGCCGTTGCGCACGTCGTTGACGACGACCGAGGGCTCGCCGCCGGCGTTGGCGACGATCTGGCGCAGGGGCTCTTCGATCGCCCGGCGCACGATGGCGACACCGGCCGCCTGCTCTTCGCCCGCGACCTCGAGCTTGTCGAGGGCCTTCTGGGCGCGGATGAGGGCGACACCGCCACCGGGGACGATGCCCTCCTCGACGGCGGCACGCGTGGCGTGCAGCGCATCTTCGACGCGGGCCTTCTTCTCCTTCATCTCGACCTCGGAGGCCGCGCCCACCTTGATGACCGCGACGCCGCCGACGAGCTTGGCCAGGCGCTCCTGCAGCTTCTCGCGATCGTAGTCCGAGGAGGTCTCCTCGATCTGCGCGCGGATCTGCTTGACGCGACCCTGGATGTCGGCCTTCTTGCCGCCACCGTCGACGATGGTCGTGTTGTCCTTGTCGATCGTGATCTGCTTGGCGGTGCCGAGATCCTTGACCGAGACGTTCTCGAGCTTCTCGCCGAGGTCTTCGGTGAGCGCCTTGCCGCCGGTGAGGATCGCGATGTCCTTGAGCATCTCCTTGCGACGGTCGCCGAAGCCCGGGGCCTTGACGGCCGCGACGTGCAGCGTGCCACGCAGCTTGTTGACCACGAGGGTGGCCAGCGCCTCACCGTCGACGTCTTCGGCGATGATGAGCAGCGAGCGGCCCTGCTTGGCGACCTGCTCGAGCACGGGCAGAAGGTCCTTCATGTTCGAGATCTTCTTCTCGTGCAGAAGGATGTACGCCTCGGACATGGACACTTCCATGCGCTCCTGGTCCGTCACGAAGTACGGCGACAGGTAGCCACGGTCGAACTGCATGCCCTCGACGACGTCGAGCTCGGTCGTGTTGGCCTTGTTCTCCTCGACCGTGATCACGCCTTCCTTGCCGACCTTGGACATGGCTTCGGCGATCTGGCCGCCGATTTCCTCGTCGCCGTTGGCGCTGATCGTGCCGACCTGCGCGATTTCGGCTTCGCCCTTGGTGGACTTGGACAGCTTGTGGACCGAGTCCACGACGGCCGCCACGGCGGCGTCGATGCCCCGCTTGATCTCCATCGGGTCGTGACCGGCGGTGACCATCTTCAGGCCTTCGCGGAACAGCGCCTGCGCGAGCACGGTGGCCGTGGTGGTGCCGTCACCGGCGATGTCCGAGGTCTTGGAAGCGACTTCCTTGACCATCTGCGCGCCCATGTTCTCGAACTTGTCTTCGAGCTCGATCTCCTTGGCGACGGTGACGCCGTCCTTGGTGACCGTGGGGGAACCCCAGGACTTCTCGATGACGACATTGCGACCCCGAGGGCCGAGGGTGACCTTGACGGCGTCCGCGAGCGTGTTGACCCCCTTGAGGATCGAGGCGCGGGCGCTCTCGTCGAAACGAACTTCTTTGGCTGCCATTGTTGTTTTCCTTCTGTCGAATTTCTTGGAGATGGAGGTCCGGCCTAGCTCTCGATCACGGCGAGGATTTCTTCCTCGCGCAATACGATGTGCTCTTCGCCGTCGAGCTTGAGCTCGGAGCCCGCGTACTTGCCGAACAGGACTTCGTCGCCCTTCTTGACGTCGAGGGCGAGGCGCTTGCCGTCCTTGTCCCGCTTGCCTTCACCGACCGCGATCACCACGCCGCGGGCGGGCTTTTCCTTCGCGGAGTCGGGGATGAACAGGCCGCCGGCCGTCTTGGCTTCCTCTTGAACACGCTTGAGCACGATGCGGTCGTGCAGGGGTCGGATCTTCATGGGTCGAAACCTCTTGCTTGGTTGTGTGGGTGTTGGGGGGACAGGCCGCGACCTCCACCGACGCAAACGCGGTACGGCGGGCCGGGCGTTGCTCTCCGGCACTCCCGTGAAATCACACGGGAAAACTTCTCGTCTGGCAGTCGGAGGTGCCGAGTGCCAGGCGGCCGCAGCATAAGGCGGAGGGTTTTTCGGTCAACCGCCGTGGCCCTGAATTTTTGGCGCCACGGTGCGCGAGCGGGTGGGATGTCTCACAATATCGATTGGGATACCGCGACGACACGACGCAGTTGCGATCTCGCTTACCACCCGGGACGGAGCAGACACCCATGACCCATTCGCTGGACGGCGATTACCGGACCCTCGAATCCTTCTTCTTCGACGAGATCGAACAAGCGCAGGAACGCAGCGGCCGTGAGCTGTCCACGGATGTCGAGGCGTACGTCGTCGCGCTGCTGGCCAAGTACGCGCGTCGGCCCGAGGCCGCCGGCCGGCGCTCGCGTGCGCTGGCGCTCGAATACCTGCGCGCGCGGGGGGAGACCGGCATCGCGCGCGCCCAAGCGCTGCGCGGCGTGGGCGACCGCGCCTTGTACATTCGCGGCGTCGCACCGCGCAGTCTCGATCGAACGCCGGTCAACGTGCGCTACGTCTCCGGGATCGGCGAAGCCGCGTACCGGGCCGTCGCCGGCGGCGGTGCGCTCGCAGTGCTCGGCGAGCTCGCCGAGCGGTTCGAGGAGGTCGCGGAGGTCATCTCGGGCGTGGTCGACCTCGACGGCCGCAGCAAGCAGCCGGTCGCGGCCGCCCCCAAGGACACGCTGCTCGAGATCTACGAGCGATGGGTCCGCACCCGCGACGCCGGCGACGAGCGGCTGCTCATCACGGCGGGCGTGGTGCTCGATCCCGACGGCACGGACCTGCTGCAGTGAGCCGCAGCCGTCAGCGTCGCGCCCTCGAGCGCCTGTATCGGGGCCTCGAGGCGCTGTACCAGACCGACACGGGTCTGCATCCGCACGACCTGCTCATCGAGACCGACGCCGACGACGACGGCCCGCGCGAGCAGCTGCTGCTGCGCGAGGCCGAAGACGGCGACCTCGAGGTCGGCCTCGTGCTCGACCGTGCGTTGCTGCGACGCATCGCCGAGATCGGACCGAGCGCGCTGCTGCACGACGCCGACCTCGCCGATGGCCTGCCCGTCGTCGAGGGACTGAGCCACCTTCTGTACGTGGCCGAGGCGGCGCGGCGGGGCAAGCCCGTCAGCGGCCTCGAGCTCGAGACACAGGCCGAGGTCGACAAGCTCGCGATGTGCCTGCTGCACCGCTGGTCCACGGCGCACGAGGACTTCGATCGTCTCGTCGACCGGCTCTACTACCGCTTCGAGCACGTCGGCTCGCCCGACCTGCACGACCGCTACGCCACGGCCAATCGCCTCGCCCTCGGCTTCGCGCGACGGCTGCGGCCGCAGGTGGTCGCACGGCGACTGTCGGGGGTGCGCTCGACCCTGCGTGAGTTTTGGGGCGCGAGCATGCCGACCAAACGCGCACTGGCCCACTGACCCTGCGCCCTCGCGTGGATGCAACCGGGTCCGCCGAGCCTCGTCTTGCCTGGTTGACCCCGCAAGGACGCCGCACCATGCATACCTACGATCCCAACTACGCCGCGCCCGGCTACCCCGCGCCCCCGGCCTACGCCGCGGCGCCTGCGGCCTTCGACCCGTTCGTGAAGGTCCGCCGCCTCGGGGTCACGGTCATCGCCTTCCTCGCGCTGCGGGCCTCGATGCGCGCGATCACCTACGGGGTGTTCAAAGTGCTCGCGCCGAGCTCGGGCCGGGTGACCATGGAGCAGGTCGAGACGATGCGCACCGTCGACATGGCGCTGCTCGGCATCGAAAACCTCGTCGGCCTCGTGGCGATGATCTCGTTCTTCGTATGGATCCACGCCGTGTTCGTGGCCGTGCGCGCCACCGGGCAGCGCACGTCGACCTCGCCGGGCATGGCCGTGGGCGGATGGTTCATTCCCTTCGCCAACCTCGTGCTCCCCTGCCTGTCGGTCCGCGAAGCGCTCGAGTCGATGGGCCGTCCGGGGATCCTCGCCGTGGGTTGGTGGCTGGTGTGGTTCGTCAACATCGGCCTGCTGTCGCTGCACCAGACCTTCCGCCAGATCATGTTGGTGCCCGAGCTCGCCGACGTGATCGGCTTCGACACGCTGCACGAGCTCCAGCAAGCCTTGGTCTCGAGCACCTGGTGGTTCTTCGCGACCGACACGCTCGCGTGGGGCTCGCTCGCCGTGATCGTGGCGATGATCCGCCGCGCCGCCGAGCCGCCGCTGGGCGTGGCACGACCGGCCGCGTGACCGCATCGACCCCTCCGCCCATGCCTGCGTCGCCGCCCCGACCCCGTCCGCTGTCGGACCCGTTCGAGCGGGTGCGTTCCACCGGGTTCGCCCTGGCCGCGGTCATGGGTGTGCGCGCGGCCCTGCCGCTGATCACGCTGTCGGTCTCGGCGCTCTTCGGACCCGCCACGCCGACCGGGATCGCGCCGACGAGCGACGGTGCCTTGGTCGCCGAGACCATCGTGCTCAACCTCGCGGGGTCGATGAGCCTCCTGCTCGGCGTCGGGCTGCTGCTGTGGCTCCACCAGCTGTTCACCGCGCTGCGGACGATCGGCTGCGCCACTCGCACGAGCCCGAGGCTGGCGGTGGCCGGGTGGCTCATCCCGGTGGCCAACCTCGTGCTCCCGGCGCTGACGATGCGCGAGGCCGTGGCCAAGTCCGGCGGCCACGCCTGGCTCGCGCTGGTGTGGTGGCTGGTCTGCCTCGTCCATGTTCCGCTGTCGCTCTACGACCTCGTCGTGCGCGAGCTGCGACTCGACGACGAGCTCGTCGCTCTCATGGACGGTCGCGTATTCGATCGTCTGCAGCAGATTCACGCCGATCTCGGGTGGCTGCACCTGGCGTCCGAAACGCTGACCTGGGGATTGCTGGGCTACCTCGTCGCGCGCGCGAGCTGGGCCCACCGACGCTGGGAAACCTGACCGAAGCCGCGGTCGCTTGGCATCGCGGCCACGTTGTCCCACCATCGCCGCGATGGTGGGGCTTGCTCGTCGTTCGTCGTGGTCGTGGGTCGTCGTCGTGCTGGCCGGTTGTGCCGGTCGCCGCGCCCACGAGGTGCCACCGGCGATTCCGCCCGCGGCCCCGGTCACCCCGCTCGATCTGTCCGCCGCCGACGACGACGATGTCGACGCCGACTTCGATGCGTCCCCGCCGGGCCCGAAGCCGACCAAGGAGTGCAAGGCGGTGCCGTGGACGCCGCCCGCACGGCTCGACACCACCCAGCTCGAGCGCGCGATCGAGATCGGGCTGGCGGTCTCGGGTACGCCCTCACTGGCGATCGGGGCGGCCGCGAACGGCGAGGTGTTGTGGGCCGAGGGCTTCGGGTGGGCCGACCTCGCCCGCCGGCGCAAGGCCACGGCGGACACGCCGTACTCGATGGCGTCGGTCAGCAAGCCGATGACCGCGACGGCGCTGATGGTGCTGCGCCAACGAGGGCTCGTCGATCTCGACAGGCCGATCAACGACTACCTGCCCGAGCCCGGGGTGCGGACGGGCGTCGGCAACGTCGACGACGCGACGGTGGCACGCGTCGCCTCGCACACGGCGGGCCTTCCCCTGCACTACCAGTTCTTCTACCTCGACCAGCCGACGCGGCCGCCGACCAAGGACGTCACGCGGCAGCGCTACGGGGTGCTCGTCGCGGCGCCGGGCGAGACGTACCAGTACTCCAACCTCGGCTTCGGCATCCTCGAGGACGCGATCGCCCACGTGTCGGGCAAGACCTACGCCGAGTTCATGCAGTCGGAGGTGTTCGGCCCGCTGCAGATGACCGGCAGCTCGGTCGGCACCCCGCCCGCGAAAGCCAAGGCCGCCGTCCGCTACGACGGCGCGCGCCGTCCGATCCCCGACTACCTGTTCGACCACGACGGCGCTTCGGCGATCTACGCGAGCGTGCACGACCTGCTCAAGTTCGGCTCACTGCACGCCGGGGTGGTCTGGCCGGGCACCACCGAGATCGTCGACGCCGCCGGCCGCGCCCGCATGCGGCAGGTCCCGGCGCCGTCGGAGAACTACGGGGTCGGCATCGGCGTGACCAACCGCGACGGCCGACTCCGCGTCTCCCACAGCGGGGGAATGCCGGGGGTCGCGACGGCCCTGTACGCCTATCCCGACGACGGCCTCGTACTCGCCGTCGCCGCGAACTCGTCCTCGCTCGGTGGAGGACACCATCGCCTCGCCGGCGCACTGCTCGACGTCCTCGAGTTTCCGTACCAGGCCGCGGCCCTGTGCAGCCTGCCGGCCGACGACCCGTGGTTCGGTCACTGGGAAGGCACGGTGGAGACCGACGAAGGGACGCAAGCGATCGCGCTCGACGTACGTCCCGACGGCCAGGTGGCCCTCGCGATCGGCGAGGGCGCGACGCCGTGGATCGTCCGCCAGATCCGGCTCGACGGCGACGTGCTCGGCGGCGAAGTCGGTCTGGTCGCCGGTCCGGCGACCATCGGGCTGCGCCTGCACAAGGACGGCGCGATGCTGCGCGGGGCGATCTCGACGATCACCCCGGAAGTCTCGGCCGTCACGCGCTTCGCGACGCTGACGCGCGGCGACTGACGCCTACTGCAGCTTCGCCCGAACCTCCACGGTGCGACCGTCGGCGCGCTGGATCTCGCCGAGCACGACCTGGTGTCCGAGCGGCAACGGCCGCTGCGCCTTCAGGCGAAGGTTCGGCGAGGCTTGGTTGCTCGACCCGCAGCCGATCTCGATGCGCAGGTCGTCGGCACGCCCGACTGGATCCACGGACGCGCGGCAGTAGCGACGGTCTTCACCACCTTGCACCCACGCCTCGAGCTCGCCGCCGACGGGCAGCGAGACCTTCACCTGCGAGCGCGGAGCCTTACCGCCGGTCTCGACGAGCGACAGCGTCACGCTGCGCGCACTCGGGGTCTTCGGCGTGGGCGAGGGAGTGTTGACCGCGGCGAGGGCAGCCGCGACGACGAACGTAGTGGTGAACGACATGGCCCTGCCGCAGAGCAAGGCACGTGCCACCGCCGACGCGACGCATCCTCGCGAGCTTGGCGATCACCGAGGACGTCGACGATGACGTCGTGTCACACCGCGTCGTGTCAGCGCGGCGAGGCGGCAATGTTGCCGCCGTCGACGGTGAGCACCGCGCCGGTCGTGGCCTCGGCCCGCGCGAGTGCGACGAACGCCTGCGCACAGTCGTCGGCCGTGACCTCGCGCGACAGCAGGTTGCTACGGAAGTACGCGTCGGCCGTGAGCCCGCGCGCCTGGGCCCGGCGCGCGACGTCGGCGGGATCGAGCAGGCCGCTGCGGATGCGGTCGGCGTTGATCGCATTGGCCCGCACGCCGTACTGCCCGCCCTCGAGCGCATACTGCTTCATCAAGGCCACGAGCCCGGCCTTGGCGATCGCGTACGGCCCGAAGCTGGCGCCCGGGTTGAACGCGGCCTTCGAGGCGTTGAACAGCAGGTACCCGCCGGTGCCCTGGGCCCGCAGCACCGCCATCGCGGCCTGGGCCACCCACTGGTGCGAAAGCAAGTTCACGGCCAGGCTGCCCTCGAGCACCTCGGGCGGGCACGTGTCGATCGGCGCCTGCGGAGCCGTGCCAGCGTTGGACACGACGCCGTCGATCCCCCCGTACGTGGCGACGACCGCGTCGAACATCGCCGCGACCGCGGCGCGATCGGTGAGGTCGAGGGCGTGCGCGCTCGCCCGCAGGCTCGTCGCGACCGCCGCGAGCTTGTCGGCGTCGCGGTCGACGACCACCACCTCGGCCCCGAGCGCGGCGAAGTGCCGCGCGGTCGCCTCGCCGATCCCCGAGGCCGCCCCCGTGACGACGACGACCTGGCCGGCGAACGCCGGCGGCTTGGTCTTGCCGAGCTTGGCTTGCTCGAGCGACCAGTACTCCATGTCGAACAGGTCCGACTCGGGCAGTGCCCGGTACGTTCCGGCGTCCTCGGCCGCGTCGATCACGTCGACGGTGTGTTCGTAGATGTCGGCCGCCACGCGGGCATCCTTGGCGGTGGCACCGGCCGCCACGATGCCGAGGCCGCGGATCAAGATGACGCGTGGGTCGGGATCGAGCGGCGTCTTGTCGACCCCTTTGGCCTCGCGCTGTGTGCCGACATAGGCGCGGTAGCGGTCGCGATACGCGGCCAGGGTCGTGTCGAGGTACGCCCCGAGGTCGTCACCGGCCTCGGCGGGATCGAGCACCATCGGCCACGCCTTGGTGCGGATGACGTGGTCGGGCGTCGCCGGGCCCCGGCCCGCGCGCGAGGCGACGTCTGGGTGATCGACGAAGCGGCGGATCCGGTCGGAGGTCCGCACGTGCAGCACGTAGCGGCGCGTCCCCTCCCCCAGCCGTCCGCGCAGCGCCGGCAGCCACGCGCATGCGTCGACGTCGGGCGCCGCGGCATGCGTGGCGTCCTTGCGCCGCGCGGCCAGCCACGCCTCGGCCTCCGACACCGCCCGCACGTGTCGCTCGTACGACTCGCGGGCCGTGGCGCCGAAGGTGAACAGCCCGTGCTGCAAGAGCACGAGCCCTTCGCACTGCGGATGCGCCTCGTAGACCTCGGCCGCGAGCTTGGCGAGGGCAAAGCCCGGCATGATGTAGTCGACGACCGCGAGGCGGTCGCCCCAGATCTCGGCGCAGTGGGCCCTCGCGTCCGGCTGGTCGACGACCGACAGAATCGCGTCGGCGTGCGAGTGATCGATGAACTTGTGGGGCAAGAACGCGTGCAGCAGGGTCTCGACCGACGGGTTGGGCGCCGAGGCGTCGAGCAACCGAACGCGGGCGGCGTTGACCATGTCCTCGTCCGACAGCGACGGCAGCTTGCGCAGCGCCGTGAGCGTGGCCAGTCGTACGGCGGGCAGCCCCGGCGGCAAGATCGATCCGAGGTCCCAGCCGCTGCCCTTGACGCACAAGACCTCGGTCGGCTCGCCGAGGTCGTCGGGCAGCGTGGTCTTGACCGACGTGTTTCCCCCGCCGTGCAGCACGAGTGCAGCCTCGGCGCCGATGAGCCGCGACGTGTACGTCCGCAGCGCGACGTCCTCGTTGGAGTGCGGGCCCTTGCCCCACGCTTCGATCGCCTGCTTGGCCCCTTCGTCGGTCCACGCCGATTGCATGCGCGTGCACGTAGCCCGCCGCGCGCGACCGTGTAAAGGCACCGGCGACATCGGGGGCACACGCCCGAAAACACCGGCTCAGGCCGGCCCGGGCTCAGCGCCCCGCGGGGAGCACCGGCCCGCATGCCGGCGGCGGAGAAGCCCCGGTGCACGCCGGGGGCCGCGGCAGCTGCGAGATCTTCGGCCGATCGGCGTTGCCCGCCATCCGTCGAAACAGACGACCGTTGCGACGCTTGCCGCTCCACTGCAGCCTCACCGGAATGGTCGGGGAGCGACGGCTGTCGTCGCGGACCCACGCCGGCGTGGCGGTGATCCGGATCTGCCCCGCCGAGTCGGCGCCGACCTTGCCGGCGTCGGACGCCACCTCCAGCTCGCTCTCTCGACCGGTCGCGTCGAGGGCCGACAGCTGCAGGCGATGCAGCCACAGCGACGAGCCGCGAGTACCCCCGAGCTCGAGCGCATCCTGCTCGCCGTTTTGAATCGTCAGCGTGATCTCGCACGCATACGCGGGTGTCGGCGTCCCTTCCCCCTCGTCCACCGGCAGCTCGCACTTCATGCCGTCGACCCTCGCCGAGAACTTGGGCCCGATGCGGACCCAGCCACCGACGTCCTCGGCGCGGACGTCGGCGAGGTCGACGACCACCTGTCCCACGCCACGGGCCTCCACCTGTCG
>CALBMM010000078.1 GCA_937896535.1 uncultured Pseudomonadota bacterium
GGCTTGGAGATGCTCGAGGAGCTCGCGCAGTCGCAGCCCGACATCGCGCAGAACCACCTGCGCGTCGCCGAGGCCTACGTGGCCCTCGGCGATCCGGACCCGGCGGTCGAGTTCCTGTGTCGGGCCAAGGCAGGGGTCGACCAGCTTCGTCGCGACGAGCGGGCGCTGCTCGATCGACTCGTCGCCGAGGTCACCGACGGACAGGAGCTTTCGTGCGACTCGGCGTCGGGCTCCTGACCGGCGCGCTGCTGGTGGGCTTGGGCTGCGGCACGCTGCCGCGGCTGGCCGAGCAAGAGCGCTGGGACGAGGTCGTCGCCAAGGCCGAGAAACGCCGCTGGCCCCCCAAGCGCAAGGCGGCGCGGGCGTACGCGGCCGCCCTCGACGCGCAGGGCCGATGGGAGCAGGCGCGCGACGTGCTGCTGCAGGACTTCCGGCACGGCGGCGAGCTGCCGTCGCTGTGGGCGGCGGCCGAGATCGAGTACCGGCAGGGGCGGCTGGGCATCGCGGCGGCTCACTTTTCGCGGGCGATGGATCTGGACGCGAGCACGGCCGGCGATCACCCGCATGCGTGCGACCTGCTGCTGACGCGCGCCGCCGCGCTGGCACAGCTGGACGCGGGCAAGGCCGCCGCAGCCGACCTGCATCGCCTCGAGCGCGGCTGTCCTGCCCCCACCGACGCCACCGCGCGCGCGCGACGGCAGGCGGTCGGCGAGGCGACCGCACGGGCGCAGCAGGCACAGCTCGCCGGTCGCATCGCACGTTCGCGGTGTCGCGATCCGGAGTGCGAGGAGGCCGACGTCGCGCAGCGGCGCGCGGCACTGCAGGACGCGCTCGAGGCCGCCGATGCCGGAGGTCCCGCGGCGCTGCGGCACGCGGCCGCCACGCTCGCCGTCTCCTTGTCGGCGGAGCAGGTCGTCGCGTTGCTCACCGCCGACCTGACGGGCGAGCTCGGAGCGGCGTTGGTGACCGACGACGAGGTTCGGGCGTGGGTCGGCACGCAGACCTGGTCCGACCTCGCGCCGGTGGTGATGAGCCAGCCGGACTCGGTGTCGGCGTACGCCCAGCTGCGCCTTTCGCTGATGACCGATGCGCCGCAGGCGAACCGTCCCCGGCACGGCGCCTCCGAGAGCGACAAGTGGGCGCTCAAGGTGCTCGAGGACACGCGGACGAAGGCCGGGTGGCGCCTGTACGGCTGGCAGGGCGACCTGATGGCCGCCGAGCTCGAGATCGGATCGACGTGGCGACCCGCCCGCGGGGCCTCGACGGCCGCCGAGTCCGCGGACACGGCGACCGAGCCGGCGCCGCATGGGCACTGGACCTCGCGCGTGCCCACGACCGTCGAGTCGACGCCGGCGTTGTTGGCCGTCGCGCGCCTTCGGCACGCCGCGGGGCAGGAGGACCTCGCCCTCGAGATCACGCGCGACGTCGCGACGCGAGCCGTCGCCGCCGGCGGACCGCTGCACGACGTCGCCGATGCGGAGGTGATGTGGCATCTGGCGTGGGGACGGCCGTGGTCGGCGCTCGCCGTGGCGGACGCCGCCGGTGACGACGCCGGGGCAGGTGCCGCCGCGACGGCGATCGTGCTGTCGGAGGCGTTTTGTCAGGGGCCGTGTGTCGACGACGTCGATCTCGAGACGGTGGCCCGCGTGCTCGGAGACGACTGGATCACGCAGCAGCGCGAAACGCTCGACGCTCGGGTCGATGCCCACGCGGTCGCTCGTTCCGAGGCGTCGGACGCCTGCCCGAGCCTCGCGGAGGTGTGGGCCTCGGACGCGACGGGACCCACCGCGGCCGCGCTCGCGGCGGCGCGCAAGCAGGGGGTCGCCTCGCCGCAGGCGTTGTCGGCCTACACGGCCGCGATCGAGTCCGACGTGACCCTGTCGTGCGCGGGCCGGTGGGTGATGCCGCTGCTGGCCGCCGTCGACGCGAGCACCACCGCGGACGCGATGGTCGAACGGCTGAGCCAGTCCGGCCACGACACGCCCTCGACCCCGCTGCAGGCGCAGCTGGCCTTGGTGGCCGGCCGACCGCAGCACGCCGAGTTGATGGCGGTGGCGGCCGCAGCGGACAGCGACGACCCCGTGCAGACGTGGGCGCAGCTGGGCCGCTTTGCCGGGCGCACCGGCGACACGTCACTGTCGCGAATGTCGTACCGCGAAGCGCTGCTGCATTCGCCGGACCTCGACGATCCGGGGATCCGACGCACGCTCGTCCTCGATCGCGTCGCCGACCTCGGTCGCTCGATCCCCGACGACACGCGGGCGCTGTTGGTCGAGAGCATCACCGAGGACTTGCGGACGCACGTGGCCGGGCTCGCGCCGGCGCAGCGGTGGGCCGAGCGCGAGTGGTTGGCGGCCGCGATCGCACGCGCCCCGTGGTTCGGGCCCTCGTTGCGAGCCCCGGTCACCGAGGCCCTGTTCGGTGATCCTCGGATCGCGCAGGCCCATGTGACGGGGCGTGGGTGGCTGGGGGGCATCGCACCGAGCAAGTCGCCCGGACCGCTCGACGGGGCCGGACAGGCTCAGTGGGCCACCGCGGGGCAGCCGTTGCCACGCGGCGCACGGGTGCTCGCCGATCCGTCCACCCTCGTGCAGGCACGGCTGGCCGTCGCCCGGCACGGTCGCGACTACAAGCAGCGCTGGCGCGTCGCGATCGGCCTCGCCGTCGCGGGCCCGGCCGACGCTCGGCGCGACGCGTTTGCGGCCCTGCTGCAGATCGCGCCCGCGCCCGCGAGGCCGGCGATCGTCGAGGTCCTCGTCCGTGGTGGCGCGGCGGTCGGCCCCGCCGAGACGCCGCCGGCGGCACTGGGGGCGAGCACTCGCGCGGCCGTCGTGGTGGAAGAGCCCGACGACGTGCTCGCACTCGCGCTGGATCTTCCGAGGGCGGCGGGCCCCCGCATGGAGGTGGCGCCGTGATCGCCGGCGCGGGCCGGTGGCGGTGGGTGTTCGCCGTGCTCGTCCTCGCGATCGGTCTGTGGACGCTCGACGCCGAGTCGGCCGGGGCGTCGTCGGTGCGCACCACCGCGACGATCGGCTTGGACGAGCTGGCCCGACTCGCGGGACTTCGCGACCCCAACGGCGTGCCCACGGGCGCCGACGCGCTGCCGGTGCGCGTGGTGCAGGAGGGGGGACCCCTGTGGATCGAGCCCGAGCTCGTCGCCGCGGCGACGGCCGAGGGCAGCTTCGCGCCGGGCGAGGGTCCCCACCTGCTGCGCATCGAGGTCGTCGCGACCGACCACGCCATCGCGATGCGGCCGGCGTTGTGGCGACGGGGCTGGAGCATCGCGCTGTCGCAGCCCGTCGTCGCCTGGACCGCGCCGCGGTGGGCCGTGCTGTGCGGCGCACTGGGGGTGCTCGCGCTGGCGCTCGGGGTGGGGCGTGGGATCGCGTTGGCCGCGTCCGGGCTCGCCGCGCAGGTGGCTGCGGCCTGGATCGCGTGGCCGGCTCCCACGCCGCCGCCAGGATGGACCGAGCGTCTGTCGGCCGGACCGCTCGCGACGTGGATCCGACACGGCGCCCAGCGACTGCCGGACTCGGCGACCGCGATCGGCATCGCGGTCATCGCCGCATGTGCCGTGTTGATCGCCTTCGATCATCGTCGCTCCCGCGGTCAGGGCGGTCGGCTGATGCTGGGCGGGATCGCGGGGCTCGCCGGCGCGCTCGCGTGGGTGGAGGCGGCGTTGCGCCTGGGAGGGCTGGGGTTGTTCGCGCACGTCTCCGGCTGGCTCGCGGTCGTCGGGCTCGGCGGACTGTGGTGGATCGCGCTGACGGAGCGGTCGCGTCGCCATGCGTGAGTGGTGGCTGGGTCCATCGTTGGCGGCCGCCCTCGTGAGCTTCGGCGGCTGCACGAAGGATCCGCCCGCGCCCGCGTCGGCCCCCGTCGCCGCGGCGGAACCGGACGCGCCGACGATCGCGCCCGTGGCCAGAGTCGCGACGACCGATCGCTGGCTCGATCTGCTCGCGCAGCGACCCTCGGCCGTGACGATGCACGAGGGCAACCTCGTCGTCGATCTCGGCCGCAAGTCGGCCTACAAGCACCACGCGCTCGCCTCGGCGGCGACCTGGTCGACGCCCCAGCTGGTCGGCGACCGCCTCGCCACGGTGGTCACGGGACGAACGGCCGAGCTCGACCTCCCCGTCGACGGCCCCAACGCCCCGGGCCTTCACCCCGACACCGAAGAGCACGCCGGCCTCGCGATCGCGGTCACCATGTACGCGCTGGTCGAGGACCAGTCGGTGACCGTGCTGTGGAACGAACAGACGCTCGCCCACCTGCGCTTGAGCTCGGGCTGGGAGCGGCGCACGCTGTCGATCCCCGCCGACACGCTCCGGCAGGGCGACAATCGTCTGCGGCTGCACTTTCGCCACGTGGCCACCGAGGGCGAGATCCTCGGCTCGGCGGCCCTGGGGCGGATCGAGCTGGGCCCGCACGAGGCGATCACCAAGCCTCGCGACGCCGCCGCGGATCCGATCGCGGGTTACGAGATCACGCCACGACCCGACGGTGGGGCCCGACTGACGCTGCCGGCCGGCCACGGGCTGGCGTACTACGTGGTGCCGCCACGGCGTGGACGACTGCGCTTGCAGGTGCGAGGGCGGGGACAGGTGCAGATCGTCGCGAGCACCGACGCCGATCACGAGCAAGGGCGGGAGCCGACGGTGCTGCTCGACGAGCCGCTGCGACCCGCCGGCGTCGAGCGTGACCTGGATCTGACCGCGTGGGGTGGGGCGCCGGCACGGATCGAGATCCGGGCACGGGGCAACGAGCCGGACGCGGCGGCGCAGCTCGATGGGCTGCACATCCTGGCGCGACGCTCGGTGCCCCGCGACGAGCGCGCCCGGATGCCACGAGACGTGTACATCGTCGGCATCGAAGGGGCGCGCACCGACTCGTTCCTCGAGCCGGGACGGCGGCCGCCGCTGGAGTCGATCGAGGCGCTGCTACGCGAGTCGATCGTCTTCGAGCGGGCCTACGCGCTCGGGGCCGCAGCGGTGCCGTCGCACGCGGCGTGGCTGTCGTCGGTCATTCCCCCGGTCCACCTGACGGTGGCCGGCACCTATGTCGCCGATGCCCAGGTGCTGCTGCCCGAGGCGCTGGCCCGGGCCGGCTACGTGCGCGCGCTCGTCAGTGCCAACGCCGACGTGACCGCCGAGCGTGGGCTGCAGCAAGGGTTCGATCTGACCGAGCTGCTCGACAAGCAGATGGAGGAGCGTGACGCCCGGGCGGTGGTCGCCCGTGCGGAGGCACTGCTGCGCGACAAGTCGCAGCATCGACTGCTGTACGCGGTCGTCAACGATCCGCAGGCGCCGTACGAGGCCTCGCGCGAGCTCGTGGGCCCGGTGACCGTGCCGCCCGACGCTCCGCTGTCGCATCTGACTCACGTGTGGGTCGGTCGCGTGCGGATGGGCAAGCACGAGCCGTCCGAGGACGAGCTGACCTACGTCCGCCGCCTGTATCGCGGCGAGCTGCGCGTGGTCGACGAAGCGGTGGGCGACCTCGTCGAAGACCTGCGCGAGCAGGGCCGGCTCGACGACGCGATCATCGTGCTCGTCGGCCTGCACGCGGAGGAGTTCTACGAGCATCGCGGGGCCGGCCACGGGCACACGCTGTACGAAGAGAGCATCCGGGTCCCGTTGGCGATCCGGGCCCCGGCGCTGCTCGCTTCGGGCCGCGTCGACACCCCCGTCGATCTGCTCGACCTCGCGCCGACGATCCTCGACCTCGTCGGCGGCACCGCCCCGGACGCGTGGCAGGGCGAGACGCTGGTGCCGGTCATCGACGATCCGCAGCCGCCTCCGCGACTGGTCGTCGCATACCTCGGTGACGGCAGTCGTGCCGCGATCGTGGGCGAGCACAAGCTCATCGTGGGGCCCGGCCGCGTGGAGCGGATGTACGCGCTGGCCGACGACCCGGGCGAGCAGCAGGACGTGCTGGCGACCGGGGGGATCGCCCTGCGGATGGTGCGTACCGCGCTGGCCTGGCAGACGCTGTCGGGCGAGCGGTGGCGGCGGGCCCGGTGGGGCACCGGTGCGAACCTCAGGCCGGCGTTTGCGCAGGATTTCGGGATGTAGTAGGTCCCGGCCATCCATGGCCGACGACCCGGACAAGCTCCTCGCTTCGATCCCCGACCTTCTCGGCAAGCGAGACGCCGCTGCCCTCGCCGAGCTCAAGGAGCACGCGAACAAGAAGGTGCGCAAGGCCGCCGGCAAGGCACTGCACACCCTCAAGAGCCGCGGCGTGGAGCTGAAGGCGTCGTCGACCCGCCAGTGGACGATGGGCGACACGCTGTCGAAGATGCGTGGCGACCTCGAGCCGTCCGCGATGGTCGACACCGAAGCGGTGCCGGGCGCGATGCGATTCATGCTCAGCGTCCCGCGGTCGCACTCGGGCGCATCGCTGTGGGTCGGTACGCTCAGCCCTGCCGACCGCGTGCTCGAGTTCGGTGCGTACAGCCAGACCGATGGCCAGCGCACCCGTATGATGCGTGACTGGGCCAAGCTCGCCGAGGACCGTCGTCCGCCGGCCGACTGGCTCAAGGCACGAATCCGCTGGGCGCGCGACAAGACGATCGCGTCGGGCTTTTCGGTCCCGCGTGCGCTCGACGAGGCGCTCGGCGAGTTCGGCGACGTGCCGCCGGAGCGTCCGGTCCAGTTCGTCGGTGCGATCGTGGGCGACGAGCCCAAGCTCGACGAAGGTGCGGTCGATGCCGTGCTGCAATCGGCGGGGGTGCCCCGCTGGCCGCCGATGGTCGACCTCGACGGTACGTTGCAGCGGGCCGCGGAGATCCACGGCGACAAGCCTCAGCCGACCGAGGACGCCGAGCGCATCGAGCTGCTGCGCAAGTCGGCCGAGGGTGACGAGAAGGCACGCGAGGCACTGCAGGGCCCGCTCGCGGCCGCGCTCGAGGATGCTGCGGTCGGATTTTGGATCAGTGGGGACAGCGACTCGGCTCGGATCGCCGTGCAGACCGCGAAGGCGTTGCGGGAGTCGAAGGCGCCCGAGGGGCTCGACTTCGGCGTGCGGATCCTGGGCTACCAGGTCGCGAGCTTGCTGCGCGCGGTCGGAGGCCCCGAGGCGGTGGCGCGGATGCAGGCCCAGGCAGCGGCGCATGACCACCACGATCATGATCACGACCACGATCATGATCATGATCACGATCACGATCACGACCACGATCACAGCCACGCCTGAGCGGCGGGCGGGGTCGTGGCCTCAGGGGCGGGAAACCGCCCGCTGGGCGGACAGAAAGTCGTCGCTGAGCAGACGGCTGAGCAGGCCCTGGGCCAGCACGGACCGGTTGACGCGTTGCTTGAGCGAGCCGCCGGCCGCACCGTCGAGCAAGCACGCCGCCGACAAGACGGCGCGCACGTCCCCGGTGATCAGCGAAGCGACCGTGAGGTCGGTGCCGGTGATCGCCCGCGTCGTGTGATCGAAGGCGTGGTTGGCCAGTGACTGACACTGCCGCTCGAGCGTGCGGCGCTGTCGCGGCGGCAGCAGTTTGTTGAGGTGTCCGGCCAGATCCTTGAGTCGGCGCGGATCGGGGTCGGCGGTCATCGGGTTGAAGACGCCGACCGCTTCGAACGCCGCCGCCAGCAGCAGGTCGAGGGCACTGGCCGTCAGGGCGCGCACGCGGGCCCCACCGAGGGCGTGGCGGGCCAGCGACAGGGCGATGCAGCCCCGCAGCGCGTGCTCGTCGCCCTGGTTCCACAGATTGACCCCGAGTCGGATCGCGGGGCTGTGCTCGGGCAGCAGGATCACGGTGCCGGGGGTGGCCGCCGCCGAAAGACGCGGCGGTGGCAGGCCCACGCGCTCCGCCCAGCGGTGCGTGTGGCTCGAGATCCGTGCGATGTCCATGCCGGCCGGCACCGGCGCGGCGTCGGTGCTCGACACCGCCGAGAAGTGATTGCCCAGGCGCGGCACGACCGTCTCGAGGGTCTGCAGCAGGTTGTGGAGCGCAGGGGGTTCTTCGGACGAGTACAGCGCGACGCGCAGCGAGGGGGCATCGAGCAGTCGACGCAGCTCGGTGGTGTTGGCGGGCGGGAAGGCGGCGTCGGCGGGGCCACGGGCGGGTTCCATCGACTGCAGCAAGACGCTCGACATCCGCGACAGCTCCGGCCGCGCGCTGCGGGCCACGGTCGCCATCAGCGACAGGTCGCGCAGGCTCACCGCGCCGCGCTGGATGTTGGCGATGAGCGCCTTGCGGATCGGCTCGAGGTACGTCGCGACGCGGCCGGATTGTCCGGTGCGATTGAGCTGGTCGACGAGCAGCGAGATCGTCTCGCGATTGCCCGGATTGATCGCGGCCGCGCGCTCGACGGCATCGAGGGCATCGGCTTCGCGTCCGCCGACTTCCGACAGGAGCTTGGCCTTGCGCAGGTAGATGTCGTGCAGCCGCTCGCGGTTGCGCTCTCGGCTCGCGAGGCGGTCGAGCAGCGATGCGGCCTCCACGTTCTGCTCGGCGCGCTGCAGCAGGTCCGCCATCAGGGCGATCGCGCGCGGGTCGTCGCCACGGGCGGCGAGCACCTTGCGGGCGTGCTCGATGGCGCGGGGCAGGGTGGCCCGCTCCGTGCTCAGGAAGCTCGCGATGCCCATGCGCAGGTCGACGGCCGACGGCTCGCTCGGGTCGAACAGCTCGAGCAGACGCTCGGTCGCCTCCGCCGCTTTGCGGTCGTCACCCATCTGCCGGTAGGTGTTGACCAAGCCGCGCAGCGCTCGACGCCCGTCCGGTCGGGCGTTGGCGGCCGCCTCGTAGTAGGCGACGGAGTGCTCGAGCTCGTGGGCGTTGTCGGCGAGAAACAGCCCGAGCTCGTACTTGATCCGGGGGTCACGCTGCCGCGGGAACACGGCGGCCAGCATTTCGATGACCGGTGCGGCCTCGCCCGGCTGCGCCGCCAGCGTGCGGGCGAGCGCGATCGCGTCGCGGTTGTTGTCGTCGCGCTCGAGGATGTCGCCGATGAGCCGCAGCGCGACCGTGCGGGCCTCGCTGTCGCCACGACTGGCACGCACCGCGGCATCGCGGGCTTCGGCGACGAGCACGTGGACGGAGGCACGGCCTTCGGTCGCCGTCGCCGCCTGCCGACGATCGTCGGAGACGCGGGCGAGCCCGAGCTCGGCCGGTGCGAGGTTGGGCAGCGCCCCCTTGGCGGCCAGATAGGCCCGGCGGGCCTGGCCCCACGCTCCGAGACGCTCGAGTAGCTCCGCGCTCTCGACGTAGAAGATCGCCCGCTCGGCGTCGGACTGGGCGCGCACCGCTCGGGCACTGACGGCATCCTTGATCACGAAGGGCGAGTCCGGCTCGTTGAGAAGCCGCTCGAGGTGCCGCACCGCGTAGGGATTGCCCGGGTCCTCGTGGAGCGCGTCGAGGATCGCCCGTCCCGCGTGCTCCTTGTCTTCGGGCGTCCCGGTCGCCAACAGCAGCTCGGCGGCCTCGACCAAGAGGGTGGCCTTGTAGTGTGTGTCGGCGCTGTCGCGCGCGACCTCGAGGTACAGACCCGGCAGGGACTCGAGGTCTCCCTGCACCCGCAGCAGTCCCTCGTACTCGCGGCGCACGATCGGGTCGTCGGGCGAGGCCGTCAGCGCTTCCTCGTAGTAGCGCCGCGCCGTCTCGGTCCCGTCCTTGTCCATCAGGTGCAGGCGGGCCAGATGCACCAGGTGCACCGCGCGGGTGCCCGGGTCGTCGTGCTCGAGCTGTCCTTCGATGAGCCGCTCGAGGTTTGGGACGTCGTTGTGCGCGATGAGCAAGCGACGGCTGCGCTCGAACGCCAGGCCGTGGTCGGGCTGTGCCGCGAGCGCGGCGCGGTAGTGCTGCAGCGCCGCGTTCTCGGCGGGGCTGGTCTTGCGCGGACCGCCGCCGGCCTGCCGCTGCTCCTCGCGGGCCATCGCCTCGGCGAGCAGGCCGAGCCGGTAGTGGTAGTCGGCCGACAGGGCCGCGCTGCGCGGCAGGTCCTGCGCCCGCAGCAGGTCGTACGCCTCCGAGATCCGCCCGCGCGCGGTCAGCAGCTGCATCAGCTGCTCGCGCGCCGGCGCCAAGTCGGGGTTGAGCTCGTACGCGCGGCGGAACATGCCCAGCGCTCGGTCCGCGTCGCCGATCTCTTCGAAGCACACGCGTCCGGCCTTGTACGCGAGGACGGCGGGATCGGTGACGGGGTCGATCTTGGGCTCGAGCAGGCTGACGAGCGCCTCGAGCTCGCCGCTGTCGCGGTACAGCCGACCCAGGGCCCCCAGCGCGGGTGTGTACCCCGGCGTCAGCTCGAGCGCTTGCTCGTAGCACTGGCGCGCCGCCTTGCGCTGCTTGAGGTGCAGCTCCTGCACCTCGCCGAGCTCGACCAGCGCGGCGGTGCGGGCCACGTCGTCGTCGACCCGCTCCACGAGCAGCGTCAGCGCGTTGACCAGCACGGCGGGCCGACGGTGGGCTCGGCACAGCTTGGCCAGCTGAAACAGCGACAGCACGTCGTCGGGATCGAGGCGCACGACCTCTTCGAGGGTCGCGATCGCGAGGTCGACGTCGCCGATCTCGTGCTCGGCCATCGTGGCGATCCGCCGCAGGGCCGCGAGCTTTTCCTGATCGTCGTGGGCACCGGCGACCTGCCGTTGCAGGTTCGCGACCGCCTGTGGCCAGCGTCGCGTCTTTTCGTACACGCGACCGAGCGCGCGCAGACAGTCCGGATTGTCCGGGTCCTCGGCCACGGCGAGCTCGTAGACCTCGGCCGCCCGTGGCAGGTCGCGCCGCTTGGTCTCGTGCACGCTGCCCAGGCGCAGCAAGATCGCGGCGCGACCGGGCCCGGCGGTCTGCGTGCGTGCCCATTCCTCCAGGTGCAGCACGAGCGTGGGCAGGTTGTTCTGCGCCGCGAGCACTTCGGCGAGGGCCTCGTTGACCCAGCGGTGCTCGGGCAGATGGACGAGGCAAAAGCGCAGGTCCTTTTCCAGCTGCACCCAGCGGGCGTCCACGTCGATCGGAGACTCGGCGTCGGCGGCCGCCCGTGCGGCGGCGAGGCGGATGCGGGCGAGCTGCTCGCGGACCAGTGCCTGCTCGCGCGGATCGTCGAGCACGCGCGCCAGTCGCTGCAGGACCTCGATGTTCTCGGGCAGGCCGGTCGTGTCCTCGTTGGCCGCGATGCGCTGCTCGAGTCGCATCGCGATCTCGGCCAGCGGCGCGAGCATGTCGCCCTCGTCGCCCGTCGCCGTGTCGGCGAGATCGAGCACGAGGTCGTCGACCGGACGGTTCGCGTCCGTGAGGGTCAGGAACGCGAGGTGTATCGCGGTCGCGCGCGAGATCGGATCCTCGGCGGCGCGCGCGAGCTCGCGGTACAGCTCGCCGAGCTGCTCGGCGTCGCCGGTGGCCGCGACCGACCGCGACAAACGTCGCAGCGCCGTCTCCTCGGTGGGCTCGGCGTGGTGCGCCTGCTCGAGCACGATCTGACGCTCCTCGGCGTCGGCCGTGATCTCGGCGAGGTCCAGCAGCAGTGCGGCCTTGAGCCGTGACGACGTGACCTGCTGCAGCAGCTCGCCGAGGTAGTGGCGCGCCGCCTTCGTCTCCGACAGGAACACGGCCGCCTCTGCCGCCAGCGGCAGCGCGACGGGGTGGTGGGGCGCGAGCGTCAGCGCCTCGCGGTACGCATCGTAGGCGCGCCGCAGGTTCGAGGTCCGCTCCTCGCACAGCTGCCCGAACTCGATCCACGCCGCCGCGCGGGTATCGATGGTGCGGTGCTCGTCGCGCGCGGTGGACTCGAGCGCGGCGAGCTCGCCCGCCAGCGACGACAGACCGCCCGCGGCCTGCCGCTGCAGGATCGCGGCGATCGGACCGCCTCCGCGCTTGAGCAGCAGCTCACCCTCCTCGCGCCGGCCGAGCCGGTCGACGAGGAGTCGGCCCGCCTCGCACTGCAGCGCGTCGCGTAGCTGCTCGTCCTCGGCGAGGCGGCTCTCCTCGGCGAGCTCCTCCACGAGGATCTGCCACGACTCCGCGCCGAACGTCGGACCCGCCGTCGACAGCATCGTCGAGTGCAGGCCCGAGTGCGCGGGCCACAGGGTCGTCGTGGGGTCGTCGAGCAGGCTCGGTGCCGGCGTCTCCGGCGGCGGCAAACCGGCGACCTCTTCGACGAAGTCGGTGAGGTCGATCGGGTCGGAAGGCTCCATGCCGATCGCCCGCGGGACGGCGCTGCCGAGGGATTCGGGTCGTCGGATCGTGCTCACCGGTTGCGTCCTTCCGTGTGGGGGACGTGGTCGGCGAGGTAGCGAAGGCTCCGTCGCAGCGTCAGGTGGTCGTCCGAGAGCAGGTAGCCCACCAGCGCCGTGCCACGGGCGGACGTGGCGGCGTCGCCGAGCGCGACGAGGGCCGGGCGCGGGTCCGCGGAGCACACGACCGAGGCGCGGTCCTCGGCCATGCGCAGCGCGCTGCGCAGCGACTGCGGATCGAAGCGATCGATGGTGTCCACGAGGATGTCGGACGCGGCCGAAAGCTCCGCGATCGTGGTGCCTGGCGCCTGCATCGCTTCCTGGACGCGGGTGGCGTACTCGTCGTCCCAGCGATCGGAGGGGGCGATCTCGCCGCCGCCGGCGCGGCACAGCGCGACGACCAGCGCGAACACCCGCTCGTTGGGCAGCTCGCTGTGGACGGCGTCTCCCCCGGTCGCCACGCGCAGCAGTGCGCGCCCGATCGCGTCGCGGGCGGGCGGACCGAAGGGGGAGCTGTTGATGCGGCGTCCGACCACGAGCGCCGGCATGTCGCCGACGTGCGCGGTGACGCCGTCTTCGCGCCGCGTGTCGACGTAGACCTGCGGCTCGCCGACGCCGAGCGCCGCCGCGAGGGCCCGAGAGACCATCACCACCGCGGAATTCGGCGGCAGGCTGCGACGCTTGCTGACGTCGACCGCCGGCGGCGCGACGTCGGGAATCGACGTGAGGTAGTAGTTGCCCTCGCGCAGCAGGTCCAGGCCCGCCGAGCCCGGCAGGTCGCCCACGAGGCTGTCGAACGGCCGCGCATCCTGGGCCTTGGGCAGCGGCCACGGCTCGCTCATCAGATCGTCGCAGCGCCGGCCCTCGGCGACGTCGGCCGGGGCGAACGTCTCGAGCACCGCAGTCGACAGATACACGCCGTCGCCGTCGCCGAGCGCCTCGAACAACCGAAGCAGTCCGGCGACGGGGGCGACCGAGACCGATTCCCCGTCGTCGTCGCGCAGACCCGACGACCGCAGCCACGCCCGATGGTGGGCCACGCCGGCCAGCAGCGCCGCCTGGGCCTCGTCGCGACGATCCTGGGACTCGAGCATCCGCGCGAGCTCGATGACCACGTCGACGTCGGTCGGTCGCAGCAGCAACAGCTCGCGCATCCGCTCGATGGCGACCTCCGGCTGCGCCAGCGGTCCACGGTGCAGATCCGCCAGCGACCGCAGCGCGGCGACGCGCTCGGGACCGTCGCCCACCTCGACCAGCAGCTGCAGCGCCTCGACGCGACGCGGGATGTCGTCGGTACGCGCGGCGACCCGGTCGGCGCCGGCCAGGGCGTGCTGGGGATGAAAGCCCGCCTTGCCCGCCGCGAGGTAGTGCTTGACCGCGGTCGCCAGGTCACCGCCGCGCTCGCTGGCGTCGCCGGCGTAGTAGTGCAGGGCGGCCTTGCGCTCGGGCGAGGTCTCCATCGTCAGGGCCGCCTGCAGGTGCACGACGCAGGCACGCCAGTGCTCGGTGCGCGCGTAGGCTTGCGCCAGCTCCACGCGCAGACCGGGGTCGTCGCCGACCGTCTGCAGGCCGCCGCCGAGCAGCTCGATGACCATCTGTGGGCCCTCGAGATCGGCCGCGAGCGCCCCCAGCTCCCGCAGCGAGGCGGCGTCGAGCAGTCCCGCCTTGCGCTGGTGCTGCAGGCGCGCCTTGAGGACGTCGTCGAGTCGGGGCGCGCCCTTGGTGCCGTGCTGGGCCTTGGTCCGGCGCAGCCCCCGGAACGCGCGGTCGTTGCCGGGATTGGCGCGGAGCGCCTCGGTGAACATCTCCCACGCCTGCGGGTTGGGGTCGCCGCGCTCGGTCCACTGCAGTGCGAGCGTGCCGGCCCGCGCCAGCGCCCGCGCGCGATGGGCCGGCGCGCGCACGCGCTCGGCCAGCTGCACCAGGGTGCGCATCGCTTCGTCGGAGGCCAGCGCGCCGCGGCGCTCGAGGATACGGGCGCGCGCGTGCAAGGCGGGGAGGTACCCCGGACACGCCTGTAGTGCCGCCGACAGCTGATCGAGCGCTCGGTCGTAGTCGTGGCGTCGTTCGTGCAGGTCCGCGGCGATCGTCAGGTAGGCCGCCTTCTCGGCGGGGGTCGACGAACGCTTCGCCTCGGTCTCGAGATCGGAGGCGCTACGGGCCAGGCTGCTCTCGCGCTTGCGGTCCTTGATCCGCACCCGGCCGCGATGGGCGAGCACGTGGCCCGGCACTTTGTCGAGGATCTTGGCGTAGGCCTGGTCGGCGCGATCGAGATTGCCGGCGGCCTCCTCGGCACGCGCCGCTCGAAACACCAGCCCGAGCAGGTGCTCGTCGTCGTCGGCGAGCTGTCCGGCGAACGCTTCGGCCGCCGCGGCGAGGGCCCCGGCCTGACGCGACGGGCGACCGGCTTGTCGGCATGCCCGCGCGAGACGGAGCTGCGTGACGTAGTCCTCGGGACGTGCCTCCGCGACCGTGCCCAGGTACTGGATCGCGACGACCGGCTTGGGCGACAGCTCGGCCAGCTGCAGCGCCATCGCTCGGCGGTCGTCGGCGCCGCGCTCCGAAGTCAGTCCCGCCTCGGCGAACGACTGCAGCTCGCGGCTACGCCCGAGCTTTTCGTACAGCTGCAAGAGCAGCGCCCGGGCCACGCCCAGCTGCGGCCACAGCTCCAGCGCGCGCACGAGGTCGCGAATCGCCCCTTCGTCGTCGTCGGTGCGCGAGCGCAGTCGTGCCGCGCGGTGCAGCAGCAACGCGCGCGTGCGTGGTCCGGACACGGTGGCGATGTGCTGCTCGATGAGCCCGACGAGCACGTCGGTGCGTCCCAGCGCCTCCGAGATCCGCTCGGCCGCGTGCAGGGCCGGCAGGTGGCGGGGCCAGCGGCGCAGCAGCGCCTGCAGCTCGACGAGCGCGTCGGCGGGCTGACCGAGCTTGGACGCGAGCAGCGTCGCGATCTCCAGCTGCAGGCCGACCTGGCGCGCGCGGTCGTTGGCGTACAGCAGCTTCTTGCGCAGCAGCTCGACGAGCGCCGGCCAGTCCCTCTGCTCGCGCAGCAACGTGCCGAGCCGCTCCAGGCTCGGCAGGTGGTCGTCGACGACCTCGAGCGCGTGGGTGAAGCACAGGCGGGCCTCGCCCGGGTTGCCGGCTTCGAGCGCGAGCTCGCCTGCACGATGCAGCAGCTTGGCCTTGCGCGGCGCCGACTCGGTCAGCTCGATCTCGCGGCGCGTGACCTGCAGGAGCTCTTCGGTTCGCCCGGCGCGGGCCAGATGGCGCGCCAGCTGCTGCAGGCTCGGGAGGTGATCGTTGCGCGCGGCGAGGCGCTGCTCGAGGTAGCCGATCGCGATCCCGGGATCGTCCAGCGGCGCGTGGAGCTTGGCGAGCACGCCGGTCAGGAACGTGCGCCGTGCATCGGTTTGCGCCGCATCGAGCTCGCGCGCGTAGTAGGCCCGCAGCCCGTCCGCGTCGCCGATCTGGTGCAGCAGCCGCTCGAGTCGGTCGTGCGCGGGGCGATACTTGCCGTTGGCCTCGATCGCGCTCTCGTAGTAATCGCGCGCCTGCTCGAGCTCGCCGAGCCGCTCCTCCATGATCTGCCCGGCGCGAAGGTGGGCCAGCGCCACTTCCTCGCTGGTCAGCCCCGCGTCGGCGGCCGTCGCGATCTCGAGCTTCACCAGCTCGAGCAGCTGCGCGAACATGCCACCGGCGTTGAGGAATCGACCGGTATCCTCGATGGCCGGCACGTGCCCGGGCAGCAGGCGCAGGGTCTTGCGCATCGCCGCCAGCCCGTCCATCGAACGGTCCAGGCGAAACAGCGACAGCTTGCCCATCCGGTAGTACAGCTCGGAACGAGAGGCTCGGTCCTCGTCGGGCCCGACCGCCTCGAGCTGGCGCACGCACGCCTCGAGCGCGACCTCGTAGCGGCCCGTCGCCATGGCCAGCTCTTCGAGGCTGCGCCACAGGCTCACGTTGTGGGGCTGGGCCCGCGCCGCCGACTTGAGCAGCTCCAGCGCGGCGCCGCGCTCCTTGAGCTCGCGCAGCATCACCGACGCGCGTGCCAACGGCATCGCACGAAACTGGGGCTTGCGGCACGACGCCGCGGCCTCGAGCGCCAAGAGCATCAGCTCGGCGTCGCCGTCGAGCTCGGCGATGCGGAACATGTCGTCGGCCAGCAGCGCGCGACCGGGCGCGAGCTCCAGCGCTGCCAGCAGCAGGTCGCCCGCCAGCGCCAGGTCGCCGCGGTGGCGGGCTTCGAGCAGCGCGAGGTCGTGCAGCACGCCGGCGACGGCCGCCGGATCCTGGAGAACCTCGAGCTGGGTCTCGAGGTTGCCGATGAGCCAGAACAAGTCTCCGCGCGACAACGAGACGCGCTCGACGGCACGCAGCACCGCGAGGTCGCGCGGGGTCGCCTTGAGCGCCGCCTGGTAGCACTGCTGGGCCGCGGTCAGATCGTTGAAGCTGGCTTCGACGAGCTGGCCGCGTTCGCGGTACAGCGCCGCCGCCTCACGAGGATGACGCGTCGCCCGAATTTCCTGGTCCAGATGCAGGACCGCGGTGCGCACGTCGTTGCGGTCGAGGTGGATGCGGTACAGCAGCCGCATCGCGGGCCGCAGGTCCGGCACCATCTCCAGCGCGTGGCCGAGGTCCTCGGTGGCGCCCGCCTTGTCGCCCGCGAGCAGCTTCCAGCGGGCCAGCGTGGTGGCGAGCGCAGCGCGCAGCTGTGGCTCAGTGTCCGGCGTGACGGACAGCGCCTGCTGCACTTCCCCGAGGGGCAGCTCGTCCGCCGCCGGCATGCTGCGGCAGTCTACACTGGTGTTCGACAGCGAAAAACGGCCTCAGCCCAGCGCGCGCACGTAATCGGCGACCCCGAGACGTCGTGGCGACCGGCCCTCGGACGCATGCTTGGCGGCCAGCAGCTCCAACATCAGCTGCAGCGTCTCGAACCTACACGTCAGGCTGTGGAATTGGTCCTCGGGCACCGGCGCGAGCTCGGAGAGGCGCTCGTCGAGCCAGCTCGCGTCTTCGGTCTCGGGCGTGTCGTCGGCCAGCTCGTCCTCGTCGTCCTCGTGGCGGGGCGGTCGCAGGTGAAACGCGGGGTCGAAGGCCGGCTCGGAGGAGGGCAGCCGGGGGTCGCCGGGCTCGATACCCGCACCCGCGATCGCCTCGTAGGCCTGGTCGACCGGCGAAAAGAACACGAACTGTGGCTCGAGCAGCAGCCTCAGCTTGCGTGGGTCCTTGCCGTCGCCGAGCCAGGTCGCGCCGAGATGTCGTCGGATCAACTCGCCGTAGTACGCCCCGGCCGTCGAGGCCAGCAGGCTCAAGATCGGTTCGCGGTCCTCGTCGCGGGCCGACGCGAGGTGATGGTCGACGAAGGCGAGGGCGGTCACCGAGTCGTCGAGCTCGACCTCGAGCGTGCGTCGGATCTGCTCGCGGTAGGCACGGACCAACGTGTCGACCAGCCGTTGCGCCGGGTTGCCACCGCCAGCGCGCGGGGCGCTGGAACCGTCGTCGTTGTCCACGGGCGGCGTTGGATCGGCCACTGACGCAACTTTACACGACAATGAGCGCGGCGCTATCGTGGGGTCGGAGGGTGTGGCGCACTCGGACCTCAGCTGGTCGGAAACGACGACGTATGCGTGTCGGTGCGGGGCGATGTATCCGGTCACCGCGTGGCGTTGGATCGACGCCGATGCCGATCCCGAGCTGCACGACGCCGCACGTGAACGGGGCCCGCTGACGGGCGAGTGCCCGCGCTGCGGGGAGGAACCGGCGGCCCACTGCGCCTGGCTGTCGGTACATCCGGGCAAGGCCGAGGCGGTGCTGATGCTCGCGGCGGACCGCCGGGCGGACTTCGTCGAGGAGATGCGCATCCATCTTCAGCGCGTCGAGCAACGTGCCACCGACGTGGAGACGTGGATCGTCTCGCCGCGGCTTCAGTTCAACGACGTACGCGAGGAGACCACGGCCCGCCGGTCGATGCCTCGCCGCGAGAGCGCGGCCCCGCGCGCGATCGCGCGAGAGGATGCGGGGACGCCGGTACCGGTCTCGCCCGCCGCCACGCCGCGGCCGGTGGCGGTGGTCGGCGAGACCCATCGGGTCGACAGCGGCAATGCGATGGCCGGGATCCCGCAGCCGATCGGGGCGAGCATGGCCGCACCCGCCTCGGTCATGGCACCCCGTGGAACCCTCGGCGCGCTGCTGGGGACCCTGGAGCTGTCGAGCGGTCGTGCGCGGATTCGCGTGGAGGTGCCCGCCGGCACGCTGGACAAGTGGCGCGAGGCCAAGCTCGGCATCGTTCCGGTGCACCTGCGTGGCCGAGGCTACCCGCTGCTCGGCGTGCGGCTGACGGCGATGTACCTCGGAGAGAAGGGAGTCGTCGACGCGGTGATCGACGCCGGGGAGCCGCGCAGCTCCGACCTGTTCCGAGTGTTGGCCGAGCGGTTCGCGATCGAGGCCAGGCTCGAGCACGACGGGGAGCGAGTGACCCGCTCGGTGGAAGGGCAGGGGCTCGAGCCGAACGCGGCGCTGTGTCTGGAGTCGGCGCGAGGTCTGCTCGCCCGCGGCGAGTATCCGCCGGCCGACTTCGCGCGGGCCAAGGCGGCGTTGGCCGCCGAGTCCGTCGAGCATCGGCTCAAGCGGGCCACCGAAGCGATCTCGCCGGGCTCGTACCGCCACATCATCGGCGCGCGCGAGGCCGTCGCTGCGCTGACCCACCTCGATCGGATTTCCAAGAAGGACACGCTGGCCCGGCTGCTCGAGGTCGACGGGCTCCCCATGCAGGAGTACGACGCGATTCGGCGACGCGTCCTCGAGGGCTCGCTGGCCCATGGTCTGTGCGCGCCGCGGAGGTTCTGGCGACGGGTGGTCGCGTCCGGGCTGGCCGAGTCCCTCGAAGATTATGCGATCGAGCTCGCCGCCAATCGGGCGCTGCACGAGGGCGAAGAGGGCGACCTCGATCCCGCCGAGTCACGCGCGGCGTGGGAATCGATCGCCCAGCTGTGTCGGCTCAAGAACATCATGATGCCCACGCCGGTGCGGACGGCCCTCGGGCTGTCGGAGCCGAGCGGTCCGACGAGCACGATGGGCCCGCTGTCGCGCGCATCCGGTGAGATCATCGCCGACCCGTTCGCGCGCGGCGTCGGCAGTGACGGACCGGTGTTGCTCTCGCAGCCCCGCGGGCGTTCCCCGGAGCTCGACGCGGCGCTCGGCGATCCGCGGCGTCGGCTCAAGGCGGCGATCGACGTGCTGCAGGGCCACGATCAGAGCGGGGATGTCGACGCGGTCCTCGACGCCCTCGAAGATTTCGAGACCGACGAGCTACTCGCGATCCTGCCCGACTTGTCCGACCTCGGCCCACGTGTCGTTCCGGGCTTGGTGTCCAAGCTCCGATCCGAGCGCCGCGAGGTCCGACAGGCCGTCGTGATCTTGCTCGGCATGGCGGTCGATCCCCAGACGCTCGAAGCGCTGGCCGAGCATCTCGTGTGGGAGCCCACGACCGTGTGGGTCGACGTCGCACGTGCGCTCGGGGCTTTCGGTCCCAGTGCGATCCGTGTCTTGTGCCAGGTGCTGGCCCGTCAGAGCGCGGGCACCGGGCAAACGCGCGCGATCGATCGCGTGGCGCGGGCATTCGCCGAAGTCGCGCTTTCGGACGGTGGCCGTGCGGGCGGGCAGGGGCCGGGACAAACCGCCGTCGCGGCCTTGGCCGATGCCAGCGATTCACGGGTGTCCTCGGCGGCCCGACGCGCGCTCGCGAACCTGCGCGACGTCCACGAGCACGGGGCGCAGATCCGTGGTGAAATCCCCTTGGCCGAGGTCACCGAGATCCGCGGCTTTTCCCGGCGAGCATACGAGGCCATCATGGTCCCGGAACTCGAGGTCGAAGCCGAGGCTTGATGCGATACGGCATTTTCAGCGACACCCACGCCAACATCGATGCACTCGAAGCCGTCCTGCGATGCTTCGACAGGGAGCGGGTCGACGCGTTGGTCTGCATCGGGGACACGGTCGGCTACGGCCCGCAACCCAACGAGTGCTGCGACAAGGTTCGCACGCTGACCAAGCACACGATCCTCGGCAACCACGACGCCGCGGTCGCGGGCCGGATGGACTACTCGTACTACTACGACGCGGCTCGTGAAGCGCTGGATTTTCACGCGTCGATCCTGACGTCGGACAACATGAAGTGGCTCCGCAAACTCCGTTACACGGAGAAGGACGGCGACACCCATTTCTGTCACGGCTCGCCGCTGGACCTCGAGCAGTTCGAGTACATCTTCACGGTCGACCAGGCGGCGACGTGCATTCCGATCTGGGAAAAGCTCGGGCAGATCACGTTCATCGGCCACTCGCACCTGTGCAAGTCGTACGCGCTCGGCAAGAGTCGCGTGTTCGAGGTGATCACCAAGCGCTTCGAGATCCACCCGGAGTTCCGCTACATCGTGTCGGTGGGATCGGTCGGCCAGCCGCGCGACCACGACCCGCGCGCCAGCTACACGATCTACGACTCCGATCGCGGGTTGTTCGAGTACAAGCGCGTCGAGTACGACGTCGCGTCCGCGGCCCAGAAGATCTTCGACGCCGATCGGCTGTCGGACAGCTTCGGCGCGCGCTTGTTCGCCGGGGTGTGACGGCGGCGTCAGCGGGCCCGTCGCACGAGGACGGTGCGATCCCGCATTGCGCGGTCGCGCTGCGTGCGGGTGATCTGCCGCGCCAGATACATGCGACGGATCTGACGGTCGATCCAAGCTTCCCACTTTTCGTCGACCTCGCCGTCGGCGAAGCGCTCGGCGAACCGACTCGGAGCCGGCGCGAGCGCGGCGATGTGCACGGTCTCGCGGACCGACAAGTCGGTCGCCGACTTGCCGAAGTAGTGCTGCGCTGCCGCCTCGACCCCGTACAGCCCCGGGCCGAGCTCGATGAGGTTGAGGTACAGCTCGAGGATCCGACGCTTGGGCACCGCGGCTTCCAGGCGCGTGGTCAGCAGGGCCTCTTGCAGCTTGCGCGCCGCGGAGCGGTCGACCCCCAGCCAGAGATTGCGGGTCGTCTGCTGGCTGATCGTGCTCGCGCCCCGCTGCACGCCGCCGCGGATCAGGTTGTGCCACAGCGCGTTGGCGATCTGCTCCCGATCGAAGCCGTCGTGCTCGGCGAACCGACTGTCCTCGAGGGTCTGAAACGCTTCGCCGAGCAGCTCGATGCGCTCGAGCGGGACGTAGCCGTCGGCCCCGGGGGCCATCACGCGCGTGCGAGCGCCGCGGCCGTCGCCACCGGCGAATCGATGGCGGTAGGGGCCGAGCAGGCCCTGCAGGTCCACGCCCGCCGGATCGGACTCGACGCTGCACGAGGTCTCGAACGGCACGTCGAGGTCGAGCTCGCCGGCACGTGGTGGGACGTCGCCGGGACGACCCGCGTAGTGCTCGCGCGCGGTCTGCAGCGCCGCCCGGTCGACGACGAGCGAGACGTGGCCCGACAGCTCGCCGCGCAGCCGAAGACCGTCGAGGGCGTCGCGCATCGCGTGGGGCAGCGCCTCCACGACGTCCTGGCACTGCGTCGGTGGCAGCTGCAGGTCGAAGGCGTAGCGGCGGGCCGAGGCCGAGACCGAAAGCTGGGCGGATGCGTCCGCGCGCGACAATGTCAGCTGGGCGAAGCCGCCGTCGTCGGCACGCGCCACGTCGCCGTCGAGCTGCACTCCGTCGAGCGACAGCGGCTCGCGCGACAGCTTGCGATCGTCGACGAACGCGCCGTCGATCGTGACGGACGACAGGTGCACGTGGTCCAGGGCGCGGGTCGTCTCGAGCTGTCCCGACAGCGTTGCCGTGTCCACCTCGACCCACGCGGGGACCGGTACGTCGACCAGCTTCGTCGCGCCCCCGAGGGGGAAGGCGTCGAACGAGAGCTGGAGCGCGGCGAGGTCACGGTCGGCCGTCGCGACCACGGCGCCGCCGTCGGTCGTCGCCGACCACTGCATGCCCTCGGCGGTCGGGCGCGCGTCCCAGCGCAGGGGTCGGTCGTCGAGCGTGGCCTCGCCCTGTGCCCGCCAGTGGTCGAAGTCTCCCTGGACGGCGGCCGCGAGGGTCGTCGCGATCGGGGTGCGCAGGCGCGGGTGGACCACCGCGGCACGGGCCGCCGAGCGCAGGCCACCGCGGCCGTCGAGCACGAGCTCGGCGTCGGTCAGCGTCGTGGTCACGCCCCGCATCGGGGGCAGGGCGATCGCGTCTCGGACGCGCACGTGGATCCTCGCCCCGTGGGTGTCGGGGACGGGCCGTGCGGAAGCCGGGCGCGACGCAGCGGCGGCCGACGCCGCGGCGCTCGCGTTCGTCGAAGGAGGCACCGTCGTGCGCTCGACCGTGAGCGCATCGATGACGACATCGAACCCGTCGAGCTCGGCCCAACGCGGGGCGATGCGAACGTCGTGGGCGACGACGCGGTGGCGTCCGACCCGGCGACCGACCGCGGAGATCCAGACCCCGGACGCGTCGACGTCGATCGACGCCACGGCGGTGCACTGATCGTGGGGGGTCGTGGGACCGCAGTCCGACAGCGCCTGGCGGGCGAGCGCATCGGCGCGGCCTTCGAGCCAGGCCGGCATGCCGACCGCGCCCAGGCACGCGAGCGCGACGACGACGCGGCGAGGCCTCACTGCAGCAGCATCTCGTTGGCCGGGCGGCGCTCGGGGGGCGCCCGCAGCACGACGCGGTCGACGAGCTCGCCGACCAGGGCCTCGTACCCGACGCCGGCGGCCTTGGCGACGCGGGCGACGACGCCGTCGCGATGAAGGGGAGGCAGCGGCTCGACCTCGAGGATCACCTCGTTGTGGCGGCTCGACACCAGAATGTCGACCCGGGACACGCCGTCGGTCAGCCCGAGCGCCGCGACGGCTCGTCGTGCGAGGTTGTGGATCCCGTCGATCCGCCCGCGTGACATCTCGGGGGGGCAGACCATCTCGAGGCCCTCACCGCCCGGACGGGCCCGGCGCAAGATCTCGGTGCTGCCCAGCACACGCTCGCCGAGGACGACGACCTGGACCTCGCGGCCGGTCATCGCCCGCTCGAGGACGAGCTCGTGATCGATGTCCATCGCCCGCTCGACGGCGGGTCGGACGTCCTCGGGGGTCTGCACGCGGGTCACGCCCAGCCCCTGGGCCCCGCGGCGTGGCTTGACGATGCATGGCCAGCCCAGCAGCGCCAGGGCGCGCTCGGAGGGGGTGTCGGAGGGGCCGAGGACCACCGAGGCCGGCACCGGGAGGTTGTGGTAGGCCAGCATCTGCCGCGAGCGAACCTTGTCGAAAGCCAAGGCGACGGCGGTCGCGGACGGGCCGGCGTAGGGCAGGCCGCGCAGGGCCAGCAGGGACTGGACGTCGCCCCTTCCACCGCGGGGTCCGTGCAACGCGCACATGAACGCGTCGATGTCGGTCCGGCGCAGGGTCATGTCCAGATCGTCGTCGGCGGCCACGGGAACGGCCCTGTAGCCCAGCGAGGTCAGGGCATCGATCAGGTCCGAGGCTGATCGGAGGTCCAGCACGCCCTCGATCGCCCGGTCGGAGGCCGGTGCGAGCTGGTCGTCGCCGGCGCAAGGAAGTCCGGCCGATACGAGGATTCCGAAGGTGAGCGGACGCATCGCCTTCGGCCGCTAGCAGGCCTTGCCAATGCGCCGCAACTTTTTGGATGATTGGGCCGTTGCCGCGGACGCCCGCGGCGTGCCGCAAGACCACCCCCGAGCGAGGCGGACAGGTCCTGTGTTGCTGACAAGAACCCTACAAGACGGCGAAGAATGACCTTTCTCGAGGCTGCGATCGAAGTCCTCCGAGTGTCCGACGAGGCACTTCACTTCAGTGAAGTCGCCAAGCGTGCGGTCGAGGGCAACCTCCTTTCCCACGTCGGGCGCGACCCCGAGGCGGCCATGCGGAGCTGCCTCAACTCGGCAGTCCGGGCCACCCGCGGCGGTGACGACCCGGTGCTGATACGGGCCAAGCCCGGCTACTACCAGATCCGACCCGGGGCCGACCTGCCGCCGTCGCCGGAAGCTCTGTCCGATACGTCGGACGAAAACGTCAGTGATTCCGATCCAGAAGAAGACGAAGTGAAGGCAAAGGTCGAACCCAAGACTCGCAAGCGTCGGACGCGGCCCGCCCGCGGCGAAGCACCTGCTCCCGCCTCCATCGAGGTGCTGCCCGTCCGGACCAAGCGCACCGACGCCGCCGCGACGCGCAAGCCGATCCGCGCGCCGAAGGCCGGCGACGCCGGTGGCGACGGCAGCGGCGCCGCGCCGGTGTCCAAGTCCGTCGAGTTCGCGGCGCCGTCGGGCTCCGGGCTCGACGGGGTCACCGACGTGGCACTGGTGATGGCCAACGCGGTCTCGCGACTGGTCGAGGAGCGGCCCGAGCTACGCGAGGAGCTCGAGTCGATGCAGCAGGAGGCGAGCGAGGCCGCGGCGGCGCGGACCGCGGCCCCGGCCCGGCCGGCCCCGGCCCCGGCCCGGGTCGTTCGCGAGGTCCCGGCCGACGACCGAGGGGGGCGCCGTCGCCGCCGTCGCCGCCGTCGTGGCAAGCGCGTCGACTGGGGCAGCGCCAACGAAGGGGGGGACGACGCGGTCAGCCTGACCGACCGGCTGCTCGACTCGGTCGCCGACGTGCTCGCCGACTGCGGACCGCGCTCGCTGCACGTGCGTCAAGTGGCCGAGACGCTGGCGAGCAAGGGTCTGCTCGGTGGCGAGATTTCGGAGATCGAGCGCGCCGTCACGGCGGCGATGCTCGTCGACATCCAGGCCTTCGGCCGCGCGTCGCGATTCGTGGCCCGGGGCGATGCACGCTATCAGCTGCAGGGGACCCGGCTGCCCGAGAAGGCGGCCAAGGCGGAGGCGGCCCTGCGCGCCGCCGCGGTCCACGTCGAGCGCGAGACCAACGCTCAGCTCATCGTCTGGCTGCAGTCTCTGGGCGCGCGCGCGCTGGAGTCGCTCGTCCGGATCTGGTTGGCGCGCGAGCACTACCCGCTCAAGTCGGCCCTGCCGCCCAACCGCGGCCTGGGCAAGCTCGTCGTCGACGATCCCGAGGCCGAGGACGACGACGGGCGCACGCTCGTGCTCGTCATCCCCAAGCGCACCGCGCTCGACCCCACCCTGTGGGAGGGCGAGGCTGCCCGACATTCGTGCAGTGCCACGATCGCGTTCGTGATGGGGGACCCGGGCGACGACCATGGCCTGGGCGACGCCCGGATCATCTCCGCCCCCGAGCTGGCCGCATGGCTGGTCGAGCACAAGGTCGGCACCCAGCGGATCACGATCGAGGCGACCGTCCTGGACGCGACCCTCATCGAGTCGATCGGGGGACTCGATACCTGACGAGGCCGTCACGCTGCAGGCACGATGGCTGGGCCGCATGGCCTTCGCACCGTGTCTGCAGCTGCAGGAGCGGACGCGCGACGAGGTCGCCGCCGGCGACCGGTCGCCGACGATCCTGCTCGTCGAGCATCCGCCGACGTTGACGTTGGGCCGCCGCGGCAAGCGCTCCGACATCCTGTGGAGCGACGAGCACCTGCAACGGCAGGGCGTCGACGTGTGCGAGACCCCCCGGGGCGGAGAGGTCACGCTGCACGCGCCGGGACAGCTGGTCGCGTACCCGATCGTGCGGATCGGGTGGCGGATCCGGGCCCACATCACCCGGCTGGGGGAGGCGGCGGCGACCCTGCTGTCGGAGCTCGGGGTCGCCCAGCCGCAGTTTCGCATCGACCATCCGGGCGTGTGGCAGGGCCCGCGCAAGGTCGCGTCGATCGGCGTCCACGTGTCGCGGGGCGTGACGCTGCAAGGCATCGCGATCAACTTCGCGGTCGACCCGTCGTACTTCGCGGCGCTCGTCTCGTGCGGGATGCCGGACGTGCAGATGGTCAACGCATCGCAGCTGGGCGCGCGGCCCATCTCGCTGCCGGACGCGGCGGTGCGCTACGCCGAGCTGTTCGCCGCCCACGCCGGGGACCGCCTGGTCGTGGAGCCGCCGACGGCGCCGTGATGGCATCGCGATCGCTGCTATGGTCGAACGCGTGCGACCCGGCCGGCGATCGATCGCGATCCTGCTCTCGCTGGTCGCCTGTGGCGCTTCGCCAGCCCCGATCGAGGGGTTTGCGCCGCGGCTGACCGAGGTCGCGCCCACGCACGCCGACTGGGTCACCGGGGACTGGGACACCGCCGTCGGGGCGGCGCGCTGGCTCGTGGCCGTGCCGGCCGAGGTGACGCCGGAGCTTCCGATGCGCCTGGCGATCGTCGAGGCGCAAACGGCCGCCGGGGATGCGGTCCTGCGCCTGGCGGCGAGCGGTGAGCCGCCGCCGGCGTACCGCGATCGGTTCGGGCCCGCGCTCGAGGTGGTCGTCGAAGTGGAGTCGGCGCGGGGGCCGATCGATCCCGCCGAGCACGGGGCGATGGCGGTCGACCGTGCGGTGGCGGTCCTCGATGCGAAGGTCGGGCTGACGATCGACGGCGAGGACGCGGTCCGGCACGTGCTCGCGGCCGACGACGGCCAGATCGTGCTCGTCGCCCTCGATTGGATCGCGGCCCACCGCGCGCGGCAGTTCGCCGACGACGTGGCGGCCCTCGTCGAGCACGCCGACCCGTGGGTCGCGTTCCGGGCGATCGAGTGCCTGGCCCTGGTCGGCGGTCCCGAGCACGTCGATGCGCTCGTACGCCGGCCGCGGCTGGCCGATCCGGCCTGGACGCGTCGGCTGTACGAGACGGTGGCCGTGCTGGGGGGAGACCACGCGCAGGGGTTTCTCGAGTTCGCGGCGCGCAACGAGGACGACCCCGACTTGGCGCGGGCGGCCGAGCGCGCCCTGTCGCAGATCGGAATGCAGGCCCCGGTGCCGGCGACCGACGACCGCACGCGAGGACATCGATGATGATCGGTTGGGCGATGATCGTGGCGCACGCATGGCGCCTCGGGGTGCTCGGCGCGCCCGCGGGCGTGGACGCGCCGAGCGAGCCGACCGAAGACGCGGCCACGGAGGCGGCCGAGCCGGCCCCGACCCCGCCCGAAGCCGAGGACGCGGTTGCGGCGGCCGGGTCCGAAGCGGAGCCGACGGTGGAGGGCGAGGTCGAAGCGACGACCGGGGTCGAGCCGACCGCCAACGAGGCCGAGCCGACCGCCAACGAGGCGGAGCCGACGGCGAACGAGGCGGACGAGCCGGGCGCCCGCGAGGTGACCCCACCGCCCCCGGCGGCCCCGGGGACGGCGGAAGGCAGCTTCGGCGGGCCCCCGCTTCCGCCCGCGCCCGCGCCCGCGCCCGCGCCGGGCCAGCCCCGTCCGTGGCGTGGCCGGCTCTGGTTCGACCTCGGGCTCGGGGCGGTGCTCCCCGCCGGCGGACAGCGACCTGGCCGGGGGCGCGTCTTCTCCGGCGCCGCCGACTTCGGGTTCGGCGTGCGCGTCCTGCCTTGGCTGGGCCTGTCGACCGGGTTGTCGACCTACGTGCACGAGGTTGGCGTGGACACGTTCCTCACCGTCGACGGCGACCTCGTCGACGAGATCGATCTCGGACGCCTCACGGTATTCGAGCTGCTCGGCGTGCGCGGGATGCTGCCTCGTTGGAAGCGCATCGAGCCTTGGGCCGAGGTCAACGCCGGCGTGGGGCCGTACCGCGAGCCGTTCGCTCGCCGTGCGACGGCGGCGGGCAGCGGTCGGGTTCGGCTCGGGCTCGACGCGTGGCTGGGCACCACGTTCACGCTCGGGCTCGATGTCGGGTACCGCTGGACGGTCATCGAGGGGACCACCGGGCACGCGATCCAGCCGATGCTGCGGCTGGGGTTGCACCGCTGAGCGCCGACGCATCGGCGCGTCGCGCGCAGTCTGTGCCCGCCAAGTGCCAACTCGGGTGGCACTTGGGAAGTTTCGGGGAACTTCTGGCAAAGAACTGTCAACTTCGCTGCCGATGGGTGTGTCAAAATCGTTGGCACCGGCGATGGCAGCAACCTCAACTCCGGACACTGACCCTGCCAAGGTCGTAGGCAGCCTCGACGAGGTGCTCTCCGATCTGCGCCGGCTCGGGGACGGGGCCGAAGGGGGGGCTTGGGTCGGGACCGACCGGGCATCGGGTCGCCGTGTCGTGGCCAAGGCGGTGGGCCGGGCCCAGCGGGCGGAGGTTCGCCATGCGTTCGACACGCTGCGTCGCCTCGCATCGCCGCATCTGCCGACGCCGCGGGCGATCGTCAAAGGGCAGGGGGGCGAGCTGTGGCTGCTGCACGACTTCGCCGAGGGCGAGTCGCTGACCGCGGGGCCGGTCGCGCCGGCGGTCGCGCTCGGGGAGGCGGCCGCGGTCGCCCATGCGCTGTGGACGATCCACGAGGCCGGCTCGCACCACGGCGACGTCAGTGCCGCCAACGTCGTGGTCACGCCGACCGGCGGCGTCGTGCTCGTCGACCTCGGTCACCTCGGCCGTCTCGGGGCGGGAACCCCCGGGTTCCTCGCGCCCGAGGTGCTCGCCGGCGGCGGCGGGCCGGCGGCCGATCGATTCGCCCTCGGTTGTCTGCTGTGTCTGCGACTGGCGGGACGTCTGCCGTGGCGCCGACCCGAGCAGCTCGTGGCCGTCCGCGACCGATCCGATGTGCGCGCGCGACTCGGCGCCCTGCTGCCCGATGCCGACCCGCCGTGGATCCGGCTGCTGGTGTCGCTGCTGGATCCGGATCCACGCCGTCGCTGGCCGGACACGGGCTCGCTCGTCGCCCACCTCAGGTCGCTGCGCGATGGCGCGGCCGGGGTCGGCAGCGCGCCGCGCCGTTGGTGGCCCGCGGGTCGGCTGGCGTACCGCGGGGTCGAGCTCGGCGAGGTCGTCGAGGCGCTCTCGGGCGCGTCGCGGCCACGGCTGGTCGCCATCGCCGGGCCGCCGGGCAGCGGGCGGGGGCGCATCGGCGAGGAGATCGTGCAGTCGCTGCAGCTGCGAGACGTCGCGGCGCGGCAGTGCGACGCCGACGGTCTCGGCCACGTGGTCGGTCGGCCCGGCGAGTCCTGGTACGAGGCGTGGACGACCCCCGCCGCGGGTCCCGACGTCGTCGCGCTCGCGGAACCGGTGGCGTGGGCGGGTGCCGCCGCCGACGAGCCCCCGCGGGCCCGGGCCGGACGACTCGCCGCCGGAGCGGCCCTCGCCAGCCGCACGCTGGTGCTCGCCGTCGAGCCCGAGATCGGTGAGGCCCTGCGCGGGCGGCCGGGTGTGTACGTGGTCGCCGTCGCGCCGTGGACGGCCGAGACGATCGGGCGCGCGCTCGTGGGCGTGATCGACGATGTCGATGGGTCGTGGGCGCAGGCGCTGGCGTCGGCGACCGGCGGCTGGGCCGGGCGCGTCGCGCAGGCGATCGACGCGTGCGCGCGGACCGACTGTGCGCAGCCCGTGACGACCGCGATCGAGGCGGCCCTCGAGGCGGCCGGATCGGACGCGACCGCGCTCGACCCCGCGACCGCGCGCGCGGTGATGGTCGCGCGCTGGACCGGCGTCGACCCCAAGACCGTGGGCGTGCCGGCCCACCTGCACGACGGGCAGCGACCCTACGGTGCCGCGGTGGCCTCGGCGCGCGCGCGGCTGCAGGCCGGCTTGCGCGTCTTGGCGCGTCAGGTGCTCGCCGAGACCGAGGGCCCGGTGGGACTCGAGCTGGCGCTGGACGCCGAGCACGTCGCGTCGATCAGCCGCGCGCTGGCCGAGCCCACACCGATCGGCGACGGCACGCAGCGGCGACTGGTGCAGTGGATGCTGCGTGGGGAGGCCTCGCAGCTCTCGACCACGGACACGGCGGCCGTCGTGCGGGCCGAGCTCGCCCGTGGTCGTGCCGAGGCGGCGCTCGCGTTGTGCGATGCCGTCGACGACGCGCGCCGTGGGGCCGAGCTGTCGTTGCAGCGCGGTCGGGCGCTGCACCGCCTCGGTCGCGGCGAGGAAGCACTCGCGCAGCTGAGGATCGTCGCCGACGGTGACACCGAGGACAGTGCGACGTGGTCGGCTCGGGGCCTGCGCTGGCGCCTGGCCGTCGACGCGGGCCGATCGGAGGAGGCGGTGGCGGAGGCCACCCGCGCGCTGGCGGTCGTGCCCTCGGGCCGGGCGGCGGCCGAGGGCCTGGCGACGGCGTATCTGTGGGCGGCGATGGCCCAGCTCGCGATCGGTGACACCGGGGCGGCGGGACAGTGGCTGCAGAAGGCCGGCGCGCTCGCCAAGGACACGAACGCCGACGGGACCCTCGCGCGCGTGCAGCAGCTGCGGGGCAACCTCGCCCTCGCCGGCGACGACCTCGGGGGCGCGCGGCGGTGCTTCACCGCCGCGGCCGGGGCGTTCGAGCGCGCGGGCGAGCCGGTCGGGGCGACGGCGGTGCGCGGCAGCTTGGCCGCGCTCGCGATCCCGACGTGGGCGACGGCCGCGGGCCTCGAACACGGCCGCGCCGCCCTGCGTAGCCTGCTGGCGTCCGGCCAGCGCAGCGCGACGCTGGAAGCAGCGCTCAACCTCGTGCAGCTGCTGGCGCGGGTCGACGCCCGCGCCGAGATCGCCCAGCTGCGCACCGCGGTGGACGACCTGTGGACAGGTGACCGCGATCCGGTGGTCGTGGCACGCCGCGCTCGCTTGGCGGCGGAGCAGCAAGCGCTCGCGGCCCGGCATGCCGGCGCGGCGGCGACCGCCGAGCACGCGTTCTCGCAAGCCGCCGATGCCCTGCAGCGCGCGGGCCTGCACCGCGAGGCGGTCGAGGCACGCCTGCGGGCGGCGGCCTGGGCTCGCCGTGACGGTCGACTGCCCGACGCCGCGATGCACCTGCGTCAGGCCGGGGCGATCGAGGCCGACGATCCGGACTCGGCCGCCGGCCGCGTGCTCGAGGGCGTCGCGCAACGCATTGCCGCCGCCGCCGACGGTGCCGCGGCGGCGGCCGCCGCCAGTGCCCTGTCGTCGCTTCCCCCGGTCGCTCGCCTGACGGCGCGCGGTCGCATCGATCTCGCGTGGGCGCGTGACCGCCTGTTGCTGTCGGCCTTGCGCCGCGCCGAGCCCCCGCGCTCGGCCACCCGTCGCGCGGCGGCACGTCGCCTCGCCAAGACCCTGGAGGACATCATGAGCAAGACATCGTCCGTCGATCGTGCCGCCGTCCGCGGCGCCCTGGACTCGGAGACCGGCGACGCCGGGGCCCTGTCGGAGCTGCTCGAGGAGCTCGGCGAGGACGTGGCCGTGGCCACCAACGCCGCGACGCCCGCCCGCACGCGGGTCCGTGGGCGCGCGGTGGCGGCCACGCGTCGCGACGAGTTGCTGAGGATCTACCGCCGTCTCGCCCGAGAGGACCGCCTCGAGCGGCTGCTCGAGCAGGTCGTCGACGCCGTGATGGAGCTGACCGACGCCGAGCGCGGCGCGGTCGTCGTCCTGTCGGTCGATGGCAAGGAGCGGGTCGAGGTGACCCGCGAGCTGGGGCAGGGGACGGCCGCGGTGCGGTTTTCTCGGTCGGTGATCGACCGGGTGCTCAGCGAAGGCGAGCCGGTGCTCAGCGTCGACGCGGCGGCCGACGATCGCTTCGACGAGTCGCGCAGCATCAGCCACCTCAACCTGCGCTCGGTGCTCGCCGTCCCGCTGCGCTTTCGCGGCGAGCTGGTCGGGGCGGCCTACGTCGATCACCGGCTGCGCCGGGGCAACTTCGACGAGGACGACCTCGCGCACATGGAAGAGTTCGCCGAGCTGGCCGCCCTCGCGGTGGCCCACGCCCGGGCCGTGTCCGCCTTGCAGGCCCGGACCCAAGCGCTCGTCGACCAGCAGCGGGATCTGACCGAGCGACTCGAGGCCCGCGAGGCCGAGGCGGCCACGCTGCGGGTGCAGGTCCAGAGCGCCGGCGTCGCGACCACGGCGGCACCGGCCGGGATGATCGGTGCCACCGAGCCGATGCAGCGCGTCTTCCGTCTCATCGATCGCCTCGCCGACACGGATGTGCCCGTCGTGATCTACGGCGAGAGCGGCACCGGCAAGGAGCTGGTCGCCCGGGCGATCCACGAGGGCGGCTCGCGTCGCAAAGGTCCGTTCGTCGCCGAAAACTGCGCCGCGATCCCCGAGACGCTGCTCGAGAGCGTGTTGTTCGGTCACGCGCGCGGGGCCTTCACGGGGGCGCAGTCGGCCAAGCCCGGCCTGTTCGAGGCGGCCCACGGCGGCACGATCTTCCTCGACGAGGTCTCCGAGATGAGCCCGGGCATGCAGAGCAAGCTGCTGCGCGTGCTGCAGGAGGGCGAGGTCCGGCGCGTGGGCGAAAACGCGTCGCGCGCCGTCGACGTGCGCGTGGTCGCGGCGAGCAATCGCGACCTGGATTCGCTCGTCGAGTCCGGCGAGTTCCGGCGCGATCTGTTTTATCGGATCAACGTGGTCAAGCTCGAGCTGCCACCGCTGCGCGCCCGCGCCGACGACCTGCCTGCCCTCATCGAGCACTTCGTGGGGCGCTATGCTGCGGGCACCGGCGGCCTCGAGATCACGCCGGCCGCGATGCGACGCATGGGCGCGTACGCCTGGCCGGGCAACGTCCGCGAGCTCGAAAACGAGGTGCAACGCTGGGTGGCGCTGGCCGAGGGGTCCGTCGACGTCGACGATCTGTCCCCGACGCTGCGCGCGGTCAGTGCCCAGGCGCCGGATCCCGACGATCTGCGGATCCGACCCCGCGTCGACCGGCTCGAGCGCGAGCTCATCGAGCAGGCACTCGCCCGCACCGAGGGCAACCAGACCCGGGCCGCCGAGCTGCTCGGCCTGTCGCGCTACGGGCTCCAGAAGAAGCTGCGTCGGATGGAGATCGAGTCGCCGTGACGGCGCTGCCAACCAACGAGGCACGCCGCACCACGATCGCCAATCGAGTTGGCGACGCGTCACCCTCGCCGTGGGCCAACGTGCTAGGATCGCTACGAACCGGTTTCGGAACGCGCCTTGCTGTCTTTCTCCGCGGACGTCCACGCCCGGCCCGTCTTCCCGTCATGAAGAAGCTCCTCGCCACGATCGCTCTGTTGGCCTTTGCGGGTTGTGCGCAGCATGAGGCGCGCCCGGCGTTCAGCACGTCGCTGCGGATCGGCGATCGAGGCATCTCGATCCCGTTGCCCCCGCCGAGCCTGCTCGAGGAGCCCAACCAGGCCGTCGACGTGGAGGGCCAGATCGTGGGCGACGAGGTGCTCACGACTGCGGCGGTCGCCCATGTCGTGGACCTGCAGGGCGGCGAGGAGATCAGCGTGGAGGTGGCCGCCGGGGCCGACTCGTTCGTCGCCCGTGGCCTGTCGGTCAACCTCACCGACAACTGCCTCGAGCTGTGGCTGGCGATCGACGGCGGCGACGAGAGCGACCACGCGTTTTACACCGCGACCGTCGCCGACGACGGCGCGACGATCGTGGTCACGCCCGACTGCGACTGACGCGTCGGTTCGACGCCCGGGTCAACCAAGACGAAGAGGGCCTCGCGGGCCCTCCATCGTCTCGTTGCGGCTGAGCCCACGCGCTCGCGCGGGGCCGTCGACTGGCCGTCCTACTTGGTCCGCTTCGCCTTGAAGGGGATGTAGAACCGCGCGCCGAGCTGCATCGTGACGTTGTGGAACACGTCCTTGTCGTTCTTGTCGACGACGGGCGGCACGTCGGTGACCGTCGTGTTGAGACCGGCGAGGTTGTTGCTCGTGACGATGTCCTGGATCTCGAGGTTGAGCGCGACCCAGTCGGTGAGGAACAGGTTGACGCCAGCGCCGAAGCTGCCGCCGATCTTGACGCCCGTGTCCGCCTTGACCGGGTGCAGCAGACACTCCGCCGCGCCGGGGCCGTTCTGTCCGAGGTCGCCCTCGGAGCAGTAGTTCGGCGCGGTGGGATCGGTCTCCAGATTGAGGATCTCGGACGTGCTCTCCTGGTTCTTGTAGTGCTTTTGCCAGCCCATCAGGCCGAGACCACCGAACACGTAGATGTCGTACTCGGTGAAGATCGCCGAGAACAGACCCAGCTTGCCCGAGAAGGGAGTGAACACCGCGTCGATGCTCGCCTGCCACTGCGCCCGGGTCAGCCCGGCTTGGAAGTCGTGCCGCAGCGGCGCCGGGTTGCTGGCCTCCGCCAGCTCGCGACAGGGCGCGCCGCCGTTGGGGGCGTCCACGCTGCCGTCGCGATTGTAGTCACCGCACACGTCACCATTGGCAACCGACGGATCCGCCTGACCCGGCTCGATGCCGACCGGCACACCGCCGTCGTTGATGGCGCGCAACAGCTTGCTGTCGAGGTTGACGACGCCGTAGCCGAAGCCCGCGCGCACGCCGATCCAGTCGGCGAAGTGCGTGCCCAACCGCGCGCCCACATAGCCCATGTGCACGAACGGCTGCGACAGGCTCATGCCGACGTACGGCGTGATCTGGAAACGGAAGCGTCGTAGCTGCAGCTTCTTGCGCACGACCGGCTCGCCCTCGAGGGGCCCCTTCTTGGGGGCCGCCTCCGCCAGGGAAGGAGCCAGGGCCGCCGCCGACAGCGTGACGAGGATCGAGAGAATCTTGATCTTGTTCATGTCCGGCGGGGCTCAGCGAGGAGTCGTGTAGTCGAAGGAGGTCGGGAAGAAGAAGCTGACCCCCAGGAAGAAAGACACGTTGAACGCGACCTGGAACGAGGAGGCGTCCTTCGCGGCCCCGGGATCGTCGAGCGCGATGTCGTCGGTGCCACCCAGGCCCGTGTCCGGACCGCGGCGGTCGGGCTCGAGCTTGTCGGGGTAGATCCACGTGCGCACGCCGGCGTCGATGGCGAGCCAGTCGATCTTCGGCACGTACGTGCGACCCTGGAAGCCGATCACGCCGCCACCGGTGAAGGTGTTGAACGGATCGTGCAGCGACTCGTAGCGCGGGATGACCCGCGTCTGCATCGCGCCCGCGCCGATGCTCGCCGACAGCTCCCAGTGCAGGAGCCACCGGTTGAAGATCGCGATCTTTCCGTAGAACGGGTTGTAGGTGAACTCGAGGGCCGCCTGCCACAGCACCTTGTTCGCGGTCAGCAGCAAGCCTTCCTGGAACCGGATGTTGTCGTAGCGCGGTGTCTTGGCCCCGATGAACCCGGTGCCGAACAACCCGAGGGCCATCCGGTTGGTCAGCCAGTAGTTGAGGTCGATCCCCAACGTGTAGTGGCGGACGTACGGGTCGTTGACCGTGATGCCGAACTGCGGCTGGACCTCGAAGCGTTTCTTCTTGAGCATCCGCTGCCGCTGCACGACCGAGATCAGGCCCATTTCGGCCTTGATCTGGTTCGCCTCGGAATCGGCGTCCTGCTTGCCGACATCGCCTTCGGCGCCCGCGGGAGGTCCGGACGAAGTGTCGTCGCCGAAGAGGTCGCCGCCGTCGCCGGCGTCACCCCCTTCGTCGTCGATGACGACATCGTCGCCGCCTTCGCCAGCGGGCTGGGCATCCCCGCCTTCCATCTCGTCGTCGTCGATGATGACCAAGTCATCACCTTCACCAGCGGGCTCTTCAGGGCCCGCAGCGTCGACGAGGCCGGTCGCGGAAGTCGCGGCCAGCGCCGGAGTGGGCACCGCCCACAGAACCATCAGTCCCGCCAGGGGACCAGACAAGAAGCGTCGCATGCTCACCTCAGACAAGGGAGGGAAGGGGGCGAGAGGTAGTGCGAGATCGCAGACAAGGCCACGAGGTCATGCGTCATGAGCGAGCCCACCATGTGCTGAAGTGGCGGGCAATATGCGCGAATTTGCGGGGCGACGGTATCACAGCGTTTTCTAGGTCACAACTGGGAGCGTCGGTCCCCGAAAAGGGCGGCATCCGACCACGGGCCGCCCCGCGCCGGGACGGCGCGAGCAAGTGGAGCGGGTGGTCTCCCGGACCGGCGGTCGCACAGGTTCCACGCGACCACCAAATAGCCGGGATTGCCGCCGCCAAGCAACCCCTGATCGACGACTCGACCGGGAAGCGCCGGGTTTTTCGAGCAAGGACGGCCACGACCACGACCCAACCCGCCAAGGGACGTGCGGTTTCCTCCGCCACGCCCACGCTCGGACCACTTGCGCGTCGGGCCCGGATCAGGCGACCGCGTCGGTCCCGAAATCCCGGGCGAGCAGGGCGTCGGCGAACGCGGCCGGGTCGAACTCCCGCAGGTCCTCGACGCCTTCGCCGATGCCGATGAAGCGGATCGGGATTTCCATCTCGTCGCAGATCCCGAGGACGACCCCGCCCTTGGCGGTGCCGTCGAGCTTGGTGACCACGAGGCCGGTGAAGTCCATCGTCTCCTTGAACATCTTGGCCTGCGCGAGCGCGTTCTGTCCGATGGTCGCGTCGAGCACGAGGTAGATGTCGTGGGCCGAGGTCACCGCGTCGCTGTCCGGTCTGCCCTTCGACAACGCCTTGGCGGCGGCACGGCCCACTTTGCCGAGCTCGTCCATGAGCTCGGTGCGGGTGTGCAGTCGGCCAGCGGTGTCGCACAGCACGACGTCGTGGCCCTCGCGGCGGCCTCGCGAGATGCCGTCGAAGATGACCGAGCTCGGGTCGGCCTTGTCCTTGCCCTTGTGGATGTCGCAGCCGACGCGGCGCGCCCACACCTCGAGTTGCTCGGTCGCGGCGGCGCGGAAGGTGTCGCCGGCGACGAGTAGGACCTTGCGGCCCGCGGCCACGTGCATCGCGGCGAGCTTGCCGAGCGTCGTCGTCTTGCCGACGCCGTTGACCCCGATCGCCAGCAGCACGTACGGCAGCGGGTCCACGTCGTAGACCGGGGGAGAGGCCTGTCGGTCGAGGACCTCCAGGCACGCCTCGCGCAGCGCCGACCAGACCGCATCGGGATCGGCGACCTCCTTGCGATCGAGCGCCTCGGTCACGCGGTCCATCAGCTTGGCGGCCGTCGTGGTGCCGATGTCGGCGGTGAACAGCACCTCTTCCACGTCGTCGCGCAGGCCGTCGTCGACCTTGGGCTTGCCACGGAACAGGTCGGCGAGTCGGCTGACGAAACCGCCGCGCGTTTTCGAAAGGCCCTGGCGGTAGCGCGCCGCATCCGAGGTCGCGGGTCGGGTCAACGCCGTCTGGCGCTTGGGGCCCGCGGGACGTTGTTGCGGCAGGGGTACGCTCGCGGCGTCCGCCGGCGGCCGCGGCGCGGGGACCATCACCGGCGGCAGGTCTCCGGGGGACGTGTCGGGCTCGGAGATGTCGCCGGGGTCGGTGTCCGCGGCGGCGTCGCCCGCGTCGTCGAGGTCGTCGGCGGAGGCGCGGGGCGGCAGTGCGTCGGGACGACGTCCCGGCGCAAGGGCCCGGGCGCGACCCCGGACCACCCAGTAGCCCACCGCGGCCGCGACGACGGCGAGCACGACATATACGATGGGGTCCATGGTGCGGAGCGGACTATCGCTGCTGCCGCGCGGGCGCAAGGGGAACCTACGCGATCTCCGACGAGATCTGCCGTGGGCCGTTGACGACCGTCGCGACGTCACGGTGGCTGCCGTCGCGAGGGGATCGCATCACGCGTGTCGCGATCACGCGAGGCGCATGTGGATGCGCTCCAACAACCTGCGGACATGGCTCGGTTTTCCTGCGCGCGTGTCGACACCCCACGCGATCCCGCCTCGACCACGCACGCGCGGGTCCGGTGCGCGCCGCGTGCTCGCGCCGCCGGCCGTCCGGCCCTTTTTTCCGCGCCACAGCGGTGCTATCGACGATTCCCTCGCGGATGGTGATCTCACCGGTCCGTCGGATCTCTTTTCAGGCGTGATTGTGTCGGCAAGATGAGGCTCAAGAAGATCGAGGTCCTCGGCTTCAAGTCGTTCGCGGATCGCCAGGTGATCGTGGTCGACGATCACGTGACCGGCGTCATCGGCCCCAACGGCTGCGGCAAGTCGAACATCGTCGACGCCGTCCGCTGGTCGATGGGCGAGCAGAGCGCCAAGCACCTGCGCGGGGCGGGGATGGCCGACGTGATCTTCGCCGGCTGCGCCACGCGCGGTCCCGCCGGCATGGCCGAGGTCACCCTCGTCTTCGACAACCAGGCCCGTAGCGCGCCCGCCGCCTTCGACATGCCGGAGGTCGCGATCACCCGCCGCCTGTTCGCGGACGGGACCTCCGAGTACCTGATCAACAAGGTCCCGGCCCGACTGCGCGACATCACCGAGCTGCTGATGGGGACCGGGGCGGGGACCAAGGGCTACGCGATCATCGAGCAGGGCCAGGTCGGCAAGATCGTCACGAGCAAGCCGGAAGAACGCCGCCACATCATCGACGAGGCGGCCGGGATCACGCGCTTCAAGTCGCAGAAGGCGGCCGCCCAGCGCAAGATCGAGGCGACGCGCCAGAACCTGATGCGCGTCGGCGACATCGTTTCCGAGCTCGAGGTCCGGATCTCGACGCTGCGCCGCCAAGCGCAGAAGGCCGAGCGCTACCGTCGATACCGCGACGAGCTTCGAGATCTCGAGCTGTGGATCGCCAGCCACAAGTACCTCGAGCTCCTCGCGACCGGGAACGTGCTGTCGCGTCGTCGCGACGAGCTCACGCTCGCGGTCGACGACCTGCGCACCTCGATCGACTCCCGCGACGCCCAGATCGCCGCGGGGCGGCTGTCGCTGGCCGAGGTGGAGGGCGAGCTGGGCAAGCTCCAGCAAGAGGTCTACGACGCCGACAACCGTGTGCGGCTGTTGGAGACCGAGGCCGAGTACCGCCGGCGCGAGCGCGACAGCCTGCTCGAGAGTGCGGCGGCCAATCGGGCCGAAGCCGACGCGGCGTCGCGGGCGTTGGTCTCGGTCGAGCAGGAGCTGTCGACGGTCGAAGGCGACCTCGAAGCCCTCGGCGATGGTCGTGGCGAAGACGGCCCCGTCGCCAAGGTCGAGCGCCTCGGTCGGGAGCACGCGCTCTACGCCGAGCGCCTCGCCGCGGCGCGAACCGCCCACGACGAAGCCGCCGATGCCCATGGGGCGTCGATCGAAGGACTCGCCGAGCTGCGGGCCACGCTCGCGGCCCGCGTGGAGGCGGACGCCGAGCTGCAGCTGCGCATCGAGACGCTCGACGAGCAGATCGTCGCGTTCACCGACGGCGCCGAGGCGGCCGAGGGCGCGCGGATCGAATCGGCGGCGGAGCTGTCGACGGCGCAGGCGCGTCTGGCCGAGCTGCGGGCCGAGCGGGAGCGTCTGGACCTCGAGCGCGCCCAGCTGCGAGAGCAGGTCGCGGCGGCGGAGGTCGAGCTCGACACGCAGCGCGCCGAAGTTCATCGCGCCCGCTCGCGGCTGCAGTCCCTCGAGGAGATCCAGGCGCGCTACCGCGGCTGCGACTCGTCGGTGCAGGTGGTGATGGAGCACGCGGCGGAGCTGACCCGCCCCACGGCGGACGGTGGCTCGATCTCCGAGCCCGGCGAAGCCACGCCCGTGGCCGTGCACGGGATCCTTGCCGACTACGTGGAGGCGCCCGCACGCATGGAAGCGGCCGTCAGCGCGGTTCTCGGCGATCGGCTGCAGGGCATCGTGGTCGACGACCCGCAGATCGCCGCCGCCGGCGTCGCCTTGCTCAAGCAGCTCCAGGAAGGTCGGACCACGTTCCTGCCGCGCGACGTGGTCGACCCCGCGACGCCGGCGCAGGAGGCCAAGCCGATCGGGTGGACCGCCGACGCGCCGCGGCGTCCCGGCGCGATCGAAGTCATCGACCTGTCGGGCGAGGCAGCCGAAGACGCACCCGAGGCCCCGCCGCGCACGCGATTCTTCGCCGACGACGCGGACTCCGAGGGACACGCCCGTCCCGAGCCCGTCGTGATGGAGCCGGTCCAGCGTCCGGCGCCGAAGGCCGATCCGATCCTCGAAGCATCGGGCGTCGTCGGTCGCTTGCGCGATCTCGTGCAGCTCGGGGGGCGCCTGTCCGGGCTCGCCTCGGCGCTGCTCGGGGAGACGATCGTCGTCGAGGACCTCGCCCGCGGCCTGGAGCTGTGGAAGGCGCACGGGCGACGGCACGCGTTCGTCACTCTCGATGGCGATCGCATCGAGCCGTCGGGGGTGGTCGTCGGCGGATCGCCGACCTCGCTGGACTCGGCGCTGCTCAAGCAAAAGCGCGAGATCGCGGAGCTGCAGGAGATCCTGGCGTCGCTGAACGAAGGCTTCGAGCAGACCCGCGGTCGTCACCTCGGTCTCGCCGGCCGCCTCACGGAAGTCGAGCAGGCCCGCGAGAGCAGCGAGACCCGCGTGCTCGAAGCACAGGCGGCCAAGCTCAAGGCGGAGCAGGCGACGCAGGCCGCGACCGAAGAGCTCGCGCGCCAAAACGACGCACTCGCGCAGGCCGTGAGCGACCGCGAGCTCGCGGTGCAGCGGCGAGAGCAACGACGACTCGATCGCGAGCAGCTGCAGGCCGACGCCGAGGCCCTCGAGGTTGCGCGCGCCGAGGCCCACGCCCGCCGCGAGGCCGCGGCCGAGGAGGCCACGGCGCTCGAGGCCCGCGGCGTGACGCTCAACGACGAGCTGACCGAGGCGAAGGTCGAGCTCGGCAAGTTCCAGCAGCAACTCGATGGCCTCACGGCCACGCGCACGCGGCTGCGGCAGCAGGTCGGCAGCGAGCAGGAGCGGATCCGCAAGCTGCGCGAGGCCGCCACGAAGGCGGACACACGCGTCGCCGAGCTCGCGGCCGAGAACGAGCTCGCGACCAAGGAACGCAACGAGCGCGTCGAGTTCTCGCGCGTGACGACGGCCAAGGTCCACGACGCGCGGGAGCGCCACGACGCCCGCCGACTTCAAGTCGACGAGCTCGAGGCCTCGGTGCGAACGCTGCGCGGCGAGATCGACGAGCAACGCAGCAAGCTGCAGGAGGTCGTGTTGGGCCTGCAGGAGATCGGCCTCGAGCGCGCCCACCTCGAACAGGGGGTGGCCGAGCGCTTCGATACGCCGCTCAAGACCCGGCTCGTCGACTTCCACGACCGGCCGCAAGCCGGCAAGGAAGAGCAGAATCGGCAAAAGGAGCTTCGGCGCCTGCTGTCGCGCATGGGCGAGGTCAACCTCACCGCGATCGAAGAGTTCGAGGAGGTCTCGCAGCGCTACGAGTACCTCAGCGGCCAGCAAAAGGACCTCGAGCAGGCGATCGAACAGCTGCAAGAGGCGATCGACCGGATCAATCGCACGACGCGGCAGCTGTTCCGCGACGCGTTCATGGCGATCGACGAGCGCTTCCAGCAGCTGTTTCCGCGGTTGTTCAACGGGGGGCGCGCGCGCCTGAAGATGACCGACCCGACGGATCTGCTCGCGACCGGCGTGGAGATCGAGGCACAGCCTCCCGGCAAGCAGCTGCGCAGCCTCGAGCTGTTGTCCGGCGGCGAGAAGGCGCTGACGGCCGCGAGCCTGATCTTCGCGGTGTTCCTGTTCAAGCCCAGCCCGTTTTGCATCCTCGACGAGGTCGACGCTCCGCTCGACGACGCCAACGTCGGCCGGATCTGCAAGCTCATCCGCGAGCTGTCCTCGGACACGCAGTTCATCGTCATCACCCACAACAAGGTGTCGATGGAAAACTCCGACTCGCTGTACGGCGTGACGATGGAACAGCGCGGCATCAGCAAGCTGGTGTCGGTCAACATTCGACGCGCCGTCGAGCTCGCCTACAACTAGTCGAGTCGCGATGTCCGGCTCTCATCCGCCGCCGGTCGCCGACAGCCGTCGCGACCGGATGTTCGTCGTTCTCGCCGGCATCTTCATCACCCACGCGCTGCTCGGCGAGGTGATCGGCGGCAAGCTCCTGACGCTCGGCGGGTGGGTCATGAGCATCGGCGTGATCCCTTGGCCGGTCGTGTTCGTGACCACCGACCTCGTCAACGAGTACTACGGCCCCATGGCGGTTCGCCGGCTGACGCTGCTGTCGGTCGGGCTCATCGCCTACGCGTTCGTCGTGCTGTGGGCCTGCATGCAGGTCCCGGCCTGGGACAAGTCGCCGGTCTCGGACGAGGCGTTCAACATGGTGTTCGGGCAGTCGATGTGGATCATCTTCGGCTCGATCATCGCGTTCGCGATCAGCCAGCTGCTCGACGCGGGGGTGTTCGTCATCCTCAAACGACGCACGTCGGGTCGGCTCTTGTGGCTGCGCGCGGTCGGGTCGACGGTGGTCTCGCAGCTCGTCGACACGTTCGTCATCAACACGATCGCGTTCGGCCTGCCGGGCAAGATCAGCGGCTCGGAGGTCGTCGAGCTGTCGGTGACGAACTATGGATACAAGTTCCTCATCGCCATCGCGACGCTGCCGGTGATCTACGCCGGCCACGGCGTGATGGAGCGGTACCTGCGGGGCGGCTCGGGCGATTCACCGCCCGACGGCGACGTGTGACCGAAGCCACCTGCCGTCGGCGGCGGGGAAATCGATTGACCCGCTTGGCGCCTCTGTCGCCACGTCGATGCGCGTGGGGGTCGGACCAGGCCGGACGATCGGTCGCTACCGGGTGCTGCGGCCGCTGGGCGCCGGGGGCATGGGGGCGGTGTTCTCGGCGTGGGACGACGCGTTGCGCCGCCACGTCGCGATCAAGGTCTCGCGACCCGGCGACGACTACGAGGCGCGGCTGCGGACGGAGACCCAAGCGCTCGCCCGCATCCGCCACCCGCACGTGGTGCAAGCGTTCGACGCCGGACGCGAAGGTGGGGTCCGGTACCTCGTCATGGAGCACCTCGGTGGCCCCACGCTGCGGCAGTGGCTCGACGATGGTCGCGGCTGGCGCGAGGTCATCGCGGCGTTCGTACAGGCCGGCGCGGGGCTGGCCGCGGTGCACGGCGCCGGGCTCGTGCATCGCGACATCAAGCCGGCGAACCTGATGCTCGATGCGACGGGGCGGGTGCGCGTGGTCGACCTCGGTCTCGCACGTGCATCGGGCGAGGCCGACGTGACGGTCCCGATGCTGGGGCAAGCCGACGACGAGCTGACGCCGGCGGACTCGGCGGTCGGGACCCCCGCGTACATGGCCCCCGAGCAGCATTCGGGCGCGCCCGTCGATGCGCGCGCCGACCAGTTCGCATTCTGCTCGGCGCTGTTCGAAGGCCTGTTCGGTTGCCGGCCGTTTCGCGCCCCCACGGTCGCGCAGCTGCGACGCGCGAAGGTGCGCTCACGGATCACGTCGGTCGACTGGGGAACGGTGCCGCGTCGCGTCGGACGAGCGATTCGCCGGGGGCTTCGGCCCGACCCGGCCGAACGCTTCGGTCGAATGGACGCGCTGCTCGGAGCGCTGACGTGACCGACGCGCTACATCGTCACCGGGTATTGGACGCCGATCGAGGCCTTCTCGAACCGGGGGAAGCGTGCCTGGCTCAGCGCCTCGGCGACGCACTTGCCCAGCGGCGTGCCGTGGTGCTTGCCGAGCGCGACCGCGCGCGTGACTCGGCCATCGGCCCCGGAGATCGACAGCTTGACGCCGACCTTGTCCCCGGGGAGTGCGCCGTGGCGTCGGCCGCAGGCCTTCGCGTCGGCCTTGACCGCGCCGATGCCGTCCTTGATCTGCTGCTGCGTCAACGAGGGCACGAGCGCGGTGCCGGAGGGCGGGGCGCTCGGGGGCGAGGCCGCCGCCTGCACGCGCACCGGCAAGACGACACGGGCGCGGGCGTCGTCGAACGGGTCGAAGGTCGCGTCGCGCACGGCCGCGGCGACACATCGACCGAGCGCATCGTCGTGATGCGGACGCATCGCGGCGGCATCCACGATCTCCCCGGTCGCGCCGTCGATGGTGAGCTCGACCTTGACCACCGTGTCGTCGGCGGCCGCATGGGTCTTGCCGCAGGCCCGCGCGCGGGGCAGCGACGATGCCAGCGCGCGTCGGACCTCGGCGGCGCTCGGCGAACGCTTGCTCCGAGCCGGCTTCGGGGAGACAACGGCGCGAACGACCGAGCGCAGGGGGTACGTGTCGGCGGGGTCGGCCGACGGCGGTGGTGCGGGAAGTTGCAGAGGTGCCGCGACGGGCGCGGCGACCGGCTCCGGCAACGGGGGGACCGCGACGACGGCCCGACGTGCGACGCGATCCTGCGCCGTGCTGCGTGGGGCCAGCCGCTCGGGCACGTCGGAGGCGGACGGATCGCGCAGGCCCACCCATGCCCAGATCAGGGCGCCGGTCGCCGCGGTCGCCAGGGCGGCGGTGGCGAGCGTCGGACCCATGCCGGACCTTCGGCGTGCGGGCCGACGGACCGAGCGTGCGTCGTCGAGCACCGGCGGCCGCAACGGCGTGGGCAGCCGCAGCACGGCGAGCGAGTCTTCGAGTGCCGCGATCATCGGATCGACGGCGCCGCTTCGGTCCCACAGGTATTCGTCAGTCATCTTGGCCTCCGGCGAGCAGGCGACGCAGATGCGTCATCCCGCGGTGAAGATTCACGCGCACCGAGCCGGCGGTCATGCCGGTCTTCTCGGCGATCTCCGGCCCGGTCATGCCCTGCACCAACCGGAGCACGAGGGCCTCGCGGTAGGCGGCGGGCACCTCTCGGATCCGGTCGAGGATCACGAGCGCGCGCGCCCGGTCGTCGGCGCGCTCACGTCCGACGACCGAGGGCGGGAGCGGAGCGGCAGGTCGACAGCGGCGGAGTCGATCGGTCGCGCGACGTCGGGCGATCTGCGCCAGCCAGCCGCCGAAGGCCGCGGCCGACGTCAGCTGGTCGAGACGGTGGTGCGCCACGACGAACACGTCTTGCACGAGGTCCTCGGCGTCGGCCCAGTCGACGTGGGCGAGGACGATGCCGTGCACCATCGGGGCGTACGCACGGTACAGTCGCTCGAACGCCGCACGGTCACCTCCTTGGGCGGCCTCCACGTCGGCGAACGCTTCGCCGAGCGCCTCGGCCTGTGCGGCGGGATCGGCCGCTGCCATGACGTCGGTCGTCATCGCGAACAAGGACGCGCGTGCGTCCCGATCCGTTATCCAGGAAAATCGCCGCGCCGTCCGCACTCGCTGGTATCGTTGTTTCGTGCGGTGGGGAGCAGCATTGCCGTGGGTGCTCGCGCTGGCGTGTACCGCCGAAAACGACGACCGGGACCCGTTCGGCGGTGGCGCGAGCGCCCCGGGCACGTTCCCGCCCGCGGCCGACACCGGGGACTCCGCCAGCGGCGACACCTCCGCGACCTCGACGACCGCGGCCACGAGCGCAGGCTCGGACGCCAGCGACGACGCGATGGCCGACGACACGGCCGGAGTCGACAGCGCGACGACGAACGAGTGCGTCGGCATGGTCGTCGGCACCACGATGCTCGGCGAAGCGTGCACCGACGGCTGCCAGTGCGCGTCCGGGATCTGCTACGCGTTGCCGTTGGTCGGCAGCGCGTGTTCGCAGTGTCTGGTCGACACCGACTGCCAGGTCGGCGGGGTGGGCACGTGCTCGTACGACCCGGTGACCTCCGCGGCCGGCTGCACCACCGGCGAGCTCGGCGTGATGTGCCAGCCATCGGCCGCGGGCTGCGCCGCGGGCCTGGTCTGCGCACAGGTCATCGACACGCAGGGCCTGTTCCCCGACACCTTCTGCAGCGAGTGCGCCACCTCGGCCGACTGCCCCGGCACCGACGTCTGCATTCCGATGGTGGTCCTCGATCTCTCGGCGCCGGAGGGGTCGCTGCAGTGCGTTGCGCCGGGCTCGGGGCCCGACGGCAGCCTCTGCCCCGCCGACGGCGATCCGACGTCGTGCGCCTCGGGCAAGTGCGCCGTCGTCGACGTCGGCGGCCTCGGCATCGCCGAGCTCGGCGTCTGCGGCCCCTGTGCCACCGACGCCGACTGCGCCGCGGGCACGACCTGCCAGCCGCCCGTCGTCGACGAAAACGGCGCCGTCCCGTCCGCCTGCGTGTGACGTCAGCCGCGCGCGTCAGTTGCCGTCACGCGCCGGCGCGCGGCCGATGAACGTCATGGCGCCATGGCAGCGGAAGACATTCACGAGCAAGTCGAAAGGAAGCATCCCGATCGTGATCGCGGCGTGGACGAGTCCACGCTTCTTTGGCCCATGCCGTTCCATGAAGATGTTGCGGAGCGACAGCGACCAGAATGCATACGAGCCCTTGAGCTCGATGTCCTCGTAGCCGCACTGCTCGAGGATCTTGCGCATGTTGTCGTGATTGAACACGAACGTATGCCGCGGATAGTGGTAGCCGGCCCAGTAGCGACCGAACAGGTAGCGGTCGAGCGACAAGTGGTCCGGCGTGTTCCCGTAGATCACGCCCCCTGGCCGCAGGATGCGATAGCACTTGTCCAGGAACGCGACGGGGTCGGGCACGTGCTCGATGAGGTTGTTGAAGTAGATGACGTCGAAGTCACCGGGCAGGTCCGTCGTCTCGAGCATTCCCTCGTGGAAGACCAGACCCGGGATGTCCTCGATATGGGTGTCGACGATGTCGATGCCGTGCAGTGCCACGTCCGGACGGGCTTCGGCCACCAGGCGCAGGAACGACCCGTTGCCACAGCCAACCTCGAGCAACCTGCCGCCCCGGGGAAGGTGGCTCAGCACTCCGCGCATCGCGAACGTGGCCCACGCCTTGCGCAGCTTCCAGTACAGACCCTTACCCTGCGAGCCACCGGTGTACGCGTGGTACGTGCTGGGATACAGCTCGGGGATGTCCTCGGCCGTGATCGCGGGGTCGTGCGTGACCAAGCCGCAAGAGCCGCAGATCAAGAGCTGAGACTCCCACGGCACTCCGTATTCGAAGTCCCGCACGGGGTACATCTTCAGCTGTGGTCCGTGACAGTGAACGCAGTGGGTCTCAGGCATTGTCGATGGTCCACTTGCGGCCGTACTGCGCCAGCGTCGTCATGAACGAGGGCGCGAGGAAGTCGGGGCGCACGGCGAAGAAGCCACTGTCATGCAGCAGCGCGTGCGCCTTCGGAAGGTTGTACGGAGGCATCGAAGGCCACAGGTGATGCTCGAGGTGGAAGTTGAAGTGGTAGGGGGCGATGTAGATGCGCTCCCACCAGGTCCCGCGCGTGCTCATGGTGAGCTCGCCGTGGCCCGGATGCTCGGCGAGGAACCGAAGCCGCGACAGTAGCGGGGCCCAAGACACGGCGACGTACAGCCAGAGGCCGTACAGATACCAGACGCCTGCCAACGCGAACGTCGAAAGCAAGACCCCCTGGCAGACGAAGATGCTGATCTTCTCGAGACGTCCGTGCTCGTCCACGGATGCCGAGCGAACGCGTGCCTTGCCGAGGTATTCGTCTTGTTTGACGTGGTACTTGCCGAGCAAGTAGGCGATCTGAAGTCCGAACGCGTAGCTCAGGACGAACTTCGTCCACCCTCCGGCACGAGTCACGGCCTCGTAGCCGAAGAACTCCGGGTCGTCGAGGCTCCCGTTCGCCGCGTGATGGGCGAGGTGGATCTTGCGATACTTGCGGACCAGCATGCCGATGTAACCGGCCGCAAAGTAGTTCGCGAGCAGGTCGTTGCGTCGACGGTCGGTGCTGTACAGCTTGTGTGACGCATCGTGCACGAGCGTCAGAAACGCTCGCTGTGCCGCGAGCACCGGGAAGAACGCGAACACCAGCGCAGCCCAGATCGGAACGGGTAGGCGGCAGATACCGATCGCCGCGCCGATGTAGAGGAACGGTCGAACGCCGGACGAAAAGATGTTCCAGCTGGAGCGCTCCAAGAGCTCACGAGGAACCTTGAATCCGTGGGCCTTGATGGCCTGGTGCAGGTCCGCGTCCCGCGTTCGGTCGAACTTCAGCGGGTCTTCGGGGTCCGGCGCATTGGAGTCGCTATCCATCGACTGCCCTTCGTTCATGGGTAGCTGCAAGCCAGATCCGTGTCAAACGAGGGCGCGCTCGGCCGAATGCGTGGGCTCACGCCTTCCTCCACGGCCACGAGGCGGCGGAGAACAGCGCAAAACTAGCGAGCATCGTGACGCGGGTTCCGGTCATGAACACGGCGATCGCTGCCGGGTCCTCGCCCAACGACTGCAGCGCGGCGACCCACCCGCCTTCTTGAATCCCCAAGCCCCCGGGCGTGATACCGACCATCGCGGCGAGCTGAGCGAGTGGGGCCGCGCTCACGAGCGTGAGGGCGGCGAGCGTCACGCCGAAACCGACGCCCGCTCCCCAGTACTGCACGAGGATTCCAGCAAAGCGGATGATCGAGAACACCATCACCCAGACGCTCAGTTTGGGCGGTACGTGCTCCGGCACGGGAAACTCGTGCACGGCCTTACCCCGCCACGTGCGGTACTTGGTCAGTGCCCACGACGACGCCGCGACCATGGGGCGCAGCAGGACGATACCGAGCACGGCGAACACGACCACCACCAGCGCCAGCGAGCCCCACGGACCCAGCGATCCGGTGCCGGGCCCGAAGTGCACCGCAATGGCCCAGAAGAACAGACACAGTGGGAGCAACAGGTCGAAGATGCGCTCGATGAGCACCGGAGCGAGCAGGTTGCCGAAGGCGGACCTACTCCCCGCGACGCGCAGCGCAGTGCCGCGCCCGACCAGCTCGACCAAGGCTCCGGGCAGGATCTGTCCGAGCACCCGCGTCAGCGCCATGTAGTGGAAATACGCGCCGTACCGGATCTCGCCGACGCCCATCGTCTCGCTGAGCATCTTCCAGCGCGCGGCCCCGACGAACGTAGCCATCAGGCTTCCGGCGCACGACAGCAGGAGGAAACCGGCAGAGAGCTCGAGCTTGTCGGTGAACTCCTCCCACGATGGGATCGCCCACCACATGCAAACGACGAACAGGCCGAGGCCGATGACCAGCTGCGCCAGCGGCCAGATCAGCTTGCGAAGCGTGATCGTTGGCTTCGGATCCGACATGGCGTCGCGGCTAGCCGTGCCCGGTCGGTGGCGTCGGCGGGGATTGGCTGGCGCTCCACCATGGGCCCGTCCAGCGTACGCGCAGGGAGCGTTGGGAGAGGACGCCGGCGGTGCAGATGGCCAGGAGCTGGCCGAGGTAGAGATAGAACACGAACGTGCTGCCGCGATCGTGCACCAGTTGCTGGGGCAAGAACAGGCTCAGGCCCAGGGCGACGCCACCCTGGAAGACGCCGAGCTGGGCGGGGCCGCCGGGGACGAGCAGGGCGATGTTCATCACGGCCATCACCGAGACGATCTGCGACAGCGACAGCGGCAGCCCGCAGGCGGTGGCGAGGATCCACATCGCGACGGCGTTGATCGCCCAGTACGCAGCGGTCGCGAGGAGGAACGCCAGGAGCGGACCGCCGCGGGGGAGGGCAGCCATGCCCTCGGAGACGCCCGACGCCAGGTTGGACGCGAACTGTCCCAGACGTGGCGCGACGCGGCCGACCGTCGCGTCGATCATGCGGCCGGCGAAGGCGGGCCAGCGCGCCATCACGAGCAGAGTGAACAGGGCGAGGACGAACACCGCCATCACGCCGGTCGTCGCGGCGCGCAACATCGCCACGCCCTCGTCGGCGGCGTCGCCCATGGTCGCGAAGAACAGCCCACCCACCATCAGACCGTCACACACGCGCTCGAGGGCGACGGTGCCCAGACCCTTGCGCACGTCGATGCCCGTCGTCTTCGCCAGCAGCACCGGGCGCGCGAGCTCGCCGAGTCGAAACGGCAGCAGTGCGATCCACATCGTGCCGGCCAGGCCCACCTTGATCACCGTGGCGACCGGCGCCGGTCCGAGCGGGCGCACGAGGAAGACCCAGCGGCCGGAGCGGACCACGAGGTAGACGGCGAGCAGCGCAGCGAAGGCGGCGAGACCGGCGGGGTCGACCGACAGGTCGCGCGGGACCGCGTCCAGATACGGATGCAGCGCGTAGACGATGAGGCCGGCCAGGACGAGCGATGCGCCGATCCGGATCCAGAGCCCGGTTCGGCTCCTCGCTGGCGCGGCCTCGCTCACGTGCGACGAGCATAGCTCGCCGCCGGCCGTTCACTTGCGAAACCGCGACAAACCCGGCGGTAGGTCCGACAGCGCCGGCCAACTCCGCTCACCGTGCAGCGCGATCGCCCGCGTGTACAGCTGTGCCTCGGTCTCGGGGTGCGCGGGGTCGGGCAGGCAGCACTCCACGGGACACGCGGTCTGACAGGCCTCCGCGTCGTGAAAACCCACGCACTCCGTGCACAGATCCGGGTCGATCACGTACAAGTCGTCCGCCGCCGAGATCGCCTCGTTGGGACATTGGGGCTCACAGGCACCGCAGTTGATGCAGTCCTTGGTGATGTACGTCGCCATCGGGCCGAGTGCAGTGTGGCAGGCGGGGCGGCGGCGTCAACCGATCAGCAAGTCGGCGATCTGGTCGCGCCCTGCGCCGAAGCGCTTGAGCGCGAGCGCGACATTGGCCGGCATCTGCAGCAGGAAGGCGAGGGCGAAACCCTCCCACAGCGGCCCGGCGAGGACGAGCCGGTTCGGCCCCTCGATCATCACGATCGGCGCACGCCATCCGCCCTTGTCGGCCGACGTCGCCACGCGCTGCAGCGGTTGGCCCAGCTGTGCACCGACGATCTGCAGATCGATCTCGGAGACGCGGTCGGGGTGGCGGACGAAGTCGACCGCGTAGCCGCGTTCGTCGGAGAGGACGGCTCCCAACGCCCCGGGTACCGACATCAACGGCTCGAGCGCACGGCCGAACTCCGTGCCGAGGGCCGACCTCGTCACTGCGACGGCTCCGTCGCGACCCGCACCGCGCGCTTGGCCTGCAGCCGCTTCATGTACTCCACGAACTGGTCACGTTGCCACCGCGGGTGCACCCGTTCGCGAAGGAAAGCGTCGGTCGCAGGGTCGTCGAGGGTGCGCGCCGGCTCGCGACCACGCACGAGCGTGACGTGCACGCCGAACTGGGTGGAGAACGGCTGGGTCAGCGCTGGTGGCTCGAGCGCGCCGATCGTGGCGGTCCAGGTCGGGTCGAGCGAAGGCTTGGTGCACGTTCCGTCCGCGGCACGCTCCGCGCACGCCGACAGGTCGAAGCCGCTCTCCTTTTCGTACTGCACGACGAAGCGAGTGTCGGCGGGTTGACCCGACAGCGACTTGAGTCGCCCGAGCAAGGTGCACGCCTCGGGGTCGCCGGGCGGCACATGGAGCACGGCACGCTCGCGCAGCGTGGTGGCGATGCGCGTCGCCTCCTCGATCCACGCCGGGTCGCTCGCGATGCGCGTGCTCTCGTCGCGATCGGTGGTGTTGGGCATCACGACGAGCTGGCAGGTGCGCACGATCGCGGGGTGCACCCATGCGCCCGTCTTGCGGGCACGCTGCAGGAGCGGATCGTCGGCATCGATCGCATCCGGTCCTCGCGACGGCTCGAAATCGGTGTGCAGCCACAGCCGCGCCCGCGCGGCCCGCAGTAGCTGGGTGCGTCGGCTGTCGGTCAGCTCCGGCTCCGGCTCGCCGGCCGTCTGTGCCCGGGCGGCCCTCGATGCTGCGACCAGCTGCAGTGTCTCGATCGCCTGGCGCCGCGCCGCTGCTTCGTCGATGCCATCGCGCGCAGCGATGAACGCCACCACGGACGCGTCGAGCTCGATGCCGTCGACCACGGCCACCGCATCGACGGCGTCGCTCCGATCGCCCCCGCACGCCGCGAGGAAGAGCAGACCGCCGAGCGCGGCCGAGCGCAGGAACGTCGCGCCGCTAGAACGCGAACGACAGCGCCAGCGATCCCAGCCGTGCGTAGCCGAACCGGTTGGTCTGGAACACGTGGTTGTACGTGGCCTGGATCCATCCGCGCTCGAGCCAGCGCAACGCGGGCACCTTGGCGGCGATTCCATCGAACTCGTAGGTGAGCTGGACACCGGGCGTATGCGATACCCACGCGCCCATCTTGGGGTCCGCGGTCGCACAGTTCTCGGGGGCATCACGGGTGCACTCGCCGGTGGGCTCGAGGTAGTCGCCGGCCTCGCGGAAGAAGAATGCCGAATTCTGGGTGTAGAAGCGATACCGCAGCCGCAGCAGCAGGTGCGTGAGCACCCGGAAGTGCAGCCGCATGTCGATGGCGTGGGTCTGGATGTCCCAGGTGTCGGTCGTGAAGCGGTAGCGCGGCTCGATCACCATCTTCGCGGGCACGATCTTCCACCGGGCCGCGATCGTGGGCGCCACGCGGGTTCGGAGGTACGGGTGCGTCTCGTAGGTGGCCGAGGGGATCTGGGCGCCACGGTAGGGGTTGTCCTGGGGACCCCGCGCGTGCGCGACCTCGACCGTGGCCATGCCCAGCAGGGTCTTGTGCAGCGCGTGGGTGTAGCCGCCCGAGAGGTAGTGGACCTGCAGCAGGTTGGAGCCCTTGCCGTGGCCGCCGTCGGTGCACTCCTCGATGGGCACGTTGCCCGAGCACCACGGGGCACGCGCGCCCGTGTTGTTCTGGATCCGAAAGAAGCGATCGAAGTTGTAGGCGTAGCTCAGGCTCAGCGTCACCGATCGCGACAGCAGGTCGCGGCTGAGGTTGGCGCCCAGCGACCGCGAGATGTAGTCGGTCTCGGTCGAGTAGCGAAAAAAGCCCCCGAAGCCCCAGTTGCGGATCTTCGACGAGGCGAACGCCGTCGTCTCGTGGCGAACCTCGGTGAACACCGCGTCGCCGCCGGTCACCTCTGCCGCGCCCGACGCGATCGAAGCCGAGCTGATCGCGTCGAGCATGTACGCCGCGCCCAGCGACAGCCGTTCGTCGGGGACGTCGACACTGACGCTCACCTCGGGCTGCAGCACCCGGGTCGATGCCTCGCGATAGTAGTTGCCGCGAACGATCACGCGGTCCTCCGCGCCCGCGTCCCGCGGCCACGCCCCGACCAACACGCCGACGAGCCATGTCGTCAGCGCGACGGCGACGGCGGACAGCCGGGTCCAGCGGTGAGTCGGACGGCGCATCGTCGGCACGTCGCGTCAGCCGCAGCCGCAGCCACCACCGGCGGCACCGTGTCCACCGAAGCCCGCCTCGCGGGCGGCTTCGACGTGACCGTGCCAGACCTCTTCGGGCAAGTCGGTGGCCGGGGTCATCTCGGGCTGGCTCAGAATCTGGCGCTGCGCCGGCGTGACCGTCACGCACGCCGCGGTGCCGAGGCTCGTCACGAGCGCGACCCCGCCGACGAGGCGACGGGACCACGAGGTGGCCACGGTCCAATCGGTCGACATGGCGGGTACGCTGCCACCGTTGCCGACGCGCTCGCAAGCGAACGGGGTCGTCTTGTCCCGGGTTGGTCGGCCACGTACCCTGCGGCCGGTGAACGCGGCGGACAACGACCGGCCGTGGCTCGTCGTGATCGACGGGCCGGCGGGCGCCGGCAAGAGCACCATCGCCCGCGCCGTGGCCGACCGCCTCGGTGTCGTGCTGCTCGACACCGGCGCGATCTATCGGACGCTCGCGTTGGTCGCCCGCCGACGGCAGGTGCGGTGGGACGACGAGGCCGGTCTGGTCGAGCTCGCGGCGGAGCTTCCGATCGCGTTCGCGGAGGTCGACGGTCGGCAGCGGGTCATGCTCGGCGACGAAGACGTGTCCGAGGCCATTCGTACCCCCGAGATTTCGGAGGGCGCCTCGCAGGTCTCGGCGCACCCGGACGTGCGGCAGGCCCTGCTCGAGATTCAGCGCGCCGTCGGCGCCAAGGGCTGCGTCGCCGAGGGGCGCGACATGGGGACGGTCGTGTTCCCGCACGCCCCGTACAAGTTCTTTCTCACGGCCGACCTGACCACGCGGGCCCGACGACGGCTCGAGGACCTGCGGGCGGCCGAAGGCGTGCAGGCCCCGTCGCTCGCGGACCTCGAAGCGGCCATGGCCACGCGAGACGCGCGAGACTCCGGACGGGCCGTAGCGCCCCTTCGGCCGGCCGCGGACGCGATCGAGGTGGACTCGAGCGGCTTGTCGATCGAGCAGGTCATCGACGCCATCTTCGTGCACTTGCCCCGTTGACCCGCGCCGCCTCGGGACCGTCGTGAGCCGAAGGCGCTTGGGGCGTCGTGGTCTCGGTTGACCGCTTCGAGCAAACACCCTACGTTCCGCCCTCCGCGACGGCCGCGCACACGCCGCACGTCCGCGGATCCCAACGAAAAAACGTCAGTTCACCCAATCGTATGTCAACCCAAGCCGCAACCATTCCCGGCGACGAAAACTTCGCCGATCTATTCGAGCAGTCCTACCAAGAGGCCCCCGAGGTCAAGGAAGGCACGATCGTCAAAGGAACCATCGTCGACCTGATCGGCGACTTCGCCGTCGTCGACGTCGGCCTCAAGGCCGAAGGCCAGGTTCCGCTCCGCGAGTTCCGCGAAGAAGACGACGAAGAAGGCACGATCCCCGTCGTCAAGATCGGTGACGTCGTCGAGGTCCTCCTCGAAACCGCCGAAGACCAGAACGGTCTCGTCATCCTCTCCAAGGAGAAGGCCCGCAAGCGCAAGGTGTGGGACGAGATCTCCAAGGCCGTCGACTCCGAAGGCCTCGTGACCGGAAACATCACTGCGCGCGTCAAGGGTGGCCTCGCCGTCATGCTCGCCGGTGGCGTCAAGGCGTTCCTTCCCGGCAGCCAGGTCGACCTGCGCCCGGTTCGAAACCTCGACACGTTCATCGGTCAGGACTTCGAGTTCAAGATCATCAAGTTCAACAAGAAGCGCGGCAACATCGTGCTGTCGCGCCGCGTCCTTCTCGAAGCGGAGCGGGCCGAGCTCAAGGAAGACACGCTCGCCAAGCTCAAGGAGGATCAGATCGTCGAAGGCGTGGTCAAGAACCTCACCGACTACGGTGCGTTCATCGACCTCGGCGGTATCGACGGTCTTCTGCACATCACCGACATGAGCTGGGGCCGGGTCAACCACCCGTCCGAGCTGTTCCAGGTCGGCGACAAGGTGCAGGTCAAGGTGCTCAAGTTCAACACGGACTCCGAGCGCGTCAGCCTGGGCCTCAAGCAGATCACGCCCGACCCGTGGATCAACGCCGAGGAGAAGTACATCCCCGGCACGGTCGTCCAGGGCAAGGTCGTGTCGATCAAGGACTACGGCGCCTTCGTCGAGCTCGAAGAGGGCATCGAAGGTCTGGTCCACGTCTCGGAAATGTCCTGGACGCGCCAGATCAAAAACCCCAAGCAGATCCTCAAGATCGGCGACGAGGTCAAGGCGGTCGTGCTCGACATCGACGTCTCGCAGAACCGCATCTCGCTCGGCATGAAGCAGCTCGAGGAGAACCCGTACGAGAAGGTCGTCGAGACCTACCCGCCCGGGACGGTCGTGCAGGGCGTCATCCGCAACATCGCCGACTTCGGCGTGTTCGTGGAGCTCGAGCCCGGTATCGACGGCCTCGTGCACATCACCGACCTGTCGTGGACCCAGCGCGTGCGTCATCCCTCCGAGCTCTTCAAGAAGGGCGACGAGGTGCAGGCGATGGTCCTCAACATCGACAACACCGGTGAGAAGCCGAAGATCAGCCTCGGCATCAAGCAGCTGCAGCAGGACCCGTGGGATCGGATCCCGTACGACTACCCGATCGGGAAGATCGTCGAGGTCAAGATCCTCAAGCTGGCCGACTTCGGTGCGTTCGCCGAGCTCGAGCCCGGCATCGAGGGCCTGATCCACATCTCGGAGATCACCGACGAGCGGATCGAAGATCCGGCGCAGGTGCTCGAGCCGGGACAGACGCAGCGCGCGGAAGTCATCCAGATGGATGCCGCCGAGCGTCGCATCGGCCTGTCGATCAAGAGCGCGCGCCGTCAGGACGAGCTCGCCGACGCGCAGGGCTTCCAGAACGCCAGCCAGGCGGGCGCCACCCTCGGCGACCTCATGGCCGACAAGTTCAAGGGCATGGGCGACAAGGCCAAGGACGGCCCGGACCGCAGCAAGGACAGCTAGTCGCTGCGGCGTAGGCCGACACGAAGGCGCGCGGGTCGATGGCCCGCGCGCTTTTTCGTGCCCGCGGCCCGGCGCTCACTCGTAGTCGTAGATCGTCGGCAGCTCGTACGGAAACGGCGACTGCACGAGCGCGCCGTGATCGAACAAGGCCGACAGTCGGGCGCAGCGCGCGGGCTCGGCCGACGCGTCGCATGCCTCGTGCTCGGCGCGCAGGGCCTCGAGCTCGACGAGCTCGTCGGGACGAAACTGCAGGGCATCGGAGACGATCGCGGTCTCGTAGGCCGGATGCGGCGCCTCGTGACCGTGGCACAGGCGGCACTGCGAGCCCGTCTCGTCGAGGATGCGCGCGGTCGGATCGGACTCGCCGAGCGTGGCCTCGACCGGGAACTCGATCTCTCCCTTGATCGACTGCGTGGGCGAGACGAGCTCGCCGAACTCGAGCAAGCGCGTGCCCTCCGTGCCGTCGATGGCGATCGACATCACGAGGTCGTCGACGAACAGGAACACCCGAGGACTGCGCGCGCCGTCGGCGGGTTGGAGGCTCACCGTGCTGATCGTGGCCGTCGCGGCCAGCGGTCGTGGCAGGCGCTCGAGGAAGCAGTCCAGCGACAGCGGGTGGGGCAGGGCATTGACGAGGGCGACTGCCTCCGCGATCGAACGAGGGGCCGCGCTCGCGGTGGTGCCCGGCGGGCACGCGGACGCGACGGGAGGGTCGGGCTCGCCGCTGTCCTCGGGCCCGCCCGTGGACTCGTCGTGGCCGCCGTCGGTCGTCGCCGTCGCCGTCGCCGTCGTGGTCTCGTCCGGCGCTGCCGTGCACGCGGTGAGGGCCGACACGAGGGTCAACCACGGTTCGATCCGGCGGAGCACCACGTCCATGGTGCGACCTCGGACACGGTCCTTTCAACCCGCGAAGGTCGGCCGGCGCGACGGCGCATCCCGGTGGTACCGTGGGCGCATGGGGTGGCAAGCAACGGCCGGGGTTTGGTTGGGGACCGTGCTCTCGCTCTCGCTCGCGTGCGGGGACGACGGCGGCGGGGATACGGGCAACGACGGCGGCTCGTCGGGGACGTCGTCACCGGCGACGTCGAGTCCAAGTCAAGGATCCGACGACGCCGACTCTGGCAGCGGCACCAACCCGTCGACCTCGTCGGCCACCACGGCGACGACGATGCCGCCGGCCGACAGCTCGGGTGGTGCCGATGGTTCGTCCGACAGCACGGGCGCGGCGGGCGAGGGCTGCGACGCCGGCGACTACATCGCATGCGTCGACTTCGAGTCCGCGACGCTCGGCGGGTTTCCCGACGGCTGGGGACTGCGACCCAGCGGCGTGTGGGGCGGCAACTCGATCGGCGTGACGGACGAAGACGCCGCGCACGGCAGCCAGGCGCTGAAGATCGAGGGCAGCAACGTCGGGGCGCAGTGGATGACGTACATGGGCGATGTCACCCCGCTCGCCGACGGTCACTGGGGTCGCATGTACTTCCGGATGGGGACGCCGATTCCCTGGCCCGGCGGCGGGGTGATCCACGGCGACGTGTTCGAGGCACGCGGCAACTGGAACGGGAGCACGCACCAGGTGCGCTGGGCGGCGATCGAAAACAACCAGATGAAGCACAACTGGGGCTACAACGTCCAGACGTCCAACGCCGGCGAGTTCATCTTCGAGACCTCCTACGTCTACGACTGGCCGGGAGATTGGTTCTGCATCGAGTGGCACCACGACCAGGGCGCGCAGCAGGCCACGCTGTGGGTCGAGGGTGAGGAGATCCTCGCCGTCACCTCCGACCAGGATCCGCAGCTGCCGTCGTTCGACGACATCTCCGTGGGGTGGGCCAACTACCAGGACGCCAATCCGCAGTTCGTCGTCTACATCGACGATGTCGTTCTCGACGACGAGCGGGTCGGCTGCGCGCGCTGACCGGATCCGCTACTCGGTGATGCAGCCGGCTTCGACGCCGCAGGCGTTGGTGCACTCGGCCGAGCCGCCGCACGCGACGATGCACGATCCGCCGGTGCACTCGCTGACGTTGCACGATGCCGCGTCCGTGCACGCGACCGAGCAGCTGCCACCGGCGCACGCGACGTCGCACTCCGAGCCCGCCTCGCACGTCACGGCGCATCCGCCTTCGGGACACTCGAAGTCGCACGAGACCCCCGCTTGGCAGGTGAAGCCGCACCCGGCCCCATCGCAGCTCTCGGTGCAGTCGGACTCGCAGACGCAAGCCTCGCCCTCGACGCAGGCCTCTTGCTCGTCGCAGGCGGCGAACAACAGACCCGCGCAGAAGCAGGTGGATGGACCGAGGAGACGAAGGACGAGGCTTGGAAGGTTCACGTCCGGGGCGTGGCGTGGCGCGAAGACGACGGGTCATTTTTTCTGGAACGTCGTCCCTTGGACCCATGCGGGCTGATGCAACGCATTTTTTGTGACCCGCTTCGTTCGGGGGCGGCCACGGGCGGGGCATGATCAAGCCCAACTCCTGCTTCAGCTTCCTTCTGTCCGCCTCTGTCCTGCTCGCACCGGGATCGGGCTGCATCATCGAGGGCTCCGACGACGATGGCGCTTCCGACAGCGCCGGTGACGGTGGCGACGGTGACGGTGGCGACGCGACGTCCGGCAACGGCACGGGCAACGCCGACGCCGACGCCGATGGCACGGGCAACGGTGCGACCAGCGATCCCGGTGGCACGAGCCAGGCGACCGATTCCGCCGACACCGGCGCGGAGGACACCGGACCGGACGCCGACACCGGGGACACCGGCCCGGACACCGGCGGTCAGACCAACTGCGCCGAGGACCAGTGCATCTGCGAAGCCGACGACACGTGCGACTTCGACTGCAGCACGACGACGAGCTGCGATGCGAGCTGTCTGTCGGGATCGGACTGCACCGTCAGCTGTGACGGCAACGAGCTGTGCGCCGTCGGGTGCGAAGACGCGGCCAGCTGCGACGTCTCGTGCGGCGGATCGGGGGTGTGCACCGTCAGCTGTCCGGCCACCGGCTGCATCGTCCACGACTGCGACCAGCTGCTCGGCTGTGTGGTCGGCTGCGCCGACGGGTCGTTGCCGACCGTCGATGGGACCGACGTCAGCTGCGGTTGAGGTCGGGCGCGCGCAGACTCGGCGCCCTCGATCGACCGGAGCGAGGGCGCCGGGGCTGGTAGGCTCGGGCCCGGTCCTCGTGCTGCTGCCACTTTTGTGCGTCCTTGCGGGGCCGGCCGCCGCCACGCCACCGACCGACGACCCCGGCGTCGCGTCGTCGGCCGCGCGTGGCGTCGTGGTCATGGTGCCGGACCGACCCGACGACGATCTCGACGACCGCCTCGTCGATGCGGTCCACGCCCATACCGCCGGTGTCGATGCCCAGGTCGATGTGGTGCGCTACGACGCGGCCGCGTTCGCCCCGGAGACGGTGGCGGAAGTGTCGAAGCGACGTGCCGCGGAGTTCGCGGCCGACGGCGTGCTCTGGGTGATCGCCGGTGATTCGGCGGCCATGCGTCTGGTGCTGTACGACGTGCGAGCCGACACGATCCGCGGCCGTACGCTCGGGGTGACCGACGACGCTCGCGCGGCCACGCTCGAGGCGTTCGGGAACATCGCCGGCAGTATCGTGGCCGAGTCGCTCGCGGGTCCAGTGCAGGGGCTCGAGGTGCTCGATCCGGACACGCTCGAGCCGCTCGCGCCCGAACCGGAGCCGGAGCCCGAACCGGAGCCGGAGCCCGAACCGGAGCCCGAACCAGAGCCGGAACCAGAGCCGGAACCGGAGCCCGAACCCGAGCCACCACCGCAGTGGGCCCGCGTATGGTTTCGCGTCGCCTACGTCGGCCGCACGTTCGCCGACGAGCTGCCGTGGACCCACGCCGCCGGCCTCGGCGCGTCGTGGACGATCACCGAGGTGGCTTCCCTGGGCCTACGCTACGACCTCGTGCTGCCCGCCGAGGTGCGGACCGACGACGTGACGTTCGACGTGCGCCCGCATCCGATCTCGCTCGAGGGCGGCTATCGCTTCGTGTTCGGTGCCAAGCGTCGCGGCGACGTCGAGCTCGCCGGGCGCGTCAGTGTCGATCCGGTGGTGCGCCGGGCCGACGCGCGGGCCTCGACCGTGGTGGTCACGGCCGACGAGCTCCGTGTGTTCTCCACGGTGGCGGCCGGCGTGGGCGTGGGCATGTCGGTCTCACCCCGTGTACGGCTCGGCTTGCGGGTCGGCGCCGAGGTGGTCACCAGTCGCGCGGACTACGCGGTCGCACGTCCGACCCCCGAAATCGTTCTCCAACCCCATCCTGCGCGGTTTTTCGCCGAGGCGGGAGTTCGCTTCGGCGTGCTCGTCCGGCCGGCGCGAAACAAAGAGTGACCCGCGTCACCGGGCCGTGTCCACCGTGTTCGCAGTGTTCGGCGCCTCCATCTCGCTGCCCCTGGGCTGGGCCCTCGTCGAGGCCGGCGGCGCCGTGGCCGACGCCGGCGAGGCCGTCTCGCTCGAGCGCGCGACGATCGAGCGTGCCGCCACCGGCGACCCAAAGGCGCAGGCCTGGTTGGCGCGCCGGGTGCTGCCGAAGATCCGACGCGTGGCGCGGGCGCTCGCGTCGACGGCTGCCGACGCCGACGACGCGGCCCAGCTGAGTCTGCTCGAGGTGCTCGCGAGCATCGGGACGTATCGGGGCGAGTCGAGCCTCGACGCGTGGGTGGGGCGGGTCGCCGCGCGCACGACCCTGCGACATCTGCAGCGCGAGCGACGAAAGTCCGAGCCCGTGGTCGACGCCGTCGATCGACTCGCCGCCCGCGACGGTGGCGAGCCGCTGACGCACGCGCTCGCCCGCGACGTGCAGGAGTATCTCGACCGGCTCCCCGCCCCGCAGCGCGAGGCGATCGTGCTGCACCACGCGCTCGGCCACTCGCTCAGCGAGATCGCGGAGATGGAGGACGCGAGTGCCAATACGATCAAGAGCCGCTTGCGTCTGGGCATGGCCGCGCTGCGCAAGGCGGTGCGACGTGACCGGGCGATCGGCACCGCGGAAGGGAGGGACCGATGAGCGACGACGACGCGGCCTTGCTCGCGGTGCTGCGGCAAGTCGGTGCGGCGCCTCGTCCCGGCGAGCGCAGCGACGAGGACATCATCGCCGGCGCGCTGCAGCAGCTGGCCCGGGGGCCCCGCGACGACGCTTCCTCCGATGCCGAGGACACGCCCGCGAACGTCGTCGCCGACGGGACGCCGAGGCGAGGCTTGGTCATCGCCTTCGTGGCGGGCCTCGGGCTCGCGGCGGCGGCGGCGTTCATTTTCTTCGTCCTGCGGCCGCAACTGTCGACTACGGCGGACGAGGACGCGCCCGGCTCGCTCGCGCCCGACCAGGCCGGCGAAACCGATCCGGGAGGCGACGCGCGCGAGCGGTTGCCGGCACCCTCGCCGGGACGCACGCTGGGGACGGTGGTGACCCCGCCGCCGGACCTCTCGACGTCGTCGACGGGCGAGGCCGACCGGGACGAGACGAGCACCGGCGAGACCGACGGGGCAACCCCGACCGACCAAGCCGAGGCGGGGGAGACCGGCGCCGGCGCATCGTCGCGACCATGGCCCACGACGGCCGACGGCCTGCTCGAGCGCGCGCAGCAGGAGCTGCGCGACAAACGAACCGCGCGGGCGCTGCGAACCTACGAGCGACTGCTCGCCGAGTTCCCGCGCAGCGCCGAGGCGACGGCCGCTCGCGTGACGATGGGCCGACTGTGGCTGCGGCGGGGCGATGCCAAGGCCGCGCTGGCGCACTTCGACGCGTACCTCGCCGCGTCCGCCGGCGGCCTGGTCGAGGAAGCGCGCTACGGTCGGATCCGAGCGCTGCGTCAGCTCGGTCGTACCGCGCAGGAGCGCGGCTCGATCGAGGCGTTCCTGGCCGAGCATCCCGGCAGCGTCTACGCGCCTCGCCTGCAAAAACGCGCCCTGGAGCTGGACGGATCCCCGTGACCCATCCCTCGCGATCCCTGGCCGTCGTGTCGATCCTCGCCGCGTGCACGCTCGAGCGAGACCTCGTCGGCGGGACCACGTCGCAGGACGTCGCGACGTCGACGACCGCGGCGACCGACGACGGCACGTCGGTGGGATCGACCTCGGTGGACTTTCCCGTCCCGACCGCGTGCGGGATCACCGACACGTGCGCCTGCACGAGCTCGCCTTGCGCCTTCGCGTGCCAGGGGATCCTCAACGGCGGCTGCAGCTTCACCTGCGACGGTGATCTCGACTGCCGCACCGAGTGCCTGGCCGGCGCCTGCAATACCACCTGCGCCAATGGGGCTCGCTGCGATCTCGATTGCGACGGTGGCAACTGCATCGACGAGTGCATCGATGCGGAGCGCTGCGAGGGCACATGCGAAGGCGTGGGCTGTCAGCTCGAGTGTGAGGGCACCGAGTCCTGCGACGTCTCGTGTCCGGGCGGCGGCTGTCACCTGACGTGCACGGACGCGTCGGTGTGCCGGATCCGAGACTGCACGCAGGGCTGTCAGCTGACGTGCGGGGGCGCGGCCACCTGTGACAACAGCTGCGGCGAAGCCACGCTGTGCCTGACGACGCCCTGAGCGGATCGGGTCGCGTTTGCGCGTGATGCGCGACAAAAAGAAAGCGTGAAGGAACCGATCGGGCCCGGACAGTAATACGCCAGTGGGCGCCGCGGCTTGGGCGTCCGGGGAGTTTGGTATGCGCTTGGTTTTGGAACGCGCTCGGTCTTGGCGCGTCGCTTCATTGTTGTTGTTGGCCGCCGGTGGCTGTCGTGAAGGAAGCGGGCAGGGCAGTGATCCCGGCACCACCTCCGGGACCGACGACGGTGGCACGGACACGGGAGGGACCGCCAGTGACGATACGGCCGACGGGACCGATTCCGATACGGGCGAGCCGATGGCAGCGTGTCCCGAGGTCACCGTCGGTGCGACGCCGCTGCGACGATTGACCCGGGCCCAGTACGCCAACGCGGTGCGAGACCTGCTCGGCGTCACGGCGGACACGGACGTGCTCGGTGGCGACGAAAAGGTTGGTCCGTTCGACAGCAACCTGTCGGCACCGGTCTCTCCCGTGCAGCTCGATCAGTACCGGGCACTGTCCGAAGACGTGGCCGCCGATGCGATTGGCGAGCTCGCCGCGATCCTGCCGTGTCCAGCCGGATCGGTCGGCTGCACCGCGCAGTTCGTCGCAACGTTCGGACGGCGCGCGTTCCGGCGCCCGCTGACGCAGGACGAGATCGACGCCCACGTCACGCTCGCCGAGGGGGCCGACACCTTCGAGGACGGGATCCGGCTCGTGCTGCAGGCGATGCTGCAGTCGCCGCACTTTCTGTATCACTTCGAGCTCGACCTGCCCGACCCGGGAGCGTCGGGGGTGGTGGCACTTTCGGAGTTCGAGCTGGCGTCGCGCCTCTCGTTCTTCCTGTGGAACTCGGTGCCCGACGATGCGTTGCTCGACGCCGCCGAGGCGGGCGAGCTCGCCGATGTCGCGCAGCTGCGCGCGCAGGCCGAGCGGTTGCTCGACGACGCCCGCGCCCGCGAGTCGGTCGCGAGCTTCCACGTGCAGTGGCTCGGACTCGACGAGCTGCCGTACTTGACCAAGGACCCGAACGTCTACGGCGCGTTCGACGAGACGCTGCGCGAGGCGATGATCGCCGAGACGCGGCGCTTCTCCTCGCTGGTCGTGCTCGAGGGCGACGGCAAGCTGCGCACGTTGCTGACGGCGCCGTACTCGTATCTCGAGGGCCCGCTGTACGAGCTGTACGGTGTGCAGGAGCCGGCCGGGGCCACCGTGGGGACCCCGGTGCCGCTGCCCGAGGACGAGCGGGCCGGGCTGCTGACGCAGGCGAGCTTCTTGGCCGTGCACGCGCACTCCAACCAATCGGGGCCGATCGACCGCGGCGCCACCGTGCGCGGGGCGGTGCTGTGCGACCCGCCGCCGCCGCCGCCGCCCGGCATCAACGTGATCCCGCCCGATCCGGATCCCAACGCGACCACGCGCGAGATCTTCGAGCAACACACCTCCGATCCCACCTGCGCTGGATGTCACGCCCTCATCGACGGCATCGGCCTGGGGATGGAGGGCTACGACGGCATCGGGGCGTACCGCGAGGTCCAAAACGGGCTACCCGTCGATCAGTCGGGCGAGCTCGTCGCGACCGACGTCGACGGTCCGTTCGATGGGGCCGTCGAGCTCTCGGCCATGCTCGCCGAGTCCGAGCAGGTGCGCGAGTGCGTGAGCCGACAGTGGTTTCGCTACGCCTTCGGCCGCTACGAGTCGATCGACGACGACTGCTCGCTCGAGCTTCTGTCCACCCAGTTCGCGGCGTCCGACGGTGACGTCCGCGAGCTCGTGTTGAACCTCGTGACCACGGACCCGTTCCGCTACCGCCTGGCGCAATGAAGAGGAACTCGACGATGCGACGCCATCCGTTCAATCCCCACTTCGGTCGCCGACGGCTGCTGCAGACGCTCGGCGTGTCCGCGGCCGTCTCGCCCTTCCTGCCGCTGCTGCGCAGTGCGGCCGGAGGCCCGGAGACGCCTCCGGTGCGGCTGCTGCTGATGTTTCATCCCCACGGCACGATCCGAGAAAACTGGCTGCCCACGGGCACGACCAGCGACTTCACGCTGCCGACGATTCTCGATCCGCTCACGCCCTACCTCGATCGGCTCGTGGTCGTCGACGGGCTCGACATGGTCCCGTCGGGCCCCCCGGGCGGCATGCACACCGTGGGACCGGCGTATCTGTTCACCGGCTCGCCGATGCTCGAGGGCGACGAGTTCCTCCATCCCGCCGTCGGCACGCCGCACGGCTGGGGCTCGGGGCCCTCGGTAGATCAGGCGGTCGCCGACCAGATCGGGACGCAGACCCCGTTCAAGTCACTGGAGTTCGGCGTGCAGACCAGCATCGCCAACCATCCGGGCGCGCGGATCAGCTACGCCGGCGCCGACCAGCCGCTGACGCCCGAACGCAACCCTCACGCGATGTTCGAGCGCATCTTCGGTGACTTCGGCGTGGATACCGAGACGGCGGCCAAGCTCAAGGCCGAGCGCCTGTCGGTCATCGACGTGGTCAAGCCGCAGCTGGAGGTGGTCCAAACCCAGGTCGCCGCCGACGATCGGATCAAGATCGAGGCGCACCTGGACGGGATCCGGGCGATGGAGCAGGCGCTGTCGGCCGAGTACGTGTGCACGCCTCCGGATATCGGCGATCCCGTCGAGCTCGGCAGCTTCGGCAATACCGAGATCATCTCGCACCAGCAGATCGATCTGATCGTCGAGGCATTCGCGTGCCAGGCGACCAACGTGGCGAGCCTGATGTTCCGGGTCGGCGAGAACGACAACAGCCCGTACCCGTTCATCGGCATCGACGACCCGCACCACACCACGACTCACGCCGGCGACTCCGACCAGGCGGCCCGGGACGAGATGACCCAGATCTACCGCTGGTACGCGCAGCAGCTGGCGTACCTGGCACAGGGGCTCGACGCGATCGAAGAGCCCGACGGATCGACCGTGCTCGACAACACCCTCGTGGTCTGGGGCACCGAGATCGCCAAGGGCAACAACCACTCTTGGCAGGACATGCCGTTCGTACTGCTCGGGGGCGCGGGCGGCCGCCTACAGACCCAGCGCTTCCACCAGTTCGACGGTGAAAACCACTGCCGGCTGCTGACGTCGATCTGCAACGTGATGGGACTGCCCGTCACCGAGTTCGGCGGTTTCGACGACGGGACCGGACCCCTGCCCGGGATCGCGGTCTGACCTTCCTCCTTACCTTATCGGCTCGACGAATACAGGACCTTCATCCATGCGTAACCTTGCTTGCTTTGCGTCGGTCGCCGCCGCGATCGCTCTGCCCACGTACGCCCACGCCGCGCCCGGCAACCTACTCGTGACCGAGGCGGCGACGGGGTCGGTGCTGGAGTTTTCCGCCGGGGGTGACCTCGCCGCCGCGCCTCGCTTCGCCACCGGGCTCTCGCAGCCCTTCGGGATCTGTGTGGGTCCAGGCGGTGACATCTACGTGGCCGAAAGTGCCAGCGGCGAAGTCACCGTGATCACCGACGGCGGTGACTTCACCGATGCGCCCGCGTTCGCGTTCGGTCCGTTCTTTCCCGGAGGCCTGTGGTGCGACGGGCAGACGATCCTCGTGTCGGATCCGACGACCGGATTGGTGGCCGACATCACCACGGGCGGCGACCTCGTCGCGACCGCGACGCTGCTGTCGACGGGCTTGCCCGCCCCGGTCGATTTTCTGGTCGACGATGCGGGCACGATCTGGTCGGCCAACGGCGATCTGTTCGACATCACCGCCGGCGGCAACTTCACCGAGGCCCCGCCGTTCGCGTCTGGGCGCCCGGCGTTCACGCTGGAGTGGTTGGGCGCGCAGGCGATGGGCGGTGTCGGATCGGCCCCCGAGGTGGTGGACTTCACCGCCGGCGGAGACCTGTCGGCCGCGCCTGCCTTCGCGACGCTGCCGGCCGTCGGACTCGCGCGGGTGGAAGGGTTGCTCGGGACGTCGTCCGGGGAGCTGTACGCGCTGACCGGCGAGCAGATCTTCGAGGTGAGCGCGGGCGGGGACTTCACTGCGGCGCCGCCGTTCGCCACGGGGCTCACCACGGGCGAGGTCGGCTTCGCCGGCATGGTCGAGCACGTGTGCTCGGTCGACGCCGATTGCGGGGACTCGGATGCGTGCAACGGCGAGGAGGTCTGCGACGACAACGCGTGCGTGCCCGCAAAGGACTTCTCGTGCGACGACCGCGACGTGTGCACCGCCGACGCGTGCGCTGCGGCGAGCGGCTGCAGCCACGAGCCGATCGCGGGCTGCTGCACCGCCGACGTCGATTGCGAGGTCGACGAGCTGTGCGACGTGGCACAGAACCTGTGCGTGCCCGCGGGCGTCGTGACCACCGGAGCCGGTGACGAGACGACCGGCGGCGCGGGCACCGGCGGTCCCGCGCCCGACGACACCGACGGCGGCGCGGGACCAGGCACGGGCTCGGCGTCCGCCGGGGAGGGGACCGCGGGCGATTCCGACACGGACACGGATGCTCCCGCGGCCGACGGTGACGACGCGGGTGGCTGCAGTTGCCGCAGCGCGCCCGGCTCGGGGTACAGCTGGTGGCTCTTGGGCCTCGGTTTCGGCCTCGCCGTCCGGCGTCGGCGCCGGGGCTGATCGAGCCACCCGCGCACCCCGGGCCCCGCCGGCCGTGTTCAGTTGATCGCGGCCGGTGCGGGCGGTATCTGAGCCTTCATGGCCTCGCTCAGCGACGTCGAAGTGCTCGAGGGCGACCTCGTGGCGACCGGGATGAAGTTCGGCATCATCGTCGGCCGCTTCAACGCATTCATCACCGAGCGCTTGCTCGAGGGAGCCATCGACGCCCTCGTCCGTCACGGCGGTGACGCCAAGGACATCACGGTCGTGCGGGTTCCCGGCTCCTTCGAGATCCCCGCCGCCGCGCGCAAGCTCGTGGAGGCCAAACGCTTCGACGCCGTCGTCGGCCTCGGCTGCCTGATGCGCGGCGACACGATCCACTTCGATCTGATCGCCGGAGAGGTGACCAAGGGCCTGGCCTCGCTCGCGCAGACGGCCGACATCCCCGTCACGTTCGGCGTGCTGACCACCGACTCGCTCGAGCAGTCGGTCCATCGCGCGGGTGCCAAGTACGGAAACAAGGGCGCCGAGGCGGTGATGGCCGCGGTCGAGCTCGTCTCGCTGTATCGCGCGATCCAGTCTTCGGCCTCGCCGACGACCAAGCCCCGCGCGCGTCGCCGCAAGTAGGCGCTGCCGATGAACGCCAAGTCCGCCGACACGACCCCCAATGGTCCGCGCGCGCGCGGCCGGGAGCTCGCGGTGCTCGTGCTGTGCCACCTGGAGCGCTTCGACGCCGGCGAGGAGGGCGAGGCGCGGCAGCTGCTGTGGTCGAGCCCGCCGCGGGGTGACGAGGCCGGCGAAGACGCGTTCGCCCGGCTGGCCGAGGATGCGGATGCTCGCGCCTTCGCCGACGAGCTCGTCGACGCCTGGGTCGCGGCGCGCGAGGGGGTGGATGCCGAGATCGGGCAGGCCTCGGAGCGCTGGCGGCTGGACCGAATGGACCGAGTCGATCGCAACGTGCTGCGGGTGGCGACCACGGAGCTGAGCGTGCAGCCCGACACGCCCCGCGGCGTGGTGCTGTCGGAGGCCGCACGCATCGCACGACGCTACGGCTCGGATCGCTCCGCGCGCTTCGTCAACGGGTTGCTCGACGCCGTCGCCAAGCGCTTGTCCGATCCCGCACGGGTGTCGCGGGCGTGACCGAGGCGGCGCGCGTTCGGGTCGAGGTCGTGCCGCTGTCCCGGGACGTCCTCGACGGCGTGCTGATCGACAGCGAACACGCGCCTCGCCGACACCGCTGCGACCTGGGCGTGCTGCCGCTGTTCTCCGACGATCGCCCGCTGCGGGGCCTCGCCGGCTTCGTCGACTGGCGCACCAGCGGTGCGCTGTCGCGGTTGATCCGCTCGGGCTTTTGCGAGGGCGCACGGGACGAGGCCGTGCTGCTGCCGGGACGACGCACGCTGCCGGCGGCGCGCTGGGTCCTGCTCGGGCTCGGCAAGGTCGGCGGGTACGCGGCCGGAGACGATGCCGTCACCCGTGCCGCCGCTCGGATCGTGGACGTCGTGTCCGGGATCGGACCCAGTGACGTCCTGCTGGCGATGCCCGGCCCGGCGGCCGACCGGGCGGTGGTCGAGTCGCTGCTGCGCGGGGTGGCCGCGAGGCTCGAGGAGAAGGTCTCGGCCGAAGCACCGGGCGTGCCGTGGTGGGTGGTCGCATCCGAGCGCCACGTGGCCCGGCTACGCAGTGTTTTGGAGGGGCCGCCCCGGGCGGCGGACGACTGAACGGACGTCGGGCGCTATACTGCCGCCCCATGCCCGAGCCAGTGCTCGTCGTCGAGGACTCTCGAGCGATGCGTCAATTCGTCAGCTCGATCCTCGAAGCGACGGGTCAGTGGTCCGTCGTGGAAGTCGAGAACGGTTTCGACGCATTGCGCGCGCTGCCCCGACGGCGCTTCGGTTTGATCATCACCGACATCAACATGCCCGACGTCAGCGGCATCGAGCTGACCCGTTACGTGCGACAAGCCCAACGGCACGCGGACACGCCGGTCATCGTCATCAGCACCGACGCCAGCGACACGGACCAAAAGCGTGCCCTCGAGGCGGGAGCGTCGGCGTTTTTGGCCAAGCCGTTCACCGGCAAGGACCTGCTCAACGTCATCGCGCGCGCACGGGAGGGCGGCGCGTGACCGACTCGTCGCGGCCATCCAACGAGTTCCTGACGGAAGCGCAGGAGGTCATCGAGGCCTTCTCCCACAATCTGCTGGAGCTCGACGCCCAGCAGCGGACGGGGGACTACGACCCCGACGTGCTCAATGCCGCCTTCCGAGCGGTGCACAGCCTCAAGGGCCTCGCCGCGCTGTTCGGCGCCGGGCCCATCGCCGCGCTCAGCCACGCCCTCGAGGGCACCCTCGATGCGCTGCGGCTGGGCAAGCTCGCACTGACGCCGAGGGCGCTCGACGTGCTGTTCGAGTGCGTCGAGGTCTTCCAGCGCTTGCTCGCCGCGTTCGGTGAGGGCCGCGAAGAGTCGGACTCGATCGGGCCGTTGCTCGATCGGATCGCCGCACTGTCCGGCGTCGGCCCCGAGCCCGCCGCGGGGGCCTCCGGCGACACGATCGCGGGGCTCGACGAGTCGATCCTCGGCGTGCTGACCGAGTACGAGGAGCACCGCCTGCGCGAGAACATCCGGCTGCAGCGCAATCTGTACCGGGTCCACGCGTCGTTCGACCTGCTCGCCATCGACGTCGGCATCGAGACGCTCAAGGCGAAGATGAAGGAGTTCGGCGAGGTCATCACGTACCTGCCGTCCGCCGACAGCTCCTCGGAGGACCGCATCGATCTCGACATCCTCGTGGGCTCGCATCGGCCGATCGCGGAGATCGTCGCCGGCGTCGCCGAAGACGACGTCACCGTCCACGAGCTGTCCCGCGGTCGCACGATCGCGCCGTCCTCGCCCCCGCGGACGCCGGCCCCGACGACGGCGCCGGTGCATCTGGAGCCCGAGCCGACGCCCTCGGTCCCCGTCGACGTCGCCGAGGAGGAGGAGACGCCGCGCGAGAGCATCGATGGCGCGATCAGCCTGCGCAGTCTGAGCCAGACGGTCCGTGTCGACCTCGAGCGACTCGATCATCTGATGAACCTGATCGGCGAGCTCGGGGTCGTCCACGCCAACCTCGGCAGTACCCTCGACATCCTCAAGCGGCGTGCGCACTCGGGCGACGTGGCCCGGGACTTCCTGCTGCACCTCCGCGCGATGTCCCGCAAGCTGTCGCTGCTGCAGCAGGGCCTGCTCGACGTGCGGATGGTTCCGCTGGGGCAGGTGTTCGACAAGCTCGCCCGGGTCGTTCGCAAGCTCGGCCGCGACGCCGACAAGGAGATTCGCCTGTCGATCTCCGGCGCCCAGACCGAGCTCGACAAGCTCATCGTCGAGGAACTGTCCGATCCGTTGATGCACATGGTCCGCAACTGCATCGACCACGGCATCGAGCATGCGGCCGAGCGCGAGGCGGCGGGCAAGCTGGCGGTGGGACGCATCGACCTGCGAGCGTTTCAAAAGGGCAACCGTGTCGTCATCGAGGTCGAGGACGACGGTCGCGGCATGGACTGGCGCGGCATCCGGGACATCGCGCTGCGGCGGGGGGTCGTCAGCGCCACGGAGGCGCGGGAGATGTCCGTGGCCGAGACCCTCGAGCTCGTCTTCCGGCCGGGCTTCACGACCCGGGAGACCGCCACCGAGATCAGCGGGCGGGGGGTCGGCATGGACGTGGTCAAGACCAACATCTCGCGACTTTCGGGGATGATCGACGTCGACACCGAGCCGGGGCGGGGCACCAAGTTCTCGATCACGCTGCCGGTGACCCTGGCGATCATTCAGGCGCTCGTCATCGAGTGCGCCAAGCAGACCTTTTGCATCCCGCTCAACGCGGTGCTCGAGTCGATCATGGTCCGGGAGGCCGAGATCGCGACGGTGGAGGGACACGAAGTCATCTCGCTGCGGGGGCGCACGCTGCCGCTGGTGCACCTGTCGCGGCTGTTCGAGCTGCCGGGCGCGGGAGGCTACGTCGATCCCGAGCGCATCTACGTGGTGGTCATCGGCCTCGCCCAGCATCGCGTGGGCCTGGTGGTCGACGACCTCGTGGGACAGCAGGACGTGGTGATCAAGCCGCTGGGCAAGGCGCTGCGGGCGGTCCCGGGCATCGCCGGCGCCACCGAGCTCGGGGCCAACCGCACCGTGCTCTTGCTCGACGTCGGCAAGCTCGTCGACGAGGCGATGGGGCGCGCCGAGCTGTCGGCGCCCGTCAAGATCGGACGACCGGAGGTGACCGATGGCCCGTGAGCCCGGCGATCTGTGGCGCGCGCTCGATCGCAGCGGAGAATCGCTGGCGACCGAGGAGGACTACGAGCACGGCTACAAGCGCGAGGTTCGCCAGGATCTCGAGCGCTACGTGGCGTTTCGCGTGGGGGTCGAGCTGTACGGACTCTCCATTCGGCAGATCGCCGAGATCGCGAAGGTCTTCGACGTCACCCCCGTGCCGCGAACCGCCGATTTCGTGCTCGGCATCGGCAACGTGCGCGGCTCGGTCATCCCGGTCATCGACCTGTTCAAGCGACTGCGTCTGTCCGGCGAGCGCATGATCGGCCGCTTCGCGCGGACGCTCATCGTCCGCCACGACGACGAGCTGTACGGGTTGGTCGTCGACGCGGTGATCGACGTGGTGACCATCGCCCCCGAGGACCTCGAGGAAGCGCCCGGCGCCATCGCCGGTCCCCGTGGCGAGTACATTCGTTCGCTGGCCCGGATCGGCGGCGAGATCCTGATCGTGCTCGAGCTCAAGACGGTGCTGGCGACCGAGGCGTTCATCGCTCCGGGCGTTCGCGTGCTGGCCAAGGAGGACGCATGAGCGACCGTGGTCCAAGACGAGGCGTGGCCGGAATCGGCGGAGTGGCGATCGCGGCGCGCGAACGCGATCACCGCGACGACACGGCCGAGCGCGAGCAGCTCAAGCTCGCCGGGTTCTTCATCGGCGGATGCCTGTACGGCATCGACATCATGCGGATCAAGGAGGTCATCCAGTCCCGGCCCCACCCGGTGCGACCCGTCCCGCATGCGCCGTCGATCGTCGAGGGCGTCATCCAGCTGCGTGGCGTGGTCATCCCGGTCATCGATCTGCGCAAGCGCTTCCGGGTGCCCATCGACGACACGCTCGCGCGGATCAACAAGCTCATCATCGTCTCGGTCGGCGGTCGGATCGTGGGGCTGAAGGTCGATCGGATCCTCGGCGAGCTTCGGGTGCCGGCGGACTCGGTGCGGCCGGCCCCGTCGATGCTGCGCGGGGACGAGGAGGCGGCCTTCTTTGCGGGGGTGTGCCGCGTCGAAGGGGAGATGGTCTTCGTGGTCAACCTCGAGGCCCTCATCGATCCCTCCCGGTCGGCACCCGGGCCGATGCCGACCGCGTCGACGCCCGACGACCGGGAGTCCACGCCGTCATGACCCGGCCCGCGATCCTGTTCGCCCACGAGCGCCGCGCGGTCGCCCGCGCCGTCGAGCACGTCCTCGAGCGCGAGGGCTTTTCGGTCACCTCCGTCACCGACGGGGTGCAAGCGAGGACGGCTTTGGCGCAGCGTCGGTGGGCCGGTTTCGTGGTCGACGTCGGTCTGCCGAAGGTACCGGGCTACGAGCTGTGCGAGCTCGCCCGGCACGAGGGCGAGGCCGGGGCACAGGTGGTCGTGCTCGTCTCGTCGGTCTACCGGCGCACGAGCTACAAGCGCCGGCCGACGCGGCTGTACGGCGCCGACGACTACGTCGAGATCCACCACCTGTGCGACGCGTTGCCCCGCAAGCTTCGCGAGCACCTCGGACTACCGCAGGCGAGTCCCGCGCTCGCCGCCCAGGACCAGGCGCGCGAGCAGCTGCGTGAGGAAGGCGACCGCCGCATGATTCCGACCAACCAAACGCGGCTGGCCTCGCTGATCGTCGCCGACCTGATCCTCTACAACGGCGACGCGCTGCACGAGGCCACGAGCCTCGCGGCCGCGCGCCGAGCCATGGCCGCCGACCTCGAGATCGCCCGCGAGCTGTTCGAGCAGATCTTGCGAGGCGAGGGGGACGCGCAGCCCAGCGGCCGTCCCATCGACGACGCGTTCGAGACCCTGGTGACGGCGCTGGGGCGGGGGCAGGGGGCGACCGCGTGACGACGTACGCACGACTCGCCGACGACGTCGAACACGCGCTCGGCGGCCTTTCGGCGCCGGGATGGCGCGAGCGCAAGGCATCGGTGGAGACGCTCCAGGCCTTCCTGGCGCGCACCGAGCCCGGCGATGCGGTCGTGGGGCACGTGCGCGATCGGCTGCTCGACGGGCTCGTGGCGCCCGACCAGGTCGACGGCCGCGCGGCCTGTCACGAGGTGCTCATCTCCATCGGGCGCTCGTGTCTGCCGCAGGTACGCGACCGACTCGTGGGGGCCGATGCGGCCACGGCGCGTCGTCTCGTCGACTTGCTCGTCGACATCGGCGACCGCGACGACGTACCGCGGCTGATCACGCTGGCGCGCGACACCTCGGCCGATCCGAACTTGCGCGCTTCGGCCGTGACGGGGCTCGGCTCGATCGGTGGTCCCGACGCCGAGGCGGCCATGGTGGAGCTGCTGTCGGACCCGTCGGACATGCTGCGGGTCTACGCGCTCGATGCGTTGCGCAACGCGGGCGCGGTCGTGGCCGTCGCCGCGCTCGAGCCGTTGACCGAGGCCGCGTTCACGCGGCAGGGCGCCGCTGCGCTGCTCGGCGCCAGTGCCGAGGCCACGGCGCTGCCGGTGCTGCTCGGTCTGGTCGACGACCCGATGTCGGGGGTACGAGCGGCGGCGGCGCGCGGCGTCGTGGCGCTCCACGAGGGGCTGGCGGCCCGCGGACGTACCCAGTTCGTGTCGACGGCGCTGCAGCGTGCCGGCGAGTCGCTGTCGGGCCGGATTCGCGAGTTGCTGACCCACGACGATCGGCAGGTTCGCACCGCCGCCATCACGATGGCGACGATGGCCCGGGACGTGGACGCGCTCGAGGACGTGCTGCACGTGATGGAGGACCCGCTGCTGCACGAGCGGGCGCTGTCGATGGTCGCGGTGCTCGGGCCCGAAGCGGCGCCGGTGCTGGCGCGGCTGGGGGGCACGGTCGACGCCGCCGAGCGCGAGCACTTGCTGCGACTGGTGGGCGCGCTCGACCCCGACCTCGTCACCGGACCGCTGCTGGACTTGCTCGTCGCCTCGCTCGAGGACGTGGAGTCGGTCTCGGCCGAGGCCGCCGCCGAATCGCTGGGCTACGTCGGGGGGCGCTCGTGCCTCGGTGGCTTGTACCGCGCGATGGCGAACGCGGGGGCACTGGGGGACGCGGCGGCCGATGCCCTCGCGAACGTGCTGATGCGCATTGCCCCGGGGCGCTACGAGGATCTGGACCTCATCGTCGGCGCCGCCTGGCCGCAGGCGGGTACGGTGGCGCAGAACCTGTGCCGCGTGGTGGGCAAGCTGCAAGCGGCCAAGTACGTCTCGCAGCTGGTGGCCGTGCTCGGATCGCCGGACGTCGGCGTGCGGGTGGCGGCTGCGGTCGCGCTGGGCCAGCTGCCCGGCGAGCACGAGGGCATCAGCGCGCTGTCGCTGTGCCTGGCCGACGAAGAACCCCAAGTTCGCGCGGCGGCATGCCGCAGCCTCGGCACGCTTCGGGCCGCGGCCGCGTGTCAGTCGCTGCTGGGCGCGACCAGCGACCCGTCGGCGCTGGTGCGGGCGGCCGCGGTGGCGGCCCTGGTCAGTCTGGACAACCCGGTCACGCTCGCGCGCATGCGAGCCATCATCGCCGAAGATCCGGTGCCGACCGTCGTCGTGCAGGCGATCGCCGGGCTCGGCCACTCGGCGCTCGAGCAGGACCTGACGATGCTGATGAGCCTGTGCATGTCCGAGGACCACGAAGTGGTCAAGGCGGCGGCGCGGGCCCTGGAGAGCTTCGAGGCGCATCGGGCGACCGCGGCACTGCTCGGTTTGCTCGAGCACGAGCGCTGGGACGTGCGGTGGGCGGCCGCAGAGGTGCTCGGTCGTCGCCACGACATGACCGCGGCCGCGCCCCTGCGCCAGCTCTCGCTGCGGGAGCACGATCCGACCGTGCGACAGGCGATCGGCGCCGCCATCGATCGGCTGCGCGAAGGAGTCCCGAGGTGACCTCGCGGTTGCCCGACCTCGGACCCGGTGCGTCCGGGATCTTCGACCTGTCCGCGCGCGTGCGGATGTCGGACGAGGAAGCGCGACTGCTGCAGGAGATCATCCACGAGTACTGCGGGCTGTCCCACGGGCTGGACTCCACCTTCTTCCTCGAGCGTCGGATCGGTCCGCGCGTCGAGGCCCTCGGGCTGTCGACCTATCGCGAGTACTACCACTACCTTCGCTACGATCCCGGCGGTCCGCGCGAGCTCGAGGACGTGGTCGAGCGCATCACCACCCACGAGACGTATCTGTTTCGCGAGCAGTACCAGCTCGATGCGTTCAGCGAGGAGCTGATGCCCGAGATGTGGGACCGTCTGCTGTCGCGGCGACGCCTGCTGGTGTGGAGCGCCGGCTGCTCGACCGGCGAGGAGGTCTACACGCTCGCCATCCTGCTGCGCGAAAACCCGCGCTTCGCCGACTGGGCCGTGCGGGTGGTCGGGTCGGATATCAGCCGACAAGTCGTCGCCACCGCGCGTCGTGGCAGCTACGGGCCGTCGAGCTTCCGGACGACCGAGCGCTACCACCGCGACAAGTATTTTCGCGAGCGCTCCGGTCGCTACCACGTGCGCGACGACATCCGCGCGATCTGTTCCTTCGGCCAGCTCAATCTGCTCGATACCTCGCGCTACGAGGTGCTCGGGGCGGTCGACGTGATCTTTTGCCGCAACGTCCTGATGTACCTTTCCGCGCAGGCACGACAGAAGATCGTCGAGTCTTTCTACGATGCCCTCAACCCTGGGGGATACTTGCTGCTGGGGCACTCGGAGAGCCTCCTCAACGTCACGACCCGCTTCGACCTGGTACACCTCGACCGAGACCTCGTGTACCAGCGCCCCGCCAACAGTCGATGAACGACGCCCCGCTCATGAAGACCCGCGTGCTCGTCGTGGACGACTCGGCGTACAACCGCCAGACGATCACGGCGATGCTCGAGACGCTGCCCGGCGTCGAGGTCGTCGGGCGGGCGATGAACGGCAAGGAAGCGCTGCAGCTGTGCTTCGATCTCGATCCGGACGTCATCACGCTCGACCTCGAGATGCCGGAGATGGACGGCTTTTCGTTCCTGCGCTTGCTGATGGCGCGTCGGCCCACGCCGGTGCTCGTGGTCTCCGGGTACGCCCAGCGCGAGAACGTGTTTCGGGCCCTCGAGCTCGGGGCGCTCGACTTCCTCGCCAAGCCGGGCCGTGAAATCTCCCCCGACCTCAAGGGCATCGAGGCCGAGCTCGTCGCGAAGATCTCGATGGTGCGTCGCCTGCAGGCGGTGCGACTGCAGCACCGCGCGAAGGCCCTCGCGGAGCAGTCACGGCGCGCCATGCCGCCCTCGCCTCCGCCGCAGCCACATCGATCCAACGAGCCCCCCAAGGTCGTGGTCGGCATCGCGGCGTCGACGGGTGGACCGCCGGCGGTGCAGCAGCTGCTCGCCTCGCTCGACCCGTCGCTGCCGATCTCGGTGTTCGTCGCCCAGCACATGCCGGCGCGCTTCACTCGAGCGTTCGCGCAGCGGCTCGATCGCATCGTGGCGTTCCGCGTGCGCGAGGCCGTCGACGGCGAGCCCGCGGTCGCCGGCAACGTCTACGTCGCGCCGGGGTCGTCGAACCTGCAGGTGGTGCCCGGCGACGGGGACGACGAGAACACACCGGCGCTGCTGCGGCTGGTACCTCCGGTCCGCTCGGCGGCTGGGCCCGTCCTGACGCCGTCGGCCGATCATCTGTTCACCTCGCTGGCCGCTCGGTACGGCCGTCGCTTCGTTGCCTGCGTGCTGACCGGGATGGGGTCCGATGGCCGCGATGGCTGTCGGCAGGCCCGTCTGCACGGCGCACACATCATCAGCGAGGACCCGTCGACCGCCGTCATGCCCGGAATGCCCCATTCGGTGGTCGAGGCCGGCCTCGCCGACGAGGTGCTCGCGGTCGAGGCCATCGCGCCGGCGATCGAGCGGGCCGTCGCCCAGCGCAGCGGCGGGCGCTGACCGCCCGCGCAGTCCGATCGACACCGGGTTGGCCTGC
>CALBMM010000079.1 GCA_937896535.1 uncultured Pseudomonadota bacterium
TGCCGGCCCCGGGCTCGTCGGCGAGCCGACGCAGCGCCTCGGCGTGCGTCTGCAGATGCGGCCGATCGGCAGCGTCGGCCGCGGCCGCGAGCTGGTCGAGTCGGCCGGTCGCGAACTGCAGCGCGTGCCCCCGGATCGCCTGCTGGCGCAGCTGCAGCTCGGTGGGCCCGCTGCCGGCGGTGGAAGGATCGAAGCCGCCGAAGAAGTCGTCGCGTGCCTGGTACGGGTTGCTCTCCAGGCCCAGCGGACTGCCGGACTCGCCGAAGTTCATGCACGTCCAGTTCGAGATGTAGCCCGGCGTCAGCACGCCCAGGCGCATCGCCGGTCGGCCTTCGCCGATGTTGAGGTTGACGAACTCGTCGATGGACGGACCGGTCGATCGCGTCTCGCCGGGGAGGTTGCCCCGTCCGGTGAGCATCTGGGTCATCCCCTGCTCGTGTCCGTCGCCGGCGCCGTTGGTCAGGCGATTGACGCCGTCGAGGATCGTCATCCTGCTCTGGAACGGGGCGAGCGGCTCGAGGATCGGACCCAGCGTGAAATCCGTCTGCGAGCCCGTGGGACGCCAACGGTCGTGGATCGTGCCGTCGGGGGTGAAGACGACCAGCAGGCGCTTGGTGCCCGCGGTGCCGCCCGCCGCGGCCGGTCCCCCGCCCACGAGTGCCGCGGCGCCCAAGCCCAGGCCCGCGGTGCCCAGGAAGCTCCGCCGGCTCCATTGCATCGTTGCTCGCACGTTCATTTGTCCCCCACCTTTCGAAACCGGAACGAGTCGCTCATCGCCATCGCGACCAGCAGCTCCTCGAGGTCGTAGCCCGACGCCACGAATCGCTCGACGGTCGCGTTGGTCGAACACTCGTCGTCTTCGGTCTCCAGCCTCGACAGCGCGAAGCGAAACCACTGCGTGCTGACGCATGCGGCCACTTCTTCGCTGTCGGCCATCCTGTCGGCGAGCTCGCGCGCGCCGTCGAACTCGCCGTCGAGATCGCCGGCGCCCACCACACTGCCGCTGGCGTCGATCGGCAGACCGTTGTCGTCCACCTCGCGGAAACGCCCACCTGCGTCGTAGTGCTCGAAGCCGAAGCCGATCGGGTCGATCATCGCGTGACACCCGGCGCACAGCGGGCTGGCGGTGTGCTCCGCGAAGCGGTCGCGGTTGGTCGCGTCCGGCGTGGGCGGAGGGACGTCGAAGTCGATCGGATCGCCGTTTTCGTCGACGGCCGGCGGGGCCGGCAGCTTGTCGCACAGCAGCTGCTCGCGCACGAACAGCCCGCGTGCGATCGGGTCGCCGCGCGTCGCCTTGGCCTGCAGCGCCATCAGGCCCGGGTGCACCATCGCGCCCGGCCACCGGTCCCGGTCGACGGCGACCTCCACCAGCTCCTCACTGCCGACCGGTGGCAGGCCGTAGGCCTCGGCGATCGCGTCGTTGACGTACATCGTGTCGCCGGCGACCAGCTGCCGCAACGTGGCGTCCTCGCCCCAGACCGCGTCGTCGAGCGAGCGCATCAGCGACTCGCGCAGGTCTTGGGCGAGATCGGCGGTCATCCACTCGTAGCCCTCGCCCTTTTGCAGCTCGCCCAGACCGTCGACGAAGGTCCACTCGCGCATGAACTCGCGCACCGCGTCGTGCGCTCGCGGATGCGCCAGCATGCGGCGGATCTGCTGTTCGAGGCCCGCGTCGGTGGTCAGCTGTCGCGCCTCGGCCGCGTCGAGCAGCTCGTCGTCGGGCGTGGAGTCCCACAAGAAGTACGAGAGGCGAGACGCGAGGGCGAAGTCGTCGAGCGCCACGATGTCGCCGGGCGCGGCATTCGGGGGATCGCTCTCGAACAGGTAGACCACCTCGGGCGCAGTGAGCAGGGCCGCCAGCGCCGCCTCGATCCCGCTGGCGAAGTCGTACTCGTCGCGCGCGTCGCCGAAGATCACCAGCAGCGCGTCGACCTCCGCCTCGGTCAGCGGACGGCGAAACGCTCGCCGCCCGAAGTCGACGAGGAAGTCCTGGGCGCACTGGTCCTCGTCGTCCCCCGCGGCCGGATCGCATCCGACGAACGCGGGATCCAGCGCCGCGGTGGCGCTGACTTGCAGCGCCGCGTCGACCAGGTCGCGTGCGGTCGCGTCGTCGACCGGTCCCCCGATGACGAAGCCCCGGTGCGCGCCACCGAGCACCATGTCACCGGCGATGCCGGCCGTGACGTCCGAGCCCGGTTCGACGAGGCCGAGGTCGACCAGCGTGTTGGCGTATTCGGTACGGTTGAGTCGGCGAAGTCGCACGGCCCCCACGCCGGCCGCATCCGGGTCGGCGCACGCGAGCACCGGACCACCGTCGCCGCCGCCGTCCCCCGCGTCGCCGCCGTCGGCCGACCCGCCCGGACCGGCCGTCGCGTTGGCATCCACGCCGTCTTGGCGTCCGCTGTAGCACCCCGTGAACCCCACGAGGCTCGAGATCAGCAGGGCTGAACGAGCTTGCATCGATTGCTCCCGAGCAGCATGTCCGTCGTGCCGTGGTTTTGTCTCGATTTCGATCGAGACGAGTGCGGCCACGATCGGTTGGCGGTCTGGCTCACCACTCGCGCACGCGCACGAAACTCGTCGACGTCGCGTCGAACGGACTCGCGTTCGGTCGCGCGATGTGTATCTTGGCCGCCATGGACAAATGGATGGGGCCGGCATTGGCGGCCTGTTGGATCACTGCGTGCGGCGGCGAGACGTCGCGCGCGGGACCGCTCTCGGACACCGATCTCGCCAGCACCGGCGACGCGGTCGCGACGTCTTCGACCGGATCACCGGACGGTGCGAGCACGAGCAACGGGTCCACCGAGACCGGCGCCACCACCGACGAAGGCACGACGACCGACGCGTCGGGCAGCACCGGTGATCGGCCACCGCTGCACTTACCGGGCGGGCGCCCCAACTACGTCGTCGCGCTCATGGGCACCAAGCCCAACGCCTCGTGGGTACGCCTGGCGACGTGGGCCTTCGCCGAGGACGGCGTGATCGAGGAGCACTTTTGGTACTGGGACCAAACGCAGGCGCCGGTCCAGACCGACCCGTACCTGACGCGGACCAACACGGGCTACGAGACCGCCGGCTGTCCCGAGGTCTGCGACGTGTGGACGACGACCGGCTTCGAGCCGGGGGCGTGGGCGCCCCACGTGCGCACGGGCGAGTGGGTGTTCGACGAGCAGGATCGCGTGGCGATCACGTGGAGCAGCGGTTTTCACGAGACGTACGCGGTGGTCGAGCACGACACGTACACCGAGCTGACGCTGGCCGAGCACGAGTACGCCGGCGTCTCGGCGATGCACGCCGCCGTGTTCGGCTCGCACGCCTCGCTCGACGCCGGCGTGTCGATCGCCGACATCCACGACACGGGCACGCTCGACTTCGTCATCGAGGCCAACAACTGGGACGCCGCCACGCACCACAACGACGGCACGATCTACTGGAGCACGTACTTCGAGTGCAGCGGATCGCCCTCGGTCCAGGGCATGGCGCCCGACGTCTATCACACGTACTTCGCGTCCGACCCCGCGGTCGATGGACGCAAGACGTACTGGTACCACCAGCTGACCGAGGTCGCGCTCACCCCCGACTGCGCCAACATCGAGCGCGGTGGACACACCTACGAGCTGCTACAGATCCTCGACGACGCCGGCGAGTTCGTCGGGTTCGTCGGCGTGGAAACCTCGCTGCTGGGGCAGTACACCGGCGGCAGCATCGTCTCGCACATGACCGCGCTGCGTGGGCCTTCCTAGAGCGATCCGGCCCGGCCGCCGACGGGGCGCTGCCGCCCCCACGTGCCCTTTCACGCCCGGATGCGCAATCTTTGTGGCGCTGACGCCCTTTTGACGTAGGAATTGACGATGTCCCCGGCGTCGGCGTCCAAGGGACCGGGGCCGACTTTCGTACATGTCACGACCGAACCCAGCGCCCTCCGGATGGGACTGGCGAAACAACCGGCCTGCCGCGGCGCCCTCTCGACCTCCCGGTCATGAGTCGTTGCTCGGCGGCGGAGGTGGAGGCGTCGGCGCCGCCTTGGCCGCCCTCGCGTTGCTCGGCGTCGTCGGTGGGGTCGGCGCGATGGTCTGGCTCAACCGTGGCGAGAGCTCGCAGCCCGACGCGACCGAAGAGGCCGCCGAAGGTTCCAACGAGGACGCGGTGGCTGCCGATGCGCCCGCCGACGCGCCCGCCGAAAACACGCCGGCCGAGGCCACGGACGCGCCGGCCCCCGATGCCGCCGCATTCGTCTCGCCCTCGCTCGACCGGGTGGTCTGGACCACGCTGGCTCCCTCGACGCTCGAAGAGCTCGCCAAGACCTGGGTGATCCCTCGCGACGTGCTCGACAAGCTCAACCCCGAGCTCTCGGCCACCACCGCGCTGCCGGCCGGCACCAAGGTCGTCGTCTACACGCGCTCGATGGGTCCGGGGATCTCGATCGGCCCGCCCAACGACGGCCGCCTGACGCAGGGGGTGCCACTGCCCGAAAATCCCGCCTGGCGCCTGCCCGAAGACCGCTCGCGCGCATTCGCGGCCGCCGACACGCTGACCTCGTTGCTCGCGGCGCTGCAGGCCCAGGCCGAGCAGTTCCCGGGCGCCGAGCCCGTGCAGGTCGGCGAGCTGTCGGCCCGCCGCGGTGGTCAGATCTACGGTCACCAGTCTCACCAGACCGGCATCGACGTCGACATCCGCCTCATCCGCGATCCCAAGGGCGACGGCTTCGATGCCGCGCGCAACTGGTTTCTCGTCAAGACCCTCATCGACGGCGGCGACGTGCGGGCGATCTTCCTCAACGTCAGTCAGCAGTCGTGGTTGCGTGAAGCGGCCAAGGCCGACGTGGGCGAGGCCGCCATGGCGGACTACTTCGCGTACATCAGCCACGAGCCGGGTCACACGATCCACATGCACGTGCGCTTTCGGTGTCCCGAGTCCGACAAGCGTTGCGTCGGCTTCGCGCAGGGCGAGACCACCGAGGCCGATCCTCGCGTCAGCAAGCTGCCGCCGGGCTTCGGCGGCAAGCCGGGCAGCAAGCTCGGGGGCAAGACCACGACGACGCCGGGCGTGCTGCGCCCCAAGTCCCCGCCCCGCACGACGACGACGACCAAGCCGCCGCCCGCCAAGCCGGCGGGCACGAAGTCCAAGCTGCCCGGTCGCTGACCTAGATCGCGGCGTGGTCTCGCAGCCACGCGTCGATCTCGGCCCGGAGCGTCTCGGCCTTCGCCCCTTGCAGCCGCGCGGCCTCGGTCTTCGTCTGCTGCGCGAGCGCGACGGCGCCGGCTCGATCCTCACCGACCTCCCACGATGCCTTCGCGGCCAGCAGCCGAAGCGACGCCACCAGCTCCGCGGGGGCGTCCGGAACGGTGCGAATCGCCAGAGCTCGCTGCACGTCCGCGAGCGCCTCGGCGGCCCGGCCGACGCCCAGGCGCGCCCGCGCGCGGTGGCGAAGCACGGTCACGTGCTGAGGGTTCGACGACGGCAGCTTGGCCTGCACCGTCTGCGCGGCGGCCTCGACCAGCGCGAGCGCCTCGGCGTAGCGCGACTGCGAGAGCAACAGATCCGCGAGGCTGGTCTGAAACGTGGCGGTATCGGGATGATCGGCACCGCGTGCCTCGATCGAGATCGCGATCGCGTCGCGAAGGTGCGGCTCGGCTTCTTCGTCCTTGCCGCGCCGTCGCAGCACGCGGCCGACGTTGTGGTGCGATGCCGCGGTTCGATGGTCCTTCGGACCGAACGCCGCGAGCGCGAGCGCCAGCGCATGGCGATGCGCCGTCTCGGCCTCGGCGAGGTCGTCGCGCGCCAGGTACAGGTTGCCGAGGTGGTTTTCGACCGAGGCCAGCGACCCGTGCTCGGGGCCGTGGGCGGACTCCCGGATCGTCTTCGCGCGCAGCAGGGCCGACAGCGCCTCGTCGTACCGTTGCATGCGGGTGTACAGGCTGCCGAGGTTGTCGAGCGTGCTCGCGATGCGGGGATCGTTGGGACCCAGGCCCACCTCGAACACCGACATCGCGCGCTGGTACGCAGCCTCGGCGTCCTCGGACCGACCGATCCGGTTGAGCAGGGTTCCCAGGTTGTGGTGGGCCGTGGCGACCTCGGGGTGCTCCGGTCCCAGCGACGCCTCGAGAATCTGCGCCGACGTCCGCAGGTATTGCAGCGCTTCGTCGTAGCGACCCAACGACGTGAGGGACGTGCCGACGTTGTTGAGCGCATATGCGAGGTCGGGGTGGTTGGGTCCGGCGAATCGCTCCTGCAGCTGCACGGCACGCTCGTGCAACGCCAGCGCGCGCGTCGCATCGCCGGAGCTCTCGTGCACGATGCCCAGGTTGGACGCGAGCAACGCCGCCGCGCGGCTCTCCTGCGCGTCGACGCGTCGCAACAATCCTCGCGCCACGCGGCCCCACCACAGCCCCTGTGCGGGGTCGGCTTGCCCCACACCGATCGCGTAGACCAGCTCGGTCGCGGCCTCGAGCGCCAGGTCGTCGTCGCGCCCCTCCATCGCCAGCTCGAAGCCTTCCGCGAGCTTGTCGGTCGCGGTCGGCCCCGGCTCGGCGTCGAGCAGAAGCTCGCCTTCGAGGATCGTGACCGCGGCCGCCAGCGCCGGGTCGTCGTCGGGTAGTCTCGCCTGCACCTGCGCCACGATTGCGCGCGCCTCGTCGTAGCGGGCCGCCACCCGCAACGCGTCGGCGCGGTGCAGCTGCTCGCGCAGGGACGCGGCCCCGTCGTCGGCGGGGTGCCGGGCCAGCCAGGTCCGATCCCCACACGGCGCCACCGGAGCCAGTCCCGTCACGGCGTGCACCGCCCCACGGACCGTGGCTTCCGTCGGCGCGTCGGCGAGCGCCTGCAGGGAGAGGCGAAGCTGCGTCGCCCGACTCTCCAGACATGCTTGGGCCGCGCGCCACGTCGCGTAGTCCATGGAGGCGTCGACCCGCGCCGCCCAGCACGCGCCTTCGGTCTGGATCGACCATTGCCGTACGTAGTCGGCGACGACCGGCTCCATCCTCGACACGGTCGAGTCCGCGTA
>CALBMM010000080.1 GCA_937896535.1 uncultured Pseudomonadota bacterium
AGAACTGGGCTGGAAACCTGAAGTGTCGCTGGACGACGGGTTGAAGAGTATTTTTTAACGCAAAGACGCGAAGGGGCAAAGACGCAAAGAAGAATGCATGAGAATGATATAAGCAGGTTCATCGTCGACGCCGCGATCGAGGTCGCGTGCCTTCTTCGTCTCGATACCGATCCCGAACACGAGCGCTTCCTTTCCGCCGAGCACGGTCGGGTAGAAGCGCTCGACGACCGAGCCCCGGCGCGACGTAAAGAAGCTGACCGCCATGAACAGCGTCTGGATCGCGGCCTGTGAGGCGGCGTAGTCCTTGGTGAACCGCTTCGGCATCCGAAACAGCACGACCGCGGTGGGTTTTTGCACCGACGCGACGATCTGCCCGCTGGACTTGCCGAAGTTGGCCGGCGGCACCGGCTTGCGGGGCGGCGGGGTCACCTTCGGCAGAGGCTGCAGGTACTTGTTGGCGAGCTCGAGGACGTCGAGCGGGTCGATGTCGCCGGTGACCACGAGCGTCGCCTGGCTCGCCGTGTAGTACTTCTCGATGAAGTCGCACGTCTCCTGCGGCGTGATCGAGGCCAGCTGCAGGTCCTCGCCCGCGGACTTGTGGCGGTAGGGATGTCCGGGGTCGAAGGCGAGCTCGGTCAGCGCGTCGCGGACCTTGGCGTCGACGCCGGTGCTGCGCCAGCGGTGCTCGTTGCGGACCACGTCGCGCTCGCGCATGAATGCGTCCTCGGAGACCGCCTCGCAGTCGTAGCCCAGGCGCAAGGCGGTGTACTTCATGTACGTTTCGAGCTCGTCCGCCGTGCCCGTGTGCATGTAGTGGGTCTCGTCGGGCGAGGTGTATGCGTTGAAGCTCAGCGCGTGCCGCTGGATGTCCGACATCAGCTTCTCCGAGCCCGGACCGTCGGCCGGCATCTGGAACATCAGGTGCTCGACGAAGTGGGCCATGCCGATCTTGCCCTCGGGGTCCTCGCGCGAGCCGACGCGCTGACGGACGTCGAACTGCACCAATCGCGTGTACGGATCGGGCAGCACGAAGAGCGTCAGCCCGTTGTCGTAGACCTTCATGAACCCCTCTTGGGGGAACTTCAGCTCACGATCGGGCTGGGGGAGCTCTTCGTCGCCCCCCTTGGCCGTCCCGACCCGGCCGGCACACGAGGTGGTGGCCAGACCGACGGCGGCCAGGAGCGCGACGGCACGTGCGAGGGGGCGCAACATGGACATGGCCGAATCCTAGCAGCCGTGCCCTCGACTCCGACGTCAACGGAGACGTGGCGTGCGACCCGGCCGCGCGGCCGGTCGCGTGCGGGGGACGCGGAAAACCTGCGTGTCCTGCTCCTCGATCGGGGCGGACGATCGCGTCAGATCGGCGGCCCAGGAGTCCACCAGTTCCGGCAAGTCCCCGAGATCGTCCTCGATGATCTCGACGTCGTCGTCTCGCAGCATCGTGATCGAGTGTTCGAGCATCGTCGCGCCTTCCCTGCTTCCCATGCCCGTGTTGGCGAGGTGCCCCAAAGGTTCCCGTGCTCCTCGAATTCGGCCGCCCAACGCCGGTTCGCCGCCGATCGCCTTTGCGGTATCGTGCGCGGGTGCGCCCCGCGCTCGTGATCGCCGTCGTCGCCGTGTTCGCCGGGCCCGAGGCCGCGCCCGGTCCCCGAGACGCGCAGATGCACGGACCCGGTCCGGTGCCCGCGGTCGCCGAGCCCCCGACCCTCGAGGGCGCGCGTAGCCCACGCAACGCCAACTACACCATGAACGTTCGGCTGGACCCGACGGCCAAGATTGTGTCGGGGACGCAGGTGCTGCGCTGGCGCAACGTGACCGGCCGGCCGACGTCGGAGCTGCGCTACCACCTCTATTACAACGCGTGGCGCAACGGCAACGCGTCGTGGTGGCGCAGTGGGCTGCGCGATCGCTCGCAGCTGCACGACGTCCCCGACGACGGCTGGGCGTACCAGGACGTCGAGTCGATCGCGCTGCGCGACCCGGGCGGCCCGATCGATCTGCTGTCCGACGCCGAGTTCATCGCGCCCGACGACGGCAACCCCGACGATCGAACCGTGCTGCGCGTACCACTGCCGCACCCGGTGGGCCCCGGCGAGGAGATCGAGGTCGAGCTGACCTGGACCTCGAAGGTGCCGCGGACCTTCGCGCGCACCGGCTTTCGTGGCGACTACTTCTTTCTCGCCCAGTGGTTTCCCAAGGTCGGCGTGCTCGAGGACGACGGCTGGAACTGCCACCAGTTCATTCAGACCGAGTTCTACGCCGACTTCGGCCAGTACGACGTGACGCTGCAGGTCCCAGAGGGTTGGGTGGTCGGCGCGACGGGGACCGAGGTGGAGACCGGGCCCGGCGAGGGCGGGCTGGTCGCGCACCGCTTCGTGCAGGACGACGTGCACGACTTCGCGTGGACGAGCTCGCCGCACTTCGCCGAGCACGAGCAGACGTTCACCTACGAGGGCCTGCCCACGGTGCAGATGCGGTTGTTGCTCATGCCCGACCACGCCGAGCTGCGCGACCGCTACTTTCAGGCCACGGCGATGGCCCTCGAGCACTACGGCAAGTGGTGGGGCGCCTACCCCTACGACCACGTCACGATCGTCGACCCGGCCTACGAGTCGGGCTCGGGCGGGATGGAGTACCCCACGCTGTTCACCGGCGGCACCCACTGGCTGGCGCCGCTGGCGGACCGATCCCCCGAAGGCGTGACGGTCCACGAGATGGGCCACCAGTTCTGGTACGGCGTGATCGCCAACAACGAGTTCGAGCACGCGTGGCTCGACGAGGGCTTCAACACCTACTCGACCACCCGCACGCTCGAGGCGGCGATGCCCGAGCACGCGTTGGTGGAACGGTACTTCGAGGGCTTCTTGCCCGTCGTGTTCGACGACATCGTGCCGGTCGAGCGGACCGCGGGCGCCGACCGCCACGCCGGCCCGACCTCGGCGCTGCTGCGCGATCCTCAGGCGCGTGCGTCGTACCAGACCGGGCCCGAGGGCTACCGCGTCAACGCCTACGACAAGGGCGCGCTGACGCTGCGCACGCTCGAGAACTACCTGGGCTGGAACACGTTCCAGCGCGTGGTCTCTACCTACTACCGCGCGCAGGCGTTCAAGCACCCCACGCCGGAGGACTTCTTTCGCACCGCCGAGCTCGTCTCGGGCGTCGACCTCGACTGGTTCTTCGACCAGACCTGGCGCAAAGCGGTGACCTTCGACTACGCCGTCGACCGCGTGCAGTCCGAGCCCGCATCCTCGCCGATCGGCTACGCCGAAGAGGAGGGCGGGCTGGCGCTGCAGGATCGCTACGGCCCGTCGGAGGCGTACACCTCCCACGTGTACGTGCGCCGCTGGGCCCACGGCAAGTTCCCCGTGGCCGTGCGCGTGACCTTCGACGACGGCAGTCGCGAGGTCGAGCACTGGGACGGCCAGGATACCTGGCATGCCTTCACCTTCACCAAGAAGGCGAAGGTCGAGCGCGTGGAGGTCGATCCCGATCGCATGCTCGTGCTCGACGTGGACTTTTCCAACAACGGCTGGCTGCAGAAGTCCCAGGCCAACGTCGCGGCCGCGAAGTGGTCCGGCAAATGGATGGTTTGGGTGCAGCAGCTGATGGAAGGGATGGCGATGTTCTCGTGAGCGTCGTGCTGTCGGCGGTCGGACAGGGCATCGCGCGCCTGCGCGAGTGCAAGCGTCAGCTCGCCGTCGCGTGGGCGTTGAGCCTGGGCGTGGCCGCCCCGCTGGCCGCGACCTTGTTCGTCGCGCTGCGCGACGACATCGGGCACGAGATCGCGGGCGAGAACCTGCGGCGCGGCTGGGACGACCAGTGGCACCGTGCCTTCGCGGCGCAGGCCGAGGGCATCGAGCGCACGTTCGACGCCGGCATCGTCGGCATGGGCGCGGTGCTGCGGGCCCTCGACGCCCAGATATCGGGCCAGTTGCTCGATCAGCCGGCGCCGATCGTCGGCGCGGGGCTGGTGTACCTGCTGGCCTGGATCGTCCTGTCGGGCGGCTTCCTCGAGCGCTTCGTTCGCGGGGGCGACGGGCGCTCGTTTTGGACCGGTGCCTTCGCCCACGCACCGCGGCTGATCACGGCGGCCGCGATCGCGGCGGTCGGATACGCGATCTGGCTGGGCCCGATCCGCGGTGTCCTGGGCTCGTTGGTCGACGACATCACCCGCGACACCATCGACGAGCGCGTCGCCTTCGCCTGGACCGTGGCCAAGTACGCCGTCGTCTGGACGGGGGTGTGGATCGTCGCGCTCGTGCACGACCTGGCCAAGATCCACATCGTGGCCACGCCGGACCTCCCGGTGTTCGCCGCGATCGCCAAGGCGACTCGCACGCTACGGGCCCATCCCTGCGCCTTCGCCGTGTCGGCCGCGGTCGCCGGGCTCGGCGTGGTGGGGTTGGTCGCGTACTGGGTGATCGCGCCGGGGGCGGAGGCCAGCAACGCGTTCACGCTGCTGGTGGCCTTCGGGATCAGCCAGCTGTCGGTGCTGCTGCGCATCGCGATCCGAGCGTTGGGTTGGGCGAGCCTGACCGCGCTCGTCGGCCTCGGTCCGCTGCGCGAGTCGTCCGGGGCGCCGACCCCTTAGGAGAAGGTCATGACCGATCCGACCCCCGAGGCCGAGCGCGGCACCAGCTACGACGAGGTCCCGTACTCGAGCTATCCGTACCCACGCACGCATCCCGATCACCTGCACACGATCGCGGGCCTCTTCGGTCTGAAGGCGCCGTCGGTCACCACGTGTCGTGTGCTCGAGCTCGGCTGTGCCTCCGGGGGCAACCTGCTGCCGATGGCCGAGGCGCTGCCCGAGGCCACCTTCGTCGGCATCGACCTGTCCGGCGCACAGATCGACTCGGCGATGCGAGCCGTCGAAGCCACGGGCCTCGACAACGTGCAGTTTCGAAAGGCGGACATCCTCGACATCGGGGAGGCCGACGGCACGTTCGACTACGTCCTGTGCCACGGCGTGTACTCGTGGGTGCCGCCGACCGTGCAGCGCAAGATCCTGCAGATCTGTCGGGAGCGGCTGGCGCCCAACGGCGTGGGGTTCATCAGCTACAACACGTACCCGGGTTGGTACCTGCGGCAGTCGGTGCGCGACATGATGCGCTACCACGTGCGGCAGTTCGAGGAGCCCACGCGCCGCGTCGAGCAGGCGCGCGCCCTCGTCGACTTCCTCGCCAACGCCGTCGTCGACGATCGCGATCCGTACAGCCTGCTGCTGCGCCGCGAGCTCGACGTGCTGTCGCGGACGCCCGAGGACTACCTCTTTCACGAGCATCTCGAGGAGTTCAACGCGCCGTGCTACTTCCACGAGTTCGCGGCGCGCCTGCACGACGCGCAGCTGCAGTACCTCGGAGACGCGTACCCGCACACGATGCTGCAGCGCGAGCTGCCCACCGAGGTGGCCGAGACCATCGGCCGAATCGCGCCGGACATCATCGCGCTCGAGCAGTACAGCGACTTCATCCGCAATCGACAGTTTCGCCAGACGCTGGTGTGTCGCGCGGAGGCCTCGCTGTCGCGCAATCTCGGCGCGGACCTGGTGCTCGATCGCCACGTCGCGTTCGCCGGCAAGCCGACCGACGACACGTTCGACCTGACCCAGGGCAATCCGGTCACGTTCAAGACCGGAGGCGAGGTCGAGCTGCGCAGCTCGAGGTCGGCGACGAAGGCGGCACTGCTGGGCCTTTCACGTCGCTGGCCGGCCAGCTGCGACGCCGACACGTGGTGGTCGGACGCCGAGCAGATCCTCAAGGAGGGCAGCATTCTCGTCGCCGACCAAGACCGGGCCCGGCGCGACGTCGCGGCCGACCTGCTCGAGAGCTACTTTCGCGGCGGCCTGGAGCTGCGCTCGTTCGCGCCGCGCTTCGCGACCGAGGTGTCCGCCACGCCGTGCGTGGGGGCCTACGCGCGCTACCAGGCCTCGCACGACCCGTCGTTCGTCACCAACCGTCGGCACGAGCGCGTGTCCATCGACGCCGCCACCGCCCAGATCCTCGTGCTGTGCGACGGCACCCGCGACGTCGATGCGATCGTCGACGTGCTACGCAACAAGGTCGCCGAGGGAGTGCTGACGTTGTCCAAGGACGACGTCGCGGTGCAGGGCGAGGAAGTCACCGCCCTGCTGCGCCGCGTCGTCGACGAGACCCTGCAACGACTCGTGTCGCACGCGGTCCTCGACGTACCGCGCTCGTCACCGTAGCCCGGGTCTCAGCACACGGGACAGGTGCACCCGAGGCCGCCGTCGACCTCCGAGCACGAGTCGAACACGCCCGTGCAGACCTGATCGCCCATGCACCCGCACGTGGGCGTGCCCTCGCACGCGTCGGCGATCGGTGCACAGGAGAACTTGGGACCGAGCTGGGTGAAGTGGGTGACGCAGACCTGGCCGAGGCCACAATCGTCGCAGGTGGACGCGGGCGGGGGCTCCACGCACGCCTCGACGTAGTCGTCGCAGCAGTCGCCGAAGCCTTCGCACAGCTCGTCGCACCAGCACGAGCCGTCCGAACCCGCGCCGCCACACTCGTCCCAGCACGAGCCACCGGCCGGGGGCGGGGGCGGGGGCGTGGGCTGGCAGCTGCCGCCCGCGTCGGGGAAGTTGCCCATCAGCACGCAGTCGAAGCCCTCGGGACACTGGAAGGCGGCGATGCCTCCGCAGAAGTCACCGGTCGGGTCGTGGCACTCGCAGACTTCACAGCCCTCGTCATTGGTCTCGAAGCCGTACGGACACGCGATCTCGCACAGCACCGGCGAGCACCCGCCGTCGTCGTCGGCGTCGTCGCCCGCGTCGTCGATGCCACACACCGCGAACGCGTCGTGACAGCAGTCGCCGAAGTCCACGCACAGCTCGTCGCACCAGCAGTTGCCGACGCCCTTGGTCCCGCACTTGTCGTCGCCGTTGGGTAGCTCGCACGTACCGGACGCGTCGGCCTTGCCGATCGGGCCGCGAGCCTCGTCGCCGGGCCCGGTGTCGACCGCCTCGGCGGCGCAGCCGGTCGCGAGCGCAACGAACAAGAAGGAGAGGCTGGCGCGAATTCGCATGGCGTCCGGCCCTCGTGCAGTCCGTGTGCCACTGTAGGCAAACGTACTTTCAGTAAGATGGAGCAGGGAAAGGTGGCAGCGCGGCTTGCCTGGCTACAGCGGTTGCCACCCCGCGCACAATCGTCGGCGATCGTACGGGTATTGGGGGTTTACGGCGCCGCACGCCCATGAAACGCTCCTTCCCTTGGGCGAAGGTAAGCGAAGGTAGGCGAAGACGATGAGCAAGTTGGTCGACATTCCGAGCACCCCGATCGAAGGCAAGAACCTCGTCGGAGGCGAGTGGGTCCGTCCGTCGGGACGGCCGAGCATCGAGGTCCGCACGCCGTACACCGGCAAGGTGATCGGCTCGGTGCCGCACAGCACGGCCGACGACGTCGCGTCCGTCGTCGCGGCGGCCGCGCCCGCTGCCGCCGCGTGGCGGCAGGTGCCGATCAAGGAGCGCACCCAAGTGCTCTTCGACTTCCGCGCCCGCTTGCTCGACAACATCGACGAGGTCTCCAATCTCGCCGCCATCGAAGCCGGCAAGACGGTCGCCGAGGCGAAGGCCGGCGTCCTCAAGGGCATCGAGATCATCGAGTACGCGCTGTCGCTGCAAAACCTCGACGCCGGTGGCGCGCTCGAGGTCAGCCGCGGGGTCACGTGCGAGACGCGTCGCGAGCCGATGGGCGTCGTGGCCGGCATCACCCCGTTCAACTTCCCGGCCATGGTGCCGATGTGGCAGTTCCCGATCGCGCTCACGCTCGGCAACGCGTTCATCCTCAAGCCCTCCGAGAAGGTGCCGCTGACCTCTTGCCGCCTCGGCGAGCTGCTCATCGAGTCGGGCTTTCCGGCCGGCGTGTTCTCGATCGTCCACGGCGGTCGCGACACCGTCGAGGCGCTGATCGACCACGAGGGGGTGTCGGCGTACGGCTTCGTGGGGTCCACGCCGGCCGCGAAGGCCGTCTACGCCCGCGCCGCGGGTCACGGCAAGCGTGCGCTCGCCCTCGGCGGCGCCAAGAACCATCTCATCGTGGTGCCCGACGCCGACCGTGACATCACGGTCGAGGGCGTGCTCAACTCGTTCACCGGATGCGCGGGGCAGCGCTGCATGGCGGCGAGCCTCATGGTCGCCGTGGGCGACGTCGACCACCTCATCGACGCCATCGTCGAGCGCGCCAAGCAGATCCGCCTGGGCTTGGACATGGGCGCCATCATCGACGCCGACGCCCACGCGCGCCTGTGTGCCGACATCGGCCAGGCGGCCGACGACGGCGTGCAGATCCGCCTCGACGGTCGCAAGGCCGTCGCTCCCGAAGGCTACGAGGGCGGCTACTGGCTCGGACCCACGATTCTCGACCGCGCCAAGGTCGATCAGACGTGCGCGACCAAGGAGCTGTTCGGCCCCGTGATCACGATCGTGCGCGTCAAGACGCTAGAAGAGGCGCTGTCGCTGCAGTCGACCACGCCCTACGGCAACGCGATGTCCGTGTTCACCTCGCGCGGCGCCGTGGCCCGTCGCGTGATCGAAGCCGCGCCCACCGGCATGGTCGGCATCAACATCGGCGTGCCGGTGCCCCGCGAGCCCTTCTCGTTCGGTGGCACCAAGGCCTCGCGTTTCGGCGCCGGCGACATGACCGGCGCGGGGGGCGTGGAGCTGTGGTCCTTCCTCAAGAAGGTCACCAGCAAGTGGTCGATCGCGCCCGACGCGAACTGGATGAGCTGAGAGTCATCGCCGCCGTGCGGCGGATCTGACCGAAGGCCGGCGCGACGCTCGACGCGCCGGCCTTTTGCGTGCGACAACCCCCGGGCCATGGCGGACAACGTCTTCGTCATCGATCATCCGCTGATCGTCCACAAGCTGTCGCTGATGCGACGCAAGGAGACGAGCACCAGCAAGTTCCGCGCCCTGCTCGGTGAGATCGCGATGCTGCTCGGCTACGAGCTGCTGCGCGACCTGCCGCTGCAGCACGAGGACATCGAGACGCCGCTGGCGCCGATGCGCGCGCCGTTCATCGCGGGCAAGAAGGTCGTGTTGGTCTCGGTGCTGCGCGCCGGCACCGGGCTGCTGGACGGGATGCTGCAGATCGTGCCCTCGGCCCGTGTCGCCCACATCGGGCTGTACCGCGACCCGAAGACGCTGCAGCCGGTCGAGTACTACTTCAAGGCGCCCAGCGAGCTCGAGGACCGCCTGTGCGTGGTCGTCGACCCGATGCTGGCGACCGGCAACTCGGCCGCCGCCGCGGTGGCCAAGCTCAAGCAAGCCGGCGCCAAGCACATCAAGTTCGCGTGTCTGCTCGCGGCGCCCGAGGGCATCGCCACGCTGCACGCCGAGCATCCCGACGTCGCCATCTACACGCCGGCCATCGACGAGCGGCTCAACGAAAAGGGCTACATCCTGCCCGGCCTCGGCGACGCCGGCGACCGCCTGTACGGCACCAAGTGAGGCTGCGTTGGAGTTCGACCAGCTGCGCGCGCTGCTGAGCGTGGTCGAACACGGCAGCTTCACGCTCGCGGCCGAGGCCCTCGGCGTCAGCCAGTCCACGGTCAGCTTCCATATCAAGGCGCTCGAGGCCGCCGCCGGCGCGCGCCTGCTCGATCGAAGCCGTGACGGCGTGACCCCCACGGCGGCCGGGCGGACCGCACTGCAGTACGCCGAGCGGATCGTGGGACTGCGGCGCGAGCTCGAGCACGCCCTGTCGGCCGAGGCCGAGGGCCTGCGTGGCAGCGTGGTGATCGCGGCGTCCACGATTCCCGGCGAGTACCTGCTGCCCGCGCAGCTCGCGGCCCTGCGGCAGACCCACCCCGGCGTGGACGTGACGATCAGCGTGTCCGACTCCAGCGAGGCCATCGAGTCGCTCATCGGCGGACGCTGCGACATCGCGGTCGTCGGCACGCGTCCCGGTGACCGTCGCCTCGCGGTCACCTCGTTCGCCGACGACGAGGTGATCGCCGTGGGCCGCCCCGATGCCGAGGGCGTCGACGCCACCGACCCGAGCATCCTGTGCAAGGTGCCGCTGGTGCTTCGCCCCGAGACCTCGGGCACGCGGGCGACGGTCGCGTCGCTGCTGGCCAAGTATCCGCCGCAGGGCGCACGCGTCGTCGTGGGCAGCACCGAGGCGGCCAAGCGCTGCGCCCTCGCGGGGCTCGGTCTCGCGTTCGTGTCCCGCTTCGCGGTCGTCGGCGAACTCGCGCGCGGCGACCTGCGCGAGGTCCCGCTGTCGGCGTTGCCCGTGCGTCGCAAGTTCTGGCTCGCGACCGTTCGCCGCACCACGCCGTCGGCTGCCGCCGAAGCTCTCGTTCGGCGACTGCACGCGCAAGGCGACGACTCGGCGAGCGCCCGGTCGGACGAGTAGTGTCACGATCGCATCGGTCGTATTGCGCAGCGGCGTTGAGCTGGTTGCCCAAGTGACACCGAGGTTCCGGGCAACCAGCGCAATCTCGGAAAAAGCAGCGCAGGGCTCGATAAACCGGTTTGACGGACGACATCGTCCCCGTACGATCGATGCATGTGGAGTCGGTGGAGTGCTCGGGCACGGCGCCTTCGTGCGCCCTTCGTGGTTGCGTGTCTCGTTCCCGCCGTCGCGAGGGCCGACGACGCCGACGCCGGACCCGGATCGATCGCGGGCCACGTGGAGCCCGACGGCATCTACGGCGGAGGTCCGGCCGCGCCGTGCGATTGGCCGACCACCGTCTCGCTCGGCGGTTGCACGGGGACGCTCGTGCATCCCGAGGTCGTCGTCTACGCCGCACACTGCGGCAACGTCGGCCAGATCTACTTCGGCGACGCCGTCGATCAGCCGGGGCGTACGGTCACTCCGCAGTTTTGCCAGACGTACCCGGGCGGTGGCCCCGGCGGCAACGACTGGGCCTTGTGCAAGCTGTCGCAGCCGATCACCGACATCCCGATCACGCCGCCGCTGATGGGCTGCGAGACCGACCTGCTCGTCGAGGGCGCCGACGTGTGGTTGGTGGGCTTCGGCAATACCGACGACGGCAACTTCGGGGTCAAGTACGAGGCCCTCGCCAAGTTCAACTACATCCAAAACGGCGAGGCGTTCATCGGCGGCGGCGGCGTCGACACGTGCCAGGGCGACTCCGGAGGTCCGGTCTACATCCAGATGGACGACGGATCGTGGCGCGCCTTCGGGATCACCTCGTGGGGGGACGGCTGCGGCGGCGGTGGTTGGTACTCGATGATGCACACCGGCATGGACTGGATCGAGAGCACGGCCGGGGTCGACGTCACGCCGTGTCACGACGCCGACGGCACGTGGAACCCGACCGATGCGTGCCGTGACTTCGCGGTCGATGCCAACGCGGGCAGCGGCAGCTGGCCCAACCGCTGCGACTTCGGATCGCTGTCGTCGTGGTCGGCCACGTGCGGTGAGCCCTTCGCGGTCGAGGACGATGCCGCGGCACCGACGGTCCGGATCACGACCCCGACCGACGGCGCGCGCCTCGACGCCGGCGGTGGCACGCTCACCGTGCGCGTCGACATCGAGGCCGACGACGGCGACGGCTCGGGCGTGCGTGAGGTCCAGCTGCTCATCGATGGTGTCGCCCTCACCGGGGCGGCCGTCAGTCCGCCCTATGCGTTCGAGGTCGCGCTGTCGACCGGCCCCTACGAGCTGTCGGCGATCGCGGTCGACCACGCCGACAACTCCTCGACCAGCGAGCCGGTGCGCATCGGCATCGACGTCGCGCCGCCGGCCGGCGACGGCGGCGGGGAGGGAGCCGACGACGGCGGTGGGGCCGGCGATGGCGACGGTGGTGGTGGCGCAGCTTCGGACGACGACGGCTCGATCGATGCCCTCCCGGCGGACTTCGGCCTCGACGGTGGAGCCGACGGCTGCGGCTGCCGGACTCGAGCCGTCCCGACCCCCGCTTGGCTGGGGTGGTGCCTGCTCGTTTTTGCGCGCCGCCGCGATCCCACGCCGTTGGGGCGCAAATAGGCCGGCCGTCGGGCCGGTGTGCAGTTCGGGGTTTTGCGCCCGATCGGGGCCGTTTTCGGGCGTATTCGACCTCTATATTGAACAATGTTCATTGAACGACTCCCAATAAACGGGTACAAACGCGCCACCATGCCCCGCGCCCAACGAATGTCGATCGACCGGCGGAGGGCCCGGATGCTCCAGCTCGGGGTCGAGCTGTTCTCCGAGCGCAGCTACGAGGACGTGACCACCGACGACATCGCGCTGGCCGCGGGCGTCTCCAAGGGTCTGCTGTACCACTACTTCGCCAACAAGCGCGGCTACTACGTCGCGACGATCCGCGAGCTCGGCCGCCGACTCGTCACCGCCACCGATCTCGACGACAGCCTGCCGTTCTCCGAGTCGATCCGCGATGCGCTGCGCAACTTCGTCGTCTTCGTGCGCGACAACGCGTCGTTCTACCGAGCGCTGATGCGCGGAGGTGTGGGCCAGGACCAGGAGATCCAGCGGATCATCGAGGGCGTGCGCCACAAGGTCATCGACCGCGTCTTGTCGCGCGCGGGCATCGTGGAGCCACCCACGCGGCAGCGCATCGCCGTGTACGGATGGGTCGGCTTCGCGGAAGCGGCCAGCCTCGACTGGCTCGACCACAAGTGTGACCTGCCGGCGGACGAGCTCGTCGAGCTGCTGCTGCAGAACCTCGTGGCGACGATGACCACGACGGTGCCGGTCCAGGAGCGCCACTGACGGACGGACCCCGCCCCGGTGGGGTATCGTCCCGCGCCGTGACGCGCCGCATCCTTCGTACGCTCGCCTTCGTCGCGCTCGCCACGGCGTGCACCGGCAAGCAGTCCGGTCGGTCCGGCGCGGCGCAGCAGCAGCGACAGCCGCGGTCCGAGACGACGCCCTCACCGCAGCTGCAGGCGCCGCCGACCGAGCCCGCGCCGACGGCCGAGGCCGCCGACGTCGACACGCAGCTGCGGGCCGCCGCGCGACCCGAGGCGCTGTCGGGCACCGCCGAGCCGATCGCGCCGGCGCCGGCCCCGGTCCCGGCGGCGAAGGTCGGCCTGACCCTGACCGCGCCGGGGGCCGAGCCGCGGCGCGTGCTCGCCCGGACGCCGGCCAAGGGCGACACGCAACGTCTGACCCTCTCGCTCGGCATGAAGGTCGCCATGCAGCTGGGCCGTCAGGCGGTCCCGGCCGCCGACGTGCCGCCGCTCGCGGTCGATGTCGACGTGACGATCGACCGCATCGGGGCCGACGGCACCCACTACTCGTTCGCCGTCACCGACGTGCGCGTCGGCGACGTCTCCGGCGCTTCCGAGCGCGTGCGCAAGGCCGTGCTCGCGTCCGCCGTCTCGCTGACCAAGCTCGCGGGCAAGGGCCGACTCGCCGACGACGCGGGCGCGCCCGAGCTGGCCCTGCCGGGCGTTGCCGATCCGGCCCTCGAGCCCGCGCTCGAGAGCTTCCGCGACAGCTTCTCGCAGCTGCTGGTCGCGCTGCCCTCCGATCCGGTGGGGACGGGGGCGTCGTGGCAGGTCGTGCGCGACGCGGACATCCACGGCTTTCCGATCCAGCAGGTCGCGACCTACCAGGTCACGGCACTGGGCGACGACGCGGTCGAGCTCGACGTGACGTTCACGGAGGCCGGCGTCGACCGCCCGAGCACGCAGGCGCCCGACGCCAAGGCCCGCACCCGGGGTCACGTCGCGAAGGGGTCGGGCAAGGTCACGGTCGACCTCGGCCAGCTGATGCCGACCAAGGCAGCCGTCGTGTCGAACGCGACGACCCACGCCACGCTGACCATCGCCGGCGCGCCTCAGGACGTGCTGATGCAGATCGGTCTCGACACCCGGGTCGGCGAGGGCGACGCGCCGGCGAAGTAGCCGGCGCGCAATCCCGCTACCACCACACGTCGGTCGGCGTTCGCTCGACGTTCGAGCCGCAGTGCACCTCGCCAAGACCGAGGTGGTACACGTCCCAGTCGTCGACGTAGACCGGCTCGAGACCGGCGGGCAGGGCATCGGTGAAGTACTGGATCACCGGGTCGCTGTCCTGGTCGAACAGGTTGCTGCGGAAGAACGGGTCGGGGATGAACAGCTTGGTCGTCTGGCCGGGGAAGTTGGCGACGATGAGGTTGACCATGCCCGGCGTCAGCGCGACGAGGCCACCGCCGCAGCCCGGCACCTGCTCGAACAGGGTGGGCATGTCGATGATGTCGGCCTCGGTCAGCCCGAGCTCGGCCTTGAACTTGGCCCGCAGCGGCTGCAGGTAGAAGTCCTGCACGTCCTCGTTGAGGTTGCGCAGCGCCGAGTCGCCTCGTAGCGCCGACACGTTCGGGTAGCCGTGGTCGGCCCCGTAGCGCGGCAGGTTCATCGAGCCCGGCAGCTGGTCGAGCAGCTGGTACGCCGAGTCGACGTCGGCGAGCAGCAGCTTGAAGCCCTTGGGCGAGCTCGGGTCGGGGACGAACGTCGAGTACTCGTCGACGTGACCGACGCACAGCCAGCTGGTGTCGAGCACGAACGGGTCTTGCACCTGCTGGCCGTCGAGGAAGTTGGCCAGGTCCGGGTGCAAGCCGGCGCCGTAGTAGATGCGGCCGAACGGGTACTCGACCCCGCCCACGGTCACCGGCGGCGAGACCTCGAGGTTGCCGAACGAGTCCTCGGAACGGGCCTGCGAGGGGACGCCCCAGGTACGCGCGATGACGTCGGGGCCGACCATGCGGGTCTCCGGCAGCACGTCCAGTCCGCGGTTTCGGATCGAGTCGACGACGGTGTCGATGCGCTGGCCCTGGTCGCCGACCGAGGTGGCGAACTCGAGCTCGTCCTGCATCCACACGTCGTTGCCCACGCTGGCACCCGAGACGGCCGTGAAGTCGCCGCCCAGGTGCGTCTGGTAGGCGCTGATGAACGCGGCGTTGCTGTAGCCCGGCGCGTTGACCGACGTGGCCCACACGTGCTCGGCGGGCTGCAGGTGATGGTTGAGGATGAGCGGCGCCGAGTCGACGGTCACCACGTCGGCGGCCAGCTCGTTGCCGGCGCCATCGAGGTGCGAGATGCGAAGCTGGGCGTCGACGTTGTAGTTGCCGAACTCGATGACGAGCTCGATGTCGCCGCCGCCGGGCTGCAGCGCCACGGTGTTCTGGCCAGCCGCATTGCCGAGCAGGGGCTCGCCGTCGAGCCACACGCGCACGGCATTGGTCGCTCCCTGCAGCGTCAGTCCGAGCGAGTCGTCGGGTCCCAGGTTCTCCAGCGACGCGGCCGGCAGCGTCAGGACCGACAGGTCGTCGTCACCGCCGAAGATGTACTGACCCCAGTCGGTGTACTGCCCGTCGTCGTCGTCGAGGTTGGCGACGCCGTGCACGTCGGCGAACGCCCACGTCCCGGTGCCGCCGCCGTTGCCGGGGTCGACGGCCGGCGTGGGATCGGGCGCGACGTCGCCGTCACACACCGCGGCCTTGTCCGAGCAACAGTCGCCGTACTGCACACACAAGTCGTCGCACCAGCAGCTGCCGGTCGAGCCCTTGCCGCCGCAATCGTCGGGGTCGCACGAGCCGGGCGCGTCGCCCTTGATCGGGATGCGTGGCTCGAGCTCGTCGGCGACGTCGCCCGACTCCGGGTCACAGGCGAAGGCGAAGGCGGGAAGCAGGAAGGGGAGCAGTCGCTTGAGCGTCATGGCGGTCCGTCCGAAGCAGGAGAAGTCGAGGCGCAGCAGAGCGCGGGCGGCGAGCGCGCTGTCGGGTGCGGGAGTGTACGAGATTCTGCGCGGATGTCACCTGCTGTGATCGCGATTGCTACTTATGTCCGCGTTGTGGCTAGGACCCGCTGGAGCGAGGTTTGTGGGGATTTTCCGCGCGCCGCGCAGGCAAAATCGCGAAAGCGAGCTCGGGTTTTCCTGGCACGGGGTGGAGATCATTTGGGATCCCGGCCGAAGGAAATTGCCGTGATCTGCATCGCAGATAGGGTTGCTGTTCGGTTTTCGAAAGATAGCGGTAGACCTCGGATCGACCCGGACGCTAGAGTTCGCGGGTCGTGATGGGACGTACCTGCCTCTTGCTCCTGGTCGCCGCCATTGCGTGTGGTGGCCAACCAGCCACGGCGGAGAAGGATATTCCGCCCAACCGTGCCGCCGTGATGGCGGGGTCTTTGACCCCCGCCATTGTCCGGGTCGCAACCGTCCAAAAACTCGACGCCGCCATCCCGGCCGCGGCCGACTTGGAGGCGGCGGTCGCCGAGGACGTCGCGGCGACGGCGGCCGACCTCGTCGCGGAGCTCGACGACTCGGCCGAGACCGAGGCCGTCGCGGGGCTCGCCATCCCGGGCGCCCGGCCGGCCCCGCGGGAGGTGCTGTGGACCGTCGACCAGCCACAGACCGTCAACGACCTCGCGATCAAGTGGGGCGTGCGGACCGAGCACCTCGTCGAGCTCAACCCCAAGCTCGCCAACCGGGGCACCGTCCAGACCGGGGAGCGCTACCTCGTCTTCCGGGAGAACCCGGCCGAGCCGACCAAGTCGATCGGTGCCCCCAACCGCGGTCGGCTCGCCAACGGCCTCCCGTTGCCGGAGGGGGAGTACTGGGAGTTCCGGCCGAGCCGGCGACGAAGCTACGGCACCCCGATCACGATCGAGTCGCTCGTGTCCGCCTTCGAAGCGTACGGGGAGGCGTACCCCGACGCCGATCCGATCCGCATCGGTGAGATCTCCGCCAAGACCGGCGGACGCGCCCACCCCCACAAGAGCCATCGCACCGGCCGCGACGTCGACATCGGCTACGTGCTGCGCGACCCGCCCGAAGAAGGCTGGCGTCATGCGACGGCCAAGGACTTCGACGTCGCTCGCAACTGGACGTTCATCAAGGCCCTCGCCGCCACCGGTCAGGTGCAGCAGATCTTCGTCAGCTCCTCTCTCATCGAGCTGCTGCGCAAGCACGCGGCCAAGGAGATGACGGACGAGGAGATGGCCCAGTTCTTCTGGATGAAGGACGGCGGGCCGCAGCAGACCCCGCTGCTCAAGCACCAGAACGGACACCGCGACCACATGCACGTGCGCTTCGCGTGCAACGACGACAACAAGCACTGTCGCTCGAAGTCGGTCGAAAAGCGCCGCAAGAACAAGAAGAAGCGGGGCTAGTACCCGGCCGGGACCGTGTCGCGCAGGAACGTGATCGTCTTCGGTCGCCAGATCTTGGACCAGTGAGCGGACACCGGCGCGTCGGGGCTGCCCTCGCGAATGCCCTCGTCGGGGGCCCAGTGCGGAACCTGACCGGGCAGCAGCGAGTGCAGGCCACTCTGCACGTGCCCGATGATGTACGTGTGGCCGGCCACGCGGCAGCCGAGGAACTCGGCGAGCTCGCGCGCGAAGGCCTGGCCCTCGTTGGCGCCGAACGTCTCGCAGGTGCGCCACCACCAAAGGCCCTGGTCGCCGGCAAGCATGCGGTCGGCGATGTCGCGCAGCGGGGCGTGCAGGTCGTCGCGGGGCTGCAGCGCACGCCGGCCGAGCGCGCGGCCGGCGACTCTCGCGGAACCCCACTTGCCGTGGCCCCAGAACTGGACCTGGGCGATCGGCCGGTCCGGCTGCTGCGCCACCAAGAAACGCAGGCCGTCCTCCCAGCTGTCGACCCCTTGGTAGGCGTCGAAGCGGCGCAACATTCGGAACAGGGCACCGCCGCTGCCCCACGCGTGGCTGAGCCCCGGCAGCATCTTCGACCCGCGGCAGGTCCGGTCGTAGACCATCAGCCGCAGGCCGCGCTCACGCGGGCCGCTCATCCGGCCTGCTCGTCCCGCACGCACAGCACGCGCTGCTCGGCGCTGCTCTGCTCGGCCCGACGCTTGCGCGCGTTCCAGGCGAAGTGACTGTCGCCGAACGTGTCCCCCGCCGTCCGCGACCAATACGTCGAGCGGCCGACCATCCCCGCGTTGGTCAGTGACGACAGCTCGCCGACTTCCGGAAGGCGCCAACCCGCGAGGCCGGCAATGTCGAGGTTGGTGCAGTACGTGGACGCATCCGCGTGGTTCATCGGGCCCGAGCTCTCCGGCTGCACGAGCAGCACGTCGAGGGCCCGTACCTTGCGGTCGGCCAGCGCCACGATCGTCGTGCCGGGATCGGACCGCGTCGTGGCCGGCTCGTCGCCGTCGCCCGCCCCTTCGCCGTCCTCGCCGGGCGTGTCAGCGTCCTTGCTCTTGCCGTCGCCGGCGGCGCCCTGGGAGGTCTCGGTCTTGTCGTCGTCGGTGGTCGCGGCCGCGGTCTTGGTCTCGTCCGGCTCGTCGTCACCCGAAAACACCACCGCGGCCGTCACCGCGATCACGGCGGCCGCCGCGAGTCCGCCGATCCACCACAATGCCTTCGACCGCGGCGGGGGATCGGGCTCGGCCGTGGTCGATGCGGCCGCGCCCGCCGGCGTGGACACGGCCGCGGAAGGGAACGCGCCACCGGACGACGGCGAGCTCGGCGTCACCGGGGCCAAAGGCGGCGCGGGCGGCATCGATCGCTTCGGCGGCAGGGGCGGCTGCGGCGGCGACGGCGGGGCGGCCGTGGGAGGGGCGGGCGCGGGGCCGACCACCGTCTCGGGCGCGTCGCCGAACGGCACCGACGGCAGCGGTTCGGGCTCGGGGGGCAGGCGAGGCGCGGGCGCGACGCTCGTATTGCCGGTGCGCACCGGGCCCACGGGCGTCTCGAGCACGTCGGCGGGCAGTCGTCGGCCGCTCTGCAGCATCATCGGCGCCCGGTCGAGGTCCGAGAAGTCGAGCTGATCGAGCGACGCGTTCATGATCGACGTCTCGGGATCGTGCTCGTGCAGGTCGATGACCTCGTGGGTCATCGAGATGGCGGCGGAATCCGGGGGCGGAGGGGGCGGCGGGAGACCGGAGGGACCGGCTGCCTCCTTTTTCGCCGCGAGCCGACGCTCCTCGGCGGGCGGCAGGGGCTCGGTCGGCGGATCGAAGTCGACGTCGTGCGTGACTTTGTGGCTGTGGCGCTCACGCGCCGCGGAGTTGGGCACCGGGGGCGGCGCGAGGTTCTGAATCGTCGCCCGACGATTGCGCGGCGGGCCGGGCGGCATGCGCCGCTCGACCTTCGGCTGCACGCCGGTGATCGCTTCGTCGTCGAAGCCCGCCTCCGCGCGCCCGGGTCGCTTGCGATCGGCGGCGGCCATGGACACGGTCGATCGCGGCTTGGGCTTGGCGGCCTCGAGCCCGGTCTCGGAGCGGGACCGCCGGGTCGACGCGCGGGCCAGGCTGGCCTTGACCCGGTCGATGAGGTCGCGGGGCCGCTTGGTGGCGACGGTCAGCGTGCGTCCGAACGGGACGTGCTGGGCCAGCAAGATCTCCCGGAGCTGCTCCACCGTGCCGCGGCCGAGCTTGGCGCTGCGGCACAGCACGTACAGTCCGTCGCCGTGCAGGCGCTCGATGACGTCCGCGAGCAGGCGAGGGTCGTCCTCGATGCCTTCGACGATCTCGAGCGTGTGGCCGAGCCCCTCGAGCTCGGCGAGGGCCTCGCGGATCTCGTCGGCCTCGGAGGCCGCGCAGCACACGATCACGGGCCCAGCATCGCTGGCGTTCGCCGGGGGGCGCGCACTCATCCAGCCCCACGATAGCATGCAGGGCTACGCCACCACGCAGGGCGTCGCGATCGGCCCGACGACTGCACATTTGGAATGCGCCCGGGTGTGGACGCAGGTGGGTGTGGCATCGTGGCGGCGCATGCGGGGACGGCGAGGACAGGGCGTTGGGCGGTTGGCCGGACTGGGCGCGAGCTTGCGGCGGCGCGCGGGCGCGGTCGTCGTCGACAACTTCTTTCGCGGCGCGTCGCAGCTGGGACGCTTGCATCCGGCGGCGCGGCCGGAGAAGCACGGCGTGCAGGTGATCCGCGATGTCCCGTACCGCGACTCGCCGCATCCGGCCCATCGCCTCGACGTCTATCGCCCCGACCCGGCGGTCGCCGGGACCGACGGGCCGCGCCCGGTCGTGCTGTACGTGCACGGCGGCGGGTTTCGCTTCATGTCCAAGGACACGCATTGGGTGATGGGCCTGGCGTTCGCCCGGCGCGGCTACCTCGTGTTCAACGTGGGCTATCGACTCTCGCACGACGCCAAGTACCCGGCGGCGATCCGCGACGTGCTCGAGGCGTACCGCTGGGTCGTCGCGCACGCGGCCGACTACGGCGGCGACATCGATCGGCTCGTGCTCGCGGGGGAGTCGGCCGGGGCCAACCTGGTGACCGCGGCGACGGTCGCGACCACGTTCGAGCGTGAGCCGACGTGGGCGCGCGCGGCGTTCGAGGTCGGGGTGGTACCGCGTGCGGTCATCGCCGCGTGCGGCATGCTGCAGGTCTCGGACACGATGCGGTTCGCGCGGCGTCGCCGACTGCGACCCTTCGTGGTCGATCGGCTGGTCGAGGTGCCCGAGGCGTATCTCGGCAAGGGCTTCGCCCACCCCCGACCCGAAGCTGACTCACGTCTGGACTTCGCCGATCCGCTGGTCGTGCTCGAGTCGGCGGAGACGCCGGCGCGGCCGCTGCCGCCGTTCTTCGCCCCGGTCGGGACACGCGATCCCGTGCTCGACGACACGCGCCGGCTGGCCAAAGCGTTACGGCGCCGCGGCGTGCCGTGCGAAGATCGCTATTACCCGGGGCAGATCCACGCCTTCCATGCGTTCGTGATCGCCCCGACGGCCAGGCGCTGCTGGGCCGATACCTACGCCTTCTTGGACCGAGCGCTGGCTACCGACGGGTCGTGAGACCGCGGCCGCGTTTCGTGGTAGATGCCTCCCCGGAAAACGCCGCTCCCGGCACGCCCGGCGCGGCGGGAGCACGCGATCCATGAGCTCGACTACCCAACCCAAGCCCTCGTCGCCGCTGACGTCGACGATCGGCTTGAAGGTCCTCATGGCGCTCACCGGCGCCATCCTCGTGCTGTTCGTCGTGCAGCACATGTTCGCCAACCTCCAGATCTTCGCGGGTCAGGACGCCTTCAACGACTACGCGGCGTTCATGCAAGGGCTGGGCAACCTGTTGTGGGTGGCACGCCTGGGCCTGCTCGCGGCGCTCGGCCTGCACATCTACTCGGCGGTCACGCTGTCGCAGCGCAACCAGGCGGCGCGGCCGCAGGCGTATGCGGCGCTCAAGACCAAGCGCACGACGTTGCACGCGCAGTACATGCTCTACACGGGCATCGTCATCGCGCTGTACCTGGCCTACCACCTCGCGCACTTCACCCTCGGGGTGGCGCACAGCCAGCACTTCGGAGCGGTCGACGCGCTGGGACGGCACGACGTCTACAACAACTTCGTCCTCAGCTTCCAAAACCCGGTCATCACGATCCTGTACTGCGCCGCCAACATCGCCGTCGCCTCTCACCTGGCGCACTCGGTCTCGAGCATGTTCCGCACCCTCGGGATCTCGACCGGTCGCTTCAAGGCCCCGCTGGCCAAGGTCGGACCCGCGATCGGCGTCCTCGTCGGCGCCGGCAACCTCACCATGCCGCTGGCGTGCCTGCTGGGCATCGTCAAGCCCGTCACCTTCTGAGGACGCGTCCCATGGATCTCAACGCCAAGGTCCCCGTCGGTCCCATCGACAAGAAGTGGGACAACCACCGCTTCAACCTCAAGCTCGTCAACCCGGCCAACAAGCGCGGCTTTCGGATCCTCGTGGTGGGCTCGGGCCTCGCCGGGGCGTCCGCCGCCGCGACGCTCGCCGAGCTCGGCTACAAGGTCGACTGCTTCTGCTTTCAGGACTCGCCGCGGCGGGCCCACTCGATCGCGGCGCAAGGTGGCATCAACGCCGCGAAGAACTACCAAAACGACGGCGACAGCGTGTACCGGCTGTTCTACGACACCGTCAAAGGTGGGGACTTCCGCTCGCGCGAGGCCAACGTGTACCGGCTCGCGCAGGTGTCGGTGAACATCATCGACCAGTGCGTCGCGCAGGGCGTGCCGTTCGCTCGCGAGTACGGCGGCACGCTGGCCAACCGCTCGT
>CALBMM010000081.1 GCA_937896535.1 uncultured Pseudomonadota bacterium
TACGCGGAGTGGCAGCGCACGTTCTTTGCCGATACCGACCCGCTGTCGGGAGGTCCGGCCAACTACGGCTTGCGCTGCGGCAATTGCCACATGGGCCCGGGCGAGACGGGGACCATCGCCGATGCCCCGGGCGTGCAAGCGGACCGCGTGCGGCACCCGCACGCGATGCCGGCCGTGGACGTGGCGCTGCACGACTGGCCGGACGCCGTGCTCGGGCCGCAGCTGCGCGCCGAGCAGGAGGAGGCGATCGCCTTCCAGCGCAAGTCGGCGTTGTGCTCGACCGTGTGCGTCAATCCCGACGGCGCCGGCGGCAGCAACGTGGACGTCTATCTGCACAACGAGTTTTCCGGCCATGCCTGGACCAGCGGCGCGTCCCAGGACCGACGGGCGTGGCTCGAGATCGAGGCGTTCGAGGGGGGGACGTCCGCCTTCGCGATCGGCCCGGTGCCCGACGGTCAGGCCGTGGCGACGTTCGATGCGCCGGACATGTGGCGGATCCGCGACTACCTGTACGACGACGCCGGCAACGAAGTGCACATGTTCTGGGACGCGCGCGCCAAGAGCGGCGACCTGCTGCCGGCGTCCGAGATGCTCAGCCCGATGGGCGACGCCTCCACGTGGCGTGTGCGTCGCTTCCATGTGCCCGACGCCGCGGTCGACCGCGTGACGACCCGACTGCGCCTGCGCCCGGTCGGGCTCGACGTGCTCGACGACTTGATCGCGTCGGGCGATCTCGATCCGAGCGTTCGGGATGCGATGCCGACCTTCGACGTAGCGCCGACCGTGCTCGAGTGGACACCCCAAACGGCCGAGACGTTCGACGACTACGGGCCGTGCGTCAGCTCGAGCGACGTCTGCGGGGCGCCCATCATCGGTGCCCCGCTACCCTGAGCGGTCTGCGAACGGGAGCGTGCGCTACTCGACGCACACGCCGATCATCACCTCGTCCATGTCGACGTCGACCGACGACAGCTCGAGGTGAACTTCCCAGTACCCGGCCATGAACAGGTTCAGCGGCGCGACTTGGTACTCGCCCCCGCCCATCTCGATGACCTCTTCCTCGACGGCTGAGCCGTGGCCGTGGTCGGGCATCCAGGGCTTGGCGTCCACGACCACGCCTTCGATCGGCGAGCCTTCGAGGTCGGTGATCATCAGCGTCCAGGCGTTGTCGCCGCGGACCGGATCGGCCGGGTCGGCCGCCTCGACGCGGACGCGGTAGGCGGCGCCGTCCTTGGTCAGGCCCGCCGCAAAGTCGTCGGCGCGGGTCTCGTCGGCGCAGCGCGACGCCATGCCGTCGTCGCCGGCGTCCATGGCGCTGGCGTCGTCCCCGGCGTCGCCCTCCATCTCGTCGCCGTCGTCGCACGCCGCTGCGCCCAGCAGCAGCGCGAAGGCCAGCATCGTGGGGATCGCGGTCGTGGGGTTGGTTTCGAGCATTGTCGCACGCACCTGGGGCGGCCTCGTTGGGTGTACGCGGGTACGGGGCGATCGGCTACTTCCGATCGAGCGAAAATCCTACTGGACCGTGACCTCGACCGCGTCCGAGACGTGGGGGTCGGGTCCGATGTGGCTGTAGGCGACGACGGTCCACGTTCCGGCATCGAGCGTCAGTGACGCGGTGTACGTGCCGTCGCCCTGATCGACGCCGGTGGCCGACTCGAACGAGTCCATCGCCCCGAGTCCACAGTCGGCGACGCCGGCCCCGCTGCACGCGCGCATCTCGGCCACGTGCAGCTCGCCGACGGTCGTGACCGAGAAGGTTGCGGTCACCGCCTCGCCCGCGGCCACGGTCGCGGGTGGCATCGTCACCCAGTCGACCATCGCGTTGGGATCCGCACCCTCGCCGCCCGTGACCTCCTGGCCGTGCTCGGCGTGCTCGTCCGCGGCCCCGGTCCCCGTGTCTGCACCGTCGTCGTCGCTGTCGGAGTCGCAGGCCGCGGCGGCGAGCAGGGCAACGGGAAGCAGGAGGACGAGGTTCAAGCGAGGTGCGAGGCGCATGGCGGTCGTGGGAGAACTGTGCGGATTGTGAGGGGTGGCGTCGGGCCTGTCCACCGCACGAGCTGCGCTGCGGCAAGTTGTCGCACTTGCTACGTTCGGCGCTCCCAACGCCTCTGGAAGGCGATTCACGGAGATCCACATGCAACGTTTCTTTCGCGACGACCTCCTGCACGACCGCGTCGCCTTCGTGACCGGCGGCGGCTCCGGTATCTGCAAGGGCATTGCCCTGGCTTACGCTCATCATGGCGCCAAAACGGTGCTCGTGGGCCGCAAGCAGGACAAGCTCGACGCCGCCGCCGCCGAGATCACGGCACAGACGGGGCGACCCAGCGTGGGCATGGCCGCCGACGTGCGTGACTTCGACGCGGTCGCGTCGGTGGTCGCACGCACCGTCGCGGAGGTCGGGCCGATCGACATCGTCATCAACGGGGCGGCGGGCAACTTCCTCGCGCCTGCGGCCCAGCTGTCCTCCAACGGCTTTCGCACCGTGCTCGACATCGACGCCGTCGGCACCTTCAACGTCTCGCGCGCGGTCTTCGACGCGTCGATGCGCGATCGCGGCGGCGCGATCATCAACATCACCGCGACGCTGCACTACGGTGCGACCCACCTGCAGATCCACGCCGCGTCCGCCAAGGCGGCCGTCGACGCGACGACCCGGGCGATGGCACTGGAGTGGGGCCCCGCCGGCGTGCGCGTCAACGGCATCGCACCGGGCGGCATCGAGGACACCGAAGGGATGGCGCGGCTGCTGCCGCCGGGCATGAAGGAGCGCATCACTGCCGCGGTCCCGATGCGACGCTTCGGCCGGATCGAGGAGATCGCCAACGTCGCCCTGTTCTTGGCCTCGGACGCAGCCTCCCTCGTGTCCGGCGCGATCGTGGTCGCCGACGGTGGCGCGTGTCTGCCCGCGGCCTCGGGCCTCGCCGCCTCGCTTTGATCGGCGGCCCGTGACCGGAGGGTGCTACCGTCCGGCCATGAATTTTCGCGGGTGGCCCACGACCTCGATCTTGTGCGCGCTGGTGTTCGCGCCGGCCTGCGGCGACGACGGCGGGACGAACGGGTCGACGAGCGGGGCGTCGACGACCTCGACGCCCACGTCCACGTCGTCGGTCGAGACGTCCGCCGGGCCCGTTGGTGCAACGACCGATCCGACGTCGACCACCGCCATGACCACGGCCACGAGCGGGTCGACGGGCGCCGACTCGACGGGGGCCGGGTCGGCGACCGACTCGACCGGCGGTGACAGCACCGGCGCGATGGCGAAGTGTCAGGGGGCGTTTGCGGCGGCGTGGATCGACGGGACCAACTGCGGCACCGAGGACGCGATCCAGATCCACCAATACGACGACGACACGGTGATCCTGCGCCAGTCGCTGTGCACGAACTTCGAGGCCCCGTTCATCTACCTGTTGTTCGGCGACGACCAAGTCCTGATGCTCGACACCGGAGCCGGTGGCATCCCGGTCGCCGCGACCGTGCAGCAGATCGTCGACCAGTGGCTCGCCGCGAACGGACGCGCCTCGATCGAGATCCTGGTGACCAACTCGCACGGCCACGGCGACCACACCGCCGGCAACGCCCAGATGGCCGCGGTGCCGGGGGCCACGGTGGTGGGCACCTCGCAGAGCGCGGTCGCGAGCTACTTCGGGATCGTCGACTGGCCCATGCAGATCGTCACCCATGATCTCGGTGGTCGCCTCGTCGACGTGATCCCGATTCCGGGCCACCAGACGGCCCACGTCGCCCTGTACGATCACGCGACCGGCTGGCTGTTGACCGGCGACACGCTGTACCCGGGCCGGCTGTACATCAGCGACTTCCCGACCTACGTGCAGAGCATCAATCGCCTCGTCGACCACACCGCCGACCTCGAGGTCTGCCACGTCCTGGGGACGCACATCGAGATGACCAACACGCCGGGGCAGGACTTTCCGTTCGCCGCGCCGACCCACCCCGACGAGCATCCGTTGGAGCTGACGCGCGATCATCTCGTCGAGCTGCGCGACGCCGTCGAGGCGATGGGCAACAACCCCGTCCTACAAGCTCACGACGACTTCATCGTGTATCCGCTGTAGGGCCGAGCAGGCCCAGGGCGTGCGCCGCCCGGAAGGCGGTGACCCGCAGATGACCGTCGCGCAGCCAGTGCGGCGCGTCCAGCAGCGCTGCGAGCGGGACGAAGCGCAGCGAGGAGGGGCGCGAGGGCGCAGCGGCGACGGCGGCCGCGAACGGGTGCACGACTTCGGGCGTCACGCCGGGCGAGGGATGGTAGTGACCGCCCAAGGGCCACAGCGCGGCGATCGAGAGGTCGTGTTCGTCGCGCAGCCGATCGGCGATGAACGCATGCGCGTCGTCGAGGCCGCCGATGTCGGCGGGGAGCCGCCACGCCGGGGCGACCCACAGGTCGCTGTGCCCCTCGATGCACTGCGCGGCGGGACGGTCGTCGTCCTCGATGCCGACCCACGGCGCGCCATCGCGCAGCAGCAGCGCGAGGGCGACCACGGTGCGCGCGGACATGCGGGCCGGGACCACGTACTCCAAGGTCGTCGACCCGACCTGCCGACCGTCGGTGTCGCGCTCGGTGAACGTGGCCGCCTTGCGCGCGATGTAGCCGGCGCCTTCGTCGGTGCGGGCGAACTCGCGGCGTCGGGGGGGGCGAGTCGGCGCTCGCGGGTCGGCGAGTGCGAGCTCGCCCTCGATGGTGGCGAGCTCGAGCGTGGCGCCGATCCACGGACCGGCGTCGCGGGCCTGCGCACGTAGCAGCGCGTGCACGGCGGCCTCCAGGCGCGCGTCGGGGAGCCCGCCGACCTGGGCGGCACGCAGCAGCTGCTTGGCCTCGATGGCGCCGGTGCGGCCCGAGCTCGAAAGGCCCGAGGTGTCCGGCAGCTCGCGCTGTCCGGCCTGCGGTCGCACGTGCACGAAGCTCGCGCGCACCTGCTCTTGCAGTCCGCCCGGGGACGGGTAGTAGGTCGGCCCGTCGGCGAACCCGAGGATCTGCGCCGGGGCGATCCCGGCCCGCTGCTCCAGCGCGTCCTCGACCGCCTGCGCCAGCGGCTTGTCGTCCTGCACGAAGGTCAGCGGCTCGGTGATCCAGCCGGGGCTACGGCTGCCGTCGAGGTTGTCGGCCGTCGGGCCCCGCACGGTCAGGATCGGCCGCGGGTAGCTCATCCGGGCGAGCACGAACAGCTCGTCGTCGGCGACAAACCACGGGATCGCGTCGATCGTGCGGTGGGGCCGACGCACGAGGTCGACCGCGGCGCCCGTGCGGACGTGCCGATGGTGTTCGACGCTCAGATAGCCGATAGGGGCACACGGCTCGGCCGAAAAGCGCACGCCGTCGTCGGCCGCGACCCGTTCGCCGACGATGACGTAGTTGGTCGCCGGCAGCGAGACCGCGGCGCCCGTCTCCGCGTCCCACAGCTGCGTCTTGCCGACGAGTCGGTGGGCGTAGATCCACGGGTTGCGGATCGGCTGCGATGCCAACACCCGAAGGCCGAGGTCGGCGTAGCGACGCTCGAACTGCGGCTGGTCGAAATACGTGTACTCCTCTTGCACCTCCGAGACCCAGTCGGTGCGGTAGTCCTTGCGCAGCAGGAACTCCACGGCGTGGCGATGCGACAGGGCGAAGCGCCGGCGACCGACCGACAGCGGTGGCCCGTCGGAGGCGTCGAGCTCCGAGAGTGGGAAGCCGGGCGCCGCCGCCAGCGAGCGAAACTCGCGGGCGAAGCGGCGCAGCAAGGCCGCGGTCGAGCACGTCTTGGGGTCGTCGCCGTCGTCGCCGTCGTCTGCGGCCACGTCGAGCCACACCCGGTCCGGGCCGCCGGGAGCGACGAAGTCGCGCACGATCAGCACGCCGCCCTCGCGCAGCTGCGCGGCCTGAACCGCCAGTGCGTCGGCGGCCCGCTCCAGCACGTAGGCGTTGAACGAGGTGACGTGGTGCAGGACCGACGAGTCGAAGATCGCGTCGAGCGTGCCGGGCTCGAACACCGGCGCCGCGATGTCGCCGACGACGAAGCGCAGGTTCGGCTCGGCGTACGTCTCCGACGCGATCGCGACCATCTGCGGGTTGATGTCGACGCCGACGACGTCGAGTCCGGGGTACAGCGCGGCCAAGGCGTGGCTGCCGGCGCCCGAGCCCATGCCCATGTCGGCGATCGTGCCGCGGCCGAGCAGGTACGCGGCGGTCAGCGCGACCTTCTGCTGCATGGAGGCATTCATGCCCGCGAGGTAGCGGGCGTAGGCGCCACGGTCACCGCGGGCCTGGGCGTCGTAGGCGGACGAGGACACGTGTGCAGCCTACAACGACGAACGCCCGTGCCTGTCGGGCACGGGCGCTCGGACGGGCACGAGCACGGGGCGCGGAGCCGCCCGCCCCCCGCGGACGGCTAGCGGCGGCGGCGGGTGATGCCGAGCAGGCCGAAGCCGAGAGCCATGAAGGCCCAGCCGGCACCGGACGGCCAGGCGTCCTCGCCCGCGCTGCACGAGCACGAGAAGCCGGCTTCACCTTCGCAGGTGTTCCCGCTGCACTCGCCCTCGGCGTAGGCCTCGACCTCGATGCTCAGGACCGCGCGCAACGAGTCGATGCACTCGTCGAGGTTGCCGCCGTGGTCGACGTACTGGCTGTCGCAGAAGAGCGCACCGTCGACGTCGCACTCGGCCTTGCAGCCACCGGACAGCGTCGCGGTGCAGCTGGGGAACTCCGGCTTTTGGCACTCGATCTGGCAGTCCATGTTGGCCTCGGCCCGGCACTCGCCTTGGCAGGAGCCCGAGCACTTGGCGGCGCAGTCGGCCATCGGCGGCGTCGCCTCGCACGAGGCGGAGCACTCGCCCTCGCAGGTGGACTCGCACGACGCGCGGCACGACGCTTCGCAGCTGGCGCTGTCGGCATCGGCGGCACAGCGACCCGAGCAGTCGGCGTCACAGCTGACGCCGCAGCTGCCCACGCACTCGCCGCGGCAGTCGAACTCCGGGGCCGTCAGGTTCTCGCACGAGGCCATGCAGTCGGCCTCGCAGCTGCCCGAGCACTCGGCGGACGCTTCGAAGACGCACTGGTCGGGGGCCTGGCACTGGATGAAGAGGTCGCCCGCGCACTGGGCCTGCAGGTTGAGCGGCTCGCACTCGGCCACGCATTCCGCGCCCGCGATGACCTCACAGCTGGCCTCGGCCTCGACGTGGATGTTGCCGCAAGCGCCGATGCCGGCCTGGGCGGCCGAACCCCACAGGAGGGGAACGGAGAAGGCGGCAGCAGTCAGAAGAAGGGAATAACCACGAAGCATTGGATCAAGTCTCCTGCGCAGGCGCCGGTGCCCGGCCACCGGTTTCGAGGGCCGTTGGACGTGTCGTCGAGCGGATCGATGCAAACCGATCGCGATCGCAGCATGCATTTTTTCGTCTCCCGTGGCCAACCCGCGCGTGCGATCGAGGGCACGATCTCGCACCATCTGCGCCGATCGCGCCATCGCATGGGGCACGGCTTGCCTCGGGGGCGGGCGAGGCCGCGCGGCCTGCTAGCCTCGCCCGACTTCCGGGCACCTGCGCCCGGCCGAAAGGGACGAGTCCGATGTCCACGGTCTCCAAGATCTTCGAGGCGATGAGCGCCCGGTACAAGCCGGGCAAGGCGACCACGCCCCGCACCTATTACTTTTCGATCGGCGACGACAAGTACACCGTCAAGTGCACGCCACGAGACTGCACGGTCGAGTCGGGCAAGACGGTCGACAACGCCGACTGCGTGCTCAAGGCGACACCGGACGTGTTCGAGAAGATGGTGCTCAAGGGCAAGCTGCCCGGGGCTCTCGACATCGCGCGCGGCAAGATCAAGACCAACGACGTCGGCGCGCTCAAGGACCTCAAGGACTGGTTCGACTTCTCGGGGATCGGATGAGCTCGATCGCACGAACCGCCGCGACCGGGGGCGCTCTCGACCCGGAGTTTCTGGCCTGGTCCACGTCGCTGCCCGTCGACCGTCGCTTGCTCGAGGTCGACTGCCGTGGATCGATCGCGCACGTCCAGGGCCTCGTCGCCGGTGGCCTGCTCACCGCGGACGAGGGCAAGACCCTCACCGACGCGCTGCGCTCGCTGCCGGGCCGCGTCGCCTCGGGCGAGGTGACGCTCAAGGAAGACGAGGAAGACGTGCACATGGCCATCGAGGCCTGGCTGGCCGAGGAGGTCGGTGAGGTCTCGGGCAAGCTGCACACCGGGCGCAGCCGCAACGACCAGGTCGCCACCGACCTCAAGCTGTGGTGTCGCGGCGCGGTCGACCAACTCGAGCAGGCGATCGACGCGGTGCTCGCCGCGGCCGAGGCGTGGATCGAGCGCCACGGCGACGTGCCGATGCCCAGCTACACCCACCGGCAAGTCGCGATCCCGGCGCTGGGCCGCGTGTGGATGTCAGGCTCGCTGTCGCAAGGACTGCGGCGCGATCGGGCGCTGCTGGCCTCGGTGCGCGCCGAGCTGTCGCGCAGCCCCCTGGGTGCGGGCGCGGTGGGTGGAACGACCTTGCCGATCGATCCGGCGGTCACGTCGGCGGCGCTGGGTTTTGCCGGTGGGCCCGAGAACCCGATCGACGCGGTGGGCGAGCGCGACCACGCGCTGACCCTGCTGTTCGTGACGTCTCGGATCGGCCTGCACCTGGGCCGGCACAGTGCCGACGTCATCGAGCTGAGCTCGGACGGGCTCGTGCAGCTCGGCGGCGCGATCGCGGGCGGATCGTCGATGATGCCGCACAAGCGCAACCCCGACCTGTTCGAGCTCGTGCGCGGGCAGGCGGCGCTGCGACGCGGCGAGCTGGTCGCGCTCATGGGCACCTTCCACGGCCTCGGCGCGGGCTACCACCGCGACTTTCAGCAGGACAAAGAGATCATCTTTCGCGCCGTCGACGGGACGTTGGCGTCGCTGCGGATGATCGAGATCGCTCTGGGTCACTTCGAGCCGATCGAGGCGCGTTGCCTCGAGGCGCTCGCGAAGGGGGATGCGATCGCCACCGACTTGTGCGAAGAGCTCGTCGCTTCGGGGCGTGCGTTTCGCGACGCGTACCGGACCGTCGGCGCCCTCGTCGTGCAGCAACGCGAGGCGGGCAAGCGGCTCGTGGATCTGAGCGCGGCGGATCTGTCCGCGCTCGGATTGGGCGCGGAGGTCCTACGGCGGCTGGATCTGCGGGCGAGCGCCCGACGACGCGCCGGGCGCTAGCGGGTCGCTAGCGCTTCTTCGGCGCTTCCTTCGGGGCCAGTTCCTTCGCCTTGGCGGCGGCGACCGGGTCCTCGGGGAAGTGGCCCGCCCAGTACAGCAGGCGGCCGCACGACTCGCAGGCCAGGATCTCGTCGCCCTTTTTGAGGGCGACGTAGATCTGCGCGGGTACGACCATCTTGCACGAGGTGCAGCGTTGCTGCTTGGCGGCGGCGAACGCCACCCCGGCGAGACGCTTGCGGATCCGCTCGTAGGTCTTGAGCGTCTCCTCCTCGATCTCGGTCGTGAGCGCGCCGCGCTTGGTCCGCAGCTTGTTGAGCCTGGCCGAGGTCTGATCGCGGCTGGCCTCCAGGCGCGTCTTCTCTTCGTTGGCCTGCGCGCGAAGCTGCTCGAGGCTGTCGCTCATCGCGGCGATGCGTTGCTCGGCCTCTTCGACGCCGGCCTCGATCTTGACGATCTCCTCCGAGCGGGCCGCCGCCATCCGTCGCGTCGACTCCATCTCGCGCTGCGTCGCGTTGAGCTCGCGCGCCGTCTTGACCTGCGACAGGCGCGTCTTCGTCTGGCGAATGTGCTCCTCTTCGTCGTGGAGCTGCATCTCCTGCTGACGCTGGAAGGAGCGCGTGTCCTCACACTTCTTGCGCTCCGCGTCGAGCATCGCCTCCAGCTTCGCCAGGTCGTCGTCGAGCTCCTTGATGCGGGCGGGGATCAGCGCGAGGCGTCGCTCCAGTCGACTGAGTTGACGGTCACGCTTTTGAAGTTCGAACAGAGCCGTTATCTGGGGATTCATGAAGGCAGCGGGGGTTTGGTGGGCCCACCTGGGCTCGAA
>CALBMM010000082.1 GCA_937896535.1 uncultured Pseudomonadota bacterium
GTCGGGCAGTCGGCATCGTCGATGCAGCCCACGCAGACCTGGGCGGGCACGTCGCAGACGCCGGTCGGGCAGTCGGCGTCGTCGGTGCACTCGACGCAGACCTGGGCGGGCACGTCGCAGACGCCGGTCGGGCAGTCGGCGTCGTCGGTGCACTCGACGCAGACCTGGGCGGGCACGTCGCAGACGCCGGTCGGGCAGTCGGCATCGTCGACACAGTCGACGCAGATCTGCGTGCGCGTGTCGCAGACGCCGGTGGGACAGTCGGCATCGTCGACACAGTCGACGCATGTGTGCGTCGGCTCGTCGCATGCCCCGGTGGGACAATCGGCGTCGTCGATGCAGTCGACGCACGTGTTCGTCGTCGGATCGCAGACGCCCTGGTCACAGTCGACGTCCTCGTCGCAGCCGATCTCGCACAGCTGCGACGCCGGGTCGCAGTACTCGCCCTGCGGGCAGTCGCCGACGTCGAGGCAGCCGACGCAGTCGCCGGTCGCGGGATCGCAGACGGGCGTGTCGCCCTCGCAGTCGGCATCGACCTCGCACGAGCCGCCCGAACCGCTTTGCGACGCCGAGCCCGTGTCGGTGCTGTCGTCGACGGCCGTCGTCATCGGGGGCGCGGTGGTGCTGGTGACCTCGCCGGTCGATCCGGTGGTCGTGCCGTCGGCTCCCGTGCCGACGTCATCGGCACATGCAACGGCGGTAAGGCTGACAAACAAGAGGGAGGTGGCGCGCAGGTACGCACGCGCGATCGATCGCGACATCGGCAAGCTCGACTCGTTGTGGATGGGGGCGGCCGTCCGACGACGACAGCGTTTTGATGGTAGCCGACTTGGGTCGTCGCGACGACGGCGTCGCTTTCACTTCGCTGTCGCCGACGCGCGCAATCGCGACGCTCGGACTCGCGCGTCGATCACATCGGGCGACACAGCTCGGCCGGCACGCAGTGCCCACTCCAGCAGCGCTCGTCGATGCTCGGCACGAAGCCGGCATCGCAGGGCGGGGCAGGGTCGGCGCACGTGACCATCGCGGCGTCGCACTCGACGAGTCGAATGAGGCACGAGTGCGAACACAGCAGCTCCTCGATGCCCCAGACGTCACACAAAGGGCGGTCGCAATCGGCGGCGCACGCCGCCACGTCCGCCTCGCGGTGCGCGGCTTCGCACGTGCAGCAGTCGTTGACGAGCGTGCACTCCGACACGTCCGTGCAGGCGTTTTCGATCGGGGCGGTCGTCGCTGTCGCGTCGTCGCTGCCCTCGGCGGGGTCGGTCGTCGTGCCCGGGGAGGGATCGGTCGTGTCGCCGCCCGCCGAGCCGGCCGTCGACGCAACGGTCGTGGCCATGTCGTCCCGATCGGCGTCGCCCGGGCAGGCCGTCCCCACGCACGCGGTCACGAGCAGGACGGACATACGACGCGGCACGGGCGAGATCCTACCAGCCGTCGGTCGCGTTGAGGGCGTCGGCGAGCAGGCGATGGAAGTGGTGGACGCCGCGCTCGTGGGTGACGCTGTAGCGACCGGCCCCGAACAGCTTGGCCCGAATCCCCCGCGCGGTGCGTTCGACCGCCCGGTCGTCTTCGTACTCGACCTCGTCGAGCCCCGCGCCCGCGCCGCGTCCGCGCCGGGTCTCGTCCCACACGTAGGTCAAGTAGACGATCCGCGTGCGCGCGGGCGCCAGCGGCAGCACCACGTTGACCGACAGCCCCCACGGGTAGACGTTGATCATCGTGGTCGGAAACAGCCAGTAGTAGTAGCCCGCGACGCGCCGGCCGTGGTCGGGGTGACCCGCAGGCAGATCGAACACGTTGTCCTCCGCGTCGTCGGCGATGCCGATCTGCAGCGAGCCGTGGGCGAAGGTCTGGGTCTCGTAGGACGAAAAATCGAGCGCGCGCGCCAGCGAAGGATGCACGTACGGGATGTGCAGACCCTCGAGGTAGTTGTCGCAGTACAGGATCCAGGGCGCGTCGATCGTATACGCCCGGCACGCCGCGGGATCGACCTGCGCACTGCCCCACGGCAGAAACGAAAGGCGAGCCCTCAGGGGCGCGAGCAGATCGTCGAGGGGAACCGGCGGCGCGAGGGAGACGAAGTGCAGCGGACCGAGCGCGCCGAACGAGGCCTGGGCGAGGTGGTCGCTGTCGGCGGGGAAGTTGGCCACGTGCTCGAAGCACGGTGCCTTGTGCATCTTGCCGTCGAGACCGAAGCGGCGCCCGTGGTACTTGCACTTGACCACCGGCATCGATCCAGGCCGCTCGATCAGCACGAACGCACGGTGGGTACACACGTTCGACAGCAGGCGCAGCGTGTCGGTCTCGTCGCGTGTCCACAACAGCGGCTCGTCGATGGCCCCGGGCCCGAGCACCCACGGGCGGACCGACTGTGGCTGCGTCGGCACGTCGAAGTCGGGGTACAGCTGCCAGCTCCGAGCGAGCACGCCGCGGGCGGTGCGACGAAACCATCGGGGGTCGTGCACGACCTCCGGCGGCAGCGCGCGCGCCACCGTGATGTCCGGATCGATCGTCAGCCGCGGCGGCGCCCCGCTCACGAGGTTGCGGTATCACACCGGCGCGGCATTCGTCGACCGCACCGACCCCGCCCGGCGACCGCTGGCCAGTAGCCGTGGTACGACGCCTCCGTGGCCGCCGATGCGCCCCCGCCGAGCCCCGCGCCGCCGGCGTCCGACGTGCCCGGCACCGACGTCCCGATCCGGGCGTTCGCCACGCTCTTCTTCACGCTGTTTCTGGATCTGGTCGCGTTCGGGATCATCATCCCCGTCCTTCCTTTTTATGCGGAGAGCTTCGGCGCGTCCCCGCAGGTGGTGACGCTGCTGTCGACGGCGTTCTCGCTCGCGCAGTTCGTCGCCTCGCCGGTGCTGGGCCGGATCAGCGATCGCTACGGTCGTCGGCCCGTCATGCTCGTGTCGATCGCCGGCAGCGTCGTGTCGATGACGGTGCTCGGCCTGGCGACGGCACTGTGGATGGTGTTTCTCGCCCGCGTCCTCAACGGGTTCGCCAACGCCAACGTCGCCACCGCCCACGCGTACGTGGCCGATCGGGTCGTGCCGGCCAAGCGCGCCAAGTACATGGGCCTGATGGGGGCGGCGATCGGGCTCGGCTTCGTCTTCGGGCCGGTCATCGGCGGCCTCTTGTCGACGCCGGGCATGCCGTATCTTCCGTTCTTCATCGCAGCGGGACTGGGGGCGCTCAACTGGCTGATGGCGTGGCGCTGGCTGCCCGAGAGCCATCGTCCCGGCAAGACGAACACCGACGCCGGCTCGCGATCGCCCACGACGAGCACGTGGGCGACGTCGTGGCGCGTGCTGACCGGGACGCCGCTGGGAATCCTGGCGATGATCAACTTCGCCTTCTTCGTGACGTTCTCCGCCATGGAGTCGACCTTCGCGTTGGCGGCCGAGGCGAAGTTCGGCTGGGGTCCGCGCGAGACGGGCTACCTGTTCGCGATGATCGGCGTGGTGATCTTCCTGACGCAGGGCGTGCTCGTGGGCCGCGCGGTCGAAAAACTCGGCGAGCGTGGCACGCTGGTCGTCGGCCTGTGCATCCTCGCGGCGGGGCTGACCGCGACCGGCATGGCCGGCACCGTTGCCGTGCTCGCGGTCGGCGGGGCCGGGATCGCGATGGGCAACGGCCTCATCAACCCCACGGTGTCCGCGCTCGTCAGCCGGGTGTCGACGATGGACGAGCAAGGCCTGGGCATGGGGCTCAAGTCCTCGGCGGCGGCGCTCGGTCGCGTGATCGGCCCGGTGGGCGCCGGCTTCGCGTTCGAGCTGATCTCGCCCGGGACGCCCTTCGTCGCCGGCGCCGTCGTGCTCGTCGTGGTGTGCCTGCCGCTCGCGGCGTGGCTGCGCTCTCGCATCGACGACAGCGACAGCCGCACCGCGGCGTAGCTACCGTTGTCGCTACTTCAGCTGCTCGCGCTCGTGGGCGACGCCGCCACGCAGCGCGGTGATGCCGTCGCGCAGTCGCTGCGCACCCTCCATCGCGTAGGTGTCCGAGTCGGCGATCTTGCCCAGCCAGTCGTCGAGCTCGTCGCCGCGGCGTCGCCGCTCGTCGGCCGACAGACCCGGCGCGACCCAGGCGATCGTCAGCACGTCGGTCAGCATCTCCGCCGCGCGCAGGCCCGCCTCGGTGCCGGCCGCCCGCAGCGTCAGCTCCTTCAGATCCGGTCGGGCGCGGTCGAAGTCGTTGTGCTGCATCCGGAGCTTGGCCATCGCGAGCTGCTCGTCGGCGCTGGCCTCGACGGGCCGTCCCACGACCTGCACGTAGCGGTCCCACGCCGCGAGGACGCGAGCGTCGGCGTCGTCGTAGGGCACGAGGGGCCACTCCACGCACGGACTGCTCTCGCACTTCCACTGCGGATCGCGAGGGGTCCACCCGGTCGCGTGCTTCGTGGCGAGCAGCTGCCCGTACGCCGCGTCCTCGACCATGGTCACGCCGGCTTCGATCGCCTCGTCGAACCGTGCGGTGGCCTCGTCGAACTGCACGCGGGATCGGGTGATGTCACCGGCGTCGTGCAGCCCCGTCGCGTAGGCCCACTGCGCCTCGCCGGCGTAGTAGGCGGCAAGGCCGTAGTCGGCGTGGGCGGGGCAGGCGTCGAGGAACGCGTCGTACGCCTCGAGCACCGGCACGAACGCCGCCGGGTCGCCGCCGTTGGCGGCGGTGTCGTGGGCCGTCGTCGCGACCTTCAGCCGCGTGTCGCAGTCGACGGTACGCACGTCGGTGCGGTCGTCCGACGACTGAACGCCGGCACACGCGGCCACGATCGCCCCCGCCGAGACCACCCAGCCGGCCTGCGCGAGGCGACTCGTGGCGACCGGACGGGCCAGGGCGACGAGGCGGCCGTGAAGCTGACCGTACGTGCCGAGGCCGACGCCCACGGTCCGGGGACGACCGGTCGTCGGGACGAGCCGCAGCAGGACGCGGGCGAACCGACGCGGCGCGATGCCGAGCGAGACCGTGGCCTGCGCGTCCGCGGCCTCTTCGAGCAGCAGCCGCACGCGTCGGGTCGCGAGCCAGACGCCCGCGATCGGCCACGCGAGCGCCGTCGCGATCGTCAGCGCATGCAGCAGTGCCACGTCGCCGCCGCGCACGTGGGCGCGCTCGTGCGCGACCACGCAGGCGAGCGTGTCGTCGTCGTCACCGCGTGCCACGAGGTCCTGCGGCAGCACGATCGTCGGGGCGCGCCAGCCCGTGGCGAGGGGACCCGCCGTACGGTGCACGACGATGCGCGCTTCGGGAGCCCACGCGGCGATCGCCGCCGACACCGGTTCGGCCTCGGCCACGATGCGTCGCAGGGCGCGGCGCCGCGACGCGAACACGCCCAGCAGCACGGCGACGCCGGCGAGGTAGACCCATGGCCACGGCGACGACGGCGAGGCTGGGGCGGGGGAAGGGGCGTCGGTGGCGTGCCGACTCAGCCACGGGATCTGCACCGCCGCCGCGCCCGTCGGTGCCGCGACCGAGGCCGCGGCAGGTGGGCCCGCCGCGACGAGGCGGGAGTGCCCGACGACGCCTACCGGGGCCGACCAATCCGGTGGGAGGACCAAGCGCAGGGCGACCAGGCCGTACAGCGCCATGCGTCCGCGCGCCGACACGACCCGCGCCAGCCGCCCCTCGAGCAGCCGCACGAGCACGAAGACACCGACCGTCCACAGCGTGACCTGCCACCACCACGTGGTGACCGGGAGGCTCCACAGCGTCAGGGACTCAGACATCGTCGCCCTCCTCGTCGAGCAGCGCCCGCAGTCGCTCACGCTGGCGCTTGGTCAGCTTGGCATCCTGCGCGAGAAAACGCAGCGCGCCCGCGGTGCCGTCGAAAACGGTGTCGGTGAAGCGCTGCCACGCCGAGCGCTGGGCGTCGACTTCGGCGTGCGCCGGGGCGTAGACCCAGGTCTTGCCGACCCTGCGCCCGTGCACGAGCTCCTTGTCCCGCATCCGCTCCAGCATCGTGCGCACCGTCGACATCGCCCAGCCTCGGCTCTCGGCGAGCTCGTCGGTCACGTCTCGGGCGGTGGCCTCGCCTCGACGCCACAACACACGCAGAATATCCCACTCCGTCTCCTGCATCCTGACCTCGTGACGCGCTACGTCTGTAGCCCGTACGCTACATATGTAGCGTTAAGCCGCGAGGAGGACAAGGACGATCATTCGCAATCGTGCAGGGCCTGCCGGCGTCGGGTCAGGTACGTGCGTTCCGACTCGTTCTTCGTCATCGCGATCGCCTCGGTGTAGGCCTGCACCGCCTCGTCGTTTCGTCCGGCGCGCCGCAGCAGGTCCGCACGCGCGGCCGGTAGCAGGTGGTAGCCGTCGAGTCGTCCCGAGTCGCGCAGTCGGTCCAGGCGCACGAGGCCCTCGTCGGTGCCCCGGGCCATCGCGATCGCCACCGCCTGGTTGAGCTCGACGATGGGCGAGGGTTGGTAGCGCAGCAAGCCCGTGTACAGCGCCGCGATCTGCGGCCAGTCCGTGTCCTTGGCCGTCGCCGCGCGGGCGTGCAAGGCCGCGATCGCGGCCTGGATCTGGTAGGGGCCCGGGGCGCGATGGGTCATCGCCTCGTCGAGGCGCGCCAGACCTTGCTCGATCTGCTCGGCGTGCCACGTGCCACGGTCCTGTTCTTCGAGCGGGATCAACGTGCCGTCGGCGTGCGCGCGCGCGTCACGGCGGGAGTCGTGAAGCAGCATCAGCGCGGTCAGACCCTGGGCCTCCGGCTCGTCGGGCATCAGCGCGACGACCAGCCGCCCGAGGCGGATCGCCTCGCGGCACAGGTCGGTTCGGATGAGGTCCTCGCCCGCCGTGGCGGCGTAGCCCTCGTTGAAGATCAAGTAGACGACCGCCAGCACGGAGGCCAGTCGGGCGCGCCGCTGCGGGGGCGGTGGTACCTCGTACGGGATCGCGGCGTCTCGGATCTTGCGCTTGGCCCGGACCAGTCGCTGCGCCATCGTCGTCTCCGACGTCAGGAACGCCCGCGCGATCTCCGGAGTCGAGAGCCCACCGAGCGTCGACAGCGTCAGGGCGACACGCGTGGGCTCGGCGAGCGCGGGGTGACAGCAGGTGAACACCAGCCGCAGTCGCTCGTCGGGGAACTCGTCGAGCGCTTCGTCCGGGGCCTCGGTCGAGACGTCGTAGGTGGCCCGGACGTCTTGCGCCTTGTCGGCGCGGACCCGGCGGCGGCGCAGGCGGTCCAGCGCACGGTTGCGCGCGACCGTGGTCAGCCATGCCCCGGGTCGCGACGGTGTCCCCTCGCGCGGCCATCGGTCCGCGGCGAGGGTGAACGCCTCCGAGAGCACGTCCTCGGCGAGCTCGAAGTCGCCGAGCAGGCGAATGAGCCCCGCGAGGACGCGACCGCGCTCGTCGCGAAACGCGTCGGCGAGACCATCGGTGCCGGCCGAAGCCACGCCCGAGACCGTAGCCTAAGGCTTGGCGCCGTCGAACAACATGATCGGGCGGACCTCGACCGACCCGTGCTTGGCCGCTGGGATCTTCGCCGCCCACTCGATCGCCTGGTCGAGGTCCTCGCACTCGAGCAGGTAGTAGCCGCCGAGCTGTTCCTTGGTCTCGGCGAAGGGGCCATCGGTCGTCATCCGTTCGCCGTCGCGGACCCGGACCGTGGTCGCCGCGTGCGTGCTCTGCAGCGCGTCCCCGGCCACGAACACCCCCGCGGCCCGCGCGGCCTCGTTGAAGGCGAAGTACTCCTGCAGCGTGGCCTGCATGTCGGAGGCGCTGCGCTGCGCGTCGTCGGCTTCGGTGCTGTAGATGAGTGCGATGTACTGCATGGTCGTGCGTCTTTCGTGAGTCGGGCCGCCGCATCGTGGGACGGCACGGGCACGACGTGCACCCTGACGCGGGATCGACGTCCCGTGCACATCTTTTTATTGAGCTAGCTCACGGGTCCGCGAGACCCGGCCCGAAGCCTCACTCTTCGGTCGGCTCGTCGTTGGGATGACCGAGCAGCAACTTCATCTCGTCTTCGGAGATGCCCTCGATCTCGCCGCCCACGTCGCCGGGTTCGGGCGGGATGAGGTTGAGCGGATAGTTGACGATGTAGATCTTGTCGTCGAGCTTGCCCGCCGGAATGTCGAGGGCCCACGCCGCCTCCACGAGGCAGTCGACGAGCTTCGGGTCCTTGTGCGACAGCTCGGCCTCGCCGTGGCTGGCGAGCATGACCTCGCCCTTGCCGACCTCGAACGTCAGCTCGACGCGGCCGGCCTGCGTCGCCTCGCGCTGCAGCGCGTGGTTGTAGCAAACGCGGGCGCGCGGCAGCACGCGGGTCGTCAGGTAGTGCCGGAAGATCTTCTTGTCGAGCCGACCCTTGCGATCGCGGACGCCGCGACCGGCCTGCTCGATGCTCTGTCGCGCGGTGCGTTGGTGACGGCTCTCGTACCAGGGCGGTCGCACGAACCCTTCGCCCGCCACCGTGGTCGTGTCGCCGTCGGGCGCGGCCGCGAGGGCGGCGGGACGACGGGTCCGGCTCTTGGCCGTGAGCTTCTTGGTCGTCGCCTTGCCGCTCATGGTCCCGTGCATGGTCACCGACGCCGGCGGCGCGCCGACGTAGTGGCCACGCAGACGCACGAAGTTTCCGGCCACGAGGCCGGCGGGCACCTTGTCGTGCAGCGTGACGTTTTCGGGCAGCTCGAACGAAAGGTCGCCGAGCACCTCCGGCGCCGCGAGCAGGTCGATCGCTTGCGTCGGCTGCAGCGTCGACAGGGTCTCGAGGCTGATCCGTGCGCCGAGGCGGGCGGCGATCTTGGCCACCGGATGGGTGGGCGACAGCCCGGACTTGGTCAGCATCGGGTCGTCGATGACGAACAGGATCTCCGGCAGCTGCCGACGCCCCCAGCCCTCGCGGACCGCGTTGTAGACGGCCTCGGCATCGAGCGTGTACGGCAGCATCCCGTCGGTGACGACCAGGATCATCGGCTTCTTGGCGCCGCTGCGCGCCGCTCGTTCGGCGGCGTCACCGAGGGCGGTCGCCAGGTCGGTGCCTTGCCCACGGATGTTGGCCTCGAGGTTGGCCCGCAACGAACGACGCGCCGCCGCGTCGCCGATCTTCGGCGCGCGGTTGGCCGCAGTGATCACGAGGCGCTCGACCTTGCGGTCGAAGCCGATCGCGTCGAACGTGGTGGTCTTCGGCATCGCGTCGAGCAGCGCGTCCGCGACGCGGATCGTCTCGCGCTGCATGCGGGCCTTGGTCGACAGCGAGCGGTCGACCGCGAACACGACGTGGTCGGGCTTGGGCGCGACCGTCTGGCCCAGGCGCACGTACAGCGCCAGCTCACCGTCGTCGAAGCCCGCCGGTCCCGGCGTCAGTTCCATGCGGCCCTCGAATGCCTCGGTGGCCTTGAGGTGCGCCGGCCAGGCCACGGTCACGGTGTCGCGCGAGGACGTGATCATGTACGGCGACCCCGCATTGTCGACGCCGTCGATCTCGAACGCCTCGTCCTTGCGCAGCTACTTGACGAGCACCCGACGGTCCGGCGACAGCGCGACGTGGTCGGCCCCGCACTGCGACAGGTCGATCTCCCAATGATCTCCGCGCATCATCGGCTGTACGCGTAGCGTCAGCTCGATCTGGGTGGTCTTGCCCGGCGGCAGCCCGAACGCGACCACCTCCGCCGAAGGCAGCAAGCCGCGGCGCAGCGGGGCCACCTGCCGCACGTAGATCGAGCCGGGGTCGCGCCGGTCCGGATCGTGGATCACGTCGGCGGGCAGGCCGTCGGTCCAGGCTCCGTCCCGGGCGGCCCGCAGGCTGTCGAGCTCGGCGGAGCGCGGCAAGGCGAGGCTGAGCACGGCGTCGCGGGCGGTGACCGCATTGTTGTGCATGGCCACGCGGATGCGCAGCGTGGCCGTGTAGTCGTCGCTGGCCTCGATGATCGCCTCGTACGACAGCTCCTCGACGGCCGTGTAGCCGGTCTCGTCCTCGCGCTCCTCGACCGAGAGCTGGTCGGCGGCGGCGGGTCGGGGCAGGGCGAACGCGCCCACGACCGCGAGCATCAGCCCGATCGTTCGCCCGCGTTGCCATCGCCGACCCCGAGCGAGGGACCTTGCGTCCGAGCGATCTGGCACGGCTTGGAAGTTAGCCCATGGCGCGCAGCGGCGCCCGCGGAGGCTGTCGGCGAGGGGGCGGTCGGCGTCGTCGGGCATCGTGCGGCTGCAGGTTGGACACGCACGATCGGGGGCGAGGTTCCCACGGTTTACGCGCCCCTCGCGCCACGCGTGCAAACGCGGGCAAGGGCATGGTCACGTACGGGGCGAACCGCTATGGCGTCGCGAACAGGACCCCGACCGTGTCGGCGCCGGTATGGGCGACGATCACATCGAGCGCACCGTCGCCGTCGAGATCGACGGTGCGGACGCGGGTCGGGCCGGACTCGACCGTGGTCGGTGGGCCGGCGGCGAAGCCTCCGTTGCCCATGCCGTGCAGCACGGTCAGCGAGTCGTCGCCTTCCCCGACCACCACGAGGTCGAGCTGTCCGTCCGCATCGAGGTCGGCGACCGCGACATCGGCCGGCATGATCCCGGTCGCGTAGGGCACGCCACCGCCGAAGCCGCCGAGCCCGTTGCCCAGACGCACCGTCGTCGCGTCCAGGCTCGGCATGGTCAGCGCGAGATCGATGTGCCCGTCGCCGTTGAAGTCGCCCGTGGCCACGCGCGTGGCGGGGGCGGCCAGGGCGATCGGCTCCGGGCTCCCGAACAGGCCCGCCCCGTTGCCGAGCACGACGCTCGCCACGGTGTCGCCGGGGGTGAACGCGTCGAGGTTGTCGTCGCCGTTGAAGTCCGCGAGCGCGAGCGCGTTGGGGCCGGTCGTGACCGCAAACGACGTGGGGTCGAGCAACCCACCCATGCCGTCGGTCGACAGCAAGCTGATCGTGTCGGGTCCGCCGTTGACCACCAGCAGGTCGAGCGTGCCGTCTTCGACGATGTCGCCGGCCGCGAGGTCGAGCGCTTGGGCGCCCGCCATGCCCGTGACCTCGAGATCGAAGGTGCCGTCGCCCATGCCCGGCAGCCATGCGACGCCGCCCGAGGCCGGAAGCGTCGCGACGAGATCGACGTTGCCGTCGTCGTCGAGATCCTCGGCGATCAGCCCGCTCGCTGCCGCCGACAGCGGCAGGGGACCTACGTCCGTGAAGCCACCGCTGCCGTCGCCGAGCAGGAGCGTCACTTCGCTGCTGCCCGTGTTCGCGAGCGCGAGGTCCATCACCCCGTCGCCGTCGAAGTCGGCGATCGCGATCGCACCCGGGGCCGTGCCGGTCGAAAACGACGCCAGCGGCCCCAGGCACAGCTCGCCCGGGTCCACGACCCCGTCCGTGCACGAGGCGTTGCCGCCCGAGTCCGAGCCGCCCGTGTCGCTACCCTGCGTCCCGCCGTCGCTTCCCGTCGTGGGACCAAGACCGGTCGCGGTGCCCGTGGAGGTCGCCGTGTCGTCGCCGGATCCGGAGCCCGAATCGCCGCCGCCCAGCGAGCCGTCCTCGAGCAGGCCGTATGCGAACGACAGCTGCGTGTCCTCGCACGCGACCTGCTGACTCGGCTCGTCGAGCGAAAGTCGCGGGAGCCGCTCCCACGCCTCGCCGATGTCGCGTCCGATGGTCAGGTACTGCGGGTCGCGCTCGCCGAGCACCGGCAGCTGGTACCGGTACGTGATCACCGCCGGCTGCAGCAGCTGGAGGTTGGGCGTGACGCGGTACGCGGTGCCGATGCTCGGCGGCACCTCGTCGGTCCGCTCGATCGTCACCAGCGTGCTGTCGAGGATCGCGTTGGGGGGAATGATGATCGCGAGCGTGCCGTCCTCGGACGTGATGATGCCTCCGCCCGCGCCGATCGACTGTCCGGTCGGACCGCCCTCGTCCTCGTCGGTGAGCCCGCACGCCGCCGCCGCGGCCAGCATCGCCGGCCAGATCCAACCCCTCACGTCCCCGAGGCTAGCACGCGGCCGAGACCACGGCAGGGCGGCGGGCGTCGGGCGGGTACGGTTTCACGGGCCGGTCACGACGAGTGCGTCGCGGTGCACGAGCCGGTCGGTCGTCGCGACCACGACGTGGACCGCGAGCACAGCCGGACGCGCGGCTACCCACGCTCGCCCGCCAAGTCGACCTGTCGCTCGATCGCCTGTCTCGGCTCACGCGCGCGCAGACCGGCTTGTCACTGCGTCGACACGCCCTGTGGTCTCGATTGCTCGGGGCGATGGCGTGCCCGCCCGGACCGACGCTCGCGGCGATTGCCCACGCGGCGGGCTTCGCCGACCACGCCCACATGACGCGGACCTATCGCGCCTTCTTGGGGCGCGCGCCGTCGGACTTTTCGCGTCCGCCCGAGATCGTCGCGCCGTGGTGACGCTGCCGCTACGTGGGCTTGGTGCACACGACGCACTGCGAGGCGAGGTCGGGCTGTAGCGTGATGTCGATGAAGTCACCGGTGTGGGACTCGATCGAAAGCCCCGCCACGTAGGTCAGCGCCCGAATCTCCTCCGGGAAGATCTGACGGTGCGCGAGGTGGACGAGCTTGCGGGGCTTGTCCGGCGGCCGGAACTTGCGACCCCGCGGGGGCGCGTCGTCGTAGTACAGCCGGATGTGACAGATCTGTGTGCCGTCGTCGTAGATGTGGTTGGTGGAGTAGACGAGTTTTTCGCCCGTGACGGGGTGGGTGAATCGCGTGACCGCGTGGCGCTCGTCGGGATCCCAGCGCAGCCACATCAGGTCGGGCAGCTCCACGTCGAACGCGAACACCCCGCCGGGGCGCAGCACGCGGACCACCTCGCGGAAGGTCCTCAGCAGCTCCTCCCACGTGTACAGGTGCATCATGGCGTTGAAGGGCGAGATCACGAAAGGCACCGATGCATCGGGCAACGGGATGCTCGTCATCTCGCCGGGGGTCGGCACGATGCGCTCGGCCCACGGCTGGCCGTCGATACGTTCCCGCAGGCGCTCGAGCATGTTCGGCGCGCGGTCGAGCGCGAGCACCCGGTGACCGTCCTCGGCCAGCGGGATCGAGATTCGACCCGTTCCCGCGCCGAGCTCGAGGATCGGACCTTCGGCCGCGTGCTTCTTGGCGAGCCTGCGATACCAGCGGATGTCGTTCTTGCGATCGGCGTACTCGAAGTCGTACAGCTCCGCGTCCTGGTAGTGGTCGTCGGTGCCGCGTTCGAGCAATCGGCGCCGTTGGGAAGCGGTCGGCCAGCGTCGACTCGTCATCGGTGGTGCCTCGCGTCTTCGATCACGCTTCGGACGGTCGCTCGGCCGACGAGGATGCGGAGCCTTCGGCGCCGGGCTTGCCGGTACGCTTGCGACTGCGCTTGCGACCGCCCCGCTTGCGGCGGCGTCGAGGACGTCGCCCGTCCCCTCCCTCGGGGCCGCCGACGTCGCCCGTCGTGCGCGAGGACACCATCGCCTTCCATACCTCGAGCTCGCCGTCGTCGCCGGCGTGGGCTCCGACCCAGATCCCCAAGAACGCCAGCGCTTCGTGGAAGTTCTGGCGCTGGGCCAGCGACGTGCGTCGGCGCTTGCGCGGCCGAGGGTCGACCAGCCGCCGGTGCGAGAGCAGCAGCTGCCGAGCGAGCTCGCGGTCGCGGCGGGCCAGGCCCATCGCGGCACCGACCGGCGTCATCAAGCGCTCGATCGCCTTGTCCAGACCAAGCCGCGCGTCCCCGGCGCTCGCCGGCACCACGGGCGCAAAGAGGATCGCCTGCAGCAGGCCATTGCTGACCTCGTCGCCCGTCTCGGTCACGTACTCGTCGAGCGCGGCGAGCAGTCGCCACAGCGTGGCCGCGGGCGTGTCGTCGTCGGGATTGTCCAGGCCCTCGCGCAGCGCGTCGATGCCGTCGTTGTCCTCGCCGAACAAGCGCGACCAGCTCGGCATGATGTACGGCAGCAAGCCCGAGTCGAGCAGGAGCGCGAAGCATCCGTAGCTCGCGCCCGAACGAAGCAGCTTGTAGACCTCTTCGAGCAGGCGCGCGCGCGAAGACTTGACGATGTCCGGCGCGACCTCGAGCAACGCGTCCCACGTCTCGGCCTCGATCTCGAAGTCGAGCCGGGCCGCGAACTTGATCGCGCGGATCATGCGAACCGGGTCTTCCTGGAACCGGACGACCGGGTCGCCGATCGTGCGCACGATGCCGGCGTCGAGGTCGGGCAGGCCGTCGACGAAGTCGATGATCTGCTCGGCCTCGATGTCGTAGAACAGCCCGTTGATCGTGAAGTCGCGTCGACGCGCGTCGTCCTCGACGCTGCCCCACTCGTTGTCGTGGGTGATCAGAGGATCGTCGGTGCCGCCTTCCGCCGGTGCGGTGCGGAACGTGCTCGTCTCGATGATCTTGCGACCGTAGAAGACGTGAACGAGCTTGAAACGGCGTCCGATGATGCGGCTGTTGCGAAAGCGCTTCTTGATCGCCTGCGGATGCGCGCTCGTGGCGACGTCGAAGTCTTTCGGGCGGCGGCGCAGATAGATGTCGCGCACACAGCCGCCGACCAGATACGCCTCGTGACCCCCCTCGAGCAGACTCCGGACGACCTTGAGGGCATCTGGGTCCACGAAATCGAGGAACCCCGAGATCGCTGGGTTCGACTCAGTCATGCGGTGACGACGCGCCCTTACCATAGTCGGCCAGGCTGCGGGCAAAAGCACTGCATTGTCCGTCGCTTGGGGGCTGATTCGGCCCGCCTTGGCGGTACTCGCGCGGATTTGCAGGGCCGGGATGAGGTTGCTATACGAATGTACAGGACTCCTTCGCAATGCCAGGCATCCAGGTCGTCGGCTCCTACGTGGCCTGTTCGGGCCCCGCGCTGGTCGTCACGTTGACGGACGGACCGGGGAGCATGCGTCTGCGCCTCGCCGCGGCCCTGGGGGAGCGCGAGACGGACGGGGAGCGGATCTCGACGGTCGCGGTTCGCCTGGGCCGACGCGACGACGCGGAACCGGCCGCCGAGGCACTGCAATGGCTGGCCGATCACGGCCGCCGCGGAATCCTTCGGACCCGCGTGCCACTGGGCGAAGTCCTCGTCGACGAGGCGCGCAAGCTCGGCACCACGGTGATGCTGGAGCTCGCCCATCCCGATGCCGGTCGCCAGGTGGCGCTGGCGGGGCCGGGCGCGGCGTCCGTATCGTCGTTGCTGCTGCACGCGCAGTACCTTCGCGAGGTCGGGCTCGAGGTCGGCGGCGAGCTCGGCCCGCTGATGCCGGTCGTGCACGACGACGACCACGACATCAAGATGCTCGTACGGCACGCTGCCGCAGCCGACCTGCGTGACGTGCACCTGTCGGTCGGTCGACTGTCACGGCCACGCTACGACGCGCTCGCGCAAGTGCTCTCCACCGCCGAGCTTCGGGCGCTGCTGGTGGCCTACGGGGTCGATCCGCTGCGCTTCGACGAGGAGCCCGGCCTGCTGGCACGGGTCCGTCGGTTGCCGCCGGTGCCCCACGCTTCGCTGTATCACCGCGTCCGCCGCTTCGCCGAAGACGCCGGTCTGCGGGTCGACGCCTGCGGTTGCCCGGCGCAGTGCCACCTCGATCCCGAGACGGCGCGCGCGTTCGTGCCGGTGGCCTCGGGCGATCTGTTCGCCGACGCGGGCTGACGCGAAAGGGGGGCGGAAGGACGGGGACGACCTCAGGTCGCGCCGTCGGTCTCGTCCGCCGTGTCGATCGTGTTGACCGTGCTGTCACAGGCCATGCCGCCCACGGCGATGGCGATGGCAGCGAAGGCGAGAAAGGCGAAGAGCTTGCGGGTCATGCGACAGGTCCGTCGGGGTCGATCAAGGGTAACTCAGTCGTTCGGCCACCATCGTTGGGCGAGGGCGAGACGCCGGATCAGCATCGACTGGAGGACGGGGTCCGCCGGGGTCGTGCGGGCGTCGACCGCGGCAAGCACGGCCCGAGCGGCCGAAGGATGGCCGAGATCGAGCTCGAGTTCCACCCTGCGCGCCACGAGGTCCCAACGCTCCGGGCGTAGCGAGCTTGCACGGGCGTAGGCGATTTGCGCGAGCTGCGCCTGGCCGAGCTGATGATGGAGCTGCCCGGCCGCGAGGGCCGCCGCGGCGGAGTAGGGCGCCGACGCGGTGATTTCCTCGATCTGGGCCAGGGCTTGGCGGGAGCGGACCTCGAAGGGCAGGTCCGTGCGCGCCAGGGTCAGCTCGGCGATGCCGGCCGCGATCGCGTCGCGCCGCTGCGCCGACAGCTCCAGGGCGCGCGACAAGTCACGGTGGGCGAGCGCCCAGTGCCGCGCCTGCATCGCGAGCCGGCCGTGGCACAGCCACGACAGCGGATCGAGGGGATCGCGGACGCGGGCGATGTCGCAGTGGGCGACGGCCCGGGCGAGCACGCCGGCATCGGTGGAGCCGGTTTCCACGTACCGATGCAGCAGCTGCTCGCTGACGATCGCGTGCGCCCGTGCCGAGTCGGGCGCGTGTCGCAGCGCGATCTCCCACAGCCGCGTGTCGCTGCGGTAGACGGCCGACGCGGCGCGGGCGGCCGCGCCTTGCACGACGAGCAGGGCGGCGACCGGGACGAACGCCAGCGCACCGATCGGCCGACGCTCGACCCAGCGACGGCCGAGCCACCACGCCAGTGCCGCCAGTCCCACGCACGCGGGAGCACAGGCGAGGTACACGAGTCGGTCCGCACGCATGTTGGGCATGTCGAACAGGTTCGACGTGGGCAGCATCAGCCCCGCGGTGCCGAGGACTGCGAACGCGAGCAGGGGCCGTCGCCGCCACGAGGTGACCGCATGGCCGAGCCCGAGGCCGAGCGCGCCGACCGAGAGCACGGTCGCGCCGTCCGACCACGCCGCCGCGTAGTCGACGTACTCGGGGGCGAGCCCGGTGGGCACCAGCATCTGCCACACATATAGAAGGTGGATCTGGGTGCTCGCGGCGAGCACGGCGGACCGGCCCACGCGCGTGGCGAACACGGCCGGGTTGTCGGCCCCGTAGGGTGACAGCCCGCCGACGGTGTGCAGCCGCAGGGCGATCGCGGCCGCGACCGCGGCCACGAGGACGACGCCGATCGCGATCGTACGCGGCGCCCGGGGGGCGGGGCCGCCGAACGGTCGCAGCAGCTGGGCCAGGATCCAAAGGCCCGGCAGCGCCGCGGCCGAAGCCTTGGCCCCGCAGGCCAGCGCGAGCAGGACGCCTGCACCGGCCGTCGCGGCGATCGCCATCGCCGGCGCCGACCGGGTCGCGCGTTGGGCCAGCGTCAGCGCCGAAAGTCCCAGGCCCGCCGCGAGCAGGTCCTCGCGAAACGACACGACCGACACGGCTTCGGCGTGCAGACCCATCACGCCGAACAGTGCGACCGCGGTCAGTCGCAGCCGCGGCGGTGCGCCCAGACCCCGCAACCAAGCGCCGAGCGCGGCGCAGACCAGCAAGTGCAGCGCGATCGACAGGGCGTGGTGGGCCCACGCTCGTAGCCCGATCCACTGGTACGTCGCGACATCGAACGCGACGGAGACCGGGCGGAACGCGTCGGGGACGGCCCGAGCGTGCGCCTGCGGGGTCAGCAACAGCGGCAGATCCTCGGGGTGGCGCAGAAAGCCGTTGCCGATCAGCGTCCAGCCGTCGTCGTAGATCAGCTCGAACGACAACGTCGGCAGGTAGACCAGCGCGACGAACACGAGCACGACGGCGAGCACGGCCGTGCTCGAGCGCGCGAGCACGTCGTCGAACGCCTCGAGCGCTCGGCGAGGTTGCGCGTCGGGCGGGGCGGCGTCGGTCGACACGGCGGTGCATCGTACCGCCGCGGTCGCGAGGGCGCGGCGCTTCGGCTACTCGGGCGCGGTCGAAGGGGCGGGGGGCGCCGGGGCAGGGGGCGCCGGGGCGGGAGCCTGCGGCGGTTCGTCTTCGCCTTCGTCGGCGCT
>CALBMM010000083.1 GCA_937896535.1 uncultured Pseudomonadota bacterium
CATCGCGACTGGCGGAAGCCTAGCACGGCCCGTGTTTGCGGCGTGTGGGGTCGATGAGGGGCTCGGTCCGGGAAAATGAGGTACACCCCCAGCCGGAAAATCCGACGTGACTGCCGCTGCCATTGCCTTGCGCTCGCCCGAGGACTTGTTGGTGCCCGCCGAGAACATCGGCCGCACCGGTGAGCTCCCGGACCCGTCGCTGTCTGCGCAGGTGGCCGATGCCGCCGACAAAGTGCTGGGCATCGAGCCGGGCCGGGTGTACGCCCTGCTGACCCCGGGGCTGTGCGGTCGCCACCCGCACACGATGATGCAATGGCTGCGCGACACGGGCGTGCTCGCGCACCTGCTGCCCGAGCTCGAGGCCACGGTCACGTTCGCGCAGGAAGGCGAGCGGCGACACAAGGACGTCTGGGAGCACACGAAGACGGTCGTGCGCCAGGCCGTGCCGCGCTCGGCCGTGCGCTGGGGGGCTGCGCTGCACGACATCGGCAAGGTCACCACCCGGCGCTTCATCGGCGGCGGCAAGGTCACCTTCCACGGCCACGCCGAGGAAGGCGTGCGGATGTTCCGGCGCGGGGTGATCAAGCGGATCGGATTCCCCGACGACGAGCGCGAGCTCGTCGAGGAGCTGATCCGCCACCACCTGCGGGCGGGGCAGTACGACGGCAGCTGGACGGATTCGGCGGTGCGCCGCTTCCACCGGGAGATGGAGCCGTTTCTGCGCGACCTGCTCGACCTTTCGCGCGCCGACGTGACCAGTCGGCGGCCGGGCAAGCGGATGCGCTGCCTCAAGATGATCCACGAGCTCGAGGCGCGCATCGACGCGCTCGCGGCCGAGGATTCCAAGCCCAAGCCGCTGCCGCCCGGGCTCGGCAACGAGCTGATGGGCCAGCTGTCGCTGCCGCCGGGCAAGCACCTGGCGCAGTTGCGCGACCGGCTCGCGGCGCTGTGCGACGACGGTGAGCTCGAGGGGGGCCGCGAGGCCGAGTACTACGTGCAGGCCGTGCGCGAGCGGAACCTGCTCGAAGGCATCGAGCTGCGTCCGCCCCGGGGCCACGACAGCACGTAGGTCATTTCTTGCCGAAGCGACTGCCGCCGCCGCGGCGTCCATCGAGGGTGATCTGCGCGGTGGCGAGCGACGCCGTCTGCTCGGGAATCGGCTCGTGCACGTGCTCGAGCATGGCCGAGGGCTCGTCGAGTAGCAGGTCGGCGATGCCGGTCCGGCCGGGCGCCGGGAATCCGTCCGACGGTGGGCCGGCGGGGGGCGTGGGCGAGGCCGACGGGCCGGGCTCGAGTGCGGCGGGGGCCGGAACCGGTCCGCGGGCCGGCGGGGCAGGCGGCGGGTTCACGGGCAGCGGGATCGAGGTCACGGGTACGGGTGGACGCGCGGGGGATCCACCCACCGGGGGCGGAGCGACGGGGCGGGGGGGCGTCGCGAGCGGTCGCCCGTGAGGCATGTACGCGCCGGCCGAGGGCGCGGAGGCGATCACCCCGCCCGTGCGCTCGAGGGTACGACCGAGCACGACGAGTCCCGCGGCGACGACGAGTCCCGCTCCCGCGACTTGCCAGGCCAACCATGGCCGACTGAGGCCCGCCATCGTCAGCTCGACCTCGCGCCCGGAGGCGGCGACGTACACGACGATCGCCACGAGCAACGTCAGCCCGACCGTGCCGAGTCCGAGATTGCGGCCCATCGTCGCCGGTCCCGGCGTCGGTCGAGAGACACGCGCGACGACGACCACGCCCACGGCCGCGATCACGCCCCACAGCACCAAGCCGAAGGTGAGCCAGCGACCGCGTGGAAACGGGAGCACGGGCGCGGAGGCGCCGGTCATGTCCACGAGGGCATCCTCGAAGACGTCGGCGTACAGCACGTCGGTGCCACGCTCGACCTCGAACACGATCGCGGTGTGCGTCGGCCCCGTGGGGACGAGGGCGATGCGGACCACGGTGTCGTCGCTGGTCCAGCGCGCGCGCAAGAAGGTCGGATCGCCGAGCACGCGCTCGAACGCGTCGGGCGCCTCGTCGATGCCGATCATCTGCGCGGCGGCGTCGGAGATGCGGGCGAGCGCGGCCTCGTCGTCGTCGAGCTCGTGTGGGAGCAGCGGGCCGGGCCGGGCGATCACCGCGAGCGTTTCGGCGAAGTCGTCGCGAGAGGTCGGGGAGACCACGCGCTGCAGCGACGCGTCTTCGGCCCATGCCTCGGCACGTGCGCGTGCTCGACTCGGGACGTTGTCGGACCAGCCGCGCGGGATTGGAAACGACACCGCCGCTCGGGCCACCGTGCTGCCGACGACGAAGGCCCACGCGGTCAGCACGAGCACGAGCCATGGGCGGAGACCGGCCAACGTCCCCGATCATGGCAAGCCGCTGGCGGCGCACCCAAGAAATTCCCCAAGACGCGGACCGCGACCCCGACGACGACCCAGGCTGGACCGTAAACTACTGTCGCTGGCCATGAAATCGAAACGGCGGCGTTGGCGGAATCAAGGGCAACGGTGACGCCCCACGACGACCCGCAAGGGAATGTACGGCAACAATCCGTTTGAAAACCCGCCACGCCGGGTCAGACTGCGCCGGCCTCATGGAGACGCGTCGACGAAGTTTGGCCAAAGCCCTCAGCTGGCGCGTCATCGCGTGGGCGATCACGTCGCTGGTGGCGTGGGTGTTCACCCGCGAGGCCACCTTCGCCCTCACGATCGGGCTGGTCGACTCCCTGATCAAGATCTTCGCGTACTACGCCCACGAGCGGACGTGGATGGCGATCCCCTACGGCCGCATGCAGCCGCCGGAGTACGAGATCTAGAGCGCCGAGCCGGTGTCCTGAGTCGGCAATCCGCTGACTCGGGGCGCTAGAACTCGTCCACGCGCCAGCCCGCGGGCCGGGCGTGCTCGGTCCAAGCCAGCTGCGAGACCGGCAGCACCTCGAGGCGAGGCGGCGTGGTGGCTTCCGACGCATCGGCGCCACCGACCGTGACGACCCAGCGCAGACGCTCGTCGCAGGTGAGCTTGTGGGCGGCGCGAAGCCGACGCACGTAGCTCGTCCATGCCACGATCGCGAGCGCGTACCACAGCAGGCTGACGACGTCGAAGGCGTCGGCCAGCGTCTGCGCCTGCACGGCGTGCCACCCGACCACGCCGAGCACCGCGAGGGTGACCACGGCGACCGGTCCCCAACGACGTCGCAGTCGTCGGGCGTGGTCGATGAGCTCCTGGCGCTCGAGCGGCGACAGACTGCGACGCTCGAGCTTGAGGCGAGGGTCGCCTGCGGTGGCCGCGAGGTCGCGGGGCAGGCCGACGCGCAGCGCATGCGGCTGGGTCGGCGCGATGCGGGCGAGGTGGGCGGGTCGCCATTGCACGCCGCGTCGGCCGTCGACGCGAACGACCAGGCCCGACGTCGGCAGGACCTCGATGCGCGTCTCGGTCTGCGGCGTCACATCCGGCAGCAGTCGTCGCAGGGCCGTCGGCGGCTGGGCGGTGGTCGCTCCCGCGTAGCGATCGACGATGCCGGCCTCGAGATCGGCCGCGATCGCGCGGCGGCGTCGGATCACGATCCACCGCGTCGCGCCGGCGTGCACCACGAAGCTCAGCCCGAGCAGGATCATCCCCACGATCACGGCGGCATCGAGCCCCTGGGGACGGGGCACGAGCTGCGGACGCAGCTGGCCAGCCGCGGCCACGGCCAACAGGTAGATCGAGCCGAGCGCGGCGAAGACCCGCCAGCCGCCGCGCGCCGCGATCAGGCAGGCGAGCACGCCACACAGGCCGACCACGCCGAGCCATGCGGCGAACGGGCCCCCGACGGGGGCGAGGTCGACGTGACGACCGAGCTGCCACGCGCCGCCGCCCGACAGCGCGATCGCGACCACCGTCGAAATCAGCCCCCAGCGCAGTCGTGCCAGCTGCCGCCGATAGCGTGCGCGCTCGGAGGACTCGAGGGTGCGGCTGCCCACCCAGGGCAGTCCCGCGGCGTAGCGCTCGGCGGGCGCGTCGCTTTCGCTCACGTGGGCCTCACACGATACGGCGCATGACGATGGCGGAGATGTTGTCCGGCCCGCCGTTCTTGTTCGCGGTCTCGATGAGCCGTCGCGACGAGTTGCGGACGTCGCGTTGGCACACGAGCGCCTGAATCTCGTCGGTCTTGACGACGTCGCTGAGGCCGTCGCTGCACAGCAAGACGTTGTCGTCCTTTTCGAGGACGAACTCGTTGATCTCGGCGTCGCTCTTGCCCTTGCCGTGACCCAGGCACCGGCTGATCCGGCCGCGGTACGGGTGCACCGCCGCTTGCTCCGGTGTCAGCAGCCCCTGGTCGACGAGCTCCTGCACCATCGTGTGGTCCACGGTCATCTGCTTGGCGACGCCGTCGCGGACCAGGTACGCCCGCGAGTCGCCGGCGTGCGCGACCCACAGGCGCTCGCGGATCCCGAGGATCGCCACGCACGTGCAGCCCATGCCGTGGGCGCTGGGATTGAGCGAGGCCTGCTCGTCGATCTTGGCGTTGGCCCGGGCGAAGCCCTCGCGCAGCAGCTCGTCGGGGAGCTTGCCGCTGCCCCACTCGCTCTCGATGTACTCGTTGAGCACGCCGACCGCGAGGGCCGAGGCGACCTCGCCGGCGCTGTGTCCCCCCATGCCGTCGCAGACGATCGCGAGAAAGTAACCGCGGCCGTCGTCGGGCTGGATCGAGATCGCGTCCTCGTTGTGGTCGCGGGCGATACCCGTGTCGCACGCGCCCGACATCTGCACCTCGAAGATCCCGGGGATGTGGGAGCGTTTGAAGAGCTTGTACATGGCAACGACCGGCCGGATCGTTAGGGTACAACGCAGCGGCGGTGGGGGCACCCCGATGCGACGACGCCGCCGAGCCAGGTGGCCCGACGGCGTCGGCGGTCTTGGTTGTGGAGCCGAGGGGGATCGAACCCCTGACCTGTGCATTGCGAACGCACCGCTCTCCCAGCTGAGCTACGGCCCCGAGAGCGCGGGGACACTAGCCGAACGATCTTCCCCGCGCAAGCTGCCAAATTCGGCCGCCGCGACCCGATTCTAGCGGTTCGGTCGACGCGATCGCGGTCGGCCGGTAAACCACCCGAAGATGGCGAAACCGACCACGATCGCGACCAGCGCCCACAGCACGCGGGGCTCGGTGGTGGTCAGGCGGGTGAGGAGCTCGCGCACGATGTCGGCTCCGTCATCCTACCGCGCGATCGCCATGGCCGGGAGCGGGTCCGGGTGTCGATGAGCGCGCGCGACCGCATCGACCGCCTTCTGGTCGCGCGCGGGCTGTGTGACAGCCGCACCCGCGCCCAGGCGCTGATCGTGGCCGGCAAGGTCGTGGTGGGGCAGCAGCGCATCGACAAGCCCGGCACGATGGTGCCCACCGACGCCGACATTCGCGTCAAGGGCGAAGACCACGCCTACGTCTCCCGCGGCGGGGTCAAGCTCGCCGGAGCCCTCGACGCGTTCGGCCAGGCCGAGGTGCCGCTGGTCGTGACCGGGCGGATCGCGATGGACGTGGGCGCGTCGACGGGAGGGTTCACCGATTGCCTGCTGCAGCGCGGCGTCGCGAAGGTGCACGCGGTCGATGTCGGCTACGGACAGCTGGCATGGAAGCTCGCGTCCGACCCTCGCGTGGTCGTGCACGATCGCCGCAACATCCGCAAGCTCGCCGTCGAGGAGATCGGCGAGGCGGTCGACCTCGTCGTCGTCGACTGCTCGTTCATCTCGCTGACCAAGGTGCTGCCCCACCTGCCGAAGTTCATGGCCGCCGACGCCGACGCAGTGGTCCTGGTCAAGCCGCAGTTCGAGCTCGGTCCCGACGGGGTGGGCAAGGGCGGCATCGTCCGCGACGACGACGAGCGCGTGCGCGCGCTGCAGTTGGTCAGCGACGAGGCGACCGCGCTCGGCTTCGCGTTGCGCGGGCACTGCGAGTCGTCGATCGAGGGCCGCACCGGCAACCGCGAGTGGCTGCTGTGGCTTGCCCGCCCCGGCGAAGCCGCGGCTACGCGAACGTGACCGCGTAGACCGGGGGCAGGTGCGTGCTCAGGGTCGACCAGTGCTCGCCCCCGTCCTCGGTCAGCCAGACGCTGCCGGTGGTCGAGCCGAACGCCAAGCGGTCGCCGGTGTCGTCGATCGCCAGGCCGTGGCGGAACACGAGATCGTAGGCGTCGGCGCGCGGCAGCCCGTCGTCGAGCACGTCGAACGACTTGCCGCCGTCACGGGTACGCGTGACCACGACCCTGCCGTCGACCGGGATCCGGTGCTGGTCGCTGTGCGCGGGCACGAACCATGCGGTGTCCGGCTCGCGCGGGTGCACGGCGACCGCGAAGCCGAAGGTCGACGGGCCCGCGTGCTCGACCTCTTGCCAGGTCCGCGCGGCGTCGGTGCTGCGCCAGATCCCGCAGTGGTGCTGCGTCCACAGCCGGTCGAAGTCGGCGGGGCACGCCACCACGCGGTGGGGGTCCTGGATGACGGGATCGCCCGCCTGCTCGGGCGGCATGAAGTCGGCGCGCATCCCCTCGGCGCGCACGGTCCACGTCGCGCCGTCGTCGGTCGTCTCCCAGACGCCGCCGCAGCTGACGCCCACGAGCACGCGATCGCTGTCGCGGGGGTCGACGAGCACGGAGTGGATGCCGGGCTGGTCGGCGCCACCGCCCATCCAGCGCGCGCGGTCGGGGTGATCCCACAGGCTGTCGACGAGCTGCCAGCTGCTGCCGCGGTCGCGCGATCGGAACAGGCCGCCCGGAATCGTGCCGGCCCACAGGTGTCCGGGTCGGTCGGCGCCGGCCGGCTCGAGCGACCAGATGAGCTTGAGTGCCGCCGCCTCGTCCTCGCCCTCGACGGCGGGGTACGCGGGCACGCCGACTTCCTCCCAGGTCTCGCCGCGGTCGGCACTACGATGCAGCTTGACGCCGAAGTGGCCGTGATCGAGCGCGGCGTACCAGGTGCCGTCGCGCGAATCGGCGAGGGCGAGCGTGACGTTGTCGCCGACGAACGCGCGTCGCGTCAGCGTCCACGCTCCGGCGTGGGCTTCGAAGGTGAACAATCCCTTGCGGGTGGAGACGAGCAGCGTGGTCATGGTGGAGCTTTGTCGAGGGCCGCAGGCTCAGCCGCCGGACAGTGCCTGCATCACGTAGATCTCGGAGTCGGGCCGCACCGGGTCGGACAAGCCGACGCGATCGATCACCTGCTCGCCGTCGACGAACACGTTCATGTGGTGGCGGACCGCGCCGTGCTCGTCGAGCACGTAGCCACGGGCGCGCGGGTTGTCGGCGAACACCGCGTCCAGGCACGCGCGTACCGTGGTGCCCTGCACATCGCGCGGCGGGCACGCGACGTGGCGCTGCAGGTTCGCGGTGAAGTGGACCGACGGCACGGCGGCAAAGGTACCGTCAAAGCGTCGCCGTGGGGGCGGGCTTGCGCGGCCGCCGGGGGCACGGCACAGTCCGTCGACCGCATGCCGGCGCCCAAGATCAGCTCCAAGCAGCGCAGCCATCTGCGGTCGCTCGCCCATCCCCTCAAGCCGGTCGTTCAGGTCGGCGGCTCGGGGATCACCGACGGCGTGATCGAGGCGATCGAGGTGGCGCTCGCCGAGCACGAGCTCATCAAGGTCAAGATCGGGCAGGGCTTCGAAGGCGACAAGCGCGAGACCGCGACGACGCTCGCGACGCGGACCGACGCCGACCTGACGCAGCTCATCGGCAAAACGGTGGTGCTGTACCGACCGCGGCCGGCATCGGACGACCGGCCGCGCATCGTCCTGCCGGCCTGAGCGCCGTCTGCCTCCGTTCGGTGCCCCGAGGGGCCGGGCGAGATATGCTCTGCGCGATGCACCGTCTGCCCTGGCTGCCCGTGCTCGCATCTGTCGCCTTCGTCGCGGGCACGACCGGCCTGGGATGTCGCGTGCGTCCCGGAGATCCGCCGGACGAGCAGGTCTGGGGCGGCGGCAAGCGCGGCAGCCCCAAGATCGTCATGGGCCGGGCCAAGGCCGCCAAGGGCGAGCCCGCCGAGGTGCTCGCGATCTTGGAGCAAGAGCTGGGGCAGAACTTCACGACGCTTTCGGACGAGTCGCTCGAGCTGCCCGCGTACTTTTTGGGCTACGGCCTCGTCGAGGTCGAGGAGCTGTACCTCGAGTCCGAGTCCGGTGCCTTGCTGCGCGACGAGCTCGAGACCGAGCGCTTGCTCGACGTCGACGTGCGCGTCGGCGATCGCAGTCTCGACAACAGCCACAGCATGGGCGGCGACTACGGCCCGGGCAACGGCCTGGGGTCCGGACTGTCGGTGTCGATGGACGACCAGCCGTTGTCGCTGGCGCAGAGCATCTGGCTCGACACCGAGGAGCAGTACAAGGCGGCGGTCGCCAAGCTGCGCGACGTGGAGTCGAGCGAGCAGCTGCGCTCGGACATCGACGACGACGCCCACCCCGACTTCAGCAAGGAGAAGCCGCTGACCCACTACGAGCCGCCGGTCGAGTCGGACCTGGCGACGATTCGGACGCAGTGGCGACCCAAGATGAAGGCGCTGTCGTCTCGCTTCGACGACGCGCCGTCGGTGCTGCGCAGCGCGGTCACGTTCGTGGCGCGCACGGAGAACCGCTACCTCGTCAACAGCGAGGGCACGCGCGTGCAGACGGGCAACTCGCGCCTGCGCATCCTCATGGAGGTGCAGGGACAGGCCGAGGACGGCATGGTGCTGCACCGCTCGCGCACGTTCGAGGCGCACGAGCCGGGGCAGCTGCCGGCGATGGAGGACCTCGAAGCGGCGGCCGACCTGCTGGCCGAGGAGCTCACCGCCCTGCGCGCGGCGCCCGTGGCCGAGCCCTACACCGGGCCCGCCGTGCTGGAGGGACGCGCCGCCGGGGTGTTCTTCCACGAGATCTTCGGCCACCGCCTCGAAGGTCACCGGCAAAAGGACGACCTCGAGGGCCAGACCTTCACCGACATGATCGGCAAGCGCGTGCTGCCGAAGTTTCTCGACGTCGTCGACGATCCGACCGTGAGCACCCTCGGTGGCGAGCCGCTGTCGGGGCACTACTTCGTCGACGACGAAGGGGTTCGTTCGCGGCGCACGGTCCTGGTCGAGCGCGGCAAGCTGCGCAACTTCCTGCTGAGCCGATCGCCGGTGCTGCCGTTTTCGTCCAGCAACGGTCACGGCCGCCGCGAGCCCGGCTACCAGACCGTCGCGCGCCAGGGCAACCTCATCGTCACGTCGCGCAAGTCGCTGAGCCGCAAGCAGCTGCGCCAGGCCCTGATCGACGAGATCGAGCGGCAGGACCGGCCCTACGGGCTGTGGTTTTCCGACATCGAGGGCGGCTACACGATCACCGATCGCAGCGGACCGCAGGCGTTCAAGGTCGAGCCGCTGATGGTCTATCGGGTGTACGCCGACGGGCGACCCGACGAGCTCGTGCGCGGGGTCGAGATCGTCGGCACGCCGCTGGCTGCGTTCGACACGATCCTGGCGACCGACGATCAGCCGGGGATCTTCAACGGCGTGTGCGGGGCGGAGTCGGGCTGGGTGCCGGTGAGCGCGGTCAGCCCGTCGCTTCTGCTCAAGCAGCTCGAGATCGAGCGCGCCGCCCACGACCGTGACAAGCCGCCGCTGCTGCCCGCTCCCGACGCAGCACCGCAGGCGGCGGAGGTGACCAAGTGACGCTCTCGTCGATCTGCTGGTTGTTGGCCGCGCTGGCCGTTGCCCCGGCCTCCACGACTTCTCCTGCCCCGACCGCAGCACCGGATGCCGCGCCCGCCGAGGACGATGCGAAAGCGACCAAGCCCGTCGACGCCAAGGCGGCGACCGCCGAAGTACGCGCGGTGGCGGCCGAGCTCGAGCGGGCGGTGACCGGGCTGCGCCTGCAGGACGCCCCGGCCCCGTACCGCGCGGAGGCGCGTTGGGTGCGGGCGGATCTGTTGAGCCTCGACGGCAGCTACGGCGGGGTGATCACCAACGTGTTCGAGCGCCAGACCGCCGGCGTGGTCGAGGTGCGCGTCGGCACGCCCGAGCGCGACAATACGAACTTCTTCACCGACAACAGCGGCATCGCGCGTTTCGTCGTCTCGCTGTCACCCTCGCCCAAGTTCATACGCAAGCAGCTGTGGCTGGCGCTGGACCAGGCGTTTCGCGGGGCGACGCTGGCCTACGCGCAGAAGAAGACCACCTTGGACCGGCTGCAGGCCGAGGACGTGCCCCACGATCTTTCGGCAGCAGCGCCGGCGGTGGAGCGTCTCGAGCCGGTCTCGGCTCCGACCTTCGACCGCGAGGAGCTCGCTGCGCTCGTGGGAGCGCTGAGCGCTCGCTTCGAGTCCGCGCCGTCGGTCGACAACGGCGACGTGCACCTTCAGATCCTGCGCAGTCACGAGTCGGTCGTCTCGACCGACGGCGTGGCGCTGCAACGGACGCGCGCGCGGGCGGTGCTCGCGGTCGTCGCGGACACGCGGGCCGCCGACGGCATGCATCTGGATCACGGCCTCGCGATCCATCTCGAGGGGATTCCCAAGGCCGACGAAGAGCTGCTCGCGCGCGGAGAGGCGTTGGTCGATCAGGTGCTGCGCGAGCTGCAAGAGCTCGCCGACGCGCCGCTCATCGACGAGGAGTACGACGGCCCGATCTTGCTGGGCCCCACCGCGGCCGCCCAGCTGCTGGGCTCGACCGTGGCGACGGCCGCGTCGGGCCATCCGGCACCGTGGGCCGACAACGGTCCGGTCGTCGATCTCGAGCCGGCCTGGCAGGACAAGCTGGGCAAGAACGTGCTCCCGCCGTTCATCGATCTCATCGACGATCCGACCAAGGGCTTCGGCGCGTTCGACCGCGACGCGCAGGGCTTCGTGCCCGGCCCGCTGACCCTCGTGGAGGAGGGCCGGCTGACCACGCTTCTGATGACGCGCACGCCGAACCCGAAGCTGTCGGGATCCAACGGCCGCGCGCGCATGACTCCGGGCCTCGAGGTCGGCTCGGCGATCTCCAGCTTGCAGCTGGTCAGCCGTCGCCGCGGGACGACCCAGGTGGCGCTGGAGCGAGAGCTGCTGCGTCGCGCCGCCGAAGACGGCTACGAGTTCGCGTACGTGATCGAGTCGTTGCGCGACGGCATGGTGCTCGGCCCGGTCCCGCGCGAGAGCGCCGAGGCCTACGCCGGCACCGGCAAGCTCAACCTGCCCGTGCCCGGCCGCGTGTTCCGGATCGAGCCCGGAGGCAAGCGCACGCTGGTGCGCGGGGCCGTGCTCGCGCCGGCGTCGATGCGGACGCTGCGGCGGATCCGAGCCGTGGGCAACGACGCGACCGTGCTGCCGCTGCGGCTGCCGGTGGGGACGTTCGGCGGTTTCGCGGCAGAGGTGGGCATCGACGGCATCCTGTCGCAGACGATCGACACGGAGATCTCGACGCCTTCGCTGCTCCTGGACGGACTCGAGCTGCTCGTCGAGCGTGGCGAGCACGAGCGGCTGCGCACTCTGGTGCATCCGCTCCGACGCGGCGACGCCCCCCCGGCGGACGGGGCGGACGGGGCGGACAGAGCGGACGGGGCCGACGGGGCGTCGAACGACGCGGCGGACTGATCCGCCGACGTCGGGAGGGCAGGGCGGCTACAGCTTCTCGAGGCTGTATTTGACGGCCTCGATGATCGTGTACTGCGCGGCGTCGGAGACCTCGCCACCCGCGGCGGGCGGCTGCACGCCTTCGGAGTGCCAGCGGACGATCCCGCGCTCGTCGAGCAGCACGATGGTCGGGCTCTTGCCGAGGTTTTCGAACACCGTGAAGGCGTTCTCCATCCCGAGCTCGCGCGCCTGGTTGAACTCGGTCTTGTTCGGGAACCGGTACATCGGCAGCGGCTTGAACTTCGCCGCGTCCACGCTCCACTTCTGCTGGAACGTGCGCAGGTCGGAGTCGTTGAGCGCGACCTGACGTCCCTGCGGGAACTGCAGCTGGATGAACATGACGTCGACGTCCTTGGCGTTGAGGTCCGCCTGTGCCTTTTGCAGCACTTGCAGGAATGTCACCGCGTGGGACTGCTCGGTGCGGTCGCCCTGGTCCCAGTAGACCATCAGGCGCTTCTTGCCGTAGAGCTGGCGGCCATCGAGGATGCCGCCGTCGACGCTGACGAGCATCGCGGAGGGGCTGGCATGGCCGAACATGCGGCGACGCGCCCAGTCCGGGGCCTGGTTGAGGCGTTCGGCGCCACCCGTCCAAAACGGCGGCACGTTCTCCAGCGGCGGCATGTCGGTCTTCGGCGAAGCCGTGATCTCGACCGTCTTGGGCGCCATCGAGTCGTTGGCGAGCAGCTCGAGCTTGTGCGGCTTGCCGTCGGTGATGTTGGCGGCGTCGAAGTCGGCGCCGGTCTTGACCGTCTTGCCGTCGATCTTCTGGATGAGGTCACCCTTGTCGACCTGGTCACAACCCGAGGTGCACCCGTGGTTGTAGGCGACGTACACCCCGCCGGCCTTGAGGTCCTTGTTCATCGGGATGTTGAAGCCCTTGGTCCCGGAGGACTTGTCGCAGCCGGTCAGCCCGAGCAGGGCCACGACGGTCATCATCGCAAATCGCTTCATTTCGGCGCTCCGTGGCGGTTGGCGCCGGACTGTAGTCACGGCGCTCGCGGGCGTCAAACGTGCGAGGCCGACGGTGATTTCACCGTCCGTGCCACGGAAGGCCGAGAGGCCGCCGAAGCGCCGCGTGCGCTCACACGCGGCCGCGCAGGGCGATGCCCACGGACCAAAACTGCGGCAGCTCGCCGCGCAGGTCGACGCCCTGCAGCTGCGCCGCCTCCTGCATCACGGCCACCGGCAGCGCCTGCTTCTGCTGCGGATGGTCGAGCACGGCGAGGCCGTACCACGTCCACAGGTAGTCGAACTGGGCCGCGATCGCGACGTTGGCGTGCACGTGCACCCCGATCGCCGCTTCGATCGGCACCGCGATTCCGTGGAAGTCGAGCCGGACGTTGCCCGAAGCCGTGTCGTACTTGTTGCGGACGAGGTTGTAGTTCAGCCCGGTGCCGGCCCACGCGAGCATGCGGCCCCTGGGCACGAAGTGAACGCGGGCCATCGGTCCCACCTGGGCGGTCTGCATGCGCACGCGCGTCGTGGCGAGACCGGCGAGATCGATGTCGAGCAGTCCGGCGGCGGCGGCATTGAGGGCCTGCTGCAGCAGGCCGGGATCGAGGCCGTACATCAGCAGGGCATTCGTTCCTGGCGCCGCCTTCGAGCGCATCGCTCCGAAGCCGCCGCCGAGGCCGAGGTCGACCCAGCCGCGGATGTTGCCGCCGATGAAGCCGAAGGTCCGCACGCCGGTGGAGATCGCGTGACGATCGCCGTCGCACATGCCCCGCACGCAGCCCATGGGCCCGACGCCGATGTCGGCCACGAAGCCGCGGTGGGGGAACGCGACGTCCTCGTCCTTGCGACGATGCAGGCTGCCGGCCGACCGCTTGCCGTCTTCGGACGCGAGCGTGGGATCGAGACCCTCGGGGGGGATCGTCGGTGGCGGGGCAGGACCGACGGCGGGCGCGGCCGACGGCGGCGCAGGGGCGGTCGACGACGCGGGTGCCTGCGCGGGGAGGGCCGGCGTCGGCGCAGCGGAGGCCGTCGGGGCCAGGACGGGCGGGGCGTCAGCGGCGGCGGTCGGGGCCGCGGGGATCGGGGCACGCGGCGCGGGCATGCCGTCGGGTCGCTGGATCCGAGGCGGGTCCGCCATGCCGAGGACCAGCGCGCCGACGCACGCGAGCCAGGATCCAAACGCCAACACCAATGTGATCCATGGCCGGACCGTGAGCTTTCCTTTGCCGGCGCGTGGCGCGGCGAAGGAAAGGCGAAGAAAACGGCTCAGCGCGGGAGCGGGTGTCGCTACAAGCGTCGGCCGGACACGACGTCGCCCCCACGAACATCGTGCCCAGACCGCTCCCGCGCCGGGCCTTGGTCAGGAAAACGGGGCGTAGCGCCACGAACGAAACGCATCCCCGCGATGTGCGAAGACTGCGCGCGATCTCGGCGACGACCCATGTGGTCAACCTAGCTGGGAGCTTGCCGTCGGCAACCGCCACGGCCTCTCCTCCCTCGTGTGTTTTAATAGATGTTGTTCTGGTATTCTCTATTACACCAAATTCTGACGATAAAGGAACACGAAGGACACGTGCTGCCGTGCCGTCAGCGCGGCCGCCCAGCGGGTGCGCAGGCGCCGCTAATCGCGACGGCGGCCGAGGAGCCTGCGCAGCCCCGTCAGAAGCCCCGAATCCGGCGGAGGCGAGGCCTTCGGTAGCTCGGGGTCGATCGCGCGCACGGCATCGGCGAATGCGGCTGCATTCGCGAACCGGTCGTCGGGCTCCTTGGCCATGGCGCGCTTGACCACCTTCATCGCCGCTACCGGCACTTCGGCCTCCGGGGCGATCTCGGGGATCGGCGGTGCCTCCTCGAACACATGCATGTGCATGACGTCGACGGGGTGCTTGGCGGCGAAGGGCAGCTTGCCGCTGAGCATCTCGTAGGCCATCACACCGAGCGCGTACAGGTCGGCCCGCGGATCGACCTTGGTGCCACGACATTGCTCCGGCGACATGTAGTCGGGCGTGCCCATCACCGTGCCCTGCGCGGTGAGGCTGATGCCCGTGCCGTCCTCGCGCAGCACCTTGGCGATGCCGAAGTCGAGCACCTTGATGAAGTCGTCGGTGCCGTGTCGGCGGATCCGAAAGCAGTTGCCCGGCTTCATGTCGCGGTGAATGACACGGTGGGAGTGGGCCGCCGTGAGCGCAGCGAGGATCTGCAGCAGGATCCCGCGCGTGCGTCCCCACGAGAACGGACCCTCCGCCAGGAGCGTCGCGGCGAGGCTCTCGCCCTCGAGGTACTCCATCACGATGAACGGTCGGCCGTCTTCGGTCTCGCCGAAGTCGGTCACCTCCACGACGTTTTCGTGAGCGACCTGCGACGCCGCACGCGCCTCCTGAAGGAAGCGGACCACGACGTCCGGTCGCCGCGTGAACTCGCCGGACAAGACCTTGATCGCGAGCTGCCGCGTGATCGTGGTGTGCTCGGCGCGGTAGACCTGCGACATGCCGCCCACGCCCACGCGCTCGCAAATCCGGTAGCGACCGGCGAGCTTGGTGCCCACGGGCAGCTCGTCGAGATCGAGCTCCTCCGCCATTCGGCGAGATGCTAACAGCTAACGGCGCGGCGCCATCGGGCTCGCTCAGCGGCTCTCGAGCTCGAGGTCCGTGAGGGCCCGCTCGTACTGCTCGGCGAACTTGTCGTCGTCTTCGGCCGCGTCGTGCATCTGTGTCTGCAGGTCGTCCTCGGGCGGCGCCATCGTGGCTTGCTGGCTCGGTGGCACGGGGCGGCGGGCGCCGGACCCGGCGGGTGGCGCGGCGACGCGGGGCGCCTGCAGGGGTGCCGGGCTCGGTCGGCCGACCTCGACCCGGGCGAACGGCGACGGCGGCTGCTGGCCCGCGCCGCGCAGCGGGGGTTTGGGCGCGGGGGAGCCGAGCGGCGCTTGGGGCAAGCCCGCCGCCGGGATGGCGACCTGCGTCGACTCGCCGGACACGGGGCCGTACGGCAGACTTCCCGGCGCGGGGATGGCGATCTGCGTCCTGTCCGTCCGCGGCGGAGGCGACGGCGGAAAGGGCGGGTCCATCGCGATCTGCGTGCGGTTTTGCTGGCCGGCCACCTGCGGCGGCTCGAACCTTCGCGGGGCCTCGATGGCGATCTGGGTACCCATCGGCCCGGAGGGGATGGTCTGATGACTGCGGCCGGGAATGGTGGGCGGGGCCGCGCTCGCACCGAACGGCGAGGGCGGATGGTGGATCTCCGCGCCCTCGTCGTGGGGCGGGGGTGGAGGACGCGACGGCGGTCGGGCGGGCGGGGGAGCGGGCGACGGACGGGCCGGGGCGCCGTGCGAGTTCTCCAGCACGTACTCGTAGTCCTCGTCGCCGTCGAACAGCTGCGTCGGTCCCTCGTCCTCGAAGTCGAGGTTGGCCAGGCTCGGCGCGAAGCCGCGGCCGTCGGGCTCCACGCGCGTCTCGTCGGCGCCGGCGGTGGGCGCACGCGGCGGCGGTGCGGCGGCGTGCTCCACCTGCTGCATCGCAGGTGGCGGCGGCGGCGACACGCCCCGCGATCGCTCGGCGAGCACGCGCTGGTCGACGACCATCGTCCCTTCGCCGACGCCGGGCGCGCCGCGGGACTCGGCGAATCCACCGTAGTCGAGCGAAGACAGATCCGCCGCGAAGCCCGGAGCCTTGAGCGCCGAGGTCGCCGTGGGCGCGCGCGTCGGCAGCTCGAGATCGGGCGCGATGGCCGAGTACGACGCGGGCACTCGCGACGGCGGTGGACCCGTCATCACGGTCTCTTCGTTGGGGGAGGTGCCGGCGCGCGCAACGTCGCCGCCGGCTTCGGCGAGCTCGGCCTCGATGTCGAAGAGGGCGCTGGTGACGGCAGTGCGCAGCTGCGGGCTGTCGACGCTCTCGTGCCCCTGCGGTCGCGTGGGCTTCCACGCGGCGGTCTTCGGGCGAACCTTCGGATCGACGACCTTGTTCGGACCGGTGGGCGCGTCCTCGTCCACGACGATCGCGTTCTGGCCGGTGATCGGACGCTCGAGCGCAGTCGGATCGATCGCCAGCGTCTCCGACGTGGGGACGGCCTCGTCGACAGGACGGCCGGGGCCGGCGGGCGTGGGTTGGTTGAGCTCGGCTTCGCGTGCCTGGGCCGCCCGAGCGAACACGCTGTCGAGCTCCGATGCCCCGGTGCGCGCGAGGAAGATCTGCGCCTGGTACATCCGCACGTCGCGTTGGCCGGCACCTTCCACGAACGCCGCGAGCGTCTGGGCGAACGCGGGATCGAGTGGCTCGAAGCGCGCGCCCACGCGAAACGACCGTCCGTCCTGACGACACCGCCGGACCACGGCGGGGATCGTCATCGGCTGGTCGCCGAGCGGGACGACGATCTGGACCTTGCGACCCTTCTTGATCTTCTGTGGCGCGCGCAGGCCGACGCCGGTGACCGACAAGTCCACGCCTTCGCAGGGGATCTGGTGGTTTCCGTCGTAGATCACGGCGTGACCGGGGAGCCGCACACGCGGCGACTTCCGGCGGTCGTTGGTGATCTTCATTCGGCGAAACCACGCGCGGCGGTGTGCCGCTGCCAACGAGGATAACCTCTCGCGCGCGATCACACGCACGCCGCCGGTGAGGCAGGGGCAGGTGTGGGCAGGGGGACCACTCCGAACCCGTTCAGGGCCGGGGGCCCCCAAGCTGAGAGAGTTCTCAGGATCGTCTCAAGGTCGCCCGTCGGCGGCTCGCTAGCGTCGGGGCGTGTGGACCTTCCTCGTGGTGGCGGTGCTGGCAAGCGCCGCTGGATCCCCCGCGTCACCGGCCGCGTCGAAGTCGGTGACGTTCTCCGAGGCGCTTCGTGCGGGCGACGCCGGACCGGCGGCGCTCGGCCTGCGCGAGGCCGAGCGTGCGCGGCGCGACGGCGACGCGAAGATCAGCGGCCTGCCCGGACCAATGCAGCTGGGCGTGTACCCCGGCTTCCGGGTCAGCCCGTCGGCCGAGACCGGTCCGCAAGTTCAGGTGCAGGTGACCCAGCCGATCTCGCTGTCCAAGCTCGGCCGCAACCGGCGAAGGGCGGCGCAGGCCGAGCGCGAGCTGCTGTCGGCGTCGGCGGACGCCGCCCAGCTCGAGCGGCAGCTCGACGTCGCGCAGGCGTGGATCGACGCCTGGTCGCTCCAGCAACAACTGGGCCTGCTGCACGACGAGGCCGTGACGATCGAGGCGTCGCGTGATGCCACCCGCAAGCTGGTCGAGGCCGGCGAGCGTCGACGCGAGGAGCTCGCCACGGCGGACGCGTGGAAGACCGAGGTGAAGCTGCAGGCGCTCGAGCTCGAGGGGATGCTGCACCACGCGGGTCTTCGCCTCGCCGAGCTCGTCGGTGACGAGGGGGGCGCACCGATGCTCGCGGCCGGGGCCCCGCCGGTGGTGCAGCTGTCGCCCGAGGATCTCACGCGGCTCGCCGAGCGGGTGGACGAGGTGCCGCTGGTCACCGTGCAGCGCCTGGCGGCGGCCGCCGCCCGTGCGCAGGAAGCCGAGCTCGCGGCCGAGGCCGGCTGGGTGCTCAACGTCGGCGGAATGGTTCAGATCGACCAGCCCGGTCCCGCCGTCGGCATCTTCGGACAAGTCGGGGTGCAGCTGCCCACCCGGGGACGCAACGCGCGTGGGCGATCGGTGGCGCGGGCCGATGCGGCCCGGCTCGACGGGGAGGCCGAGGAGATCCGGCGCCGCACCGCTCGGCAGATCCGCGACACGCTGCACGAGCTCGAGCACACGGGCGAGCAACGTCGCGCCCTCGACGAAGAGCTCATCCCCGCGCTCGACGACGTTGCTGCGCTCGAGTCGCGGTCCTTCGCTGCGGGGGAGTCGACGACTCGAGTGCTCGTGCAGGCCCGACGCGCCACGCTGCAGGCGCGACGGCGCCAGGCCGCGGTCGAAGGCGAGTACACCTGGGCGCGGCTGCGGGTCTGGCTGCTGCACCGCGCTCTCGACGATGGCGCGACCGCAACGGAGGCACCGTGAAGAACGTCTTGCGAATCGGATTGCTCGCGGCGTCGTTTGCCGGCTGCGATGCGCCGCAGGCTCCGCCCGAGGTCGAGGCCGAGGTCGTCGGCCCCAACAGCGCGAGCTCGGCGTGGGTCGAGGTCGCGGCGGCCGGCGACGCGACGCTGCTCGAAGCGCCCGCCGAGGTCGTCGCCGACCCGGACGCGGTCGCCGAGGTCGCGGCCACGTTCCGCGTGCACGTCGACGAAGTGCTCGTTCGCGCCGGTGACCAGGTGGCCGCCGGGGACGTGCTTCTTCGCGTGACCGCCCCGGGGCTGCTCGAGGCCGCCGCCGCGCAGCGCTCGGCCGAGGCCCACGCCGCCGTCCTGCGCGCGCGTCGCGAACGGCTCGAGCAGCTGCGTCGAGAAGGGCTGATGGAGCAGTCGAAGATCTTCGAGCTCGACGTCGCGCTCGCCGAGGTCGACGGGCGGCGACGCGCGGCCGCGGCCACCCTGCGCGCCTCGGGTCTGAGCCCCGCGGCGCTCGGCCGCCTCGGCAAGTCCGGCGAGGTCGAGCTGGTCAGCCCGATCGCGGGGGTCGTGCGCGAGGTCGAGGTACACCTCGGGCAAGTGCGCGAACCGGGCGCGGGGCCCATGCTCCGCATCGTCGGATCGGGCGGGTCGCGGGTGCAGGCCCGACTCGTCGCGGCGATTCCCGAGGGGAGTCGCTTCGAGTTCGTGCTCGGCGACGGCCGCGTCGTGGACCTCGGCGAGCGTCCCACCACCACGCTCGTCGTTCCCGAGGACGGCACCACGCTGGCGTGGTGGGACGTTGCCGGAGACGCGGGCGCGCTGTCACCGGGCCTACCGGGGCGCGTGCGAGGACGCGTCGTCGACGAGAGCCTGCATCAGGTGCCGTCCGCCGCGCTCGCGTTCGAGGCCGAGCGCACGGTCGTGTTCCGTCGCGCCGAGGACGGACAGCCCACTGCGGTCGCGGTCGAGGTGGTCGCCGTCTCGGGCGCGACCGCCCTGGTCCGCGGACCGTTGTCGGTCGGTGAGTCCATCGTCAGCAATGCGGCGACCGTCACGGCGCGCGAAGGAGCGGGAGAAGGATGATCGAGCGGCTCGTCGAGCTGGCCGAACGCAAGCGCCGCATGGTGCTGGTCGTCACCCTCGCGTTGGCGGTGGTCGCGGTCGTCGTCGGTCGCACGGTGCGGCTGGATGCGCTGCCCGACGTGACCACCAATCAGGTCGTCGTGCTCACGCGCGCGCCCGGCTTCACGCCCTCGGAGATCGAGACGCGCGTCACCCTGCCGATCGAGACCGCGCTCGGGGGCATCCCCGGCACGCACGCGCAGCGCAGTATCTCGCGCTACGGGATCTCGTCGGTCACGGTGGTGTTCGACGACGACGTCGACCCGTACCTCGCGCGTCAGCTCGTCAAGGAGCGCTTGGACGTGGTCGAGGTGCCGACGGGGGTCGAGACGCCGGAGCTCGGACCGCACACCGGCGGCTTGGGCGAGGTCTTCCACTTCACGCTGTCGTCGCCGCAGCGGACGACGGCGGAGCTGTTGGAGCTGTCGCAGTACCGCGTCGCGCCGATCCTGCGGGCGAGTCCCGGCGTCGTCGAGATCAACACCTGGGGTGGTCGCCGGCGCACGATGGACGTCGTCGCCGACCCGGTGCGCATGGCCCAGCGACGGGTGACGCTGCACGAGCTGCGCGTCGCGCTGGAACGCGCGACCGGGAGCGCGGCGGCCGGTAGTCTGCTCGCCGGGTCGAGCCAGACCCTGCTGCGGGCCGTCGTGCGCCCCGACCAGGCGGCCGATCTCGGGGCGGCGTTGGTGCGGCCGGCCACGTCGACGGCATCGGCCGTGCGCGTGGCCGACGTCGCGACGATCGTCGATGGCGCCCGTACCCAGATCGGCGAGGCGACCGGCAACGGTCGTGGCGAGCTCGTGTACGCGATGGTGCAGATGGTTCGCGACGCCAACGCCCTCGAGGTCGTCGACGGCGTGCGCGCACGGATGGACGCGGTGCGTGCCGTGCTACCTCCGGACGTTCGGGTCGAGGTCGTCTACGACCGCGGCAAGCTCGTCAACGCCACCTTGCGCACGGTCTTCGGCAACCTGCTCGAGGGTGGGGCTCTGGTCGCGATCGTGCTGCTCGTGATGCTCGGCAGCGTGCGCGCGGGACTGCTCGTCGCGGCGACCATTCCGCTGAGCATGCTCGGCGCGGCCGTCGGCATGGCGGTGCTGTCGATCCCCGGCAACCTGATGAGCCTGGGCGCGATCGACTTCGGCCTGCTCGTCGACGGTGGCGTGGTCATGGTCGAGAGCCTGTTCCATCGCTTCGCCGACGAGCCGCCGACCGGCGAACGTCTCGATCGCGCCGTCGTGCGGCGCACGTTCACCGGCGTCGCGCGCCCGGTCTTCTACTCGGTGCTCGTCATCGTGCTCGTCTACGTCCCGATCATCACGCTGACGGGCGTCGACGGGCGCATGTTCCGGCCGATGGCCCTGACGGTGGTGCTCGCGCTGCTGACCTCGCTGCTGCTGTCGACCACGTTCATTCCCGCGGCGGCCTCGATGGTGCTGCGCCCCCGCGACATCCCGCGTCGGGAGCCGTGGCTCGTTCGCGGGATGCGGGCCGCCTATCGGCCGGTCCTGGCCCAGGCCGTGCGCCATCCCGTGATCGTCGTCTTGCTCTCGATCGGCATGCTCGCCGGGGGCGGCGTGCAGCTGTCGCGCGCGGGCTCGGACTTCTTGCCGCAGCTCGACGAGGGCGACCTGGTGATCCAGACGACGCGCGCGCCCGACATCTCGATCGAGACGGCCGTCGACGAAGCGACCCGTCTCGAACGCGTGCTCCTGCAGGATGTCCCGGAGGTGCGGCGGGTCGTGTCGCGGGTCGGCAGCCCCGCGGTCGCGACCGACATCATGGGCCTCGAGCAGGCGGACGTCTTCGTGGAGCTCGCGCCCCGGGATCAGTGGCGACCGGGCCTGGCCCGCGATGCGCTCATCGCCGAGATCGACGCCCTGCTGCAAGCCAAGGCGCCCGGCGGCGACCCGGCCTTCACGCAGCCGATTCAGATGCGATTCAACGAGCTGCTCGGCGGGTCGGTCAGCGACGTCGCGGTCAGCATCTACGGCGACGACCTCGATGCGCTGCGCGCCCACGCGGAGGGGGTCGCCACGGCGATCGCCGCCCAAGCGGGCGCGGTCGACGTGCGGATCTCCGTGCCCCCGAAGGTCTCGCTGATCGAGGTGCAGCCACGCCTGCTCGAGGCGGCCCGGCGCGGGCTCGACACCCAGGACGTGCTCGACGTGGTGCAGGCCGTTCGCACCGGCATCGACGTGGGCGTGACCTACGACGGTCCCGTCGAGATCCCGATCCGCATGCGGCTGCGCGTCGAGCCGTCGGCGTTCGTGTTCGCGTCCACGGCGATCCCCACCGCCGACGGGGCCACGGTGCGCCTGTCCGACGTCGCCGAGGTGGTGCGGACCTCGACGCCGAGCATGGTCGAGCACGAGAGCGGCCAGCGGCGCATCATCGTGGGCTTCAACGTGCGCGGGGCCGACATCGGCACGGTCGTCGCCGCGGCGCAGCGCGCGGTCGCCGAGCAGGCGCCGCCACCGGCGGGCCACCGGCTGCGCTGGGGCGGGCAGTTCGAGAGCCTGTCGCAGGCACGCCAGCGCCTGGCGATCGTCATTCCCGTGGTGCTCTTGGCGGTGCTCGCCGTGCTCGTGTGGCTGTTTCGCGCCTTGGGTCCGGCGCTGGCGATCTTTCTCAACGTCCCGTTCGCGGGCGTGGGCGGCATCGTCGCGCTGTCGCTGCGGGACATGCCGGTGTCGATCTCGGCCGCGATCGGCTTCGTCGCGCTCAGCGGCATCGCCGTGCTCAACGGCGTCGTGCTGATGTCGCGCGTGCGGGCGCTGATGGACGCGGGAGTCCCTCCCCGCGAGGCGATGTTGGAGGCGGCCGACAGCCGCATGCGTCCGGTCATGATGACCGCGCTCGTCGCGGCGCTCGGCTTCGTCCCGATGATGCTCGCGACCGGCGTGGGCGCGGAGGTCCAACGACCCCTCGCAACGGTGATCGTGGGCGGATTGGTGACATCGACGCTCCTGACGCTGCTCATCCTCCCGTCGATCCACGCCGCCGTCGTACGCTCTGCCCGGCGAGAGGAGGACCCGGCGTGAAGGTGCTGTTGGTCGAGGACGACGACGCGCTCGGGACCGTGCTGCAGCGCGGTCTCACCGAGGAAGGACATACCGTCGACTGGTGTACCCGGGGATCGGTCGCGCGCGATCAGGCCGAGCAGATCGACTACGACGTCGTCATCCTCGACTGGTCGCTGCCGGATCTCGACGGTCTGCACTTGCTGCGCCGCTGGCGAGAGCGCGGGCTGCACGTCCCGGTGTTGATGCTGACCGCCCGCGGGACGGTGCCCGAGCGCGTGCTCGGCCTGCGCGAGGGCGCCGACGACTACGTCACCAAGCCCTTCGACTTCGACGAGCTGCTCGCCCGCATCGAGGCGCTGTTTCGTCGGGTCGAAGGCACCTTGCAGACGGCCTCGGTGGGGTCGATCACGCTCGACACGCGCCGTCGGGTGCTGCGGCGCGACCGCGACGAGCAGCCGCTGACGCCGCGCGAGTTCGGGCTCGCCGCGGAGCTGTTTCGTCACCAGGGCGAGGTCATGACGCGCCATCACCTGCTCGAGCACGTGTGGGGCACCGACTACGACGCCGACGCGAACGTCCTGGACGTGTACGTGGGCTACCTGCGTCGCAAGCTCGACAAGCTCGGGGCCGACGACGTGGAGGTCCGGGCGGTGCGGGGCGTCGGCTTTCAGCTGCGGGCCAAGGACCCGACCCGTCGGTGAAGCTGCGCACGCGACTGCTCGTGCAGGGCGCGGCGATCCCCGGGGCGCTGCTGGTGGTCAGCTATCTGGCGGTCGCCTTGCTGCTCGACTACGTGCTTCACCAGGGCATCGACCAGGGCTTGCTGACCCAGGCGGCGGTCGAGTCGGTGAGCCTGTTCGATGCGCCGAACCGCCGCCCGCACCTGCACCTGGAGGCGTCGCCGCTGGCCGATCGCGTGCGTGGCTTCGCGGCCGCCGGGGCGGTCTACGACGCCGACGGCCGCGTGGTGGTGCAGCACTCGGCCGGGGGAGGCGTTCCGGCGGGGCTGCGCCCGGGTACCGTCGGTGCGCCGGCGCAGCTGGAGACCACGTCGGGACCGGAGCCCCGCCGCGAGGTCACGCTCACGGTGGTCGACGAGCACGGCCGACCGTTCCTGCTGTGGCTCGGTGTCTCGCTCGAGCCGCACAACCGCACGCTGGCGGCGTACTGGAAGATCGGCGGGGCGTGCCTGGCCGGCGCGCTCGTGCTGCTCGTGGTGGTCGCCAACTATCTGGCCACCGGGCTGTCGTCACGCGTGCAGCGGCTGGCCGACCACATGCAGCGGCTGCGCGACGGCGACTTCGAGGCGCAGGTGCCCCCCGACGACGGCGGCGACGTGATCGCCGAGCTGAGGGCCTGTGTGGCGGAGACGACCGAGCGGCTGCGCGCGAGCGTGGAGTCGCGCGACCGCTTCATCGCCGACGCCGCCCACGAGCTGCGCACGCCGCTGGCCGCCCTGCGAGCGGGGATCGACGTGACCCTGCGCCGTCAGCGGGAGCCCGCCGAGCTGCAGGATGCGCTGGAGGCCGCACGGCGTGAGGCCAAGCGCCTGGAGGTCCTCGCGACCTCGCTGCTGGACCTGGCCGCGCTGCGGCGCACCGAGTTCGATCGGCGGCGCACGGATCTGTCGGCGCTCGTCGAGGATGCGGTGGAGGGCGCTCGGGCGATGGCCGAGGCGCGCGAGATCGTGGTCGACTGCGATGTCCCGGAGCGCGCGCAGGCGCGGGTCGCCGCGGTGCAGGTCCGCCAGGCCATCGACAACCTCATCGCCAACGCGATCACGCATGGTCCCGCGGGCGTTCCGGTGCACGTGTCGCTGGCGGCCGACGACGAAGGCGGGTGGCGCATCGCCGTCGACGACCGCGGCGAGGGGGTCGCGCCCGCCGATCGGGAGAAGGTGTTCGAGCCGTTCCACCGCGTCGACCAGCGCCGGCCGGGAACCGGCCTCGGTCTCGCGATCGTTCGCGAGGTCGCACGCCGTCACGATGGCGACGCGTGGGTCGAGGCGGGCGATGGAGGCGGCGCGCGGTTCGTGCTGCGCTTGCCCGGCGACGCCTCGGTTGCGTGATCAGGCGGGCTGCAGGCGCAGCAGCACGTCGCCCTCGTCGACGTCGTCGCCGTCACTGGGCACGATCGCCGTGATCTTGGCGCGGTCGGGCAGCCCGTCGCCGCCGTACGTGATGCGGTTGAACGTCTTCATCACCTCGAGCAGCGCGACCGTCTGGCCCACGGAGACCACGTCGCCCACGTTGACGAACAACGGCTGGTCGGGGCTCGGCTTGGCGTAGTAGCGGCCCGAAAGCGGGGCCGTGAACGCGAGGCCGTCGCCGCTGCTCTGGGCTGCCGCGGCCACGGCATCGGCCGCGGCGGCTTCTCCCACGTTGGGATCGAGTGCGACGAGCACGTCGCCGTACCCGACCGGACGTCGGGCCAGTCGTGCCTTGTCGGACTCGCGCACCACTCCGCGCGCGCCGGCGGGGGCGAGGACGCGGTAGCGGGTGCCGAGCACTTCGAGCGTGCCGAGCGGATCGCCGGCCACGACGCGGGCGCCCGGCAGCGGTCCGTCGCGCCACAGACCCACGGCGGGTGCGAGCACGACCGGGCCGTCGTCGCCCTCGCCGAGCTTGGCGGTCATCTGCGGGGCGAACATGCGCCCATCGACGGCGGGGCGCTTCATCGCGGACCTCCCGTGAGCACGTCGAGGTCGTGCAGCGACCAGATCCGGCTGTTCTTGATCCGGCGGTAGCCGATCGCCTGGTAGCTGGCCTCCACCAGCATCGCCAGGTACGCGCGCACCCGCGACAGCTCGATGATCTCGTCGGTGTCCATCTGGCGCGCGGCGCCGTAGGGATCCATGTCGGCTTCGATGCGCGCCTCCACGTCGCGCATGCCCTGCTCGATCTGGGCGCGCTCGTCGGGATCTCGCGTCATGATCTCGAAGTCGTCGTCGAGCTTGGTGTTGTACGTCGCGATCGCGAGGGTTCGGCCTTCCATCACCGACAGTCGCGAGATCGTGGTCGACAGCTGGACCACCGGGTCGTACGGCAGCCCCGCCATCGCGTAGTAGCCGGCGCCGGAGGCCTTGCGCAGCAATACGGTGAACATCGGCGTCTCGTTGGTCGAGTTCGTGTAGATGAGGCTCGAGCCGTACGCGAGCAGGCCCTGGCGCTCGGCCTCGTAGCCGATGTCGAAGCCGGCGATGTCCTGCAGCCACACCAGCGGGATCCCGTCGTCGTTGCAGGCGCGGGAGAACGCCGCGATCTTGGCGATGCCGGCCCGATACAGGATGCCCGCGGGACGGCGCACGCCCGGACGCTCCGGATCGCCGACCAGTCCCTGCCGGTTGATCACGAAGCCGGTCCACAGGCCGCTCACCCGGCCGACGCCGCAGATCATCTCCTCGCCCGACTCCGGCATCACCTCCCAGAACAGGCTCTGGTCGCACAGTCGCGCGACGACCTCGTGGGCGTCGTAGGCCTGGCGGTGATCGGCGGGCAAGATGCCGGTGAGCTCGGTCGTCGGAAACTGCGGGTCCACGGGGCCGGCGTCGCCGCGGTAGTAGGGCGCGGCCGAGCCGGGCAGCCGGGCGATCTCGCGGCGCAGCGAGACGAGCAGCGCGTCGTCGTCGGGCACGCGTACGTCGGCGCAGCGGCTGGCGTGCACGTGCACCTCGGGCCCGCCGATGTCGAGGCTGGTGATCTTCTGGCTCTTGGCGCCCTTGATGAGCGCCGCGCCGGCGATGACCATGTACGCCTGCTCGGTCATGTAGACGCGGTCGGAGATGATCGGCATGTAGCCGCCACCGGCGATGCAGTCACCGAACACGCCGGCCAGCTGCGGTACGCCGTGCGCCGACAGCAGGCTGTTCATCTTGAAGATGTGACCGGCCCCGGTGCCGCCGGGGAACGACCGCGATTGCTCCGGCAGAAACAGTCCGCTGCAATCGACGAGGTAGACCGTGGGCAGCCGCAGCCGCAGCGCCATCTTCTGGGCGCGCTGGATCTTCTCGGGCGTGCGCGGCCACCACGAGCCGGACGCGACCGTGTTGTCGTTGGCGATCACCATGCACCAACGCCCCTCGATGCACGTGAACGCCGTGACCACGCCCGCGCCGGGCGAGGTCAGCCCACGGTCACCGAACGTGTCGCCGTAGTTGACGAACGTGCCGACCTCGAAGATCTCCGTGCCCTCGTCGGCGAGCTTCTCGACGCGCTCGCGCGCCGTCAGCTTGCCCTTGGCGTGGACACGCTCGGCGTACGAGTCTCCCCAGCCGGACGCGACCTCGTCGCGTCGGGCTCGCAGGGTGGTCTCGCGGGCCTCGATCGCCTCGCGCTGGGCCTCGAAGGTGGCGTCGTCGCAAAACGAGCGCCGCGGGTTGCCGATCGGAACGAGCGGGACGTGGGTCATCGAACGCGGCCGCAGGCTATCACACGGCGTACGCCTCGATGACGCGCAGCAGCTCGTGCGTGAACACCTCGGGGTGCTCGCGGTGCATGAAGTGGCCGCCGGGCATCTTGACCACCTCGTACGCCTCCGCGTAGCGGGCGCGGACGCGCGGCTTGTCGAAGGCGTCGAGCGCGATGATGTCGTCGGCGCCGGCGAACGCGACGGCCGGCATCTTCACGCGGGCGCGGTGGCCGGGCGGCAGCCTGGGGCTCGCGGCTCGGTAGTAGCCCAGCGCGGCGTGCAGGCAGTCGCGGTCGCGGAAGATCTCCTTGACCCGCGCCGTCTCGTTCGGCGGCACGTTCCAGGCGGGCGACCAGCGGGCGACGAGCTCGTCGATGTACGCGAGGTCGTCGGCGAGCAGCTTGTCGGCGGCGCCGCGGCGGCTGAGCCAGTAGAAGTGGCGGACCGCCCACAGAAGCGACGGCGTGGGGCGCAGGCCGGCGGGGTGGGGGATCGCGAGGGTCACGAGCATGCGCACCCGCTGCGGCTGCAGGCCCGCCGCCGAGTACGCCGCGCTCGCGCCCCAATCGTGCCCCACCACGATCGCGGACGTTTCGCCGAGCGCCTCGATGAGCGCGAGCAGATCGCGACCGAGCGTGTCCGAATCGAACGCTTCTTGCTTGGGGATCTCGGTCGGCAGATAGCCCCGCGTGAACGGGGCGACCGCGCGGTAGCCCGCCTCCGCCAGCGCCGGCCGCACGCGATCCCAGGTGTGCGCCGTGTCGGGGAAGCCGTGCACGAGCAGCACCAGCGGACCTTCGCCCTCCTCGAGGTAGGCGAACTTCAGCCCGTTGGCGGCGACGTACTTCGGCTCGGTCATGCGCCCTTGGGCCAGCCGGGGATGTGACGGGTGTCGTAGTCGCCGGCGCGGAACTTCGGGTCCGACAAGATCGCCTGGTGCATCGGGATCGTGGTGGGCACGCCCTCGCACGTCAGCTCGCCGAGCGCAGCCAGCATGCGGTCGGCGGCCTCGTCGCGCGTGGACCCCTTGGTGATCAGCTTGCAGATCAGGCTGTCGTAGTGGGGCGGGATCCGGTAGCCCGACGCCACGTGGGTGTCGACGCGGACGTCGCCCGACGACGTGTCGGGGATCGACCACGTCGCGATCGTGCCCGGGGCCGGCCGGAAGTCGTCGGCGGGGTCCTCGGCGTTGATCCGGCACTCGATGGCGTGCCCGGTCAGCGTGATGTCGTCTTGCGTCCACGAAAGCGGCGCGCCGGCGGCGACGCGTATCTGCTCGTGGACCAGATCGAGCCCCGAGCGCATCTCCGACACGCAGTGCTCGACCTGCAGCCGCGTGTTCATCTCCATGAAGCGCAGCACGCCGTCGGCGTCGAGCAGAAACTCCATCGTGCCGGCCCCGACGTAGCCGATCGCGCGCGCGGCCTCGACGGCGGCCGACAGGCTGCGCGCCCGCACCTCGTCGGTCAGCGCCGGCGACGGTGATTCCTCCACGAGCTTTTGGTGGTTGCGCTGGATCGTGCAGTCGCGCTCGCCGATGTGCACCGCGTTGCCGTAGCGGTCGCCGACGATCTGGATCTCGATGTGGCGCCCGCCCTCGACGAGCTTCTCCATGTAGACGCGCGGGTCCCCGAACGCGGCGCGGGCCTCGGCCTGCGCGTCGTCGAAGGCACTTTCGACCTCCGCGGCGTTGCGGGCCACTCGCATCCCGCGACCGCCCCCACCACTCTCGGCCTTGATGAGCACCGGGTAGCCGACGCGGTCGGCGACCTGCCGGGCTTCGTCGGCGTCGGCGAGGATCCCTTCGCTGCCGGGAATGAGCTCGAGCCCCGCCTTGGCCATCGCGCGCTTGGCCGGCGTCTTCTTGCCCATCAGGTGCATCACGTGCGCCGACGGGCCGATGAAGGTCACGCCGTGGGCCTCGCACAGCGCGGCGAAGGTCGGGTTCTCGGCGAGAAAGCCCCAACCCGGATGCAACGCGGTGCATCCCGACTGTCGGGCGGCCTGCACGACGCGCGGCGCATCGAGGTAGCTCAGCGCCGCGCGACCCGGACCGAGCACGACCTTCTCGCGACCGTCGACGTAGCTGGCGTCGGCGTCGGCCTCGGACACGCCGAACACCGGCGTCACGCCGAGCTCGTCGCAAGCGCGGGCAATCCGGACCGCGACCTCGCCGCGGTTGGCGATGAACAGACGGTGGAAGCTCCCCGGTGCGCGTTGCTGGCCCACTGGCGCGCAGGCTATCACCGGGGCCCGTTTTCTGGTTGTACGTGAACAAACGTTCATATATAGGAAAGCGGTGCCGCCTCGGGTCATTCGCAACCCGCCCAATCCGTGGCACTCGACCGAAGTTTGCTACCTCGGCGAGCCCCCGCCGGTGCGGCTGACGGTCTACCGCGACGCGTCGCAGTCCATCGTCGCGCGCAACGACAGCCCGGACATCCCGTTTTCGTACTCGGTCAATCCGTACCGCGGCTGCATGCACGCGTGCGCCTACTGCTACGCGCGCCCGACCCACGAGTACCTCGACTTCGGTGCCGGCACGGACTTCGACCGCAAGATCACGGTCAAGCCGGAGGCCCCCGCGCTGCTGCGCCGCGTGTTCGACAAGCGCACCTGGAAGGGCGAGCGCGTCGTCTTCTCCGGCGTCACCGATTGCTACCAGCCGCTCGAGGCCAGCTACCGGTTGACGCGGGCGTGCCTTCAGGTCTGTGCCGAGTACCGCAACCCGGTGGGCATCATCACCAAGGCGCCGCTCGTCGAGCGCGACCTCGACGTGTTGGTGCAGCTGCGCGAGCACGCCGACGTGTCGGTCGGGATCAGCATCCCCGTGTGGGATCGCGACAACGCCCGCGCGATCGAGCCCTACGTCGCCACCCCGCAGCGACGCATCGAGACGATCCGCCGCCTCGCCGAGGCAGGCATCCCGGTCTCGGTCATGGTCGCGCCGGTCATCCCCGGTTTGTCCGACGTCGACATCGACAAGATCGTCTCGGCCGCCGCCGAGGCCGGTGCGAGTGCGGCGGCGATGGTGATGCTACGGTTGCCGGGCCCGGTCGCCGACGTGTTCTCCGAGAGAGTACGCGAGGCGTTGCCGTTGCGGGCGGAGCGGATCCTCGCACGGGTTCGCGACGTGCGGGGAGGAGAGCTGTCGGATTCGCGCTTCGGTCGGCGCATGCGTGGCGAGGGTCCGTATGCGCAGGCGATCGCCCGCCTCTTTCAGCGTAGCTGCGAAGCGGCCGGATTGCCCGTCGCGGCCGACCGCCGCCCGGTTCCGTCCACCTTTCGCCGTCCGACCCGGCGACCCGGCGACCCCCAGCTGTCCCTGCTTCCCGAGGACCTGCCGGGCTGATCGCGACCATCCGCCCGACTGTCGACGATCCTGGCGACGATCCTGGCGACGATCCCTGGCGACGATCCCGGCCGACGATCCCTGGCGACGAACGCGGCCGAAGAATCGCTTGCGCAATCGGGCCGTTCGTAGTGTTGTCGAAGGTGCCGGAGAACGCCGAATGAGCCGCGACAAGATCGACCTCGACCACATGGACATCACTGGAGTCCTTCCGCGGCCCGACGTCTCGTCGCTGACCGTTTCCGACGACGTGATCATCGTGGTCAACGAAGCGTACGGTCCCAAGGGGGACTCGCTCGTCGGCCTCAGCGACGTGGAGTTCGACGGCTTTCCGGCCGTCACCCTCCTCGTCCGCGCCGGCGACCGCGAGGAGCAGGTGCACCTGAGTCCCATTCACGGCGATCGTCGCAAGAAGGGCATGGAAGACCTTCCCGTCGGGACCAAGTGCGAGCTGCTGTGTCCGGTGACGAAGCTGCCGCTGCCGAAGGTCGGACACATCGACGACACGCCCGCGGAGTACTGCGCGATCTACCTGACCAAGAAGCTCGAGGCCGGCTCGATGATCTACGTCTCCGACACGTGGGGCCACCACCACTCTCGGATCGTCGACAACTTCGAGCTCATCTCCGCATGGTCGGCAGCCGAAGCAGAAGAAGGCGACTGATCCTTCGCCTCGTCCAGCTCGCTGCGCTCGGGTGGTGGGCGGTGTCGACGGCGTTCTTGTGGATGCCCCCGCCGAAGAACCCGACGTGGGACTGGGAGTGGCTGGACGAGACGGTCCACCTCACGCTCTTTTTCGGGATCGCGCTTCTGGCCCGGGGGGCTGGTCTGTCGGCTAAGGTGGTGCTCGCCGGGTGCGTGGTGTGGGCGGCCGTCACCGAGCTCGTGCAGGGGCAGCTGCCGTGGCCCCGCACGCCGCAGCTCGGCGATGCGATCGCCGACACGATCGGC
>CALBMM010000084.1 GCA_937896535.1 uncultured Pseudomonadota bacterium
GTACGCCGCCTTTTTGGGCGGGGTGGAGAAGCCGGGGCGATATCTCGGGGGCGAGGACCAGCAGACCGTCAAGCCCACCGACGGCCTGACGTGCCGGTTCGTGCTCGCGTTCCCGGATCTGTACGAGATCGGGATGAGCCACCTCGGCACGCGGATCCTCTACGACCTGGTCAATGGTCACGACGATCTGGCGTGCGAGCGGGCCTTCTCGCCGTGGTTCGATCTCGAAAAGGAGCTGCGCGAGCGCGAGCTGCCGCTGGTCAGCCTGGAAACGTACACGCCGCTGTCGGAGTTCGACGTGGTGGGCGTGAGCCTGCAGTACGAGCTGAGCTACTCCAACGTGCTGCTCAACCTCGAGCTCGGCGGTGTGCCGCTGCGGTCGGCCGAGCGCAGCGACGCCGATCCGATCGTGATCGCCGGCGGCCCCACGGCCACCCATCCCGAGCCCCTCGCGCCGTTCATCGACGCGTTCGTGGTGGGCGAGGCGGAGGAGGTGCTGCCGCATCTATTGCGCACGATCGGGCAGGGACGCCGCGCCGGGCAGACCCGTGCCGAGATCCTCGCCACATGCTGTCGCCTGCCGGGGATCTACGTGCCGTCGATGTACGAGGTCGCCGAGGACGAGCGCACCGGTCTGCAGGTCGTCGTCGGGCTCACCGCCGCGGGCGAGGCCGCCGGCGCGCCGCGTCGCGTCGGCCGCGTCTGGGTGCGAGACCTCGATGCCTACCCGTTCCCCGATCGCTTTCCGGTGCCGTACGCCGAGGCCATCTTCGACCGCGCCGCCGTCGAGATCACGCGCGGCTGCACCGAGGGGTGCCGGTTCTGCCAGGCGGGCATGATCTACCGCCCGGTGCGCGAGCGCAGCCCCGAGCAGGTCGTCGAGGCCGTGCTGGCCGGGGTCGATCGCACGGGCTTTTCGGAGACGAGCCTGACCGCGCTGTCGACCGCCGACGTGTCGTGCATCGACCCGCTCATCAAGGAGCTGGTGCCGCGACTGGTCGAGCGCAAGGCCAAGCTCGGGGTCGCGAGCCTGCGCGCATACGGGCTGACCGGCGAGCTGCTCGACGAGATCAAGCGCGTCGGGATCACGGGGCTGACCTTCGCCCCCGAGGCCGGCACGCAGCGCATGCGCGACGTCATCAACAAGAACGTCAGCGAGCAGGACATCCTGGACTCGGCGCGCCGGATCTTCGAGCGCGGCTACGACCGCATCAAGCTGTACTTCATCATGGGCCTGCCCACCGAGACCGACGAGGACGTCGTCGGCATCGTGCAGACCGGCGGCCGCGTCCATCGCATGGCCAAGCAGCTCGGGCTCGGCCGCATGCCGCAGGTGACGTGCTCGGTCAGCCAGCACGTGCCCAAGCCGCATACCCCGTTTCAGTGGGCGGCGATGGACGCGATGGAGGACCTCGAATCGAAGGTGCAGCTGCTGCGCGCCCAGGCCAAGGTCGAGAAGGTGGGGCTCAAGACCCACGACGTGCGCGAGAGCTGGCTCGAGTGCTTGTTCGCGCGCGGGGACCGACGCATGTCCGAGGTGCTCGCCCATGCCTACGAGCACGGCGCGCGGTTCGACGGCTGGCGCGAGGGCTTTCGCTTCGAGCGCTGGCTCGACGCGCTCGCGGCCGCGAAGATCGAGCCGGAACGCTACACGCGAACGCTGCCGGTCGGCGCACGGCTGCCGTGGGACCACCTCGACATCGGGCTGGACCCGGACTTCCTGGCCGCCGAGTACAAGAAGGCCGTCGGCGCCCGCACGAGCCCACCGTGCGGCAAGCCGGTCGGCGCGCAGGTCCATCCGCGCACCGAGGCCGAGGCGCAGGCGCAGACCAGTCGCCTCGTCTGCTACGACTGTGGCGTCGCCTGCGACATGACGCAGATGCGCACGGAGCGGATCGAATCGCTGCGGGCGCTGTCGTCGATGACCCAGGCGCGCATGCAAGCCGAGGCCGAGGCCGAAGCCGAGGCAGCGGCACGCCCGGCCGACGACGTCGTGCCTGCGTCTCGTCTGGTCGGCCGGCTCGCCAAGAGCCGACTCGACGACGGCAACGCGTTCAAGGCCAACGCCGAGGCGCCGTACTCGCGGCTGCGCGTCGTGTACACCAAGACCGGCACGGCCCGATTCCTCGGCCACCTCGACCTGCTGCGGATCCTGCCGCGGGTGTTTCGTCGGGCGCGGATCGAGCTGGGGTTCTCGCGCGGCTACAACCCGACGCCGCGCATGACCTTCGGGCCCGCGCTGGCCCTGGGGATGGGCGCGTGGGGCGAGCTGGTCGACGTGGACGTGATCCTCGATGCGTCGGCGCGCGACATGGACGGCCAGCTCGGCGCCACCGAGCGGGCCGAGCTCGCGCGGACGCTGCTGCAGCGACTGCGCGAGGTCGCGCCGTCGGGCATGGCGTTCGTCGACGTGCGTCTGTGCGAGCCCGGCGAGCACAAGCTGCCGCAGGTGATCTCGGCCGCGGACTGGCGCATCGATCTCGACCCGACCGCCGCGCGCGAGCTTCGGTCGGCGCTGCCGGGGCGACTGGCGGGGCCGCTGACCGTGGCGCGCAAGGGCAAGCCCAAGCGCCGCCGCGGGCGACCGCCACTGATGACGCCGGACAAGGTCATCGACATCCACGAGACGCTGCTGGGCGCCCGCGTCGAGGACGACGCGCTCAAGTTCCGGGTGCGCTCGGGCGGGCAGGGAGGCGCGCGGATCCGGGAGATCGTCGAGGCGCTGGTGGGGCAACGCCCGGCCGACGCCGCGTTCATTCGCGAGGGCTTTCTCGTCGAGCGCGACGGCGACTTCGTGCCGGTGGTCGAGGCCGGCCCGTGCCGGCGTCCGTCGGCGACGACAGGACCGACCGAGTCCGAGGCTACGGCGTCACCAGCTCACACGTGACGGGATCGAGGCGCTGCGCCGGGTCGTGCACGAGATCGTCGGTCGGCATCGTCGCCTCGAACTCGAACACGGTCGACTGACGGGCGAGGACCCGACGTTGCGACACGATCCGCACCACGTCGGCGGCCAGGGCCTGCGGGTCGCGGGCGTTGCAGGCGGCGAAGAAGTCGGCGACGCGCTGCCGGTGCAGCGGCGCATCGTCGGGGGTCTGTAGGTTGGTCAGCAGCTGCCCGGCCGCGGAGGCGGGATCGGGCGCGGCGGCGGTGAGGGTCGCGATGAAGCCCTCGCGAACCTTCGCGGCGAGATCGTCGACGAGGTCGACGCGCGGGCTCGCGAACAGGTCCTCGCGGCCCGGACACGCCGCGCAGCCCAGGTCGCCGACCCGACTCACGCACAGTGCGTCCCATTCCTCGGTGCAGCAGAAGTCGTCGTCGGCGCACACGCACGCCTGCACGCCCGCCCCGGTGCAGCCGGCCTCGGGGTGGGGGGCGCAGCAGTTGCCGAGGCGGTCGACGAACCGCTCGGCCACGGCCGCGGCGGCGAGCTCGGGTGCGGACTCGACCACCATCTCGTCGATCGTGGGCGCGAACTGCAGCAGCTCGCAGCGCTCGGGCGAGAACACCGGACGGGTGAAGTCGACCGCGAGCACGTCGAGGATGAAGTCTTCGTCGAGCGCGCCGATCTGGCGCAGGCGCTCCACGAATTGCTGCGAGACTCGGCTGCGCTGCACGAACGCGCCGCCGAAGAACGTATCGGTCGCCGGCTGGCCGTCGGTCCGCGAAAGGGGCATCCCGCCGTGCTCGATCCGCTGGCCGTTGGCGGCGATGGCCGACGCGTACGCGGCGGTGTCGATGCTGACCTGGAGCGGGAACGCGCCCGTGTCGAACGCGTCGTCGACCAGCGCGGCGGCCGGGAAGAACCGCACCGGGTCGGTCGCGGCCCGGGCCGCGGTGCCCAGGTTGAGCTCCACGTCGCAAAACAGGGGCTCGAGCAGCGGCGCCACGTCGGAGGCGACGAGCAGGTCCTTGGTCCACTGCTCGATCCACGCCTCGTTGCCCGTCAGCACCAGCCGCTCGAGCTCGATGCCGTCCGAGCGCGTGCCCAGGTCGTCGTGCGCGTCGAGGATGGGCTTCACCCCGGGCGTGTCCGCGTCGCCCTCCCAGTGCACCCAGGGCGCGTCGAGCTCCTTCATGAGGGGGCCGCCCGAGCCGTGGCACTGCGCGCAGCGGGAGCGGCTGCCCTCGGCCACGAGGTCCGCGGACATGCCGTGAAACGACCAGACCCCGGAGGTCAGCGTGTAGAACGCGAACATCCCCCGCGTCTCGTCGAACGCCATGATCTCGGCGTCGTCGGGGATCGTCGCGGCGTCGGCGGACGGCGACAGCTGCGACATCATCAGGTTGTGCGCGGGTCGATCGCCGCACTCGCGGACGGTGACGGAGCGAAAGCCCCCGGGCTCGCCCGTGATCTGGGCCGTCTCGGAGACCAGCATCGTGCGCAGCCCCGCCCGCGGGTCACCTTCGCAGCCGGCGGTGTCGTGCTCGCGCAGCCGGGCGATGACCTCGGTCGCGGTCTTCGGGCACGTACCCTCCGGGCGCAGCACGAACTGCGCGAGAGGGTCGGTGCGCGCGGCGAGGTCGGCCGGGCGCGGTCGGTCGTCGCCGTCGCTGCGGTCGACGAGGGCGTCACGGCACGCGGCGTTGTCCACGCTCGCCTCGTCGGCCTTGCCGCCGATCTCGCGCGAAGGTCCTTCGTCCTCGGACGCTTGCGCACAGCCGGTCATCGCGGCGCAAAGCGTCAGCAACATCCCCGTGCGGCGTCCCGTCATCGATCCCCCGCCCACCGGTCCGATGTCGGACAATGTGGGCACGGACGATGTTACACGTCCGTGACCGGGGATCAACGTCCGTTTTCGAGCACTTGGGTCCTCGCCCGGCGTCAGCCCAGCGGGTGCTCGAAGGCCGGCGGCTTGCCCCGCAGCGCCGCCTGGACGCCGATCGACGACGAGCGCATCGCCAGCGACTTGGCCGCCCGCTGCTCCTCGAGCGCCGAGGCGTCGGCCCAGTTCAGGTCGTTGATCTCCTCGATCGTCGTCGCCAGCAGCTCGCGCAGCTGCCCGTCGAGGGGGACACCGGCTTCGTTGGTGGTCGCGACGTTGCGGTCGACCGCGACCTTGGCCGGACCCTCGCGGAAGTACGGGACCTCGCCGTCGGCCAGTGCCGCCGCGAGCTTCATCGAGGCCGCGGGCAGGGCGGGGATGTCGACGACCTCGGACACGACCCCCCAGGTCTGCGCTTCCTCGCCAGTGAAGCCGTGGCCGGTCAGCAACAGCTCGTTGATCCGGGCATCGTGGCCGCCCGTCGCGAAGCGGTGCATGTGGTGACAGCCGCCCAGGCCCGGGATGACCCCGACGGTGGTCTCGGGGAACTGCAGCCGCGTCTTGCGACCGGCGATTCGGGCGTGGCACGACAGCGCGAGCTCGAGGCTCCCGCCGAGCACGCGGCCCACGAGCGCGGCGACGGTCGGCTTGCCGGTGCGCAGCTTGCCCGTCGTCCGCTTCCAGCGCTGGATGAGTGCGAGGGCCTCGCTCTCCTTGCCCAGCACCGGGACGAAGGCCTGCATGTCCGCGCCGTGGCCGAACTCGCGGCTGAAGACGCCGTCGGGGGCGATGACGATGCCCTTGACCGCATCGTCACCCTGCATGCGTGTCCAGGCCGCGTCGAGCTCGGCGAGGAACACGTCCGAGATCGTCAGCCGCTTGAGCGAGATGAGGCCGATGCCGTCGTGGACGGCGGCGGAGACGTAGATGCTCGCCCAGTCCGCCGCGCCCGGCGCGAACGCGGACACCGGCGCGACCTTGTCGGCGTGGGTGATCTTCTGTTCGTCGACGAACTTGGCGACGAGCGCCTTGGCGTGGTCCAGGCCCAGCTGCACCGCGAGCGCCGGCATGCCGGTGCGGAAGGCCAGGGCGTTCTCGCACAGGAAGTTGAGCGCATCGAGTGGGGCGACCTTGGCCTCGATCATCCCGGCGGTCAGCGAAAAGAGCATGCCGAGCATGCGGTCGCGCGCGGCGGCGAACTTGTCGGGTGGGCACGACTGACCGCGCTCGTACGGCCACTGCTTGGTCGGGTCGTCGATGTACGGCTTCCAGCTGTCGGGGATCGAAAACAGATTGGAGTCGACCTCGCCGGCCATCAGCTCCATGCAGTGGGCCGACAGATAGTTCGCGCCGGGGATGAGGTTGTGAACGAAGAACGGCGATGTCCCTAGGGTTTTCTTGCAGACGTCGTCGACCTGCGCGGGCGTCAGCGAAAGGTCGTCGGCGATGCGCACCGCCTCGAGCATCATCCCGCAGAAGATCCGGTCGGCCGCGAACGAGGCCACGTCGCGCACCCCGATCACGTTCATGCCGAGGTAGCCGAGCATCTTGCGGACGGTCTTGAGCTCGTCCTTGCCGGTGGTCGCGCCCTGCGTCGGGACCTCCCACAGCTTGTTGGTCAGGTGCGGGAAGAAGGGGTGCATCACGCCGCAGCGCTCGGCGCCGGCGACCTCCGAAAAGAGCATCGTCGAGGGAAAGCCCGAGGTCGCCGAGAAGATGAACGCCTCCGGGTCGCGCGCCCGCACTGCGGCGTAAAAGCCGTGCTTGAGGTGGAGTCGTTCCGGAATCGCCTCGAACACGAAGCCGACGGGGAGGTCGGCCGGCAGGTCGTCGATGCCGCCCTGCACGACGGTGATGTTGTCGAGGATGCCGTCGACGATCGCCGCGTCGAACCGATCGCCGAACGCCTTGCGCAGCCGATCCTTGACGCCGCCGACCGCGTCCGCGAGGTCGAGCGCGACGACGGGGATCGAGTGCGCCGCGAGGAGTCGTCCGAACTGACCGAGCTTGCCGAAGCCGACGTTGCCGCAGCAGCCGGCGACGACGAGCGCGCGGGTCGGACCGGAGGGGTCAGGACGGAAGATCGGAGCGAGGGCACCGGGCAGCGTGGCGGCGTCGGACATGGCGGGGAGGATACGGGCGACCGAACGCGGTCTCGCGGCCGGCTAGATTGAGAAATCCCACGCAAGATCACAGCCTTACGGGGGCCC
>CALBMM010000085.1 GCA_937896535.1 uncultured Pseudomonadota bacterium
CTCGAGCATTGGGGCAACGACGCGGTCGCCCCTCCTCCGCCACCGAGGGACCGCGAGCTGCACTACTGGCGGATCTTCGGTGGGGCGGACACGACATCGTTCACCACGACCCCGAACGTCCTCGACGAGACCAACTGTCGTCCGCCTGCAACGCTGTCGGGAGACATTTGCACCCTCCACGGACGTGGGAGTTGGGTCGAGCTCCAGGTCGGCCACGGGACCGCCTTCGTGGTGCGCGGACTCGACGACGCCGTCGACCGCGTCATGGTCGTCGGCTATCTTCAGAGTCGCCATACTCCGGGAGAACCCTCGTCGACCTCCGCCGACTACGGCGACACGTCGATGTACCAGCTCGTCGACCCCGACCGATTCGCGCGCCGCTACACGCTCGCGGGCGGACGTGGCTACGCCGCCGAGTGGGTTCAGCTCGTGCGACGGCGCGGGGCGTCTCTGGTCCGGGTCGACGGACGGGTGGTCGGGGGCTGGATGCCGGTCGACGAGTTCGAGTATGCGGATGTGTCGGTGTCGGGGGATGCGGTCGTGGTGTGGTCCGAGGATCCGGTCGGGGTGACGCAGTTCGGCTATACCGACCCCGGGGTGGAAACTCTCGACTGCACTGCGGTGACTCGGATGTGTGCTTCGAGCTACGCACATCCTGCGGGGTGGCGGTGATGGTGAGCGGGTGGGGCCTGGCGATCGTGCTGGCGGCTGCCCCGCAGGCGGCGCCCTACGAGACGGCACCGACCCGGCCCGCCAGTGGGCCGGTGGAGCAAACGCCCTTCGAGGAAGAGGCCGACGGCAAACCATCACAAAAGTCGGACAAAAGGGACGGTCGAGCGCGCGACGACCCCGATGCGCCGCGCCGGGGACGACTCGAGCGCGCACCGCCCCCGATCCCGGACCGCAACGACACGATCGTGCGGGTCTCGTTGCGGTTCGGACCGATGTTCCGGGTGCGGCCCATCGATGCGTTGCTGTCGGCCGACGCCACCTACGGCCGCGTGCACGGCTTTTCGGGGTTGTTTCACGCGGGCTTCGTGCCGCCGCGTTCCAAGGACTTCGTGACCGAGCGCGTCGCCGTCACGGAGGGATCGTTGGGGGCGGGCGCGCTGTTGCGAGGGCGTCACGCGACCAAGGATCTGTCGGCCAGCGTGGGCCTCACCGCGGGAATTCGCATCCATCGCGCGCACTTCGACGATCAGACGCTCCACCGCGTCGATCCCGACCTGCGCCTGCCGCTCGTGGGTTCGTGGACGATCCGAAAGATCGGCCTCAACCTGGCGTTGGTCCAGGGTTACTCGTTTCGCACCCGGGAGTACGAGACTCGCGGGAACGCCGCGTGGCGACGCAATGCCTACCGCATTGCCGTCCTCCTTGGGCTACACTTGGATCTGCTGACAAGGCGTCGGGATAGAAAGCGTAGATAGACGATGAGCATCATTGGACGGTTGCCCTGGTTGCTCGTGCCCATGACCCTCGCGGTCGGATGCACGGAGACGATCGACATCGACCCTATCGACGAGACGCCCGTGCGACAGGCCAAGGTCCGACCGCCGGCGATCACCGGTGGCACGTTGGCGGTGGCGGACGGGATCGCCGTCGTCGGCGACCCCGACCGCGACCTCGTCTACGTCGTCGACCTCGGCAGCGCGTCGTTGCTGCACACCGTCGAGCTCGCGGCGGGATCGGAGCCCGGTCGCGTGGCGTTCGGCTCCGAGGGGCTGGCCCACGTCGTGCTGCGGCGCGCGGGCGAGGTCGCGACGATCGACCTGCAGGCCGGTGAGATCGTGGCCGAGCACCGCGTCTGCACCGAGCCACGTGGCCTCGCGTTCGAGGCCGACCCCGTCCCGACCCTGCACATCGCCTGTGCCGACGGCACGCTCGCGCATGCCCCGGAGGCGATGGACGGCGAAGTCGTCGTCGAGCAGCTCGCGCCCGACCTTCGCGACGTCGTGATCTGGAACGGCGAGGTGCGTGCGTCTCGCTTCCGGGCCGCGGAGCTCGTCTCCGAGTCCGGCGTCGTGATGCGCCCGCAGGACGTCGACAGCGGCCGCACCTTCAAGCCGCACGTGGCGTGGCGGACCCGCGTCGCCGACGGTCAGCTCGTGATGCTCCACCAGATCGAGGACACGGTCGCCGTGCAGATCGACCGCGAGCCGTCCTCGGACGGGGGCGACAACGGCGACGGGCCGCCCGGAAGTGGGGGCGGCGACCTGCCGTACGGCGGGGGCGGTCCGGGCTGTTCTCCGGGCATCGCGGCGGCGGCGGTCACCCTCGTGCCCGAGCCCGGCTCCATCGTCACGTTCCCGGTCACGGGGATCCCCCTGGCCGTCGACATCGCGATGACGGCCGATCAGCAGTTCGCGCTCGCCGTTCCCGGCGCGGCCGAAGGCATGTCCTCGCTCGTGGTCACGCCGGGCTTCGACCCGTGCGGCCGGGAGCTGCCCGAGGACCAAGGCCTCGGCCAGATCACGTCGGTCGACTTCACCGAAGACGGCGCACTCGTGGCGTTCAGTCGCGAGCCGGCGCAGCTGGTCGTGCGGCAGGCCGACAACCTTCTGAGCGGTGGCACGATCATTCCGCTGTCGGCGGAGTCGCGCTTCGACACCGGTCACGAGATCTTCCACCGCGCCACGGCGTCCAACCTCAGCTGCGCGACCTGTCACCCGGAAGCGGGCGACGACGGCCACGTGTGGCTGTTCGCCGAGCTGGGCCCTCGCCGCTCGCAGCCGCTGGACGTGGGCCTTGCCGGCACGGCGCCGTTTCACTGGGACGGCGACATGACCGACCTCGACATGATCATGGACGAGGTGCTGTCGCACCGCATGGGTGGGATGCGCCAGTCGCCCGAGCGGCAGGAGTCGTTCCGCACGTGGCTGTTCGAGCGCGAGCTGCCGCCCGTACGCTCCTCGGTCGCCGCCAATCTCGTCGCGACGGGCGAGGAGCTGTTCGGCTCCCTCGGGTGCGCCTCGTGTCACTACGGGCCGAACCTGATGAGCAACGAGACCGTCGAGCTCAACGGGATGCAGCTGCAGGTGCCGAGCCTGCGTCGCATCGCCATCCGTCCGCCGTTCATGCACGACGGACGCTCCGAGACTCTCGAGCAAGCCGTCTACGACATGCTCGACGTCACCGGAAAGACCGAGCACGCGAGCACGGCGAACGTCGAGGCGATCGCGGCCTTCCTACGCACCCAGTAGCGCCGAATGATCATCGTTTCCGGCACGAAGCGTTCCGGTACGTCGATGTGGATGCACATCCTGGCCACGGCCGGGCTGTCCATCATCGGTGAGCGCTATCCCGCCGGGTCGGCCGGACTGCTGCGCGAGGCCAACCCCGACGGGTTCTTCGAGTCGCAGCTCGTCTCGGGCATCAACTTCCAGACCAACCCGCACCCGCTGACCGGCGCCTATCTGGCGCCGGAGGCCACGCGGCGTCACGCGGTGAAGGTGTTCATCGCCGGGCTGGTGCGGACCGATGTCGCGTTCATCGATCGCGTGGTGGCGACGGTTCGCGACTGGCGGGGGTACACCCGGTCCATGCGGCGGCTGGATGCGCTGACGGGCCAGCCGGCCGAGGCCGCGATGGCGCCGGCGTTGTCGTGGTGGTGTGACAACTACGCGCTGGTCCGCGACCTCGCCGTGCGCGGCTACCCTGTGCACGTGGTCTCGTACGACGCGTTGCTGCGAGATCCGGTGGGGCAGGTGGCCGACGTGCTCGACTGGCTCGACATCGACGACGTCACCACGGCCGAGCACGCCGCCTCGGTGGTCGCGCCCCCGCTGCGCCCGGCCGCCGAGCCCGTCGCCGACGAAGTGCTCGCGCCCGGCGTCTCGACCGAGCACCTCGCCGTCTTCGACGAGCTGTTCGCCGCGATCGACGAGGGCCGTTCGCTGACGCGGGCCCTCGTCACCAAGCTCAACGACACCGACCAGGCCCTCCGCCCGGCGGTCTTGCACGCGCAGGCGAAGATCAGCGCGGCTACGGCCGCCCAGTTCCTGACTCCGGTATGAGATGCTGCCGATGGACGTGAGTGACCGTGATCTGGCCGTTTCCCCCGACGACGTCGTGCTGACGCTACGCCGTGGTCGAACCCGTCTGCACGACGCACCGCCGGTCGACGACTTTGCGGGTTCGCCGATCCCCGTCGCACCCCCGCCGGTTGCGATCGCCGGTCACGGCAAGGTCGGGCCGTCGCTGATCCGCGTGTACTTCGAGCGCGCCTCGTATCCGATCCCCGAGGTGGGTTCCGCGCTCGCCGAGCCCGACGTGGCTGCGTTCGCGATCGCGATCACGCGTTTCGGGTATCTGGCCGAGATGCCCCGACCCCGGCGCGGACGCTCGCTCGGCCGGGTGCACTGGATCGTCGCGGCATGCCTGCCGCTGGCGCTCGTACCGAGTCTGGCCGAGGCCGCGCCCCCAGCGGGCAGCCGACGCGGTCGTGCTCCGGTCGCGGTCGAGGCGAGCAGCCCCGACGCGGAGGGCGAAGGAGCATCCGACGAGTCCGCGCCCCGGCCGGGTGACGCGACCGATCCCGCCGCCGACGGTGACGCGCCCGGCGACGACGGCGAGATGATCGTCGCGCCTCGGCCCACGCGCGAGCTGCCGCCGGCGCCGGTGCTGTACTGCCCCGAGCCGGCGCCCTTGTCGACGCAGGACGCGGCGTGGGAAGGCGTCAAAGGCTACGACGTCGAGCTGATCCTGACCGACGATCGCGAGGTCACCGGCCGCGTCACCGCGATCCAGAAGGACACCTTCACGCTCGTCGACCTCGACTCCGGTGGGGTCGTGCGCGTGATCCAGAAAAACGGCGTCAAGCGCATGCGGGTCAAGGTCTACGACGTGGTGCCGTCGACCAAGGACGGCACCGGCCTGCTCGTGGGCGGCGGACTGCTCACCGCCGCCGGCGCCCCGGTGTTTCTGACCGGCGCAGTGTTCCTCGGCGTGTGTCCGTCGTGCACGTACCTGCACATTCCCATGCTCATGGTCGGAGGCGCCGCGCTCGGTGCAGCGATCCCCATGTTGGTCCGGGGCGCACGCCGCCGGCGGGCGTACAACGAAAGCCGCACCCACGCGACCGTCGGCGGGGCCGTCTCGTTCACGCGCCAGGGCTGGAGCGGCGGCTTGCGGCTGCGGTTCTGACCGCCGACGCGGGCCGAGCCCTCAGTCCAGGCACTTTCGTACGAACATCGCGAGTTGCTCGAGCGTCCAGGGCTTTTCGAGCAGCGGCACGTTCGGGTCCGTCGTGCGGGCGTCGTCGTCGGGGCTGTAGCCGGAGCAGAATGCGAACGCGGGCATCGGTCCGCCCCGCTCGCGCAGCTTGGCCAGAAGCTCCGGCCCGGTCAGTCGTGGCATCACGACATCGGACAAGATGAGCGAGAACTCTCGGCCCGCCTCGATGTGCTCGAGCGCCTCGGCGCCGTCCTCCGCGATCACCACGTCGTAGCCCAGATGCCGTAGCGCGCGCTCGGCGATGAGACACGCGCCCTCGTCGTCCTCGACGAGCAAGATGCATTCGTTGCCGCCTTTCGTCTTCTCTTGCCTGTCTGCGCTCGCATCGGGGGCCGTCGAAGACTCGATCGTCGGCAGGTCGACCTGCACGCAGGTGCCTCGCCCGGGTTCGCTGTGCACCTCGACCTCGCCGTCGTGCTGGGCGACGAGCCCGTAGACCGTCGCGAGTCCGAGGCCCGTTCCCTTGCCTGGCTCCTTGGTCGTGAAGAAGGGCTCGAACACGCGGTCGAGCGTCTCCGGGGCCATGCCCGCGCCGGTGTCTCGCACCGTCAGTCGCACGCGCCCTCGCGGCGGGCCGTCCATGACGCGCGTCGCGATCTCGATCGTGCCGCGTCCGTCGATCGCGTCGCGGGCGTTGGTGGCGAGGTTCATCAAGATCTGCTTGAGGGCAGTCTTGTCTCCGAGGATGTGCACCGGGGCGCGACCGTGCTCGACGCGAATCGTGATCGTCTCCGGCAGCAATCGGCGCAGCGTAGGCGTGACGTCGTCGATCAAGTCGTTGAGGTCGATGGGATCCACCGACAGCGGACTGCGACGGCTGAACGTGCCGAGCTGCTGTACGAGGGCCGACCCGTCCTTGGCCGCCTGGAGGATCTGCGCGGTGATCACCTCCCCGATGCTCCCGGGTTCCTGGTCCCGACGAAGCAGCTCCGCTCCCGCCATCACGACGGTCAGCAGGTTGTTGAAGTCGTGGGCGATGCCGCCGGTGAGCCGACCGACGGCGTCCATCTTCTGCGCCTGCCGCAGCTGCGCTTCCATCGTGCGCTGCTCGGTCACGTCGTGTCCGACGGAGATCGTCGAGCGGCTGGCGGGCGTGCGAAAGTTCGCCCACTGCTGGATGCGCGGTGTGCCGTCCTTGGCGAGCACGGTGTACTCGCGGAACTTGCCGTCGGCCCGCATGACGTCCTGGTGCACCTGCTGCAGGACCTGAGGGTCCGGGTAGAACACCGAGAGCGCGTCCGGGAGCTCGGCGAGCTCTTGCTGGGTCCACCCGAGGCGTCGCACGCATTCGCGATTCCAGATGAGGCACGTGCCGTTCTCGTCGAAGGAATCGATCATCACGGGCAGATGCTCGAGGATCGTCCGGAATCTCTCCTCGTCCGGGCGCAATCCCGAGGTCGTCGGTGAATCGGTCACCGTCGACAATCATCGCTCGTCGAGGCGCTCGCGTCGACGCCAGGCGGTGGGTTCGTCCGGCGGACACAGACGCTCGGTCGTCGCACCTCCAGCCCGGCGGATCGACGGCGGTCGAGTTCGAGCAGGTCGACACCGCTCACCTCACCGACCCCGCGCGCTCGCGCGGCCTCGCGTCGGAACACTGAATACCCGTCGTGCACTCGCCCACCGCGGCATGGCGGCGGGCGCGGCTCGGCGACCTCGTCGGGGACGCAGCGCTGGGACGCCGAGGACCAAGACGCGTCGCCCCACGGGCGGTCGCGCAATCCGGTCCTATACTCGGCGAGCATGCCGGACTGGCGAGACGCGCTGTGTGCTGCGGCAAACCGCGATCTCGATGCGTCCGTCCTGCAGCAGGCCGAGGCCGCGTATGCGGCCGCGACGGCGAAGTGGCCGCGGCTGACGGTGGACCCGGTCGAAATCGGGCGCGCGATCGGGGATGCGATCCAGACCGCCGCCGACCCGGCGCAGGCGATCGAGGGCTTGCACGTCGACGACCTGCTGCTGGTCGTGGCGTGCGTCGCCGGACAGCGACCCGCGCTCGCGGAGCTCGATCGGCACCTCGATCGACTTCGCCCGGGGCTGGCCCGAATGGGTCTGGTCGAGGATCGTCTCGAGGACTTCCTGCAGGAGACGAGGCTGCGTCTGCTGGCGGCGGAGGCCGACCGCCCCCCGCGGATCTGCAGCTACCAGGGGCGCGCGGAGCTGCGCGCGTGGCTCAAGGTGGTGGTGGTGCGCGATGCCGTGCGAGCCGTGCGACGCGACGGCAAGCACTCGCCCACGGACGCCGAGATCGATGCGTTGATGGATCCGGCCGGCGACATGGAGGTCGCCGCGCTCAAGGAGCGGTACGCCGAGGTGTTCCGCGAGTCGTTCGCTGCGGCGCTGGAAACGCTGTCCTCGCGCGACCGCAACGTGCTGCGCTTCCATCTCGTCGAGGGGCTGTCGATCGACGAGCTCGGGGCGATGTACCGGGTCCACCGGGCGACGGCGGCACGCTGGCTGGTGCGGATTCGCGAGAGTCTTTTCGCGGCGACCCGGGCGCAGATGGTCGAGCGACTCACGACGTCCCATCGCGACTTCGACAGCGTGATGCGGCTGATCCACAGCCGCATGAACGCCAGCATCGGCCGCCACCTTTAGGGCCGACGCGCTACGAGGGCTCGGCCGGGCTCACCGTCTGCCGACGCGCTCGATGCTTGGCCACCTCGGCCACGAGATCCTGGGCCGATCGCGCCACGAGCGTCTGCAAACCGTGCAGCGGCAGCCGTTGCGCGTACTTGGCCGACCAGTACATGCCCATCTTCGCGCGCTCGTCGAAGTCGTAGCGTCGCGTGACGATGGCGTGGTCGGGGTCGTCGGCGGCGAACACCGAAATCTCGTAGGCCATCTCGTACCGTCGGATCCCGGTCGGCGCGCCGAGGGGCGCGAGGTAGATCCACGCCACCCCACCGCGGAAGGTGTCGCGCGTGCGCAGCAGGCGTCCCTCCACGACATAGTCCCAATCCGCGGTGGCCCCCGCGTCGGAGAGTGCGTCTGCGACGCGGACGTTGTCGCCGGGCAGCGATCGCGCGAGCAGGTACGGCAGCGCGTGCGGTAGAGAGCCGTGGTAGACGACGGTCGCACCCTGCTTGCCCTGGTCGACGTACGTGGGCGAGTACTCGTGGCGACTGCCCCCGTGGAAGAAGCCGCCGCCGGGCAGGTTGCGCGAGAACTCTTCCGGGCGCGCGTCGGAGAAGCGCCGCAGGAGCACGCGCTGGTCGACGAAGACGGGGTTTTCGGACGGCGGGGCGTCCACGGCGATGTCGGCGATGTCGGCCGACCGGACATGGGAAACGCAGGCGGTCGCGGTCATCACCAGCGCCAGCGCCACTGCTCGATACGAAGTCCGCATGCCCCCAACGTCCGCCGCAGCGCCCCACACGTCCAGGGATCGGTGTCACGTCGATCGCGTGCGACTTTTGGCCGATCGCTCCTCGCGGGACCGCGTGCGGGAATTTTCGACGCGAGCGTGCGACCTGGGCGAGCGGGGGCCTCTGGCTCAGACGAGGTGACACCCATGCGAGCGAAACGACTCATTGTCTTGGCATCAGTACTGGCCTTGGGCGCCTGTAACGGCGGCGACGGCGGGGATGGGGGAACCGGCGGCGACGCGTTCGGCGAGCCGCTCCAATTTCAGGCCACCCAGGCGTTCTTGCCGGGTCTGAACGTGGACACCGGGTGGCTGCCCGAGGGCTCTCCGGCGTCCGTGCGCGCGACGGTCACCTCGTCGGGGGATCTGACGGTCGTCGCGCAAGCGACCACCGACGGCGCTTCGCTGACGCCGGTCGCCGGATCGGGTGCACTGAGCTTCGGTGGCGGCCTGTCGCTGGAGATCAGCGCGCGCATCGACGCGGCCGGCGTCCAGTACGAAGGCGTGGTCGAGTCGTTCGCGTACGCGATCGAGCCCGCGTCGGAGACGTTCGAGCCGTTCGCGATCGGTGAGCCGGTCTCGGTCACGACGATGCTTCCCGCGCAGGAGCTCGGCGAGGTTCCGATCCCCTCGGTGCCCGGTGCCACGCTGCGGATGGAGGTGACCGGCGGCGAGGTGACCAACGCCTTCACCGGCACGTGCGCCGACGCGGCCGACGGTCTGGGCCAGTACACCGGCGAGACGACGGTCTCGGGTACCGTCGCGTGCGCGGCCACGATCGTCATCGAGGTGCCGCTGATCGGCGGTGAAGAGTTCGGCCCGTTCGCGTTCGACGTTCCGATCCCCGAAGTGACGACAGCCGTCGATCTCGGTACGCGCTCGCTGACCACCGGCGAAGAGGTGACGGAGGGCGGGCCGTGCGACGGCGCGGCCGCGGCGACGAGCGCCTCGTCCGCCACGACCGGCACGATGGATCCATCCGGGGCCGACGACGACTCGGACACCGGCGGGCCGGCCGGGGACACCGGCGACACGGGGACGGCCGACTCCTCCGACGACGGGTCCACCACCGGCCGCGGGGTGGGTGACCCCGACTATCCGGCCATCGTCGACGACACCTGCCCGGGCGCAACCTTGCCGGCCTCGGTCGCCGGCGACGACGGCGTCTGCCTGCCGCCGTGCGGTGCGTCCGGGACCTGTCCGTCCGGCGCGACGGGGACGTCGGTGGGCGTGTGCGCGGTCAATCCCGCGTCGTCGCTCCTGATGTGCACCGACGCGGACGCTGATTGTCTCGAGGGCGAGATCTGCAGCGAGGGGACGTGCTTTTTGCAACCGCCGACCTACTGCGTGCTCGCCTGCGACGGGGCCGTGTGCCCCGACGAGATGAGCTGCGTGTTCGGGGTCTGCACGTACGCGTAGCGTTCCGCGATCAGAACCGAACCTGCAGGCCGCCCCACGTCGGTCGCAGCCGTGCCGTCGTCGCGGCCTTGGCTTTCTTGCGCCGTACGACGTTGGCGATCAGCAATGCGGCCGCCGTCACCGTGGCCGCCGCCCCGACCCCGATGCTGATGTCGGCGACCAGCGCACGGTTGCGGGCCTTGTCGAGGTCGTCCTGGGTCTGCGCATCGCAGAGCCCACCGGAGCAGCCATCCTCGGCGGCTCGCGTCCGGCTCAACGACGAGGCGCCGAAGCCGATCCCGAGTCCGAAGCCGAGCGCGCCCACGCCGAAGAGCACGCCGACCACCGGGGTGAAGACCTTGGGCAGCTCGACCGTGTCGTCGGAGTCGACGTTCTCGGGCGTCGTGATCGGGGGCTCGGGCGGGTCCGGCTCGTCCGGTTCGTCGCCCGTGTCGCCGGAACCCTCGGCCTCGGCTTCGGCTTCCTTTTGCTTCTCGAGGCGGATCTTGAGGCTCTCGACCTTCTGGGTCAGCGCGGCGCGCTCGGACTCCGGCGCCAGCGCCCGGTAGTACTCCAAGAAGCGCAGCGCCTTTTCGAAGTCGCCGGCCCGGTCGTAGGCGAGCGAGACGTTGTACAGGACGTTGATGTCCCCCGAGAGCTTGTAGGCCTCCTCGAAGGCGAACGCCGCCCCCTCGTAGCTGCCTTCCTGGTACAGGCCCCGGCCGTTGTCGTACAGCTCCTTGGCCCGGGCCATGTCCTTGGGCGTCGGGTTGTCGATCGGCTTGGGAGGGCCGGCCCGTGCCGGGGTCGCCGCGGCCGTCAGGACCATGCATGCCGTCGCCAGGGCCCAGGCCCGACGCGCGTGCTTGTGTCCAGAGTTCGGCATGATGCGTGACTGACGGTACCATCGGTCGCGTCCATGGTCCGCATCCGCCGCTCCGATCGCCCCCGTCCCGGGGCCGGCCCGCTCGTCGTGGTGGCGGCGGTCGCCGTGGCAGGGATGACCGGTTGTTCACTGACCCTGGTCGACCGCGCCGAGTGCGAGGACAACGTCCAGTGTCGAACCGAGTTCGGCCTCGGCTCCGTCTGCGGCGACGAAGGATTCTGCGAGCGCGTGCAGACCCCGGTGCGCTGCGGCAAGGCGTTTCCCGAAGACTTCCTCGACAACCCCGACGACTACGCCGATCACATCCTGCTCGGCACGCTGTTCTCCTTCGCGGCCCACAACGACACGCTGCAGGCGGCCGAGCTCGCGGTGCGGCAGGTCAATCAAAACGGCGGCCTCGACGGGCAGCGGTACGCCATCGTCCACTGCGACTACGAGCCCATGACCGGCGACGACCTCGACGACATCGCCGCGGTCGAGCTGCTCGCGCCGTTCCTGTCCCGGACCTACGGGGTGCCGGCGATCATCGGGCCCCGCGGCTCGTCGCGCACCGAGTCGACCTTCAATGCGGTCCGCGACGACGGCGTCGTCGTGATTTCGCCGTCGGCCACGTCGCCGGCCCTGACCGCGCTCGACAACTCGTCACCCTCGGACGCCATGCCCGGTTTCTTGTGGCGCACGGCGCCGCCGGACTCGCTGCAGAGCGAGGTGATCGCCTCGGACATGCTCGCGCGCGGCGTGACCAACGTGGCGGTGATCTTTCAGCAGGGCGCGTATGGCGACGGCCTCGCGTCGCTGTTCGTGCAGCGGTTCACCGACGGTGGCGGTGGCGAGGTCCAGCAGTTTCCGTTCGAGGCGGGGAGCGACTTCGCCGCCAGCGTCGCGACCGTGGGCGAGGCGATCGACGGCGGTGTCGACGAGGTGTTGTTCGTCTCGTCGGACATCGCCGACTACATCGAGTTCTTCCAGGCGGCGACGGCCACGACGAATCTCGAGCGGCAGTACACGATGCAGCTCGGCGTGGACCTGCCCGAGGGCGGATTGTTCCTCGCCGACGCCGCGTTCTCCGAGATGCTGCTCGACGCGACGGTGTCGACGTCCCAGGCACTGTTCGCCAAGGTACGGGGCAGCCGTCCCGCACCGGCCGAGGGCGTGCTGTTCGATTCGTTCGCGGCCTCGTACACGTCGACGTTCAACGAGTCGTCGACCGGTTCCGCGTACACGCCCCACGCCTACGACGCGGCCTGGCTGGTCATCTACGGCACGGCGTGGTCGCAGTTCAATCGCGGCGAAATCAGCGGCCTCGGGGTCGCCCAGGGGCTGCGCAAGGTCAGCTCCGGATCGGGCGTCGACATCCTGCCCGCGAGCTGGTCGACCGTCGTCGACAGCTTCCGCAACGGGCAAGCCGTCAACGTCAACGGTGCGTCGGGAATCCTCGACTACGATCTGTCGACCGAAGAGACGTCGGCGCCGATCGAGACGTGGCGCATCGTCGCCAACGCCGACGAGCCCAGCGGCTTCGGGTTCGAGCGAATCGCCGTGGTCGCGCCCTGACGCGGCGCGACGCCTTCCGGTGACGCCGTCGCTCAGTCGTGGGTGATCGCGCCTTCGCGGATCTTGTCGACCACCGACGGATCGGCGAGCGTCGAGATGTCGCCGAGCTGGTCGCCCTGGCCCTCCGCGATCTTGCGCAGGATCCGGCGCATCACCTTGCCCGAGCGGGTCTTGGGGAGGCCGGGGACGACCTGCACGCGATCGAGCTTGGCGTGGGCGCCGATCTGCTCACGGCAGGAGGCGTTGAGTGCCTTGGCGTCGACCGTCTCCCCGGGCTGCGGGACCACGTAGGCGTACACGCCCTGGCCCTTGAGATCGTGCGGGTAGCCGACGACGGCCGCCTCGGCGACCGCGTCGACCGCCACGATCGCCGACTCGAACTCCGCGGTGCCCATGCGGTGACCGGAGACGTTGAGGACGTCGTCGACGCGACCGGTAATCCACAGATAGCCGTCGGCGTCGCGCTTGCAGCCGTCGCCGGTGAAGTAGGCCCCGTCCACGTGGGCGAAGTAGGTGGAGACGAACCGCTCGTGGTCACCCCACACGGTGCGCGCCTGGCCGGGCCACGGATGGTCGATGCACAACAGGCCCTGGCCGGGGCCGCGGATGACCTTGCCCTCGGGCGTGCGCAGCGAGGGCAGGATGCCGGGCATCGGCAGCGTGGCCGAGCCGGGCTTGGTGGGGGTGGCCGGGGCGATCGGGCTGATCGCGATGCCGCCGGTTTCGGTCTGCCACCAGGTGTCGACGATGTTGCAGCGTTTTTCGCCGACCACGTCGTAGTACCACTGCCACGCCTCGGGGTTGATCGGCTCGCCGACCGTACCGAGCACGCGCAGCGAGGAACGATCGTACTTGGTCACGAACGCGTTGCCCTGGGCCGCGAGCGCCCGAATCGCCGTGGGGGCGGTGTAGAAGATCGTGATCGAGTGGCGCGCGACCATGTCCCAGTACCGGCCTGCGTCCGGATACGTCGGGATCGACTCGAACATCAGCGTGGTCGCGCCGTTGGCCAGCGGGCCGTACACGATGTACGAGTGACCGGTGATCCAGCCGATGTCGGC
>CALBMM010000086.1 GCA_937896535.1 uncultured Pseudomonadota bacterium
CTGCCGCGGGCGACGCTGAGCCGTCGCATGTCGGCGCTCGAGGCCGAGCTGGGGGTACGGCTGCTGCATCGAGGCACGCGGCGACTGGTGCTCACGCCTGCCGGCGAGGAGTTGTACGGCCGGGCGCGACGGGTCGTCGCCGACACGGAGGCCGCATGGGCGGCCGTGCGTGCGCTCGACGACGTGCCGCGCGGACCGCTGCGGGTCTCGGTGCCGGATCTGCGGGCGGCCAGCAGCGAGTTGTTCGTCGCGTTCGCGCGGGACTACCCGGAGGTTCGCCTCGAGGTCAGCGCGAGCTCGCGCCACGTGGATCTACTCGCGGAGGGCATCGACGTCGCGCTGCGGTTCGGTCCGATCGAAGATCCGTCGCTCATCGCCCGACGGATCTGGACCAGTCGCACGCTGGCGGTCGCAGCTCCGGCCTACCTCGAGGCCCACGGCGAGCCGCAGCGGGCCCGCGACCTCGCGGCCCACGACTGCATCGTGGGCTTCGGCGGCACGTCCTCGCCCGTGCGCAAGTGGCCGACCACCGACGGCGGCACGGTGCCGGTACGCATGCGCTTGGCGTGCGCGGGTCTCGGTCTGCGGATCGACGCCGCCCTGCGAGGTCTGGGCATCGCGCTGCTGCCCGAAGACCCGATCCGCGGCCACCTCGCCGACGGTAGCCTCCGGACCGTGCTCGCCGACGTGGTCGGCGCCGAGTCACCGGCCCACCTCGTGTTCGTCGATCGCGAGTTCGTCCCCGCCCAGGTGCGTGCGTTCATCGAGCGTGCCGCCGCCCACTTCGCCCGCCGCGCCTGACCGATCGACGTCGCGCTCAGAACGGGTCGACCAGCAGCTTGTCGCGGACCGCCGAGGAGCAGTTGCTGCCGCCCAGGCCGCCGCAGAAGTCCTGCTGCGCCCACGCGAAGTCGCCGGGAAAGCCGACGTCGGTGAGGTCGTCGACGCGCGGGGCGGCTTCCTCGCCCGCGTTGACGATCGGCGGCAGCGCATCGAACGGCGATCGGTCGCCGACGCCGTCGGGGCCGCAATCCTCGTCGACGCACGGGATGAACGAGACGTTTTCGCAGATGTCGATCGTCGCGTACGTGGCGTGCTTGTTCGCCGAGGGGAACACCACCCAGCGCGGCTCCGCCGACTCGGGATCGGGGCCGAAGACCAGCTGGTCGAGATCGCCGCCCGCGAACACCTGGCCGTGGTCGTTGACGGTGCCTTCGTGCGCCGCGGTGTAGGCCGCGCGCATCACCATGCCGCCAGGTCCACCCTCGGCGAAGTCTTCGAGGTCGAGGGCCACGCGCTCGGAGTCGCCTTCGTGGCCGGTGAAGCCGCCACAGCTGCCGTAGTCGCGGCTGTAGCCGAGCATCACGTACACGTGCACGCCATCGCCGACCGGCGCGACACGACCGACGTCGGCGAGCACGGCGGTCGCGTCACCGACGGCGCTCTCGTCCTCGTCGAAGCGTCGCAGCGGGTGCAGCAGCTGCAGCGCAACGTCTTCCCACGCGTCGACGAGACCGTCGGCATCGACGTCCTCGCACGGTGGATCCCCGCCGAGCGCCTCGCATGCGACCACGTCGCGCGGCAGGTTGCACTGCAGCGCGAGTCGGCCCTCGGCGGTCAGCAGCGTGTGGGCGTCGAGCTCGAACGCGGGCTCTCCGCTCGACGACGGATCGGCGGTCGTGTCACCGTCGGTGGCCGTGGACGTGGTGGTGGTCGCGAACGTCGTCGTCGCGACGGGCCCGCCATCGCTGTCGTCGGGGTCGGCAGGGTCCGTGGTCGCGGGGCTCGTGGACGAGCTGCCCTCCATGCCGCCGCCACCTTCGCCCCCGACCGAGGACGTACCGCAGCCCAGCCCGATCGCCCACGTCCCGACGACGATCGTCCGTGTCACCCGCACGCCACGAGTGTAGCGACAACGTCACGCGGTCGCCCGGCCGATCGCGTCGGCTACAGCGCCATCAGGTAGGCGACCAGGTCGTCTTTTTCGGAGCGCGTCAGGTGCAGCTCGAGCACCAGATTGAAGAACTCGACCGCGTCGTGCAGGGTCGGCGCGCGGCCGTCGTGCAGGTAGGGCGGGCTGTCCTTGATCCCGCGCAGCGGGAACGTCTTGATCGGACCTTCGGGGCGGCCCACGTAGAACCGCTCGACCTGCAGGTCGTGCATGTAGTCGTCGACGAACGCCGGGCCGTAGTGACACGTGGCGCACTTGGCCTTGCCGTGAAACAGCTCCTCGCCGCGCAGCTCGGCCTCCGACGCCTTGTCGGAGTACAGCGTCATCATCGGGCTGAGCTTGGGCGCCGGCGGGTAGTCGAGGATCGCGTTGAAGTCCGCCATCCGGTTGGTGATCTGCCGCTGCGCCCCGCGGGGACCGAGCGCCTGCTGCATGCCGGGATCGCCGTCGAAGTACTCCTCGACCTCGGCGAAGTGATCCATCGAGCGAATGGACCGCTTCGACGACAGCTGCATCAGGTTGTAGTTGCCGCGCATCGTCGGCGTGTCGGTGCGCAGCCGCGCCATGTTCGGCCGCGAGTCCGGGCCGAGCTCGACCGCGCCGTTGGTGTGGCCGTTGACGTGGCAATCGAAGCACGCGACGCCATCGGACGGCTCGAGCGTGATCCGATGGCTGGTCTGGTTGAACCAGGTCGTCGGCGTGGGCCGCAGCAGCTCCTTGAGCCCTTCCATCTGCTCGGGCGTCAGCAGCCCGTCGAAGATGTCGTAGTAGTTGTCGAAGGTGATCTCGCGGCCGCCCGAAATGTCGCCGAGCTCCTTGTGCGTCGTCAGGAACATCGGCGGCGGAAACTCCGGCAGGTACGCCTCCGGAATGTCCATGTCGACGTCGAGCCGCTCGTGCTCGGGATGCACCGCGATCCAGCTGCGCGGAAACAGCATGTGCGCAGTGGACTGCAGCGGGTGCGCCAGCGGCTTGTACGGGAACAGATCGTCGGAGCGGATCTTGTCCGGCGGGCACTCGGCGAGCTTTTCGAACGACTCGAAGTCGCCGGGCAGACGGGCGACCGGACCGGCCATGATGGGCTTGCCGCCCGTCATGAAGTAGCCCTCCATCGGCGTCTCGTGGAAGTCGTAGCGCGAGGCCATGTACTCGCGCACGTCCTCCATCAGCTCGGGCTTTTGCTTGCGATGGAACTCGACCCACTGCTCGAACTTCATCGGCAGCTCGGGCGATCCGAACGAGCTCACACCGCGGCCGTAGTAGCGCCACAGATCGAACGGCGTGCGCAGGCCCTTGGTGATCGTGGGGTACAGCTCGAGGCCCTCGAGGTTCGGGCTCGTCAGCGCACCGTTGGCCGGCCGCGCGGCCGTGGCGTCACCGACGACCTGGCTCGTCTCCGAGACCTTGTCGCGGTCGTACGCCTTCTTGATCCCATACCCGAGTCCGACCACCGTCAGCGCCACCGCGCCGATCGTGATCGCCTTGGTCGTCTTGTCGGACAGGTCGACCATTTCTAGGTGGTCGATGGTTGCATGCGTCCGGTGGCGTTGCCCATCGAAGACAGCACCGCCCAACCAGCCGCGGCGATGATCAGGTTCTTGATCACGTACTGGCCGTGCATCGTCGGCGCGAACGGGGCCACCTTGAACATCAGCTCCGGCAGCACGAACAGCGGCAGGATCGTCCCGGCCATGTGGCCCAGGAAGATGGCGAACACGACCTTGGGCCGAATCCCGAGCAAGAAGCTCACGCCGATCGCGCACTCCGCTGCGCCCAGGACGCGCAACGCATCGCGGGACGAAAGCAGCTGCCCCGAGACCCGCGACAGGGTCTCGCCGGCGAGCATCTCCGCGGGGCTAAGATCCGGGAATAGCTTGAGAAAGCCGAAGAGGAAGTAGACGATCCCCAAGCTGATCCGCAGCATCGTGAACGGCTGCATGGCCTTGGCTTCGGAGCGGCTCATCGTCGGGGCCAAAGCGTACGGCAATGTGGGTCCTGAGGCCACATCGATCGACCGAAGGTCAGATCGGCCCCGCGGCCGCGGTACCCCTGTCGCATGCGCCGGCCGTGGTGGGTCCTCGTGCTGCTCCTGCTCGCCGCGATCGGCACCGGGTGGTGGTGGTCGTCGTCGTCGCGAACCGAGGGGGCGGTGGCCGGCGATGCCAGCCCGCCCGCGTCGGTCCGGTCCGCCAAGGGCGCCGCCGCGGCTCCGGGACTCGCGCCCGACCACGCGCCCGACGACGACCCCGCCGACCCGAAGACCAAGCGCCGCATCACCGCGGCCGAGCGCGCCGAAGTCCGCGACAAGATCGTCCAAGCCATCGAAGCCAGTCGCGCCGGGGCGGGCCACGACACGCCGTCGCCGACGGACGAGCCTTCCGAGTCACCCACGCCCGAGCCCCGCGGAGGTGCGGGCAGCATCACCGACCGCAGCGACGGCACGCTCTCGGTCTTCGTCGGCACGATCAACGACGACTTCATGCCGTTGGCCGACGAATGCTACGCGCAGGCGCGGCAGACCCAGCCCGATCTCGGCGGCCTGCTCGATCTCGAGTTCTCGATCATCGCCGACGAGGAGGTCGGCGGTCTCGTCGACGAGATCGACGTGGGCAAGGAAAACGAGGTGCAGCACGAGGGGATGCTCGAGTGCATCCGCGAGTCGATGCTGTCGACCTACTTTCCGTCGCCGCAGGACACCGGCCGCCGCGGCGTTCGTTTGACGATGCGGCTGCAACCCGACGGCGAGTGAAGCGGCGAGGCCCGCGGCGTCGTACTGTAGGGGTGGTGGACGAGCCGACCGACGGCGAGCTGATCGCACGGATTCGCGAGGGCGATCGCGACGCGCTCGAGGCGTTGCTGCGCCGGCACAGCGACCGGATCTTCCGCTTCGGCATGCGGATGTGTCGCGATGCCGAGGACGCGCAGGAGGTGCTGCAGGAGACCATGCTCGCGGTCTCCCGCTCTGCCGACCAGTTTCGCGGCGACGCCTCGTTCTCGAGCTGGTTGTTCACGCTGGTGCGCAACGCGTGTGCTCGCAACCGTCGCAAGCGATCCGGGGAGCCGGACACGGTCGAGTCGCTGGACGTGCTCGGTCCGGCGCCGGGTCGCGAGGATCCCGACGCGGATCTGCAGCGCAAGCGGCTCGCGCAGGCCCTCGAAGACGCGATCGGCGAGCTCGAGCCGATGTACCGGGAGGTCCTGCTGCTGCGCGACGTCGAGGGGCTGTCGGCCAAGGAGACGGCCGACGCGCTCGAGCTGTCGGTCGCCGCGGTCAAGAGTCGGCTGCACCGGGCGCGGCTCGATCTTCGCGAGCGGCTCGCGCCCATGTTCGCGCCGGTACCACCGGTCCAAGATCCGCAGGCGTGTCCGGACGTGCTGTCGAGCTTGTCGGCGCATCTGGAAGGCGACCTCGACGCCGAGCACTGTCGCGCGATGGAGCAGCACGTGGCCGAGTGTCCCCGTTGCAACGTTCGTTGCGACACGCTGCGACGGACGCTGAATCTGTGCGCCACCACGCCCGGCCCGCAGCTGCCGCCGGCCGTCGTGGCGGCCGTACGGGCCGAGATCGACAAAGTCCGCACGAAAAGCTGAGCGGTCGAATCCTTTTCGGCATCCGTGACTCCGACCTCACGAGATGTTCAGCTTCATGTTCGGTCCCTCCCGTACCGTCGTCCAAGACGCCCGCCAGCTCGTGGACCGCGGTGCTTTCCTCCTCGATGTTCGTACCCCCGGCGAGTTCGACTCCGGACACGTCGACGGTGCGGTCAACATCCCCGTGCAATCGCTCGGGCAGCGCCTGATGGAGCTTCCGGCCACCGACCAGCCCGTCGTCGTCTACTGCCGCAGCGGTGGCCGTAGTGCGCAGGCCGCCGCGTTGCTGCGCCAAGCCGGTTGGACCGACGTGCACGACATCGGTCCGATGCCGGCCTGGTAGGGCGCGCGCCGGCGAGCCGGGGCGGTCGCGATCACGCCGCGGCCGTCCCGCCTCGAACGGTGTTCCTCGGACGGCTGGGCTGCTAGGCTTGGCGCACGGTGCATCGCGACGACCCGTCGGCGCTCCCCGTGCAGCCGCAACCGGAGGGTTTGCACGGGCGCCTCGCGCTGGCCCAGGTTCGCGCGCGCATGTTCGGCCGCGAGCCGACGACGCGCTTCGGTCGCTACCGGGTGGTCTCGGTCCTCGGCCGTGGCGCGCAGGGGCAGGTCGTCGAGGCGCACGACGACGAGCTGGGGCGTCGGGTCGCGCTCAAGCTCATCGAGCCGCGACGTGACGGACGACCCGACGCCGTCGAGCGACGACGAGTGCTTCGCGAAGCCCGAGCGATGGCGCTCGTGCAGCATCCGCATGTCGTGACCGCGTACGCGGTGGGCACCGCGGACGACCACGTGTGGATCGCGATGGAGCTCGTGGCCGGGCGCACGTTGTCGGGCTGGGTTTCCGACAACCCCATCGGCACGCCGGAGCGATTCGAGCGCGCGCGGCGATTGCTGCTGCAAGCCGGGTCGGGTCTGGCCGCCGCGCACGCGCGCGGGATCGTGCACCGCGACTTCAAGCCCGCCAACGTGCTCGTCGGCGAAGGCGAGGTCGCGAAGGTGGCCGATTTCGGGCTCGCCGTGCCCGCCGGGCCCGAGCCGGATCTCGATGCACGGCACGGTGCCACGGCCGATTCGCTGGCCACGCTGTCGCGGCCCGGCGCCGGCACGCCGCGCTACATGTCGCCCGAGCAGCGTCGGGGCATGCCCGTGGGGCCCGCCAGCGATCAGTTCAACTTCGCCGTCACGGCGTGGGAGGTCGTCTACGGCACGCAGCCATTCTCGACGACGACGACCGCGGCGTTTCTCGACGCGGTGTTCCGCGGCCCGGTGCGGCCGCACGTGCCCAGCGTGCCGCCGTGGTACGGGCAAGCGCTTCGTCGCGCGTTGGCGCCGGACCCCGCCGCGCGCTACCCGTCGATGGAGGCGTTGCTCGCGGCGCTCGAGCCTCCGCCGTCGCGACGGGGGACGATGGTGGCCGCGGTCGCGGCGATGGGCGGGTTGGCCTGGTTGTGGGCGGCCGTCGCCGCGCCGGGCGGCGACACGGCGCGCTGTGACGACTCGGTCGCGCGGGCGCGCGTGGACGAGACGTTCAACGACGCGCACGGCCGAGCGCTTCGCGACGCGGTGACGAGCAGCGGCTTGCCCGACGCCGATGCGATCGCCGCGGAGCTGGTGGCGGATCTGTCGACGTACGCCGCGCAGTGGCAGGTCACGTACGCCCAGGCCTGTCGGGCGCGCTGGGAGGACGGCCGCATCGACGAGCAAGAGCTCGACGCCACGATGGCGTGCCTGGACGATCGACTCGACGTCCTCGATGCGGTGACCGATCGGCTGTCCGCGGCGGATCTGGCCGTGGCGACGCGGGCGACCACGACGGTGCGATCGCTGCTACCCCCGCAGTCGTGCACGGAGGCGAAGGGGCGACGGGCGCGGCCGACGACCCCCGAGGCGCGTCGGCTTCGACGACGGCTCGCGACGGCCGAGGTCGAGCGGATGGCGGGTCGATACGAGCAAGCCGGCACTCTCGCGCGCGCGGTGGCCGACGACGCGCACGCGTCGGGTCTGGAGACGACGGCCGCGGACGCGCTCGAAGTCGCGGCGCTCGCATGGGGCGAGCTGCAGGACGACCGGGCGACGGCGGCGTTCGTGGAGTCGCACGCGCTCGCGGTGGCGCACGACGACGATCTCGCGGCGGCACGGCGGGCCACGGAAGCGGCGCGCCTGGCCGCGTACCACCGCGAGATGGACGCGGCGCGACGCTGGCTTCGCCACGCCGACACCGCCCTGGCCCGGGCCGGAGGCGACGCCGCGCTGGCCCGCGCGGCGACCCACGTGCGCGGGCTGCTCCACATGCGCGACGGCGAGACCGAGGAGGCCGCCGCGCTGCTGGAGTCGATCCGACGCGAAGGCGGCGCGTCGACCGACGACGAAGTGACGTGGCTGGCGACCGCCGATCTCGTCGACCTGTACACGACGACGCAGACCGAGACGGCGCGGCGGCTGGCCCAGCAGCTGGCGGACGAGACCACGAACGTGCTCGGCCCGAGCCACCCGCGGATGGCCCGGATCGAGCTCGACCTCGCCTCGATCGCCCGGCACGAGGGGGATGGGTCCGAAGAGCGCGAGCACGTGCGGCGGGCCGTGGACGTGTCGATGGCGACGTACGGGGCGACGAACTCGCGCACGGCCGTGCCGTTGGTACGGCTCGGGCTGGCCGAGCACGCGGCGGGGGATCTGGTGGCCGCCTCGACGGCCTACATGGCGGCGCTGCAGGCCTCGGCCGAGCACGACGACGTCTGGCGCTCGCGCGCGTTCCTGGGATTGGGGCGCGTGCTCGCGCAGCGGGGACAGCCCGCCGAGGCCGCGCAGGCGCTGACGGAGGGCATGAGTGTCGGGCGTGACCTGTGGCGCCCCGACGGGATCGAGCTCGTCGCGACGCGACGATGTCTGGCCGAGGTGTGGATCGAGCTGGGTCGGTTCGACGACGCGCGCGCCGAGCTCGAGCTGCTCGAGCCGGTGCTGCACGAGCGTGGGTTGGCGGCCCAGCTCGGCGTCGCGCTCACGCAGGGCGTGCTCGCGGAAGAACGTGGCGATCTCGACGCGGCGCGGGCGACCTACGACGAGATCGCGCACGCGTGCCCGGAGGGCGCCGAGAACAGCGCCGCGTCGTTGTGCGCGGTGGGGCGCGCGTGGTCGGACGTGTTGGCGTCGCCGCAGGATCGCCGAGCGCTTCCGGCCGTCGACGAGACGAGCGACCCAGTACTGACGTCGTCGCGGCGTTTCGTCGAGGCGCAGCGGGCGTGGGCCGACGATCGGCACGGGCACGCGCGTCAGCTCGCCGAGCAAGCCCTCGCGGCGGTCGCGACCGGTGGCGAGTTCCTGCGGCGCCAGCAGCGACGACGACTGCGACGCTGGCAGGCCGCGCACGCCGCCGGTCCGCCGCCGGGCGCGAGTCACTGAGCGGACCCCGGCCAGGACGTCTACACTTGCCGCTCGTGACCGAAAGCGACGAGACGCTGCTGCAGGCATGGTGCGACGGAGATGCCGGCGCCGGCGAGGAGCTGCTGCGTCGCGCGTTCCCGAGGCTGTATCGCTTCTTCTTCAACAAGGTCGGCGACGACGTCGGCGAGCTCGTACAGCAGACGCTGACGGCGTGCGTCGAGCACCGCGACAAGCTGTCGGCGGCGGTGAGCTTCGAGGCGTACCTGCTGTCGATGGCCCGCAACAAGCTGTACGACCACTTGCGTCGGCGCGGTCGCAGCCGCGAGCTGGTCGGCGACTCGATGCCGTCGGTGCGCGACCTCGGCACGTCGATCGTGAGCCTGATGGGTCGGCAGGCGCGCGAGGCCGCCGTGCTGCGGGCGCTGCAGGCCCTGCCGGTCGATCTGCAGGTGGTGATCGAGCTGCATTACTGGAGCGAGCTGACCACCCGCGAGATCGCCGACGTGATCGAGGTACCGGTCGGGACGGTCAAGAGCCGGCTGCGACGCGCCCGCGAGCACTTCGAGGTGCTGCTTCGCGAGGAAGGGGCCGTCGGCGACAGCGAAGTGCTGTCGACCGTCCGGCCCTGACCCGGCCTCGCGCGGCCGAAGCCCTGCTGCAGGTTCATCAGGTGCACGCGCTCGCCGGCGTCGTCGAGCGTGAAGACCTGCACGTCCTGGGTGGGATCGCCGTTGACCCACACGAGCGCGGGCACGCCGTTGCTCTGCGCCGACAGGATCGATTCGCTGGCGCAGCCGAGGGGATCGAGCGGATCGAGGACTGCTGGACCAGCGACAGCTACACGTTGGCCCAGGCGTTCACGGTCTCACCCGGCCCGGTGGTGATCGGCGAGCTGTCGATCGCCGACCCCGTGCTCACCACCACGTGTGGCGCCGACCTGATGCTGCAGTCCGACGACGTGATCGTCGGCTTCGAGTAGGCGATCACCGGGCGGCACGCACCACGAGCGCGTGGCGGAGCGTGAACACACCGCAGCCTTCGCCTCCGGCGTCGTCCGGATCGGGGACGGACAGGTCCACCGTGTTCTCCACCACGCCGAGCTCGACCTGGTAGCCCCCGACCACCCCGCGCTCGCCCGAGCGCAGCGTCGCCGTCTCGCCCCCGAGGTCGACCTCGACGTCGAGCGCCTGCAGACCCCAACACTTGCCCTCGACGGTCGCGGGCCCGCACTCGGGCGGCGAGGTCTCGAACCCGGCGGCGTCGGGGACGATGCGCGGCAGATCGCCGTTGAAGTCGGCGAAGCGCCCGCGCTCACCGGCGGCGACGAGCTCGGCGTCGGCGAACAGGACGAAGGCATGTCCGCCGGAGTCGGGCGTGCCGAACTCTTCGGTGCCATAGGTCAGCAGGTAGCGAAACTGCACGACGGCCGGCAGTGTCTCGATCGACACGCTGGCGGGCAGCGCGAGGTCGACCTGCACGGCCGTGCCGTCCGCGTCGGTGCAGCCCAGGGAGACGTCGTTGCCGTCTTGCGCGAGCACGTCGCAGTCGCCGTTGAGATCGGCGAACGCGTCGGCCAAGTTGAAGCTGCTGCCCAGACCGTCGATCGGGCTGTCGTTGGCCCACGCCGGCACGCCGTCGAGCGCGACCGTGAACGACGGATCGGCCTCGGTGACCGGCACGCACGCCTCGAGGGGCGGCTCGCCCGAGGTCGCGCCGGGATCGGTGTCACCCGGGTCGGCGTCGTTGGGCTCGGCGTCGGCGTCGTCCATCGGGGCGGTCGTCGCCCCGGCATCGGCGCCGTCGAGACCTCCGTCGTCGTCGGCCGCACAGGCGGACGCGAGGGCCAAGGGGGGCAGCAGGAGCGCGAGCGACAAGCCAACGGAGAAGTTCATGTCTCCGTGGTAGCCGGCAGGGACCTTTCGATCCGCGTTCGACGACGACCGACGACGTGCGCACGAGCATGACATCGGTGTCGTGCCGGCTTGCCGATCCCCCTCGCGCTCGGGCCGGCATCCCGAGGGCGCGGGCGGGAGATGTCGACGCCCGTCGTGGACTGCTATGTTCCGCCGATGCGCTCTTGGACCGCCCCCTTGACCTGTTCTTTGCTCCTGCTCGCCGCGTGCGGTGACGACGGGTCCCCCTCGGACACCGAGTCGACCTCGGGTGCGAGCACCGACTCCAGCGGCAGCGCGGGACCGACCACGAACCCGACGACCGGCGCGAGCACGGGACCGGGCCCCGACGACACCACCACCGGTGCGATGACCACCGAGGTCGCCGACAGCTCGAGCGGAGATCCCCCGCCGGCGGAGTGCGGCGATGGGCAGCAGAACATCGGCGAGCAGTGCGACGACGGCAACGAGGTCGACGACGACGAGTGCAGCAACGACTGCGTCGCCCGCTGTGGCGAGGTCTGGAACGAGAACATGCCGGCGGACTTCGCCGCGCTGTCGATGTCGCTGGACAGCACCGGCAACGTCGTCGTCTTCGGCGGCCAGATCGACGCCGGCATGACGATGGCCTCGCCCGCGCGGCGGGTCTACGCCGAGGACGGCATGTTCGTCGGCGACGAAGTCTCCACGGTCGCGTGGGTCGACGTGCCCCTCGGCCACGCGGTGCACGACGCCAACGACAACACGTTCATGTTCGTGGAAGTCACCGAGATGGGCGAGGCCGGCCCCACGCTGCGCCTGTACAAGTTCGACACGGCGATGGCCGAGCAGTTCGACGTGCCGATCGCACCGCCGGTCTTCCTGGGCGCCAACGACCTGCCCGCCGAAGTCGACGTCTCGCCGGAGGGGGACGCCGTGCTCGTGGCCGCGACCGAGGTCGCCGACGGCGACGACGACATCTGGGTCGCCAAGTACTCGGGCGTCGACGGCACGGAGCTGTGGTCGACCACCCACTCGGGTCCGCTGCAGGGCGGCTTTTCGACCGACCAGGCGGGCCGCGTCGCCGTGGCCGACGACGGCACGATCTACGTGGCGGCTCGGATCCGCAACACGTTCAACGAGCAGCCGGTCGTCGTGCTGCGTTTTTCGCCCGACGGCGGTCCCGCGGAGATCGAGGAGGTCGTGTTCCCCGACCCCGGCGCCAACAACGACCAGCTCGCGGCCGCGATCGCGACCAACGGCACGCAGACCGCCATCGGCGTCAGCGTGTTCGGCGGCGGCGTGGTCAACTCGAGCTCCGTGGTCGGCCTGCTCGAAGGTGACGCGGTCGCGTGGACGGTGGAGGCCGTCGACGACCTCGAGCCGACCAAGAACGTCTCGATCGGCTGGGCGCGCCCGGCGGTGGCGATCGACGCCGAGGGCAACGTGCTCGTGGCCCACAGCGAGGAGATCGATCCCGACCCGACCGACGGCTTCATCGACGTCGAGGTCGTGATGGCGCGCTACGACTCGACGGGCGCGCTCCAGTGCGGCCAGCGCTGGGCCGTGCTCGACAGCTTCCGTCGCCCGCTGAGCGCCGAGGTGCTCTCGGACGGCTCGATGGTGGCGTTCGGGACCGGCGGGGCCGGGCCCTGGATCGCTCGCTTCCGGCGCTGAGCGTCGCGGCGCGTTTTGGGCCAGCGGGCGCGGCAACGACCGCGCCCGCATCGTCGCGCGCTACAGGTTCTCGTAGCTCTCGACGATCTTGTCGACGAGGCCGAAGTCGAGCGCCTCTTGGGCGCTCATCCACTTGTCGCGGTCGAGCGCCTTGGCGATCACCTCGCGCGGTTGACCGGTCGACTCGGTGTACATGTCGACGAGCTTCTCGCGCATCTTGACGATCTCTTCGGCATGGATCGCGATGTCGGTGGCCGGACCCTGCACACCGCCGTGGATCGACGGCTGGTGGATCATGATGCGCGCATTCGGGGTCGCGTAGCGCTTGCCCTTGTCGGCACACAGCGCGAGCACCGAGCCCATCGACGCGGCCATCCCGGTCACGACCGTGCACACCGGCGACCTCATCGACTTGATCTGGTCCCAAACGGCGAAGCCGGCGTCGACCGAGCCCCCGGGCGAGTTGATGACGATCGTGATCGGCTCACCGGGCGCGGTCAGGTCCATGTACCAGAGCTTGCGGATCGCTTCGTTCGCGGATCCGGTGCCGACGCCGGCGGAGAAAAACAGGCGGCGCGCCTTGAGCAAGGCGAACTCGATCTCGTCGTCGAGGCGGGTGAAGTCCATGCGCGCCACGGAGTATGGCACGAGGTCGGTGCCGCACCACACCCTCCAAAGGTCGGGGAGCAATCCCCGCCCAAGTGGGCGGGGCGCGGTTTGACAAGCCTGGCGGGGGGGCGTCCACTTTGCAGGATGCCCCCGTATCTCGTGTATCTCATCATCTTCGGGACGCGCGGCGTCACCAGCACCGCCGACCGGGGGCAGTTCCACTGCCCCGACTGCGGACAGTCACCCTACCGTCACCAGAAGGTGCGGCGCTTTTTCACGCTGTACTTCATCCCGTTGATCCCGCTCGACACGCTGGGCGAGTACGTCGAGTGCGGGCAGTGCAACGGCACGTACAAGCCAGGGGTGCTCTCCTACAATCCCGCCGCGGGCAGGGCGGAGTTCGAGGCGCAGTTTCACATCGCCGTGCGGCGCACGATGGTGCTGATGTGCCTGGCCGACGGCGTCGTCGACCCGGAGGAGGTCGCGATGATCCAACGCGTGTACGGCCAGCTGGTCGGGCGCGAGATCTCCGCCGAGGAGGTGCACACCGAGATCGCCGCCGCGCAAGCCGACCCCCGACCGGTCGCGCAGTTCTTGGCCGGCTCCATGGCGGGCATGCTCAACGACGGGGGCAAGCAGCTCGTGCTCAAGGCTGCGTTCATGGTGGCGGCCGCCGACGGCGACTTCGCCGACGAGGAAAAGGCCCTGCTCGCCGACATCGGCAAGGCGCTGCAGATGACGGCCAAGGAGTTCAACGCCGCGATCGACGAGCTGCTGTCGGATGGGCCCGCGGCGTAGGGCGCTCTCGGCCGCGGTGGGCAACGTGACACTCCTGGCTCCGGCCTGGTGGCTGTCGGCGTCGCCGACCGGCGTGCACGCGTGGCTCGTCGTGGGGCTGTCGTCGGTGTTCGCCGCGGTGGAGGCAGCGTCCGCCGGCGCCGACGATCGAACCAATGCCGTGCTGCCGATCGGACCCACGCTGACGGCGTTGTCGCTGCTGGCGACGCTCGTCGTCGCGCTCGTGACCGCGGCCGCGACGACGTCCGTGATCGCCGTGGTGGTCGGGGTGCCGCTGACCCTGGTGGGGATCGGTCTGCGCGCGGCGTCGATGCGCGCGCTGGGTCCGGCGTTCGTGTCCCAGACCCGGCCGTGCTCGCCGGGCGCGTGGGTGCGGCACGGGCCCTACCGATGGCTGCGCCATCCCTCGGAGCTCGGCCTGGTCGCGATCGCCACCGGCCTCGCGCTCGGGGCCGGCAGCGCGGCGGCGGTGGGGCTCGTGGGGCTGGTCGTCGTACCGGTCGTCGCGGTCCGAACACGGATCGAGTCGCGCGAGCTGGACCGCAGCCGGCTCCATGTCGGGATGCCGGGGTAGCGGGGTCGGGGGCTCGAGTCCCCGGTCCGGTGTTCACCCCGACCGCGAGTCCGGGGCTTGACCACCTAGTCCTCCGACCGGGTAATTCTGAGCGGCTAAACACCGCCCCCGTCGCCCCCACCGTTGTTGCGAGACCTCGCAGTATCCCGATACAGCTTCGGCCTCGCGCCGCGGTGGAGGGCGACGCTGACGGCGTTTATCCACTCAGAATTACCCGGTCGGAGGACTAGCGCGGTGTCGCGCGGCCGTCGAGGATGGGGACGGCCGGGCGGCGGCGGTGGTACGCTGGCGCCCCACGGACAGCAACTCGCTTGCACATACGGGTAGGACGTCGATGAACAGGTTTCGCGTACTCGGAGCTCTCACCCTTGCGACGGTGACCGTCGCGCCCGGTTGTTTCGACCCCACGAGCGTCGAAGAAACCGACGGCACGGAAGCCGACACCGGCAACGATCCCACCGGATCGCCGACGTCCGCCGCCGACGACTCGTCCACGAATCCGACGGACCCGACCGATCCAACGGACCCGACCGATCCGACGGACCCGACCGATCCGACGGACCCGACGGACCCGACGGACCCGACCGATCCGACGACGGGCGGCGATCCGATGTGCGGCAACGGGATGGTCGAGGACATGGAGGAGTGCGACGACGGTGGCGAGACCGCCACGTGCAACTCCAGCTGCACGGTGTCGATGTGCGGCGACGGCATCCTCAACGCGACCGCCGGCGAGGAGTGCGACGACGCGGGGCGCTCGGCCAAGTGCAACGACGACTGCACCAACGCCACCTGTGGCGACGGCGTGGTCAATGCCGAGGCCGGCGAGGCGTGCGACGACGCCGGCGAGTCGGCGACGTGCAACGCGGACTGCTCCACGTCCTCCTGCGGCGATGGTGTGACCAACGCGGCGGCCGGCGAGTCGTGCGACGACGGTGGCGAGTCGGCCGCGTGCAATGCCGACTGCACCGCGTCGGCGTGCGGGGACGGGGTCCTCAACCTCGCCGCGGGCGAGGCGTGCGACGACAGCGGACAGTCGGCCACGTGCGACGCCGACTGCACGGGTGTCGTGTGCGGCGACGGCGTGGCCAATGCGCTCGCGGGCGAGACCTGTGACGACGGCGGCGCCGGGTCGTGTCTACCGGGCTGCCAGGAGTGCCCGACGGGCGTGGTCTTCTTCGAGGAGTTCGCCAACAACGCCGCCGGCTGGACGCTCGATCAGGAGTGGCAGATCGGCGGCGCCACGGTGTCGACGGGTCACAACCCCAATTGCGGTGGCGCCGACCCGGGGCAGGACCACACGGGCACGGCCAACAACGGCCTCGCGGGAGCGATGATCGGCGGCAACGTCTCCCCGGTCCCGCATCCGTACTACTACCTGACCAGCCCGGTCATCCCCACTTCCGGTCCGACCGAGCTGAGCTTTTGGCGCTGGCTCAACAGCGACTACGAGCCGTACATGACCAACACGATCGAGGTCTACGACGGCGCGACGTGGCAGCAGGTGTGGGTGACCGGTCCGTCGCCCGGCGTGCAGGACTCGGGGTGGGTGCAGCAGACGTACGACCTGAGCGCGTACGCCGGTCCGAACATGCGCGTCCGCTTCGGACACACGGTCGGCGACCCGGGCGTCTTCGTCTGCTCGGGCTGGAACATCGACGACGTCGAGATCCGCTCGACCGCGTGCGATCCGTGCGGCGGTCAGGGGTACTTCTACGACAACGTCTGCTGGGTCGTGCCCCCGCTGGGCGAATGCGGCGACGGCGTCAACGATTGCGCCTCGGTGGGCCTCGTCGGCATCAACGACACGCAGTTCGGGGTCGGCTGGTCGGCGACCGACCAGGCCAACATCGCCGCAGGTCTGCACTTGGGCAACGGCGGCGTGGCCGGTTGCTGCGCGACGTTCGCGTGGGTCCAAAACGAGACCGTGTTCACGCACAACAACGGGCCAGAGTTCTACAACTGGCCCGTTTGCTGGAACGAGGGTGGCGTCAACCACCCCACGTTGAAGGTCTGCCAGCCGCTGTACTGAGCGCGCTACGGGCAGGCACACGCCGGTGTGGCGTCGTCGACTTCCATCGACGTCGCCGTGCCGGCGAACGTCATCGTGACGGTCGAGCCGTCTCCCATCGAGGTCACGATCGCCGGTGAGGTGAACGTGTCCACGCCGCCCGCGAACGCGAAGGTATCGAGTGGGTGCGGGTCGGCGCAGTCGTCGACGAACACCTGCGGCATCCCCTGCGGCGGCGAGCCGCCCATGCCGCAGAACGTGCCATTGCAGGTGATCGAGCCGTCGAGGCAGTACGGGTCCATCTGGGCCGGGGCATCGAAGGTCAGCAAGACGCCGTCGAACATGCCCGTGGCCACGCCGCACTCGTCGGGACCGGAGGTGCCCATCAGGTCGGTGGTCACCGTGGCCAGGCCCGCGGAGCCCGTCACGAAGTTCTGCGCCAGCGAGTACTCGACGATCGAGGCCGACCCCGGCAGCGGGGTGCCGGTGTCGTCGGTGGTGAAGCGGATCGTCATCGTGCCCGGGCCGGTGTTGAGGTCCGCATCGTAGGGCGGCTGCACCGTGATCTCGAAGTCGACGATCGCGTCGATGTTGATCCGCGAGCCTGCGAGGTCGTACGTGACCAGGAGGCTGCCGCACTCGCCGGTCGCGCCGGTCGAGTCGCTCGGGCCCGAGGTCGGGTTGCCGGTCGTGGGGTCGGTGGCGCCCGTGGGGTCGGTGGCGCCGGTCGGGTCCGAGCCGTTGCCGGTGCTGTCGGCGCTCGTCGGGCTGCCGCTGGGATCGGAGTCCGAGCCCGAGGCGGTGGTCGTGGCCGATCCACTCCCTTCGTCGTTTCCGCTGCCGGAGCCGGAGCTGTCGTCGCCGGGGCATCCCGCGACCGAAAGCGGCAAACAAGCGAGCCACGCGAATGAAAGTCCCTTGCGCATCGCCGGACGATATCCGAAGACGCAGCGGCGGGCGAGCCGTGCACCGGAGCGCGCCGCCGCGCGGACCCTGCCCATCACGGGCCCGCGCGACGGGCCCGCGCGACGGCGTGTCCGTGCCACGTCACTTCGCGGAATCGTCGGCTTTGACCGGCACGTTGCGCACGACGACGGCCTGGTCTTGGCGCTTGGCCCAGCGCACGCGTCCGAGCTTGGTCTCGCCGTTGCCACATCGTCGCGCAGTTGCGTGCCGCGCTCGACGACGTGTCCCGCGCGCCCTCCCGCGCGCCGGCCAACCCCGCGAGCCCACGTGAGCGCGGCGGTGGCACACACGCTGCACTCGAGGCCCGTGCATGTCCTCGCTGCGCACGGGCTTCGAACCCGACCCTCGCCTGTACCCGTTCCGCAGCCGCTTCATGGACACCCCGTGGGGTCGACTGCACTACCTCGACGAAGGCACCGGTCGGCCGATCGTGCTCATGCACGGCAACCCCACCTGGAGCTTTGTGTTCCGCGACCTCATCGGACCGCTCGTCGCCGGCGGCTTTCGCTGCATCGCGCCCGACCTGCTCGGGTACGGGCTGTCCGAGCACCCGACCAACGCCGAACTCGGCGCCAGCGACCACGCGCAGGTCGTGGCCGAGCTCGTCACCAGGCTCGATCTGAACGACGCGGTCGTGCTCGGGCAGGACTGGGGCGGCCCGATCATCCTCGGCGCCGCCGTCGAGGTCGCGCCGCGGATCGGCGGCGTCGTCGTGGGCAGCACGTTCGCGTGGCGGGCCAGCGGCTTCGTCGAGCTCGTCGCCCGGATCCTGCGAACGCAGCGAGTCCAGCGCTGGATGGTGGAGGGCGAGACGTTCATCGCGCGATCGATGCGCCACCTCGCCCAACGACCGCTGTCATCCGAAGAGCTCGCCCACTACGTGGACGTGTTCGAGACGCCGGCGCTGCGACGATCGCTGTCGGTGCTTGCGCGCGAGCTCCTCGACGCCGGCGACTGGCTCGACACGCTGCAGGCGCGGATCCCCGAGACGCTGGGGCACCTGCCGGCGCTGCTCGTCTTCGGCGCGCGCGAGGGCGCCCTGGGCAAGCGCGCGCTCGCCCGCTTCGCCCGGATGTTCTCCGATCACGTGCAGGTGCGGCTGCCGACCGCAGGCCACTTCTTCCAGCACGATGCCCCGCAAGAGGTCGCCGCCGCGATCCTCGAGCGTTTTGCCAGCGCGCCGGACCGCGTGTCCGCTCGGCCGGCGTGACAGCCGGCGCAGGTCACCAGCAACTTGCCGTAGACCTCGACCCGCTCCGCGCCTTCGCGCCACGCCCAGTCCGAAGGCCCCACGAGGCGTGATGACTCCGACCGTTGCGATCATCGACCAACATCACCGGGTCGTGTTCAGCGCGCAGCGGCCATCGATGGCGACGCTCGAGTCGGAGCTGAGCAAGATGTGCGGCGCGCCGGGCCGCGAGCCCGTCGAGCACACCCGGTAGCACCGTCGGCGCCGGTTCGCGGCGGTCTCGTTCATGTGCTCGCCGCCGCCCGGAAACCGTGACGGATGCGGCCTCGGTTGGCGGCCCGAGCCCGTCAGCCGGGGCCGGCGATTCCGTCGAGGCGCTATTGGCAGGAGTACACTGCACGGCAGCGAGCAGCACGAGCGTCTCGGCAACGCGGGTCACGATCACGGGCGCGAATGTAGTGCTTCCAAACTCCGAGGTAGGACGGCTCAGGGATGTGTTGCTCCTTCCCAAGTACGGACGCTGCCCGGCAAACGCTTGCCGCTGTCGCCTCGCGGCAGCTACGCCGCCCCGGGCCGCCCGAACTCCCGATACGTTGGGCTGACACGTGAGATCGGGCGATCCCGAGTCACGCGGCTGCCGGAGATTGTCCTCGTGTCCGAGGATTTGGCGCCGCGGCTACGCGCAGCGAACACGCAGCGCCGGCAACGGACACCAGCAACGACCAAGGCTCGCCCGCGGACTCGTCAGCGACTCTTCGCCGCCTCGTCATCGTGCGCGGACAACCACGCGTCGATGCGATCGCCGGCGGCCCTGCGGCCTGCGTCGACATCGGCTCGTGCTCGTCGTGCGACGGCCACACCTTCGTCCGGCGCCGTCGTCCACAGCACGCGGGCGAGGACGAAGCGCGCCTCGACGAGCAGGTCCGCGGGCAGATTCGCCGCCTCTGCGTCGGCAATCGCCAGCTCGGCGAGCTCGCGTGCCGCCTCCGGGTCGGCCAACGCGAGCCTGGCTTCGGCCAGCGAGGCACGCGTGTGCACCACGTCTTCGTGACCCGGCGGCAGCGCGGCGGCACGGGTCTCGAGCGCACGCTCGAGGTAGGGCATCGCCTCCGCCCACCGTTCGGAGCGTCCGAGGATCACCCCCAGATTGCACTCGGCCATCGCGCGCCACAGCTCCGCTTCGGCGAAGTACGGGAGCGCCTCTCGGTACAGAGCGATCGCCTCGTCCACGTCGCCGCGATAGAACGCGATGGATCCGAGGTTGTACAGGATGTGGCCGCGGAACTCGTCGTCTGCGGCAAGGACCCGGGTCGCCAAGGCCTCGGCCCGTCGTAGGTCGCGCTCGGCGAGGTCGAGGTCGCCGGCATTGAGCCTCTCCACGCCCACGTTGAGTAGCGCTTCGACCACGAAGGGATGCTCCGGCCCCAGTGCCTCGCGGGTGATCGACAGGGCCTGCTCGTAGAGGGCGAGTGCGGTCTCGCCGTCGTCGGCGAGCTTGGCGAGGTTGTTGAGGACGCTGGCGACCGGCGCCGAGCGTGCGCCGTGGGCCACCTCCAAGATCTCGCGCGCCTGTTCGAGGAGCGCTCGAGCCCCTTCGCGGTCGCCGAGATCGCCTCGTGTCGTGGCGAGGTTGGCGAGGACCTTGGCGTAGTGAGGGTTCGAGACCCCCCACACCTCGGCGTAGATCGTCAGGGCTCGTTCGAGCACGGCTTCGGACTCGGCGAGCCGGTCGAGATCGTGCAGCGCCGCCGCGAGCGAGTGGAGCAGCTGCGCGCGCTCGGCTCGATCCGTCCCGCCGTGCGCCTCGTCGTCGGCAAGGGCCGTCCGCAGCAGTTTCTCGGCCTCGCCCGGCTCGCCGGACCTCGCGAGCAGGTCGGCGCGGACCCGCCGCACGGCGGACACGCGCGCGTGATCACGCTCGGGGTCCGTGCGCATCTGCGCCAACCGACCCCACACGTCGGCGCGCTCGTACTCGCCGCGATGGGTCTGCTCGCTGGCGAGCATGAGCAGGGCTTCGTCGGCGAGCCACTCCTGCTGCGCCGCGTCGGCCAGGCCGAACGCTCGCTCGAGCACGGTGACCGCCTCCGGTCGATCGAGCCGGCTCATCGCGACCCCTCGTCGGAACGCGACGGCGGCCTCGAGCCCCGCCGGCTCACCGACCTTCGACACCCGCTCGGCTCGCTGCGCCTGCTCGAGGCTCTCGGCGTAGCGGCCCACCGCGTCGAGGGCCGACGCTCGCGCGAGCAAGCTCAGTACCGCGGCGGCCGTTGGACCTTCGGCGACCTCGGCCATGCCCCCGTAGCGGGCGAGCACCTGCGCCGAGTCCTCGCACGCACGGACCGCTGGCAACTGGTGGACCGTCTCGACGGCTCGACTGCGGACGTCGTCGTCGAGATCCGCGTCCCGCCACACGTCGACCGTGGCGTGCAGGAGCCGCTCGCGGTCCTCGAGACAGACGCGGGTCGCATCCCACTGCGCCGAGGACAGGGATCGGTCCACTCGTGCCGCGATGCAGGCGCCGGCGTAGACGTCCCCGAGGTCGCGCGCGTAGGCGTCGAGGACCGGCGCGACGTCGGGCCACACCGAAAGCCGGGGATCTCCGGACGTCAGTGCACGCTCGACATCGTCCCGCGCGTGCTCCAGCCACCAGCCCGACATCGCGGCGGCCCCCGAGGCGCACGCTTGTCGGCTGCGTCGCAGCCCGAGCTGCCACGTCGCCACACCACCGAGCGCGACCACCCCCACCAGGCCCAGCGCGGCGAGCGGGAGCGTGACCCGAGCCGAGACGCGCGAGCGCCGGACGAAGCGAAGGGCGCGGCTGCGCAAGGAGTAGTCGCGGGCGGAGACGGTCTGTCCCGCCTCGAACCGCCGCAGGTCGTGGCACAACGCGCCGGCATCGGGATAGCGATCGCCGGGGTCGGGCGCCGTGGCCCGCTCCACGATCGCCTGCAAGTCGGCCATCACCTCGCGTCCGCCCTCGACCCCCTCCGAAAGCCGTGCCAGCACCCGGCCCAGGCTGAAGACGTCGGACCGAGGATCGGCAGGCTCACCTCGCGCGACCTCCGGCGCCATGTAGCCCTTCGTCCCCATCACCGCGCCGGGATGGGTCATCGTGTCGTCGTCGCCCGGCTGCGACCAGCCCACCGCGCCGGGATGGGTCATCGCGTCGTCGTCGCCCACGTGCTTGGCCAGACCCCAGTCGAGCACCACCGTCTCCCCGAACGGCCCCAGCAGCACGTTGGCGGGCTTGAGGTCGCGATGGATGACCGCCTGCTCGTGGGCGTACGCCACGGCCTCGCACCCGCGACGGATCCGGGGGATCAGCTCCATCCGCGCCTCGAACGTGGTCGCCTCGGCGAGGGCGAGCTCGAGCGTTCGTCCCTCGACCAGGCGCATCGCGAAGTAGCGGGCGCCGTCGGGGAACAGGCCTGCGTCGTACACGGGGATGATCGAGGGATGCTGCAAGCGGGCGGTGAGCTCCATCTCGCGCTCGAATCGCTGCGCGGCGGCGCGGTCCTCGGGCCCCGAGCGGACGCACTTGAGCGCGACGACGCGGCGCAGCACGGTGTCGAACGCTTCGAAGACCTGCCCCATCCCGCCCGTGCCCACCTCGCCGCGGATCGCGTAGCGCTCCGGACCTTCGGGCAGATCGACGGTCTGCCCGCGGCCCACCGCGACGACCAGCGCCAGACACGATGGACACCGGTCGACATGGGCGTCGACTTCCGCCCGCTCGTCGCCGGTCAGCTCGCCGTCGAGGAACGCGACGATCGTCGCGTCGTCGAGGCAAGCCGACGCGCGAGGCATCTGCGTGGTCACGTCGCGAGTGTAGCGTTCCATCCGGTGACCCGATCACCGCGCGCCCCACCGAGTCGCGCACGGAATGCGCGGCACGAGATCCGGCGCGGACCCGAGTGATACGCTGTGGGCGGTGGACGAGGCGTTGCTTCGTGCGTGGCCCTCGGCGGCGCGATGGCCCCCCGAGGCCCTTGCCGCGGCGCGCGAACGATGCACCGAAGCGTTCGAGGAAGGGGCCCGGCAGCATCCCGGGATCGAAGGGGATCCGATCCTATTCATGGAGGGCCTGGGCCGAAGGCTCGCGACGCACGAGCCGCTCGATTGGCAAGACGCCGAAGCCGGGCTCGACGCGATCGATGCGGCGGGGCTGTTCCTCGCGACCGCGTGTGCGGCGGGCCAGGCCTCGGCCATCGCCCGTTTCGAGGCCCTGTACTTCAAGCATCTGCCGACGACCCTGCGCTCGATGGGGGCGCAGGTCGCGGACATCGACGACGTGATCGCCATCGTTCGCGAGAAGCTGTTCGTCGCCGAAGCGGGGCAGCGACCTCGCGTGCTCGACGTCGCCGGCCGCGGGAGCCTCGACAAGCTGTGTCGAGTGATTGCGGCCCGCACCCTGCTCAATCGTCGACGAAGCACGCGACGGCAGCGCGTCACGGGAGACGAGCAGCTGGCCGACCTGATCGCCCCGCACGACGACCCCGAGCTGGCCGCGATGAAGGACCACCACCGCGACGTTTTTCGGGCCGCCCTCGGCGAGGCCCTCGGCAACCTCACCAGCGAGGATCGAAACCTGCTGCGCCTGGCGCTGATCTACCGCCTGTCGATCGACGAGGTCGGGCGCATCCAACAGATCCATCGCTCCACCGCCGCCCGCCGACTCGGCCGCCTCAAGTCCGCCATCGCCCAGGACACGCGGATGTACCTGCGCCTGAAGCTCGGCGCCGACCGCCGGGAGCTCGCGAGCCTGTTCCGCCTGGTCGAGACCGGCCTCGGCAAGAGCTTCGTGCGGCTGCTCGGCGCCGACGCGAGCACGACCTAGTCCTGAAGATCCGACGAGCCTCGAAAAAACTCCGCGACTCGGCCGGCGCCCCGGTGTTGGGTCGCTGTGAACCCCTCTCGCGCATGCTCTTGGACTCTCGTGCTGGCCATGTTCGCCGCGTGTGGCGGCCCCGACGGCGATCCACCACCCGGGGTGCAGACGGGCGCCTGCTACCCGAACGCGACGTGCGACGGCGGACTCGTGTGCGCCAGTGACGTGTGCGTCGCCTGGGACGACGACGACGGCGGGACGGACACGAGCGCCGCCGACACCACGTTCCCACCGACCTCTTCGGGCGACGCCCCCTCGCCGGGGTCCACGTCCGGGGGCGGGCCGGCGCCGCCGTGGGAGACGACGGAACCCGACCCGTCATCGAGCGACGGGGGGGCAGATTCAGGCGGACCGTCCGACGGCTGTCCGTTCACTCCCGAGGAGATCGTCTGCTCGAGCTATTGCGCGGCCCATGCCGCGTACCTCGACGCTTGCGACCCGAACAACGACATCACCCGACGACAGTGTCTCGACGGCTGCGAGTTCGCGATGGCGAACGGCGGCTACGACGATGGCCTCAGCCTACTTGCGGTCGGCTGCATTCAGCTGCACGGAGGAGATTGCGATGCCGTGGCCCAGTGCCTGTACGATCACGACTGCTAGCGCAGCCGATATGCTCCACGCCATGCGCATCGTCGTCGCGACCTCCCTCATCACGGCATTGGTCGGCGGCTGCTGGAGCCCGCCGCCGGTGTGCGATCGGCAACGACCCGCCGACCCCGCGTGGCAGGCCCTCGGCCTTCCGCTCGGCGACGACTTCGCGGTGTGCGAGCGCTCCGACGCGCGCGTCCTGGCCGCGGCCGAGAGCCGAGGCCCCGCCGAGGTTTCCGAGGCCTACGAAGCGCACCTGGTGGAGCGCGGATGGTCGGCGATCGGGCACGATGCCAGCGCGGGACACCTGCAGGTCGTCGTGCGCAAGGGCGGCGACGTGCTCTCGCTGTGGTTCGTGGAGTCCAACGGCGGCACCAACCTGGACGTGGTCCACGTCGCGAGCTGCACCGGATCCCTGCCGGCGGCCGCTTGGACCGAGCCCCTCCAACCCTTGGTCTCCAGCGGCAAGGCCTTCGTGTGCGACCCCACCGGCGAAGCCGCCGAGCTCACCCTCCTCATCGACGGGGCCGACGTCGACGCCGCGTGCACGACGATCGCCGACCATGTCGCCGCGGCGAGATACTTGCCCAACCGGATGATGGGGAGTTGCGGGTTCTCGAACGGGACCGAGCGCTTCGCCGTCTACCCTGGAGAATCCGTCACACGCACGCCCGTGCCGGTCACGCGCGTGAAGATCCGCGCTCGGTGAGCGCCCGGACAAGCGAGGTCACATGGAGGAGGGCGCCCACCGGCGTCGGCGTCGGCGAGCGGTGCGGCCGTCCAGGCAGGACTGCCGTCGGGCGACAGCAACGCGAGCTGCCGCGGCGGCATGGGTGTCATCGGCGACGGCGGCGTGGGGGCGACGGCGCGGCGCAGGTGATGGCGGTTTGCAAAGACGCCGTGGTATCGGATGATGTAGACCTTGGGCGGCGGGACGAGGGCGGCGAGCTTGGCGAGCCACTGGGGTGGCGTCATGGTGACGGCGCGGCCCTGACGGCCGATGTCGAGACGAACGCGGCCGTCGTCGGTGGCACAGACGGCGTCCAGGGCAAACGGTGGGCGCAGCAGGTAGCGAGCGAGCCGCTCGAGCCGCTTGCGGTCGCGGCCGTCGACGCAGGTGGCGGCGTGCAGGCTCATGTCGAAGGCGCCGACAGCGAGGAGCGAAACGACAGCACCCACCGCCGATACGGCACGGCGGGCAGCAGGTGGTCCAGCCAGCCCGCGGCGGTCTCCGACATGCGCCGGCCGAGGCACGATGGGCACACGCCGCGGGCCTTGCACGAAAACGGGACGCGCAGCTCTTCGCCGCAGCGACGGCAGGCAAAGCGCAAGAAGCCGTGCTCGAAATCACCGCAGCGCAAGAGGCCGCGCAGCCGGCGGGCGAGCCGTGCACCGGAGCGCGCCGCCGCGCGGACCCTCACCATCATGGGCCCGCGCGACGGGCCCGCGCGACGGCGTGTCCGTGCCACGTCACTTCGCGGAATCGTCGGCTTTGACCGGCACGTTGCGCACGACGACGGCCTGGTCTTGGCGCTTGGCCCAGCGCACGCGCCCGAGCTTGGTCTCGCCGGGCAAGGCCCACAGCGCGACCTCGTCGCCGCGGTGCAGCGGCTTGGCCTCGGCGACGGGAACGACGACCGGATCGAAGGTGCGTCGGTCGGTGCGGACCTTGCCGGTCTTGCGGCAGCGTTGCTCGTAGTCGATGCGGCCGTCGGCGTACACGCGCGCGATCTTGTTCGTGTCGTGGCACGACATCACCGGGTAGCGCGTCACCTCGTCGGCGAAAGCGAGCGTGACGGTGCCGTCGCCGTTGTCCTTCTTGGCGTCGAGCTTGCCGCCGGCGCCCTGCAGCTGACCGGGGATCACGGCGCGGTAGTCCAGCCGTGGAGCTTCGTCCATGCGCCAGGGCTCGGCGTCGGAGAAATCGTGGGCGGGTCCACCGGCGGCGGCGGCGGTCGCCGTGTCGTCGTCGAGGCCGCGCCGCTTGGCGTCGGCGATCTTGCTGTCGGCCGAAGTCGCCGCGCGCAGGTACTCGGCTTGGCGCTCGAAGATGACGCGAGCGGCGGGACGACCCGGGCCGGTCACCTCGACGAGGTCGGCCTCCGCGGCAGCGGCGGCGGCGTCGGCCCGAGACACGTGTGCGAGAAACAGCTCGTGGGCGACCGATGCCGGCAGCCCCTCGTGCATGCACGCCGCCGTGCCACCGCACTTGTCGACGTAGGCCACGCGCAGCGCCTCGAGGGCCGCGATCGTTTCGTCGCCGACGCCCTCGGCCCGCTCCCGCGCGGACGCGTCGCGCAGCTTCGCCAGCTCGCGCCACTGGTCGTTGTACGCGCGGAAATAGGCCTCGGACTCCGCGCGAGCCTCGGCGGGGATCTCCACGAACGCGCGGCGCTCCGACTCGGGGATCGCCGCGACGACGGCCCCGATGTCGGCGACGCCCGCATCCACGCGCTGCAGCAAGGCGCTCGCGAGTCCCGCGGAGACGCCCGCCGCCTCGAGGGCCGCCGCCGCTTTTTCCCGATCGAGACGCTCGGCGTAAAACGACAGCAACCCGGCGGCCCAGCGTTGGTGCTGGGTCGCGCTCGCCGGCGTGACGTCGAGCAGGCACTCCTCGGACCGGCTGCAGTTGGCCACGATGAGCGCGGCGGCGGCGTGATCGAAGTCGTAGGCGTCGAAGCGATCGTGCAAGACGGCCGGCAGGTCGATCCTGCCCTCGGTGGGGTACGTGGAAATCCGGTCCGCGCACACGACATGGGCCGCCTGGGAGGGCAACGGCGCATCGGGGCTCGCTTGCGGCGCGTAGGTGACGTCGTACGTCTCCCACGAACCCTCTTCCTTCTGCCGTGATTTGGAGTGCTCGCGCACCTCGATGTCGTCGCACTCGGGGCCGGTGTACGCGCCGGCCCCCCTGGCGCCGGGCTGGTTGGACTTGTCACCGAACGAGATCTGGAAGATCGAGCAGCCGGCGATCGGTGCCAGCGCGAGCGTGAGGGCGATGGTGGTCGCTTTGGACATGGCCCACCCCTGACGCCGACGCCGACCGACCGTAGCGTCGCGGGTCTGCATTTGTACTTCTCCCGCGACGCGCTGGTGTCGCTATCGATTGGCCGCTCGCCACGCGATGCCGTGGGCGTCGCGCAGGATTTTGTGGCAGTCGTACAGATACGAAGAGATCGCGGCGGCCTCGTCGTCGCCGTCGGCACGAGCGGGCAGGGCCTCCCAGGCGGCGTTGTAGGCGTCGGACTCGGCGCGGCACAGCTGGTCACCCCGCATCTTCCCGAGCTCGTCGACCGGGGTCTTCAGCAGCGCCTCGGCGCAGTCGCAGTAGCTGTCGGCGGCGGCCTTGGCCGCGTCCCGTTGCTCTTGGGTGTTGGGGTTGCAGCCGCCGAGCGCGACCGGCAGCAGGAGGGCGGCGAGGGCGAAGCGAAGGGTTTTCGACATGGCCCCGCCCTGACGCCGAGGTGGCCACACCGTAGCGGCCCCGGCCTACTTTTGTTCCATCTCGACCATCGAGCCCCGCGCCCGCTGCACGAAGGGATGCTCCGGGCCGTAGGCCGCCTCCCAGTGCCCGGCCGCGTCTTCGTAGAACGCGCGCGCGCTCGCCCAATCGCCCCGGTCTCGGGCGACGCGGGCGAGGGCGGAGAGCGTGGCGGCCACGTAGTGCGGGCGCCCGTAGCGTTCGCGGATCCCCAGCGCGCGCTCGTGGGCGCGCACGGCGTCGTCCATACGGCCGCCCCACCGAAACGTCTCGCCCAGGTGCGACCACGCCGACGCGGTGTCGATCGAGTCGCCCTCACCGTTGTGCTCGGCGATCGCGATGCTGCGCTCGAAGGCCGCCACCGCCGGCTCGTAGCGGTCTTGGTGAAACCGCACCAGGCCCAGGGCATCGAGCGCGTTCTGCAGGCTGTGCTCGTAGGGGCCGCCCGCGGCTTCCATGCCCGCGATCGCGGCGAGGATGTGGACCGAGGCCTCCTCGAAGCGCTCGGCGTCGTCGAGCTGGATCGCGAGGTGGTGGTGCTCTTGCGCGGTGCGAAGCGCGTCGGGCCCGTGGGCGGCGATCGCGATCTGCAGCGAGCGCTCGGCGATCGTCACGGCCTCGTCGCGCTTGCCCTCGAACCCGGCGATCGCCGCGAGCACGTCCAGCGACTTGGTCAACTCCGGGTGCACCGGTCCGAGCGCCGCCTCGTTGATCGCGACGGCGCGCTCGACGTCCCGTCGGGCGCCCACGAGGTCGCCTTGATTGAAACGAGCGATCCCCAGACCCTGCAGGGGCCGGGCGACGAGGTGGTGATCGTCACCGTACAGCGCCTCGGCGATCGCGGTCGCCTCTTCGAGCAACGCGATCGCGCGGCGGTCCTCGCCGACGAGCGCGGCGAAGCCTCCTTCGGCCAGCAGCAGCGATTGTCGCAGTCGCGGCGGAGAACCGGCGGCCCGCAGCGCCGTGCGGGCTCGCTGCGCCCACTGGCGAGCGCGCTCGGGCCGACGCAGAAGACCCCCTTCGAGGCCGATCAGCGACGCGAGGGCTTGCACGTGGATCTCGTCGTCGGACACGCGGCTGGCCAGCCACGCGGCGCGCTCGAGGTGCACGGCCGCGTCCTCGTCCTCGGTACGGCGCAGCTGCAGCATGCCGATCGAAAACTCCGCGCGCGCGAGCGTGGCGGTATGGCCCGAGGCTTGTGCCTGCGAAAGTGCCCGCTGCGCGATCACCAACGCCTCCTCGTAGCGGCCCGCCCGTCGCAGTGCGTTGACCTGTGCCTCGAGGGATTCGACCTCCGCGATCGTCGCGGCCGGGGCGAAACGATCGCTGCGCTCGTCGGCGCGGTCGAGGCACTCGCGCGGCTCGGGGAGCTCGCGGACCATCGATACGGCGCGTGCCGCCGAGGTCTCGTCGGCGTCGCGCAGCACGTCGATCGTCGCCACGAGCTCGTCCTCGGCCTGCCGCAGGCACCCGCGCACCTGCGGCGCGGCCGGGGCATGGCAGGTCTCGTCGTAGGCGGCCGTCCACCCCGCGGCGTAGCGGCCCAGCGCCTGCACGGTCTGGCCGGCGGCGACCCGGGCGAAGTCGGCATGCGTGCGCTCGAGCCCCGCGCGCACGGCCGCCATGGACTCACTGGTCACGATCGCGTCCATGCGATCCCGACCGGCGCAGCGGCGCGGTGGCGCCGGCGGGCTCCAGGCGATCCACGTGGCGACGCCGACGAGGCCGGCCGCGGCGAGGACCCATGCGGTCCGCGCCCGCCGACGGGGCGCGAGCGCGGCGATGACCTCGTGCATCGTCGCGAAGCGATCGTCGGGCCGGGCGCGCAGGCATCGTCGCAGCAACGCGTCGTACGGGGTGGGTCGCGTGGTCGTGGTGTCGATGACGTGGTGAGGGGCGAGCGGGTCGGACGCGTCGACCCCGGTGTCGGCGTCGGCCCGGGGAGGTCGGCGGCCGTGCAGCGCCTCGAACAACGCGACGCCGAACGCGTACTGATCGGCGCGCGCGTCGACGGCCCGCCCGGCCCACTGCTCCGGGGCCATGTAGGCCGGCGTCCCGGCGGCCCCCGGCGCCTCGTCGTCGTCGTCGAGGGCGCGGGCGAGGCCGAAGTCGGTCACGCGCGGTCGACCGTCGCGGCCGAGCAGCACGTTGGCGGGCTTGAAGTCGCGATGCACGATCCCGGCGTCGTGGGCGGCGGCCAGGCCCCGCGCGGCCCCTACGAAGACGTCGACGATCTGCGTCGGCGTGGGCGAGTCCGTGCGCAGCCACTGCGCCAGCGAGGGTCCCTCGACGTACTCCATGGCGATGTACGCCCGACCACGTGCGAACCCCACGTCGTAGATCGGCACCAGGTTGTCGTGCGTGACCGCGGCGGCGCGTCGGGCTTCGGCGAGCAAGCGTTCTTGGGCGGATTCGTCGGGCGTCCGCGACGGCCGGACGATCTTGAGGGCGAGCTTGCGATCGAGCGTGGGGTCGTAGGCGACGTAGACCTCGCCCATGCCGCCGCGCCCGGCCAGCATGAGCACCACGTAGCGATCGAACATGTCGCCCTCGTGCAGGTCGAGGTCCGGACCGCGCTCGCCCGCGTCTCCGACCTGCGAGGGCGGGTGTGTGCTGGGCTGGTCGGCCGAGGGCAGGCCGAAGGCTTCGGCGTAGTCGGCCACGAGCTCGGCGCACGCCTCGCAACCGTCCAGATGCGCGCGCAGGGCCGCCGCATCATCGGAGCGCAGCGCACCCTCGACGAAGGCGGCGATCCGATCGTCGGAGGGGCAGGCGGCGGCCACGACTTTGGGACGTAGCACGAAGGCGGTCGTTGCGGCGGTCGGCCCGGCGGTGGCGTGGCATCATCGCGGTAGCAGTGCCCATGGGGCTGACCCAAGCATTTCTCGCGGCCCTCGATCCGGACGCGCACGGCGCTCTGGCGGGCGAATCGGAGCTCGCGTCGATCCTCGACGAGATCCACGCCCGCGCGCGTGCCCGCTGGCCGGGCGTGGACCTCGCCGACGAGGACTTCGCCCGTGCGCTGGCCGACCGTCTGGAGCCAGCGACGCTGCCGACCCTGCAGGCGCTGCACACCGACGACGTGTACGTGGCCACCGCGTGCGCGCACGAAGACGCCCGTGCGATCGCGGAGGTCACGGAGACGATCGTGCGACCGGCCGTGGCCGCGGCGCTGCCCGGAGATCCGAGCCGCGACGATCTGCTGCAGCGGTTGGTCACGCGCTTGTTCGTGGGCGAAGACGGTGCGCCCGGGCGCGTCGCCCAGTACGCCGGTCGCGGCTCGCTCAAGGGCTGGACCCGCGTCGCGGTGCTGCGCGCGGTCAAAGACCTGCGTCGTGGTCGGGCGCGCTCGCCCCGGGTCGACGGGTTCATCGACGACCTGCTCGCCACGCCCGGCGGCAGCGATCCGGAGATCGACGAGATCCGAGCCCAGTGCGGCGAGCACTTCCGGGCGGCCTTCGCCGCCGCCGTGGATGGTCTGGCCGCCGATGATCGCCGCATCCTGCGACAGCATCACCTGCGCGGCATGACGCTGGACCACCTCGCCAAGATCGACGGCGTCCACCGGGTCACCGCGGCGCGTCGGCTCGCCCGCGCGCGTCGGCAGCTGCTCGACACCACCAAGGCGCAGCTGCGCGACCGCCTCGCGACCTCGGGCCGCGACGTCGACAGCGTGCTCAAGATGGTGGGGAGCCGACTCGAGGTCAGCGTCGATCGGCTCCTGGCGACCCGCGAAGACGACCCGAGCGAGTAACGTAGCTCAGGCGCGCCGCCGCGGACGGTCGGCCACCCCGACGTAGCGGTCGCGGATCTTCGCGAGCGCTTCGATCCGACGCTCGGCCAGCGCGTTGGCGGCCTGCAGCGTGGTGATGTTCTCTTCGCGCGCGATCTGGAAGATCCGCATGGTGATGTCGTAGATGCCGCGAACCTGCTGCGTGGCGCGATCGGTGTTGTAGCCCTCGAGCTCGTTGGCCACGTTGATGAGCCCGCCCGCGTTGACGACGTAGTCGGGCGCGTACACGATGTCGCGATCGACGAGCGCTTGGGCGTGGCGGTCCTCGGCGAGGATGTTGTTGGCCGAGCCCGCAATGATCGCGCACTTGAGCTGCGGCAGCGTCTCGTCGTTGATCACCGCCCCGAGGGCACAGGGCGCGAACACGTCGCAACCCACGCCGTAGATCGCGTTCGGCTCGACGACCTCGATGCCGTCGTGGGCCGCGGTGACGCGCGCGAGGTTGTCGGCGTCGATGTCGGCGACCACGATCCTGGCCCCGCCTTCGGCGAGATGGCGGATCAGGTGGCGACCGACCGCGCCGGCGCCCTGCACCGCCACGGTCTTGCCCTCGAGCGACTCGTTGCCGGTCTGCCACTTGAGCGAGGCCTTGATCCCCTCGTAGACGCCGAGCGCGGTGAACGGGCTCGGATCGCCCGAGCCACCGAGGGCGCGGCTGATCCCCACGACGTGGTCGGTCTCCATGCGGACCCATTCCATGTCCTGCACGGTGGTGCCCACGTCTTCGGCGGTGATGTAGCGCCCGCCCAGGCCCTGCACGAACCGACCGTAGCTGCGAAACAGCATCTCGTTCTTGTCGGTCTTGGCGTTGCCGAGGATCACCGCCTTGCCGCCGCCGAGGTTGAGGCCGGCGGCCGCGGACTTGTAGGTCATGCCTCGCGCCAGACGCAGCGCATCGGTGAGCGCGTCGGCGTCGCTGGCGTACGTCCACATGCGCGTGCCACCGAGGGCGGGGCCGAGCGTCGTGTCGTGGATCGCCACGATCGCGCGCAGGCCGGTGACTTCGTCGTGGCAGAACACGACTTGCTCGTGGCTGCGCCGCTCCAACTGATCGAAGATGCTCATCTGTGCCGACATCGAGGGGTCCTCCCGGGAGATCGGGCGGACCATAGACCAGGTTCGGCCGAGTCTTGCGACGGCGCGATGTGCGCCAAATCGAAAACGAATTTTCCGATTTGGATCGGGGTGGGCCCGTCACGCTCAGTGCCGGGCCGGGCGAGAGAACGCGCCGTAGCCCCCTTGGTCGCTCCGAGAGATCCGGCAGCTGAGCAGCTCGACGCCCCGCGGAAGGCTACGGGCGCCGTGAGTCGCGGCGTCGGTCTGGCGCGGCTGCACGCTGGGGTGCCGAAGCAGCGACCTGACCGCGTCGACATCCATGGGCGTCGACCAGACGGGATCGTGCACGCGTCGCGCTCGTGCTAGCCCTGTCATCGTGGCGGCTCACGCGGACACCATGGGCGTGATGTTCCGAGCGGCCGCAGCGCTCGTCCTGGCACCTGCGTGCGCGGACCGGGAACTGGAACCCGAGGTCCCGGATTACCGTGTCGATGCGTGCGAGCGGTGGTGCCCGATTGCCATCGACCCCGTTTGCGGGAGCGAGTACGCGGTGGTGGAGACGGTGGAGGAGTGCGTCGAGACCTGCATCATGGATGATGAATGTCATTGGCGCCCCGATGGCAAGGGCAACGACCGGTGTGGCGCGCCACACGTTGCCTACATCGACTGCGTCGCCGACCTTTCCTGCGAGGATCAGGCGGACCACTTTCGCGGCGCTCACGGCATCGTCGATCCAGGGATTGCATGCTACGCGGCACTCGAAGAGGTGCTGTCGTGCAGTCAACGGGCAATCGAGGACGAGGAATAGATCGAAACACGATGAACCTTGCCCGGCTCTCGCTGTCTTGCTGTCGTCGGTTGCAACAGCGGTAGTGGCCCGGACTGCATGACGAGCTGCTCGTCGTTGACATTGCGGTCTCCTGCCCGACTCGTGTGCCAGCACGGCCCCGACCCAGCGTTCGACCACGATCGCACGTGAGCTCATCTGCGACCGCACGAGCCCGAGATCCGGACGGAGAACGAAGCCGGCAACGACTACGGCACCGACAGCCCGCATGTCTCGCCCGGTCGACACCCCGCGCACTCCCAGTGCCAATCGTCGAGGACCACCACCGTGTCGAGCAACGCGTCGCCGGCGTCGAACAACGCGGCGGTGATCGTCAGGTGCTCGCCCGGTTCGGCGGGTCCGCGCAGGGTCAGCCATCCCGTGCTCGCGCCGATCGGGCAGTCGGGTACGTCGGTGCCACCCACGCTGCAGGGCTGGCCGGTGCCGCCGTCGAAGCCGGTGCGCAGCAGCATCGGGTCGTCGAGGGTGTGCAGCGACAGGCGGGTGGCGAGGCCCGAGGGGGTGGCGGGCTGTCCGGCGAGCGTGGCGAGGTTGCCGGTGAACGTGTCGCCGCGAGACCACCAGATGAACGTGTCGGCGGCGGCCTGGCCGAGGCGCTCGGGGTACTCCGCCGTCAGCAACGCCACGCGCACGGCGTAGCCGTGGACGTCCGCGGGCACGTCGACCTCGAAGCGCAGCCAGATCAGGTCCTGCGCGGTGACGCCGGCGAGGGCGGTGGGCAGCGTCTCGGAGCAGTCGCCGATGCCGTCGCAGTCGAAGTACGGCGTGCCGCCGGCGCCCCCGTTGGAGCCCGGGGCGATCACGATCGGGTCGGGCAGCACGCCGTCGTCGGGGTTGGCGTTGGCGACGCTGGCCAGCTGCGCCGCGCCCGGGTCGACGGCGACCTGGCCCGCGGGGTCGGCCAGCGGCAGCGTGCCGGTGCTGAGCACGAGCACGGCGTGGCTGTCTTCGCCGACCCAAAACGCGTTGCCGAACTCGTGGGCACTGCGCCACGCGTTGCCGTCGGCGGTCTGGAACGTGGCGGCCTCGATGCCGGGGTGGCAGGTGATCTCGGGGGCGCGCAGCGGGTCGGCGTCCTCGTCACAACCTGCCGTCGGCACGGGCGCGTCGCACGTCTGCGGCGTCGCGCCGGTCTCGCCCGTGTCGTCCGTTGCGCCCTGCGTCGCCGCGCCGTCGCTGCCGGTGTCCGCGGACGAGGTCGCCGAGATCTCCGAGGCCACGACCTCGGTGTGGACGCACCCCGCCAGCGACAGCACACAGACCGCGGCGACGCGCGTCACTTGCGAAGCTTCGCACCGTAGGCGCTGTCGGGGTAGCGCGCGAGGAACCGCTGCGTCGCGGCGTCGGCGGCCGCGGACTTGCCGAGGGCACGCAGCGCCTGGATCTCGCCGTAGCCGGCATCCTGCGCGAGCGCCCCTTTGCCACGCTGGGCCCGACGAAACGATTGCAGTGCCAGCTGGGGTCGGCCGAGCTCGAGCCACAACTCGCCGGCGCTGACCGAAGCCACCCGCGCCGCGCGACTGCCCGGCGCGACGGCCCACACGCGCGCGTACGTCTGCAGCGCGGCCTCGTGATCGCCGGCCGACCAGCTCAG